>NZ_CP076022.1:2874863-3593579 GCF_018622995.1 Arthrobacter jiangjiafuii
CGGCAGCAGCACCAGCACCGCCACGCTCCCCCACTGCGCGGCCGCCGCCCACGGGCCCTGTCCCACGACGTCGAACCGGTCCTGCAGCAGCGACCGCAGCACCTGCGTCACAGCAACGCAGACTGCGACGGCGACGAACCCTCCGTGGACGCCCAGATCCAGGTCGGCTGCGGCCAGGGCCGTTAACGTCGCCAGCAGCGCCTGGACAGCCAGTCCATACAGCCCGCGCAATCCGGCCCGCGCCCGGCGGAGGGCCATGAAGCCGCAATAGACCAGAGCGGCCGCCGTGAGCACCTCGTAGCCGCGCACGCCCAGCAGGCCGGCGCCGACGACCGACGCTACGGCGAAGCCGGCCGCCCCGGCCGATTCCAGCGCGGACCGGTCCGCACCGATCCGCGGCGGAACCAGCGTCATCAAAACGTTGGCACCGAGCCCCGCAAACAACACCCACAGAGTCAGCACCGTGCCCGGATCCTCCGTGAACCGCAGCACCACCGTCACCAGCGGCACCAGGCAGGCGGCGGCGACCAGCGAAGCATCCGCAACAGGCACGGGCCTGGCCCCGGCCCGCCGGAACACCATCGATACCTGCAGGAACACCGCGGCACCGGCAGCCGTCGCCAGCAGGGCGGCCTGCAGGCCGGCCAGGGGTCGGACTGCAACCTCGGCATAAAGCAACGGCAGGAGCGTCAACACCCCGAGGCTCCCCCACTGCGCCACGCTCACCAGCTGGTTCATCCCGAACCCTGCGAATTTGTCCTGCAGCAGTGTCCGTAGCACCAGTTGAACCGTCACCGACACGGCAATTGCCGTGAACACCCCGTGGACCGCCTGGTCCAGATCCGCGGTGATCAAAGCCGCCAGCGCTGCCAGCAGTAACTGGGATGCCAGCAGATACACCCCGCGCTGCCCCGGCCGAGCCCCCCGCACCGCCATAAACCCGGAATACGCCAGCGCAGCACCGGCCAGCACCTCGTAGCCGCGCACCCCCAGCAGACCCGCGCCCAGCCCCGCCGCAACCACAAACCCGGCCGGCGCCATCCACTCCAGCCAAACCAACACCACCGGAGCCCGGAGCGAAACCAGCGTCGTGAACACATTGACCGCCAGCGACGCGAACAGCACCCACAGCGGCAACACCGACCCCGGTGCCTCTGTGAACCGCAGCGACAGCGTCAGCAGCGCCGCCAACCCCGCAGCAGCACCCAATGAAGCCTCAGCAAAGCGCACCGGCCAGCCGGCGGCCAGGAGGTACAGCGAGACCAACTGGTTCACCAACACGGCCGCGGCGCTCAGCAGGAGCGCCCAGCGCACGGTTTCCGCCGGGCCGGCGCCTGCGGTCTCGCACACGGCGACGGCCAGGACCGGAACCAGGCCGGTGGCCGCAGCCCGGGCCGCAAGGACGAAGCCGTGACGCGGCATCCCGGCAGAACGGACCGCCCGCACCACGAAGTAGGCCGTGAGCAGGGCTCCGAGCAGCGCCGCCGGCCAGAGCGACCCGTCGCGGGGATCAGCCACCCGTGGCATGAACCCCAGCAGCACTGCCCCCGCGGGAGCGGCGGCCGGTACGGCGGCGACCCTCCACGCCGCGGCCATGAACGTGAGCAGGACCAGGACGGCCGTAGCGGTGAAGACCCCCGTGCCGTTCGCCACCCGGTTGAACGGAAGCGTCGCGTACAGCCCTGCTGCCACTCCGGCCAGCGCCTGCAGACTCAAAAGGACGATTATGTCCGCCGTGAAGTACGTCCTGCCGCCCAGCGCGTTGTAGCGGGCCCGCCAGGCCAGCAGCCCGGCAGCCTGGAGCGCGATTGCCAGCGACGCGGCCAGCACCAGCATGCCGCCGTCGTCGTCGCTGAGCTTGTAGGTCAGTGCAGCCAAACCGACCGTGGCGGTGATCCGGGAGCCATAGCTGTTGACCAGCCGCTCGGTCCCCCGTGCCTGCAGGAAGACCACGGCGTAGTAGCCGGCGAATGCCAGGAACAGGAAGGAAAACTGCCAGCCGCCCATTTCCCCCGCCGTGAGCAGTGCGGCCGCCGCAGCGGCGGGAACCAGGAAACGGTGGGACCGGACGAAGGCATCGAGGTAGATGTTGCTGACCCAGCGCGGGCGGCGCAGCGCCGCCAGGGAAAGGGCAGTGGCCAGCACCACGGTGAACAGGAAGTACCAGATGATTCCGGAGCGCATCGAGGCGCCGGAGGCCAAGGCCGTGGACAGCAGGAAGGTGATCGACAGGTACGCCACCACTTTGCTGTCGAGCTTCGCGGCCGCGTAGGCGAAAGCCGCAGTCCCAGCGACCGAGGTGGCCAGCCAGGCCAGCGGCGCATCGGACAGCACGAAGTTGTGCAGGGCCAGCCCCACCACCGGAATCAGGGCCAGCCCGGTTCCGGTAAACGCCACGGCCGCAGGGCGCAGCCGCCGACTGCGGGCGTGCACCGCCAGCCCGCCCGCATAGAACAGGCCCGCGACGGTTGTGACGCCGGCGAACCGCGCCGTTTCCGGTATGGCCAAACCGATGAACAGGGCGGCCGCCGCTACCAGCAGCAGACACGCGGCGTAGAGCGTGATGTTGATGTTGCGCAGGTCGCGGCGGCGCTTTCGGGCGTCCTCGGCGGCCGCCCTCGCGGCCAGCTCCTCCGGGGACGGCGGAGCCTGGGCCGGGAGGGCCGCCCACGCCAAGGGCGGCAGCTCCGGCTGGTGGGACGGGCGGACAGGCACCTGGAAGGCCGGCTGTTGCTGCTGCGCGGCGGCGGACGGGGCCGGAGCCGGTCCGGGTGGGAGCGGTCCGGGCAGGAGCGGAGTCGACGGCTGCGGCGGCGGGAACAACGCGGGCGGGCCGGACGGCGCCGGTGCAGGTGCAGGTGCCGGTGCCGGTGCCGGTGCCGGTGCCGGTGCCATCGGTACGGTCACCATGGGTGCGGGTACTGGCGCGGGCACGGGCGCCGCCGCGGACCCCGGTGCGGTAACCGCTGCGGCCTGCGGCATTCTCAGCCCACGGCAGAACCAGCCGATGCCAAACCCGATCCCCATCAGTATGAGCACCACCAGCAGCAATATCAGCAAGACTGTCCCCATGGTGCATCAACTTCCCGTCGGCAAGACTGTGAACTGCTCCACATCCTAGGTGCTGTCGGAGGCCTCTACTGACGCGGCGGCGGTTTGGGGATAACTGCGGGGTCCTTAAAAGCAGGAAGTCCCCGCTGCATCAGCAGCGGGGACTTCCCTCAGTTCGTTTCCGGGCCCGCGGGCCTGGAACTCACCGAAGATTCAGCAAGTAAGGAAATTACTTGATGATCTTGGTGACACGGCCTGAACCAACGGTGCGGCCGCCTTCGCGGATAGCGAAGCCGAGGCCTTCTTCCATGGCGATGGGCTGGATGAGCTCAACGGTCATCTCAGTGTTGTCGCCGGGCATAACCATTTCCGTGCCCTCAGGCAGGGTGATAACGCCGGTTACGTCCGTGGTACGGAAGTAGAACTGCGGGCGGTAGTTCGAGTAGAACGGGTTGTGGCGTCCGCCTTCATCCTTGGACAGGATGTAGACGTTGGCTTCGAAATCGGTGTGCGGGGTAATGGAACCCGGCTTCACGATAACCTGGCCGCGCTCTACGTCTTCGCGCTTGATGCCGCGGAGCAGGAGACCACAGTTCTCGCCTGCCCATGCTTCGTCAAGCTGCTTGTGGAACATCTCGATACCGGTAACCGTGGTCTTCTGGACCGGACGGATGCCGACGATCTCGACCTCGGAGTTGATGGCGAGGGTACCGCGCTCGGCGCGGCCCGTGACAACGGTTCCACGACCGGTGATCGTGAAGACGTCCTCGATCGGCATCAGGAACGGCTTGTCCTTGTCGCGGATCGGGTCCGGCACGCTGTTGTCAACGGCGTCCATGAGCTCTTCAACGGCAGCAACCCACTTGGGGTCGCCTTCCAGAGCCTTGAGACCGGAGACGCGCACGACGGGAACGTTGTCGCCGTCGAATTCCTGGGAGCTCAGCAGTTCGCGAACTTCCATTTCAACGAGGTCCAGAAGTTCCTCGTCGTCGACCATGTCGGACTTGTTCAGTGCGACCAGCAGGTAGGGAACACCAACCTGGCGGGCGAGCAGGACGTGCTCGCGGGTCTGTGCCATCGGACCGTCGGTAGCGGCAACCACGAGGATCGCGCCGTCCATCTGAGCTGCACCAGTGATCATGTTCTTGATGTAGTCAGCGTGACCGGGGGCGTCTACGTGTGCGTAGTGGCGCTTCTCGGTCTGGTACTCGATGTGAGAGATGTTGATGGTGATGCCGCGCTGGCGCTCTTCAGGTGCAGAGTCGATAGCAGCGAAATCGCGCTGTTCATTCAGATCAGGGTACTTGTCAGCAAGTACCTTCGAAATGGCAGCGGTCAACGTCGTCTTTCCATGGTCAACGTGACCAATGGTGCCGATGTTGACGTGCGGCTTAGTCCGCTCGAACTTTGCCTTCGCCACGGGTTCCTCCTAGAAAGGTTGAAGACTCAATCTTCAACAGCGCTTCTCGCTGCTGAAACTGATGTAAGTCTACTGGGGGCTGTTTATTTGATGAAATTGCCGTTTTTCCGCAGCAGCCTAGCGAGGCCGCTCAGTTTGGCTATGCAGCGGGCTTCCGGCCTGGGCCATGGCCCGCTGCACACGGTTGGTGTTCCGGGGTTGCCCCCGGAACACCAACCAGGGTTTTATTCGCCGCGCACCTTCTGGATGATCTCGTCGGCTACTGCCTTCGGGACCTCTGCGTAGCTGTTGAACGACATGGAGTACACGGCACGGCCCTGCGTCTTTGAACGCAGGTCGCCGATGTACCCGAACATGCCGGACAGCGGCACGTGGGCGCGGATGACCTTGACGCCTGCGGCGTCTTCCATGGACTGCATCTGGCCGCGGCGGGAGTTGATGTCACCGATAACTTCACCCATGTATTCCTCAGGGGTGCGGACTTCAACATCCATCAGCGGTTCAAGCAGTACAGGGTTCGCCAGACGGGCGGCTTCCTTGAAAGCCTGTCGTCCGGCGATCTTGAACGCCATTTCCGAGGAGTCAACATCGTGGTAGGCACCGTCAAGCAGGCTTGCCTTGATACCGACTACGGGGTAACCGGCGAGCACACCTTCGGTGAGGGCGCTCTGGATACCCTGGTCAACGGAGGGGATGTATTCGCGAGGAATACGGCCACCGGTGACCTTGTTGGCGAACTCGTAGAATACGCCTTCCGACGTATCCAGCGGCTCGATCGCGATCTGGACCTTTGCGAACTGGCCCGAACCACCGGTCTGCTTCTTGTGCGTGTAGTCATGCTTGGCCACAGCGCGCTTGATGGTTTCGCGGTAGGCAACCTGGGGCTTGCCCACGTTAGCCTCGACGCGGAATTCGCGGCGCATGCGGTCAACCAGGATGTCCAGGTGCAGCTCGCCCATACCGGCGATGATCGTCTGGTTGGTGTCTTCGTCGAGGGAGACCTGGAAGGTCGGATCCTCTTCGGAGAGCTTCTGGATGGCCGTGGAGAGCTTCTCCTGGTCACCCTTGGTCTTCGGCTCGATGGCCACGGAAATCACGGGCTCCGGGAAGCTCATGGATTCCAGCACGATCGGGTTCTGAAGGTCGCACAGGGTGTCGCCCGTGGTGGTGTCCTTCAGGCCGATAGCGGCGTAGATGTGGCCCGTCGTGATCTCGTCGACCGGGTTTTCCTTGTTGGCGTGCATCTGGAAGAGCTTTCCGATGCGCTCCTTCTTCTGCTTGGTCGCATTCATGACCTGGGCGCCGGAAGCAGCGTGACCGGAGTACACGCGGATGTAGGTCAGACGGCCGAAGAACGGGTGCGTCACAACCTTGAACGCCAGGGCCGAGAACGGAGCGTTGGCATCAGCGGCGCGTTCGAGAATGATCTCTTCGTCGCGGATGTCGTGGCCCTTGATGTTCGGCACGTCAAGCGGGTTCGGCAGGTAGGCGACGACGGCGTCAAGCATCGGCTGTACGCCGCGGTTCTTGAACGCGGAGCCGCAAAGCACCGGGTATACCAGCGAGTTGATGGTCAGGTGGCGGATGCCGGCCTTGATTTCCTCGAGGGTGAATTCAACACCCTCCAGGTACTTGTCCATCAGCTCGTCGCTGGCCTCGGCAACAGCCTCGATCAGCGCGGCACGGTACTCTTCAGCCTTTTCCTGAAGATCGGCCGGGATGGGCTCGATCTCGTACTTGGCGCCCATGGTGACATCACCCTTGGAATCGCCGCGCCAGGTCAGGGCACGCATTTCTACGAGGTCGACGACGCCTTCGAAGTCGCTCTCGGCGCCGATCGGCAGCTGGATAACCAGCGGCTTGGCACCAAGGCGGTTGATGATGGTGTCGACGGTGAAGTAGAAGTCAGCGCCGAGCTTGTCCATCTTGTTGACGAAGCAGATACGCGGAACGTTGTACTTGTCAGCCTGGCGCCAGACAGTCTCGGACTGCGGCTCCACGCCTTCCTTGCCATCGAAGACGGCTACGGCGCCATCGAGGACGCGCAGGGACCGCTCAACTTCGACAGTGAAGTCAACGTGACCCGGGGTGTCGATGATGTTGATCTGGTTGTTGTCCCAGTAGCAGGTGGTTGCTGCGGAGGTAATGGTGATACCCCGCTCCTGCTCCTGTGCCATCCAGTCCATCGTGGAGGCACCGTCGTGGGTCTCGCCGATCTTGTGGTTGACACCGGTGTAGAACAGAATGCGTTCGGTGGTGGTGGTCTTGCCGGCATCAATGTGGGCCATGATGCCGATGTTGCGGACCTTGTTCAGGTCGGTAAGCACGTCAAGTGCCACGGTTTCTCCCTTATTTGGTGTTTGCCGGTTCGACTGCGTTTATCTGCTTCGGGCCCCGCACCCCGCCGAAGCGGAATGCAGGGCCTCGAAGGAGGGGCCGCCGTCGGCCAGGCTTATTACCAGCGGTAGTGTGCGAAGGCCTTGTTGGATTCGGCCATCTTGTGGGTGTCTTCGCGGCGCTTCACTGCAGCACCGAGACCGTTGGAAGCATCCAGGATCTCGTTGCGCAGACGCTCAGTCATCGTCTTCTCGCGGCGGGCCTTGGAGTAACCGACGAGCCAGCGCAGAGCCAGTGCAGTTGCACGGCCCGGCTTGACCTCGACGGGAACCTGGTAGGTGGCGCCGCCAACGCGGCGGGACTTGACCTCAAGGCTCGGCTTGATGTTGTCCATGGCCTTCTTCAGGGCTGCAACGGGGTCTCCCCCGGTCTTCTCCTGAGCGCCAGCGAGTGCACCGTAAACGATGCGCTCTGCGGTGGACTTCTTGCCGTCTACCAGAACCTTGTTGATCAGCTGAGTGACCAGCGGGGAACCGTAAACGGGATCCAGAACGAGCGGCCGCTTGGGGGCCGGACCCTTGCGGGGCATATTACTTCTTCTCCATCTTCGCGCCGTAACGGCTGCGAGCCTGCTTGCGGTTCTTGACACCCTGGGTGTCCAGTGCGCCGCGAACAATCTTGTAACGAACACCGGGCAGGTCCTTCACTCGACCGCCGCGAACGAGGACGATGGAGTGTTCCTGCAGGTTGTGGCCAACACCGGGGATGTAAGCGGTTACTTCAATGCCGCCGTTGAGGCGCACGCGGGCAACCTTACGGAGCGCAGAGTTCGGCTTCTTCGGGGTGGTGGTGTAAACGCGGGTGCAAACACCACGGCGCATGGGGCTTCCCTGAAGGGCGGGAGCCTTGGTCTTGGAGACCTTGGGTGACCGGCCCTTGCGGACCAGCTGCTGAATCGTAGGCACTTTCGTGTTCTCCGTTTTTTCTCGAGAGATTAATTCTCTTGGTTGCTCCGCCCCGCTGTCAGCTGTCGGAACAGCCGAGGCGATGCGCTTTAAGTCGTCGTTGCCGCAGTACCCGCGAGAAGTTCCGATACTCTCGCGGAAGCGACCGTAGGCGTGCAAAAGTGTGGCATTCGTTGCACAGGAACCCTGCAACCCGGAAACAGGCCCGCTTCACCAGCATCCCGGGGGATTCTGCGAGCGTCCTTCATCCACTGCCACACAAACAATTGGTTATCAGTCTAGCAGACTTAATCCTGGCCTCCCGCAGGTGCGGCGGAACTCACATCCGCTGGTCGCCAGCCGGCCATCCCGGCGGCTAGGCGCGGGCTGCCAGCGCTGCCGTGATTTTCGCGGAGGCGGCCTGCAGCTGCGGCAGTACCTGCGCAACCGCCTCTTCCAGCGTACCGCTGCCGGTGCCCAGCGAAGCCTGCATGGAGGTATTCAATGCAGCAACCACATCTCCCCCGGGGCCGCGGACCGGGACCGCTACGGAGCGGAGGCCGGCTTCGAGTTCCTGGTCGACGACCGCCGCGCCGGCAGCGCGGACCCGGAGCACTTCCTCGCGCAGGAGGTTCCGGTCGGTGATGGTCCGCTCGGTCAACGGGAGCAGCTCCACCTCCGCCAGGTAGTCCTCGAGCCGTGCATCCGGCAGCCCGGCGAGCAGGACCCGGCCCATCGAGGTCGCGTAGGCCGGGAAACGGGTGCCGACGGCGATGCCCACCCGCATCAGCCGGCGCGTGTGGATGCGCGCGATGTAGACGATTTCCGTGCCGTCCAGGATGGACGCCGACGTGGACTCTGAAATCTCGCGCGAGAGATCCTCGAGCACCGGCTGGGCCAGCTGCGGCAGGGTTTGGCCGGAGAGGTAGGAGTACCCCAGGGCCAGCACCAGGGCCGTCAGCTCGAAGTACCGGCCGTCGGTGCGGACATAGCCCAGTTCCACGAGGGTGAGCAGGAAGCGGCGGGCGGTGGCGCGGCTGAGTCCGGTCTGCTGCGACACCTCGCTGAGGGTCATCCGGACGTGGTCTGCGTCGAAGGCGCGGATCACGTCCAGCCCCCGGGCCAGGGACTGGACGTACTGGCCGCTGGCCGCTGTGGTGCCGTTCATGCGCTCATCCATGGTGGTGGTCAGTCCTGCTGCCCGGCCTGGTCGCGGATCAGCGGAATGTCCATTTGCGCGGCTAGTTCCTCAAAGGTGGTGCCGTAGGTCTCGCGGACGTGGACGCCGTCATCCTTCAGGAGGAAGACCGCCTCGTTGGTGTAAACGCGGGTGACGCAGCCGACGCCGGTGAGCGGGTAGGTGCATTCCTTCACCAGCTTGCTGACGCCCTCCCGGGTAAAGAGGGACATCATGACGTAGACGTCCTTGGCGCCGGTGGCCAGGTCCATCGCTCCGCCGACGGCCGGGATGGCGTCCGGAGCCCCGGTGTGCCAGTTGGCCAGGTCGCCGTCGGCCGAGACCTGGAAGGCGCCCAGGACACAGACATCCAGGTGCCCGCCGCGCATGATGGCAAACGAGTCGGCGTGGTGGAAGTAGGCCGCGCCGGGGAGCTCGGTCACCGGGATTTTTCCCGCGTTGATGAGGTCCGGGTCGACCTCGTCGCCGTGGGCCTCGGGGCCCATCCCGAGCATGCCGTTTTCGGTGTGCAGGGTGATGTTCTGTTCGGGGGCCAGGAAGTTGGACACCAGGGTTGGCTGTCCGATGCCCAGGTTCACGAAGGATCCGGGAGCGATGTCCCGGGCCACGAGTTCAGCCAGTTGGTTCTTGTCCAGGCGGGAAGTGCTCATGCTGCTGCCGGCTCCTTTTCCCCGGCCACGCGGACCAGGGTGTTGACGTAAATTCCGGGGGTGACAACGTTTTCGGGGTCCAGGGACCCGGTGTCGACGACCTCGCTGACCTGGACAATGGCGGTCTTGGCGGCTGCTGCCATGATGGGGCCGAAGTTCCGTGCCGTCTTGCGGTAGACCAGGTTTCCGGAGCGGTCCGCGCGCAGTGCCTTCACCAGGGCGAAGTCGGCCTGCAGCGGGGTTTCGAAGATGTAGCCGCGGCCGTCGATGACCCGGGTTTCCTTGCCCTCGGCCAGCGGCGTGCCGTAGGCGGTGGGGGTGAAGAAGCCGCCGATGCCCGCACCCGCGGCGCGGATCCGTTCGGCGAGGTTGCCCTGCGGTACCAGTTCCAGCTCGATTTCCCCGGCCCGGAACTTGGCGTCGAAGACCTGCGAATCGGACTGGCGCGGGAAGGAGCAGATGATTTTCTTCACCCGGCCGGCACCGATCAGGGCGGCGAGGCCGTGCTCGCCGTTGCCGGCGTTGTTGTTCACCACCGTCAGGTCCTTGGCGCCCTGCCGCAGCAGCGCCTCGATCAGCTCCACCGGCTGCCCGGCCTGACCGAAGCCCCCGATCATGACGGTGGCTCCGTCGTGGATCGGCGCTACGGCCTCATCGACGTCCTGCACAATGTTGAGCACGGTTCTCCTCTTCGTGGAATGCGGTGTTGGTTCGTCGGGTTTTTACAGGGCGGTGTTTTACCGGGCGGTGTTTTCCAAAACCACGGCCAGGCCCTGCCCGACGCCGATGCAGATCGCGGCAACTCCCCAGCGCTCCCCCGAGGCCTCGAGCCGGCGGGCCAGCGTACCCAGGATCCGGGTGCCTGAGGCGCCGAGCGGGTGGCCGATGGCCACCGCGCCGCCCCAGGCGTTGACGATAACCGGGTCGATATCCCAGGCATCCAGGCAGGCCAGGGACTGCGCGGCGAAGGCTTCGTTGAGTTCGACGGCACCCACGTCGCCCCAGCCGATGCCGGCCCGTTTCAGGGCGGTGTTCGCTGCTTCAACCGGGGCGTAGCCGAAGTACTGCGGCTCGTTGGCCGCGGCTCCACGTCCGGCGATCCGGGCCAGCGGTGCCAGCCCAAGCAGGTCGCCCGCGGCCTCGCTGCCGAGCCAGGCGGCGGAGGCGCCGTCGTTCAGGGGTGAGGCATTGCCGGCCGTGACCGTGCCGCCGGAAGCGTCGTCGGACACGGGCCGGAACACTGTCTTGAGCGTGCCCAGCTTCTCAACGGTGGAGCCGGCACGGATGGATTCATCGCGGGCCAGGTCCACGCCGTCGACCGGCACTGTGAGGTTGTCGTAGCGGCCTTCGTCCCAGGCCTTGGCGGCAAGGAGATGGGAGTTGGCGGCGAACTCGTCCTGGCGTTCGCGCGTAATGCCGTACTTCTCGCGCAGCTGCTCAGTGGCCTCGCCCAGGGAAACCGTCCACTGCGCCGGCATCTGCGGATTGACCAGGCGCCAGCCCAGGGTTGTGGACGCCAGGGTCTGGTTGCCGGCCGGGTAGGGCTTCTCGTTTTTCGGCAGCACCCAGGGGGCACGGGTCATGGACTCGGTGCCGCCGATCAGCATCAGGTCCGCTTCGCCCGTGTTGATCTGCCGGGACGCGATCAGTGCGGCGTCCAGCGAGGAGCCGCACAGCCGGTTCACGGTGGTGCCCGGCACGGAGGTGGGCAGCCCGGCCAGGAGCGACGACATGCGGGCCACGTTGCGGTTTTCCTCGCCGGCTCCGTTGGCGTTGCCAAACACCACTTCGTCGATCCGCTCCGGGTCCAGGCCGGGGGCGCGGTTGACGGCGGCACGGATCACCTGGGCGCCGAGGTCGTCGGGACGAACACCCGCCAGCGCGCCGCCGAACTTTCCAAACGGGGTGCGGACTGCATCAAAGATATAGGCCTGGTTCACGGTGTCTCCTCGGCATCGGTGTCAGCATCAGAATCGGTGTCGGGTTCCAGACCGGCGAAGACGTCCTGGGCCACCTTGAAGGCGGAGTTGGCGGACGGCACGCCGCAGTAGATGGCCGACTGCAGGATGATTTCCTTGAGCTCGTCGCGGGTGAGCCCGTTCCGCAGGGCAGCCCGCACGTGCATGGCGAATTCCTCCATGTGACCGTGGGCAATCAGCGCGGTCAGTGTGATGGCGCTGCGCATGGTGCGCGGCAGCCCCGGCCTGGTCCAGATGGTGCCCCAGGCGTATTGCGTGATCATGTCCTGGAAGTCGGTGGTGAAGTCGTCTTTGGCCGCGTTGGCACGGTCCACATGGGCGGCACCGAGCACTTCGCGGCGGACCACCATGCCCTCGTCGTAGACATCCTGCCGGCTTTTGCTGCCGTCGTGGATCACTTCAGTTACTTCCCTTCCAAGTGGGCGGCGCCGGAAAGGCTTCCGAAGAAGTTCCCCAGCAGATCTGCGGTTTCGGCCGGCTTTTCCGCCGGCACCAGGTGGGCGGCGCCGGCGACGACGGCGCTGGTCCCGTGGGATGCGCCCTCGGCGATGAGCTCCGCGAATGACGGCGGGGTCACCTCGTCGGCTGCTCCGGCGACCGCCAGCAGCGGCACGGCGATGTCGCCGAGCTTTTCACGGACATCGAAGCCGGCCAAGGCCTGGCAGCAGTAGGCGTAGGAGAAGCGGTCGGCATCCTGCAGGGAATGCAGCAGGGCGGCGGAGGCCTCGGGGCTGCGTTCAATGAAGCCGGGCGCGAACCAGCGCTGCGCCGATCCGATCAGCACCGCCGGCGTGCCCTGGCTGCGGACGGTTTCGGCCCGCTCGGTCCAGCCGGCGGGCTCGCCGATCTTGGCTCCCGAACACATGATGGCCAGCCCGTCGAAGTCGCCGCCGTGGTCCAGGCCCAGCTGCAGGCCCACTGCACCGCCCAGGGACACACCGGCGTAGTACACGGGCTGTCCGGGGCCGATGTCCGCCGCAGTGCGGGCCGAGGAGACGATTCCCGCGACCGCGTCGGCCAGTTCCGCGATGGTGAAGGGCTCCGTGGCGGCCGGGCTCGCACCGTGGCCGGGCAGGTCCCACGCGATGACCGTGTAATTTTCCAGGGCGGCAGCCGTGGAAGACCACAGGGCGGCCGCCGAGGTGCCCAGCGACGGGCCTGCGATGAGCACCGGCGCGTGGGCACCGGCGTTGCTGAGCATGCTGGCTTTGAGAACGGGGACACTCACAGGGAGTTAGTTCCTTCCGGGGTAGGCGGCGATGATGCGGTCGATCAGGGCGCTGGATTCGCCCAGGTAGTTTGCCGGGTCCAGTTCTGCGGCCAGGGCCTCGTCGGAGAGCACGGTAACCGGAAGTGCATCGCGCAGCAGACCGGCAAAGTCTTCGCCGGTAGCCAGGGACTTGGAGACCAGCTCCTGCAGGCGTGCCTTGCCGCTGCCCGGGCCGCCGTCGTCGTCAAGCAGCGGAGCGACCGTGGACATCAGCTTCTCGCTGAGGACCAGCGGCCCGGCGGCTTCGAGGTTCCGGTGCAGGGAATCGGTGTGGACGGTCAGGCCCGCACTGAGCTCAGCCAGCTTGGCTGCCGCTCCCCCGGCCAGGCGAAGCAGTGACCGCAGGGCCTGCCACTCCACGTGCCAGGAGCCGGCCGGGCGGTCATCGTCGGCTGTCGCGGCGGCTGTCTGCAGCTGGACGCCGTGGCCGGGGGCGGCCAGCGCGGCGCTGCGGATCAGCACGGACAAGACGGGGTTCTGTTTCTGCGGCATGGCGGAGGACCCGCCCCGGCCGGCGGCCCGGGGTTCGGAAACCTCAGCGATTTCGGGGCGGCTCATGAGCAGGACGTCGTTGGCCATCTTGCCGGCCGCGGCGAGCAGGTCCGCCAGCGCGGCGCCCAGGCCGGTGACCGGCAGCCGGTTCGCCTGCCACGGGGCCGGCGCTGCGGCCAGGCCGAGCCGGGCTGCCAGCATGTCGGACAGCTCCAGTGCCCCGGCCGTCCCGGGGCCGCCGCGGGCTGCGGCGGTGCTGAGGGCGGCCAGGGTGCCCGAGGCTCCGCCCCATTGCAGGGGCAGCCGGGCGGCGGCGGAATCAAGGGCGGCGGTGGCTGCCCCGATCCCGTGCAGCCACTGGGCGGCGCGCAGCCCGAAGGTTGTCGGCAGGGAGTGCTGGGTGAGGGTCCGGGCCACTGCCGGCGTGTGCCGGTGTTCATCCGCCAGCGCCGCCAGCGCGTCAACGGTGCTGCGGGCATCGGCGAGGATGACCTGCAGGGCACGGGAGGCCATCAGCATCAGCGCGCTGTCGAGGATGTCCTGGCTGGTTGCGGCCTTGTGCACGACGGCAGCTGCCTCGGGCGAGGTCTCGCGCACCAGGGCACGCAGGTCGGCGAGCAGCGGAATCACGGGGTTACCCCCGCCGGCCGCCCGAGCGGCGAGACCGCCCAGGTCATAGCGTGCGGCCTGGCACGCCGGAGCCGCTGCGGCGGGAACCTCCGGAGCCACCAGACCCGCTTCGGCGAGGACGTGCAGCCACGCCAGTTCGACGTCGAGCATTGCCTGCAGGGCCGCGGTGTCCCCGGTCAGTGCCGCGGCCGGGGTCCCGGCCCAGGCCGGGGAGAGCAGGCCGAAGTCACCGCTGGGAACATCCACGGCTACGCCTCCGGGTACGCGAGGAAAACGGTCTCGTTTTCACCCTGCAGGCGGATATCGAACCGCAGTCCGCCGTCGGCCTCGCGTGTGGCGATCAGTGTGGACCGACGGTCCGCGGGCAGCGAGGCGAGCAGGCTGTCATTGGCCAGCGCCTCAGTGTCCTCGGGCAGGTAGATCCGGGTGTGCAGCTTGTTCAGCAGGCCGCGGGCGAAGACCACCAGTGAGATAAACGGTGCGCTGCCGGGCTTCACGGGACCGGGGTTCACCGTGGTGAAGGTGTAGTTCCCGGCATTGTCCACTGCGGTGCGGCCCCAGCCGGTGAAGGTGTAGCCATCGCGGACCAGGGACCCGGTCTGCTGCACGATGGTGCCCAGGGCGTCGGCCTGCCAGATTTCCAGCAGGGCGTCCGGGATGGTTTCGCCGGCGCCGTCCAGCACGGTGCCGTGCAGCCGGATGGTGCCGGGCAGGCCCGGGGCCAGCAGCTGGTTGTCCTTTTCATAGGGCAGCGCGTACCCGTAGAAGGGGCCGATGGTCTGGGCCGGAGTGACTGTAAGTTTCTGCTCGCTCATTATTCTGCGTCCTCGTCTTCCATCCAGGTGCGGCTGCTGCCGCTGAGCACGATGTCCCAGTTGTAGCCGGTGGCCCACTCATGCGCGGTGATGTTGTGGTCATAGGTGGCCACGAGTGCATCCCGGGCCTTCTGATCGGTAATGGACTGGTAGATCGGGTCCAGGGCGAAGAGCGGATCACCGGGGAAGTACATCTGGGTGATCATGCGCTGGGTGAAGTCGGTGCCGAACAGCGAGAAATGGATGTGCGCCGGGCGCCAGGCATTGAAGTGGTTCTTCCACGGGTAGGGACCGGGCTTGATGGTGGTGAACTCGTAGGAGCCGTCATCACCGGTGATGGCACGGCCGACGCCGGTGAAGTTCGGGTCGATCGGCGCCGGGTGCTGGTCCCTCTTGTGGATGTAGCGGCCGGCCGAGTTGGCCTGCCAGACCTCGATCAGCTGGTTGCGGACCGGGCGTCCGTCACCGTCGAGCACCCGGCCGCGCACGATGATGCGCTCGCCCAGGGGCTCCCCGTTGTGCTGGATGGTCAGGTTGGACTCCAGGGCATGCACGTCCTGGTGGCCGAAGGCCGGGGACCACAGTTCGATCGTTTCCGGGTCGGTGTGGTGCGGGTCCTTGGTGGGGTGGCGCAGGATGGAGCTGCGGTAGGGGGCGAAGTCCAGCCGCGGCTGGGTTTCGGGCGGCAGTCCGTCGCTTACGCCCTTGCGGTATCCGGCGTGGACGTCGGAGATCTCGGCAGTAATTTCGTCCTGAGTGCTCTGGGCCGAATCGGGGCCCTGCGGCACGTGGCTGTCCTGGAAACTCTCTTGTTCCATTTCCATGGCTATCTTCCTTTCGAGGGGGCGCCTGCGGCGCACCCGGACCTTGTCCGACCATCCCGCCAGTCGGAACCACCCTACATTGAATGTTCATTTGGTGTACAGGTGTTCGTAATGCGAACTCTTTAGCCGTTGGGCCACCCGGTATAGGCCTCGGCCAGGTAGGCACTGCCGTGGCGCGACGAGACGACCCCCTGCAGTTCGCCCAGGGCGCGCTTGCGCTCAAACGGACTGGCATCGGAACGGGTGTGGAGCATTGAGGTCATCCAGTAGGAGAAATTCTGGGCCCGCCAGACCCGCTTGAGCGCCAGCTCGCTGTAGCCGTCCAGCAGGTCCGGATTGCGGGCGGCGTAGAAGGAATCAATGGCCTCGAACAGGACACGCACGTCGGCCAGGGCCAGGTTCAGCCCCTTGGCGCCGGTCGGCGGCACGGTATGGCCGGCGTCTCCGGCGAGGAACATGTTGCCGTAACGCAGGGGTTCGCAGACGTAGCTGCGGAACTTCAGCAGGGTCTTCTCGAAGATGGGGCCACGCTTGAGCTCAAATCCATCCGGGCCTGCCACGCGCTGCTGCAGCTCGTCCCAGATCTGCTCCTCGTTCCAAGCTTCAGGGTCCTCGGTGGGATCGGCCTGGAAGTACATGCGCTGGACGTTGTCGTTGCGCTGGCTGATCAGGGCGAAGCCGCGGTCCGAGTTGGCATAGATCAGTTCCGGAGCACTCGGCGGGGCCTGCGTTAGGATGCCGAACCAGGCAAACGGATACTCGATGAAGTTATCGACTCGCCGGTCCTTCGGGATGGAGCGCTTGCAGATGCCCTGCGAGCCGTCCGCTCCCACGAGAATGTCGCAGTGGATCTCGAAGTCGGCGCCGTCGGCGTCAGTGAAGCGGATCTTGGGCGTGTCAGAGAGCTGATCCAGCACCTCGGTGCCGGTGACGGCGTAACGCACGTCGCCGCCGTCGCGCTTCCGGGCAGCCGCCAGGTCCACGAAAACCTCGTTCTGCGGATAGAGCCAGACCGACTCCCCCACCAGGTCCTCGAAATCGATCCGGTGGCTCTGCCCGCCAAAGCGCAGGTCGATGCCGTCGTGCTTGTAACCGTCAGTCAGGACCCGGTTGCTGACGCCGCCTTCGGTGAGCATCCGGACGGAGCCGTGCTCCAGGATTCCGGCGCGGTGCGTCGTCCGGATTGTTTCGTGGTCCCGCTTTTCCACGACGATGTTGTCGATCCCGGCAGAGGCCAGCAGGTGCGAAAGCATCAGTCCGGCCGGGCCGCCACCCACGATGCCGACCTTGGTTTTCAGGACTGTGCGTGCTGCGACCATGTAGTACTCCTAGAGGGGGAAGGGAAACCTAGCCTCCAGTGTGACTACGGGCACAGCCCGGCGGCCACGTGGTTCTCATTCAATGGGAAAGCCCGGTGGCAGTATGCCCAGGCCTCGGGAGATGCCGCGCGCCGCCGTCATGAGGGCCGGCACGGTGGCGGAAATGTTCTCCTCACCGGTGGGTACCACCACGCCGATGGCTGCCAGCGCCATCCCCGAAGCGTTGAAGACAGGGACCGCGATGCCGGTGGTGTCAGCGACGACGATGCCCGGCAGGCTCGCCGCTCCGTACTGGCGCATCACGGCCCATTGCCGGCGCAGCTCCTCGGGCGGCGGGGCGGAACCCTGGCCGGAGGCCCGGGCCAGGTAGGCCTCCTGCACGTGGCGCGGGGAATGCGCCATCATCACCATCCCGGAGGACGAGACGTGCAGCGGCAGCCGTCCGGCCACCTTGGCGTGGTTCAACACCGATCCGCGGCTGGAGAGCCGTTCGATGAACAGCACCTCGTCGTCGCGGAGCACCGAGAGCTGGGTGTGCTGGCGGACCACTGCCTGGATGTCCTCCATGAAGGGCATGGCCACGGCCTTGAGATCTCCGGCCGGCGAGCTGCGGCTGGCGAGTTCCCAGAGCCGCATCCCCGGCCTGACGTCGCCGCCGGCCTGCTTCTGGAGCAATCCGTGGCGCAGGAGTTCGCTCACCAGGCGGTGGGCGGTGGAAAGCGGAAGATCGGCGCGCCTGGCCAGGGTGGCCACAGGCAACGAGGGATGGGCGCCGTCGAAGGCGCTGATGATGCGCACGATCCGATCGGTCACCGAGTCTCCGGAGCGGGAATTGGCCATTCTGAAAGTCTGGCACACCCCCGTGCCGGCGCGGTTATTCGGCCGGCGCGATTAAACGGCTGGCGCGGTTAAACGGCCGGCGCGGTTAAACGCAGGAAGGTCCCGCACCAAACGGTGCGGGACCTTCCTGCGTTGCTCAGGCTGCGAGCTGGAAGCAGGTTAGCGGAAGTCGCTGCCCATGTCGTAGTCATCCAGCGGGATGGCGTGGAACTCGGGGCTCAGACCGCCGTCAACGCCGGCGTAGTCGAAGTCGCTGAAGGCGCTCGGGCCGGTGAACAGGTTGGCCTTTGCTTCCTCGGTCGGCTCGACAGTGACCTCGGTGTAACGGGGCAGGCCCGTTCCGGCCGGGATCAGCTTACCGATGATGACGTTCTCCTTGAGGCCGAGCAGCGGATCGCTCTTGCCTTCCATGGCCGCCTGCGTCAGGACGCGGGTGGTTTCCTGGAAGGAAGCTGCGGACAGCCAGGACTCGGTTGCCAGCGACGCCTTGGTGATACCCATGAGCTCGGGACGGCCTGAGGCCGGCTTCTTGCCCTCGGAAACCACGCGGCGGTTCTCGTTCTCGAAGCGGCGGCGCTCGGCCAGCTCACCCGGGAGGAGATCCGAATCGCCGGATTCGATCACGGTCACGCGCCGCAGCATCTGCCGGACGATGACTTCCACGTGCTTGTCGTGGATGCCTACACCCTGGCTGCGGTACACGCGCTGGACTTCGTCCACCAGGAATTCCTGTGCCTTGCGCGGGCCGAGGATACGGAGGATCTGCTTGGGATCCACCGCACCGAAGACCAGCTGCTGGCCAACCTCGACGTGGTCGCCGTCGGCAACCAGGAGGCGTGCACGGCGCAGGACCGGGTACGCGATTTCCTCGGAGCCGTCGTCGGGAGTGACAACCAGACGCATCTGGCGGTCGGACTCTTCCAACGTGACCCGGCCCGCGGTCTCGGAGATCGGAGCAACACCCTTGGGGGTACGTGCTTCGAAGAGCTCCTGGATACGGGGCAGACCCTGGGTGATATCTTCCGCGGAAGCAACACCACCGGTGTGGAAGGTACGCATGGTCAGCTGGGTACCCGGCTCACCAATGGACTGTGCGGCGATGATGCCCACGGCCTCGCCGATGTCCACGGTCTTACCCGTGGCCAGGGAGCGGCCGTAGCACAGTGCACAGGTACCGACGGCGGACTCACAGGTGAGTACGGAGCGGACCTTGATGTCGGTAACGCCGGCTTCGAACAGCTTGGCGATGAGGACGTCGCCCACATCGTCGCCGCCCTTGGCCAGGACATTGCCCTGGGCATCGGAGACGTCGGTGGCCAGCGTACGTGCGTACGCCGAGTTCTCGACCTCTTCGTGCAGCTGCAGTTCGCCGTTGGAGTCCGGAACCGCGATGGTGACGTTCAGGCCGCGCTCGGTGCCGCAGTCTTCCTCGCGGACGATGACGTCCTGGGAAACGTCTACCAGACGACGGGTCAGGTAACCCGAGTTGGCGGTACGCAGAGCGGTATCGGCCAGACCCTTACGGGCACCGTGGGTGGCGATGAAGTACTCCAGCACCGACAGGCCCTCGCGGTACGAGGACTTGATCGGGCGGGGGATGATCTCGCCCTTCGGGTTGGCCACCAGGCCACGGATACCGGCAATCTGCCGGACCTGCAGCCAGTTACCACGGGCACCGGAAGACACCATGCGGTTGATGTTGTTTTCCTTGGGCATGTTCGCACGCATGGCCGCAGCAACTTCGTTGGTTGCCTTGTTCCAAATGTCGATGAGCTCCTGGCGGCGCTCGTCTTCGGCGATCAGGCCCTTGCCGTACTGAACCTCAACCTTGGCTGCCTGTGCTTCGTAAACCTCCATGATGGCCGGCTTGTCGATCGGCGCGGAGATATCGGAGATGGCAACGGTAACGCCCGAGCGGGTGGCCCAGTAGAAACCGGCGTCCTTCAGGTTATCCAGCGTTGCCGCCGTCATCACCTTCGGGTAGCGCTCAGCCAAGTCGTTCACGATGGTGGACAGCTGGCCCTTGTCTGCAACCTTCTCAACCCACGGGTAATCCGCCGGCAGGGTCTGGTTGAAGATGACCTGGCCCAGGGAGGTCTGGATGAGGGCAGGAGTGCCTTCAACCCAGCCTTCCGGTGCCGGACGGTCTTCGGAGGGCACGAAGCCATCCAGGCGCATGCTGATCTGGGCGTTCAGGTCCAGCTCACCGAGGTCGTACGCCATCAAGGCTTCAGACGGTGAGGTGAAGAAACGTCCTTCGCCTGCCACGCCTTCCTTCTTGGTGGTGAGGTGGTGCAGGCCGATGATCATATCCTGCGAGGGCAGGGTCACCGGACGGCCGTCCGAGGGCTTCAGGATGTTGTTCGAGGACAGCATCAGGATGCGTGCCTCGGCCTGGGCCTCCGGGCTCAGCGGCAGGTGCACTGCCATCTGGTCACCGTCGAAGTCGGCGTTGAATGCGCCACAGACGAGCGGGTGCAGCTGAAGGGCCTTGCCTTCAACCAGCTGCGGCTCGAATGCCTGGATACCTAGGCGGTGCAGGGTGGGTGCACGGTTGAGCAGCACCGGGTGTTCGGTGATGATCTCTTCCAGTACGTCCCAGACCTGCGGGCGGAAACGCTCGACCATGCGCTTGGCGCTCTTGATGTTCTGTGCGTGGTTGAGGTCAACCAGGCGCTTCATCACGAACGGCTTGAAGAGCTCCAGGGCCATCTGCTTGGGCAGACCACACTGGTGCAGCTTCAGCTGCGGGCCGACGACGATGACCGAACGGCCGGAGTAGTCAACGCGCTTACCCAGAAGGTTCTGGCGGAAACGTCCCTGCTTGCCCTTGAGCATGTCGGAGAGCGACTTCAGCGGGCGGTTGCCCGGTCCGGTGACCGGACGGCCGCGGCGGCCGTTGTCGAACAGGGAGTCAACAGCTTCCTGGAGCATGCGCTTTTCGTTGTTCACGATGATCTCGGGGGCACCGAGATCCAGCAGGCGCTTCAGGCGGTTGTTGCGGTTGATCACGCGGCGGTACAGGTCGTTGAGGTCGGACGTCGCGAAACGGCCGCCGTCGAGCTGGACCATCGGGCGCAGTTCCGGCGGGATGACCGGCACGGCGTCCAGGACCATGCCCAGCGGGCTGTTGGTCGTGGTCAGGAATGCGTTGACAACCTTCAGGCGCTTCAGGGCACGCGTCTTGCGCTGGCCCTTGCCGTTCTGGATGATGTCGCGCAGCAGCTCGGACTCAGCCTGCATGTCGAAGTCCATCAGGCGCTGCTTGATGGCTTCGGCACCCATGGAGCCCTCGAAGTACAGGCCGTAGCGGTCACGCAGTTCGCGGTACAGGCCTTCGTCGCCCTCGAGGTCGCCGACCTTGAGGTTCTTGAAGCGGTCCCAGACCTGCTCGAGGCGCTCGATGTTGTTGTCGGCGTCGCGGCGGACCTTGGCCATCTGGCGGTCGGCGGAGTCGCGCGCCTTCTTCTTGTCGGCTGCCTTGGCACCTTCGCCCTCGAGGCGGGCAATCTCGCCCTCGAGATCCTTGGCGATGGCGGCAATGTCGGAGTCGCGCTGGTCGACGAGGTGCTTGCGCTCCAGGTCGTGCTCGGCCTGCAGGTTCGGCAGTTCGGCGTGGCGGTTCTCTTCGTCCACCGAGGTGATCATGTAGGCAGCGAAGTAAATGACCTTCTCAAGGTCCTTCGGCGCCAGGTCCAGCAGGTAGCCCAGACGCGACGGAACACCCTTGAAGTACCAGATGTGGGTTACCGGAGCGGCGAGCTCAATGTGGCCCATGCGCTCGCGGCGCACCTTGGCACGGGTGACCTCGACGCCGCAGCGCTCACAGATGATGCCCTTGAAGCGCACGCGCTTGTACTTACCGCAGTAGCATTCCCAGTCGCGGGAAGGACCGAAGATCTTTTCGCAGAAAAGACCGTCCTTCTCCGGCTTCAGGGTTCGGTAGTTGATGGTTTCCGGCTTCTTGACCTCGCCGTAAGACCAACCGCGGATTTCATCCGCAGTGGCAAGGCCGATTCGCATAAGGCCGAACGTGGAATCGTTGGACATGGGTCCCTGTTCTCTCTTGTTCTCTAAATCTGAATGTCTCGGGTACGGGAAGGGGCTGCCGGAGGCCGGCCCGCGTCAGCGGGCCGGCCGGCTCGACTAAACCTCTTCTACGGAGCTGGGCTCTGCGCGGGACAGATCGATACCCAGTTCTTCCGCGGCCCGGAAGACTTCTTCATCCGAGTCACGCATTTCAATCGTGTTGCCCTCGGTGGAGAGTACTTCCACATTCAGGCAGAGCGACTGCATTTCCTTGATGAGCACCTTGAAGGACTCCGGAACGCCGGGCTCCGGGATGTTCTCGCCCTTGACGATGGCTTCGTAGACCTTCACGCGGCCATGGATGTCATCGGACTTGATCGTGAGCAGTTCCTGCAGCGTGTAGGCAGCGCCGTACGCTTCCAGGGCCCAGACTTCCATTTCACCGAAGCGCTGGCCACCGAACTGTGCCTTACCACCCAGCGGCTGCTGGGTGATCATGGAGTACGGGCCGGTGGAGCGTGCGTGGATCTTGTCATCGACAAGGTGGTGCAGCTTCAGGATGTACATGTAACCCACCGAGATGGGCTCCGGGAACGGCTGGCCGGAGCGGCCGTCGTACATCTTCGCCTTACCCGAGGCGCCGATCAGGCGGTTGCCGTCACGGGTCACGTTGGTGGAATCGAGCAGGCCGGTGATTTCGTCTTCACTGGCACCGTCGAACACCGGGGTGGCAACCGTGGTGGGACCGGATTCACGCGGCAGGGACGGCAGGTTCTTGACCCAGTCCGGCTCGCCCTCGATCTTCCAGCCCTGCTTGGCAGCCCAGGCGAGGTGGATTTCCAGGACCTGGCCGACGTTCATTCGACCCGGAACACCCAGCGGGTTCAGGATGATGTCGACGGGGGTTCCGTCTTCCAGGAACGGCATGTCCTCGATCGGCAGGATCTTGGAGATGACGCCCTTGTTGCCGTGACGGCCGGCCAGCTTGTCGCCGTCGGTGATCTTGCGCTTGTGCGCAACGTAGACGCGCACCAGCTGGTTCACGCCCGGGGGCAGCTCGTCGTCGTTGTCACGGTCGAAGATGCGGACACCGATAACCGTGCCGGACTCGCCGTGGGGCACCTTCAGGGAAGTGTCGCGGACTTCGCGGCTCTTCTCGCCGAAGATGGCGCGCAGCAGGCGCTCTTCCGGAGTCAGTTCCGTTTCACCCTTGGGGGTGACGCGGCCAACCAGGATGTCGCCGGCTTCTACCTCGGCACCAATGTGGATGATGCCGCGCTCGTCCAGCTGGGAGAGCACTTCCTCCGACACGTTGGGGATGTCACGGGTGATTTCCTCGGCACCAAGCTTGGTGTCGCGGGCATCGACTTCGTGCTCCTCGATGTGGATGGAGGTCAGGACGTCGTCCGAGACCATGCGCTGCGAGAGGATGATGGCATCTTCGTAGTTGTGGCCTTCCCATGACATGAATGCCACGAGCAGGTTCTTACCCAGAGCCAGTTCACCCTGGTCCGTGGAGGGACCGTCGGCGATGATGCTGTTGACCTCGACGCGTGCGCCTTCGTCGACCAGCACCCGCTGGTTGTACGCGTTGCCCTGGTTGGAGCGCGCGAACTTCATGATCGGGTAGCTGGTGTCGGTGCCGTCGTCGTTCATGACGGTGACCATTTCAGCGGAGACCTCGGTGACAACACCGGGCTTGACCGCGGTAACGGAGTCACCGGCGTCGACTGCGGCGTACTTCTCCATGCCGGTACCCACAACGGGGCGCTCGGAACGGAGCAGCGGCACGGCCTGGCGCTGCATGTTCGCACCCATGAGGGCGCGGTTGGCGTCATCGTGCTCCAGGAACGGAATCAGGGCGGTAGCCACCGACACCATCTGGCGCGGGGAGACGTCCATGTATTCCACACCGTTGGGCTCGACGAGCACCGGCTCGCCGGAACCGCCGCGGGCACGGACGAGGACCAGGTCCTCGGCAAAGTGCTGGTCTTCGCGCAGCGGAGCGTTTGCCTGGGCAATGGTGCGCTCAACTTCGTCATCAGCGGTCAGGTAATCAACCTGGTCGGTGACGACGCCGTCGATGACCTTGCGGTACGGGGTTTCGATGAAACCGAACGCGTTGATCCGGGCGTAGGAGGCCAGCGAACCGATCAGGCCGATGTTCGGGCCTTCAGGGGTTTCGATGGGGCACATGCGGCCGTAGTGCGAGGGGTGGACGTCTCGGACTTCCATGCCTGCACGGTCACGGGACAGACCACCCGGGCCCAGCGCGGACAGGCGGCGCTTGTGCGTCAGTCCGGCGAGCGGGTTGTTCTGGTCCATGAACTGCGAGAGCTGGGAAGTTCCGAAGAACTCCTTGATCGCTGCCACGACGGGGCGGATGTTGATCAGCGTCTGCGGCGTGATGGCCTCGACGTCCTGCGTCGTCATGCGCTCACGGACAACGCGCTCCATGCGGGACAGGCCCGTACGGATCTGGTTCTCGATGAGCTCGCCGACGGCGCGGATGCGGCGGTTGCCGAAGTGGTCGATGTCATCGACCTCGACGCGGATGTCCACGTCGTCGCCGTTGCGCTTGCCCGGTACGGTCTTCTCGCCGGCGTGCAGCGCAACCAGGAACTTGATCATGGCAACGATGTCGTCGTTGTTCAGGACCGAAGCGTCGGAATCCGTCAGCGGCTTGTCGATGCCCAGCTTGCGGTTGATCTTGTAACGGCCAACCTTCGCCAGGTCGTAGCGCTTGGGGTTGAAGTACAGGTTGTCCAGCAGGGTCTGGGCAGCCTCAACCGTGGGCGGCTCGCCCGGACGGAGCTTGCGGTAGATGTCCAGCAGGGCATCCTCGCGGGTTTCCGTCGGGTCCTTCTCCAGGGTGGCGCGGATGGAGTCGTACTCACCGAAGGTCTCCAGGATCTGGCCTTCGGTCCAGCCCAGTGCCTTCAGCAGCACGGTGACCGACTGCTTGCGCTTGCGGTCCAGGCGGACGCCCACCTGGTCGCGCTTGTCGATCTCCAGTTCGAACCATGCACCGCGGGAAGGAATGATCTTCGCGGTGTAGATGTCCTTGTCACTGGTCTTGTCGGCGGTGCGCTCGAAGTAGGCGCCCGGCGAACGGACCAGCTGGGAAACAACAACACGCTCGGTGCCGTTGATGACGAACGTTCCCTTGTCAGTCATGAGGGGGAAGTCGCCCATGAACACGGTCTGCTGCTTGATTTCGCCCGTGTTGTTGTTCATGAATTCGGCTTTAACGTACAACGGGGCCGAGTACGTGGCGTCCCGGTCCTTGCACTCAGCCATGGTGTACTTCGGGTCGGCAAATTCCGGCTCGGAGAAGCTCAGGGACATGGTGCCCTGGAAGTCCTCGATCGGGGAGATTTCCTCGAAGATGTCGGCCAGGCCGGAAGTGGCGGCAATGCCCTGTTCCCCGGTCTGCTTGGCCTTTTCTACGCGCGCCTTCCAGCGCTCGTTACCGACCAGCCAGTCAAAGCTGTCGGTCTGCAGGGCAAGAAGATTGGGAACATCAAGCGGTTCGTGAATCTTTGCGAATGAAATCCGGGGAGCGATGTTCTCCGGGATGTTAGCGGTTGCATTATTAGAGGTGCTCGAGGCGACCAAGAGGGATCCTTCCACAGACCTTCAGGCGTGTTTCGCGCCTCCATCTCTGCACAGAACGGACCTGGTCCGCGTGCGTCCTTGCATCCTGCCGGGCGCGCGAAACGCTGCCTGGCACAGGACAAAGCCCACCGCTATATGAAGGCTGAAGGTTAAGAGAGGGAAGCAAATATCAACTATAGGGCATTATGGGCAGACAAGTCTACCCGGTCCGTCAACCCTGATCCGCTCAACCCCTCGGAACAGGCCTGGAATGATTCTCCAGACCGCCGCATCTTGGGGGAGCTACAGGCAACACCGGCGCACCGCTGACGCATCGGATACAGATACCTTACCGCACGATCCCCGGAATGTCCGTGCCGGGCCTCACGGCGCAGGCGGAGCTGTGACGCGGCTCTCCCCCGCCCCGTATCCTTGGCGTAGCCTAGTTTCAACGTCCGTCCATGCCGGCGGCCCTTCGCAGCCTGGCCCAAGTCCCCGTGCACGCGTTTTTGCAGTCAGTTTCAACGACGAAAGTGAATGATCCGCCATGAGCAACCCCGCAGTCCAAGAGACCCCGGCAGCGACCGATGTGGTCATCGTTGGAGGCGCCCGCACACCGCAGGGCCGCTTGAACGGCCAGCTGGCCTCCTTCGCCGCCGTTGAACTCGGAGGGTTTGCCATTGCCGGCGCCCTGGGCGCTTCCGGCGTACCCGCGGCCGATGTCGACGCCGTCATCATGGGACACGTGGTGCAGGCCGGGTGCGGGCAGAATCCCGCGCGGCAGGCGTCCATCAACGCCGGAATCGGCTGGGACGTTCCCACCGTGACCGTCAACAAGGTCTGCCTCTCCGGACTGGCGGCAGTGATCGACGCCGCCCGCCTGATCCGCGGCGGGGAGGCCACCGTGGTGGTCGCCGGCGGCCAGGAGTCAATGACACAGGGACCGCACCTGCTGCCGGGCTCCAGGCAGGGCTGGAACTACGGAAACATCACCACACTGGATTCCGTGGCCCACGATGGACTCACCGATGCCTTCGACAAGGAGTCGATGGGCATCTCCACGGAGCGCGGAAACACCAAGCTGGCCATCAAGCGGCTGGAGCAGGATGAGGTGGCAGCTGCCTCCCACCGGCGCGCTGCCGCAGCCATGGAGTCCGGAGTCTTCGACGCTGAGATTGTTCCGGTCACCGTTCCGCAGCGCCGGGGCGAGCCCCTGGTGCTCACCGCCGATGAAGGCGTGCGCCCCAACACCACGGCGGAAACCCTGGGCGGGCTGCGTCCGGCGTTCGACCCGCAGGGAACCATCACGGCGGGCAATTCCTCGCCGCTGTCCGACGGCGCCGCCGCCCTGATCCTCACGACCCGCGCCTACGCCAACGAGAACGCCCTGGAGATCCTCGCCGTCGTCGGCTCCCCCGGGCAGGTGGCCGGTCCGGACAACACACTGCACTCCCAGCCCGCCAACGCCGTGTTCGCCGCTCTGGGCCGGGCCGGCTGGACCACCTCGGACCTGGACTTCATCGAGATCAACGAGGCCTTCGGCGCCGTCGCCGTCCAGTCACTGAACGAACTGGGCATGGACCTGGACCAGTGCAACCTTTATGGCGGTGCCATTGCCCTGGGACATCCGATCGGAGCCTCCGGGGCCCGCCTGGCGCTGACGGCGGCGCTGGAACTGCAGCGGCGCGGCTCGGGCCGGGCAGCGGTGGCGCTCTGCGGCGGCGGCGGACAGGGCGAGGCCCTCCTGCTCTACCGCGAAAAACCCCAGGCCGCGGGGTAGCCCAGCCTGCGGGCGGTCGCCCAAGACGCAGAAAGACCCCGTCCCAAGGGACGGGGTCTTTCTGTATCCGCGGCAAAAGCCGCGAAGGGAAAATCTACTACTTGACGGTAACCGTGGCGCCGGCAGCCTCGAGGGCTTCCTTTGCCTTCTCTGCGGCTTCCTTCGTAGCGCCTTCCAGGACAGCCTTCGGGGCGCTGTCTACAACGTCCTTGGCTTCCTTCAGGCCCAGGGAAGTCAGGGCACGAACTTCCTTGATGACGGCAATCTTCTTGTCGCCGGCTGCTTCGAGGATGACGTCGAATTCAGTCTGCTCGTCTTCGGCTTCTGCAGCGCCACCGGCGGGACCGGCAACTGCAACAGCAGCAGCGGTAACGTCGAAGGTCTCTTCGAAGAGCTTGACGAAATCAGACAGCTCGATGATGGACAGTTCCTTGAAGGCTGCAATGAGCTCTTCGTTGGTCAGCTTCGCCATGGTGTGGCGTCCTTCCTATAAGTGGTGCGCGGGCACCAAAGTGGTGCATCGGCACCGGAGTGTGGATTGGAAGAGCGATTACTCTTCGGTGGCTGCTTCTGCGGCCGGAGCTTCTTCTGCGGCGGCCGGAGCCTCTTCCGCAGCGGGAGCAGATTCAGTGCCCTCGTCGAGCTTCAGGCGCAGTGCATCTACCGAGCGGACCAGCATGGACATCGGTGCCTTGAGTGCACCGGCGACGCGTGCGAGCTGGAACTCACGGGATTCAAGAGCAGCCAGAGCGACAACACCGGCGGCGTCGAGGTTGTTGCCCTCGAAAACACCGGTCTTGATGATGAGCTGCGGGTTGGTCTTGGCAAAATCCGTCAGGCTCTTTGCAGCTGCAACTGCGTCACCCTTGATGAAGGCGATTGCAGTGGGTCCGGCAAGCTGGCCGTCGAACGCGTCGATGCCGGCTTCCTTGGCTGCAATGCCAGTCAGGGTGTTCTTGACGACCGAGTACTTAGTGTCCTGGCCGAGCGAACGACGCAGCTCCTTGAGCTGTGCAACGGTGAGCCCGCGGTATTCGGTTAGGACGGCAGCAGTTGAATCCTTGAAATCGGTGACGATTTCTTCAACTGCCGATACCTTTGTTGGGGTAGCCATCTAACCCTCCTTCCGGGGAATAGTGCCGGTGGATCGGGTCCCGAACATAAAAAACGCCCCGGGCAGATGCACGGGGCTGAGCAGCTGGAACGCTAAGTTCCGCATGCTGAGTTCGTTCACCTGCGCAGGCCGCCCTGTGAAGGGACTTTCGGATGTCCGATCAACCGGAGTCCACCCGTTAGCCTGGAGATCCAGGATGCGGGTGGGATTGAAAGCACATCGACCGACGGTCTTTGGTATGTCCAGAGTACGGGAGATTCCCCGCCGGGCCAAATCCCCGTCAGACGGCCGGCAGCAGCTTCTGCCACTCCCCCGACCAGCCCACGGGCAGAAAGCCCAGCCGGTCATTGATCGAGAGCATGTAGCCGTTTTCCGCCGCGTTCCAGGTCCACACCCGGGCCGCCTCGGGCAGCTCCTGATGCAGCCGCACAAGATTCGCAGCCTTCAGCAACATTCCCAGCCTGTTGCCTCGGTGCTCCCGGAGCACGAGGGTGTCATCCTGAAAGGCGACAGCCGGATTGGCGTTGAACACCATCAGCACGGTGTGGCCCACCAGCTGCCCGCTGGAAAGGTGCCGCACCACGCTGACCAGCACCTCGGCGTCCATCTCGAGCGCCTTCCGCTCGGTTTCCCGGACCCGCGCCGCGTCCCACTGTTCCTCTTCCAGATCCAGGCCGGCCAGTGGGGCGTCGGTGCTCATCTTCTTCCGCAGCTGGGCGTACGCATCCACAAGGTCTTCCGGGCAGGGGCCGCGCCAGAACTCCAGACCGTAGCCGGCTCCGGCAGCTGCAACCGCCGCATCGAGTGTTTCCTGCCCGACGGCGGCATCGGCCAGTTCCAGCAGGCTGATGCGCTCCACCTGTTCCAGGCCGAAGCCCCGGGCCTGGGCGAAGGCGGCAGCCGCATCCGAGGGGATGGCCCCGGTTCCGCTTTTCGGCCTGACGGCAGCGCCGGCGGCGGTTCCCTCCGGAGCGGGATGGTCAGTCTCCCCCAGGATGGTCCTGCGCCCGTCGGCTGCCGCCGCCTGCTCGGCGGCGGCATAGAGCCGCGAACCCAGCCCCATCCGCCGGGCCTGCGGTGCCACTACGACGTTCACCAGCGCCGAATGGGTGTTGTCGGTCAGCGGAAGGCTCAGGGTAGCCAGCCCCAGGATCTCGTCCCCTGACCGTGCCGCGAACAGCAGCCGCCGCCGGACCGGGGTGGTGCGGAAGCCCGCCAGCTGAGTCTGAGGCGTGTCGTGGAAATCGGTGTTTCCCCACAGCTCCAGCATGTGCTCGTTGAGCAGCCGGCCGGCGGCAATGAAGTCGGCCGCGGCGGGATCCCGGGAATCCAGGGTGGCAGGGATGGCCAGCTGGGCGATAACGGCGGCGGGGTGAGTCATAGCTCACATACTGCCCTGCCGGCCGGTAGACAGCAAAAAGGCGGCCGCAGCAAATGCTGCGGCCGCCTTTCGCGGATCCGGGACGGCAAGCCGTCCCTTCAAGCCAAATTATGCGTCGGCAATAACCTTGGTCACGCTCGGGTCCACGGAGATGCCCGGGCCGAAGGTGGTGGAGACAGTTGCCTTCTGGATGTAGCGGCCCTTGGAAGCGGACGGCTTCAGGCGCAGGACCTCATCGAGTGCTGCGGCGTAGTTCTCGGCCAGCTTCTGCTGGTCGAAGGAAACCTTGCCGATGATGAAGTGCAGGTTGGAGTGCTTGTCGACGCGGAAGTCGATCTTGCCGCCCTTGATGTCGGTGACAGCCTTGGCGACGTTCGGGGTAACCGTACCGGTCTTCGGGTTCGGCATAAGGTTACGCGGGCCCAGGACACGGCCCAGGCGGCCGACCTTGCCCATCATGTCCGGGGTGGCAACCGCGGCGTCGAAGTCGGTCCAGCCGGCTGCAACCTTTTCGATCATGTCGTCAGAACCAACGAAGTCAGCGCCGGCTGCAATAGCCTGCTCTGCCTTCTCGCCCGTTGCGAAAACGAGGACGCGGGCGGTCTTACCCGTACCGTGGGGCAGGTTGACCGTGCCGCGGACCATCTGATCGGCCTTGCGGGGATCGACGCCCAGGCGGAATGCAACCTCAACGGTGGCATCGAACTTGGACGGATTGGATTCCTTCGCCAGCTCTACAGCCTCGATCGGTGCGTACAGCTTGTTCGCATCGATCTTGGCTACAGCTGCTTCATATGCTTTGCTGCGCTTTGCCATCTGCTTTTTCTCCTTGTGCAGTTGTGGTCTGTCGGACCGCGCTCGGCCCTGCCACTCGCCGTCGTACCCTGTGGCACGACCGGCTTTTTATGAATGTAAAGGTGTGTGCGGCGGGCGGACCCGCCTCACGGGGTGAGGCTGAATTAGCCCTCTACGGTGATACCCATGGAGCGGGCGGTGCCGGCGATGATCTTGGCTGCAGCCTTCACATCGTTGGCGTTGAGGTCTTCCATCTTCATGGTGGCGATCTCTTCGACCTGTGCCTGGGTCAGGTTGGCAACCTTGGCGGTGTGCGGGGTTGCGGAACCCTTGGCGACGCCGGCAGCCTTCTTGATCAGCTGGGCAGCCGGAGGCGTCTTCGTGATGAAGGTGAAGGAACGGTCTTCGTAGACCGTGATCTCCACGGGAATAACGTTGCCGCGCTGGGATTCCGTTGCAGCGTTGTACGCCTTGCAGAATTCCATGATGTTGACACCGTGCTGGCCAAGTGCCGGACCAATCGGAGGAGCCGGGTTGGCGGCACCTGCGTTGATCTGCAGCTTGATGAGGCCGGTGACCTTTTTCTTGGGGGCCATGAAAGGGTCCTTCTCTAAATTATGTTCCCGGGGAACAGGAGCGTCCGTCCGGGTTGGTGGCCGCCATGGCGTGGCGGCCGGACGCTGCCGGCAGGGTAAAGCGGACCTGCAGACAACGAAGTCTTTGTGGCTACGCCAGCTTGGTGACCTGGCCGAAGCCGAGGGTCACGGGAGTCTCGCGCTCGAAGATGGTCACGAGGACCACCAGCTGCTGGGACTCCGGCTTGATCTCGGAGATCGTGGCCTGGAGCGTCTCGAACGGGCCTTCGTTGACCGTTACGGGCTCGCCGACCTCGAAGTCCACGGCGTAGTTCGCGGATTCCTGTGCGGGGCGTCCGGCGTCGACCTTCGGGGAAACGACGGTGTGCTCCAGCATGGAGAAAACCTCTTTGAGGCTCAGCGGAACCGGGTTGTGGGCGTTGCCCACGAAGCCGGTGACGCCGGGCGTGTGCCGCACAACGCCCCATGAGGCGTCGGTCAGTTCCATCCGGACCAGAACGTAGCCGGGGATACGCACCCGGTTGACGATCTTGCGGGTGGTGTTCTTGATCTCGACGACTTCCTCCATCGGAACCTGGATTTCGAAGATGTTATCTTCCATGTCCAGGGTCTGGATGCGGGTCTCGAGGTTGGCCTTCACGCGGTTTTCGTAACCGGCGTAGGAGTGGATGACGTACCAGTCACCCTCCTGGCGGCGCAGCTTGGCCTTGAAGGCTTCTGCGGGATCTTCCTCGGGCTCGTCGGCGGAATCTTCGACGGAGTCTTCGGATGCGGACTCTTCAACGGAGTCTTCGGATTCTGCGGAATCAGAGTTCACGGCCTCGTCGGCGGCGTCGGCGTCTTCTGCCGGTGCGTCACCTTCAACAGGCGCCTCGGCGACGTCTGCTGCGGTCGTTTCATCCTCGGCATCCAGATCAGTGGCATCGTCATTGATCTGTGATTCGAGTTCTTGCTCGGACACGTAGATTCCTGCTTTCTTCTTCAGAGCTCTATAGGGTTTGTCACTAGCTCAAAGGCCTGCGGTTCCTGCCCTCGGGGCGGAACACAGGAAGGGCGCTAGCTCTCGCCGCTGCCCGAACCGAAGATCCACAGTGCTCCTGCACCAAAGACAAAATCCAAAATTGTCACGATAATCATCATCACGACCACGAAGGCCAGAACCACGAGGGTGTACCTCAGCAGTTCCTTGCGGGTGGGCGTAACCACCTTTTTCAGTTCAGCAATAACCTGACGCAGGAAGAGCGCAATGCCCGCAAAGAAGCCGCGCTTCTTGGGCCCGCTGGAGGGGTGTCCCTTGGAGCTGCTGGCAGCTGTCTCGGTCACCTTTCGCCTCACTCATCTGTTCGGTTCACAGCCGCAGCATTCGCTGGGGACTGCTGCTTCATGAAGGACTGCTGAGCTGCCGTGATGACAGCTGTGCGCAGGGCAGACAGGACTCGAACCTGCAACCTGCGGTTTTGGAGACCGCTGCGCTACCAATTGCGCCACTACCCTATGGAGGAAATCAACTCTACCGGTAATACCCCTCGTCAGCGAACCGGCGACAGGCACGTACCAGTGTCGGGGACTTCAACACCGAAGATCCAGTCTACTCAATGTTTCCGGTTCCGTCGAACCGGCGCTCCGGCGCTTGGTTGCAGGCGTAAGAAACTGCGGCCATCACGGGCTGCGCCTAAACTGGAAACCGGCCGGCGGCTTAGCCTGCGGCGGCCACCAAACGATAATCCCATTCTTCGAACACGCAACCACAGACGGGAACGTCATGCCTTCCACCGGCCGTATTTCAGAGCGCATCGCCTCCATCGCGGAGTCAGCCACCCTTGCCGTAGACGCCAAGGCGAAGGCCCTCAAGGCCGCGGGCAGGCCCGTGATCGGCTTTGGTGCCGGCGAGCCGGACTTTCCCACGCCGTCCTACATTGTGGACGCCGCGGTCGAGGCTGCGCGCACCCCGCGCTTCCACCGCTACTCCCCCGCCGGCGGACTGCCGGAACTGAAGAAGGCCATAGCGGAGAAGACCCTGCGCGACTCGGGCTACAGCGTGGATCCGTCCCAGGTGCTGGTTACCAACGGCGGCAAGCAGGCGGTCTACGAAGCCTTCGCAACCCTGCTTAATCCCGGTGATGAAGTCCTGCTCCCGGCGCCCTACTGGACCACCTACCCCGAGGCCATCCGCCTGGCCGGCGGCGTTCCGGTGGAGGTGTTCGCCGGACCAGAGCAGGGATACATGGTCACGGTGGAGCAGCTGGAAGCCGCCCGCACCGAGCGGACCAAGCTGCTGCTGTTCTGCTCGCCGTCCAATCCCACGGGCGCCGTCTACCCCGCCGAGCAGGTGGCGGCCATCGGCCAGTGGGCCGCCGGGCACGGATTGTGGGTGGTCACCGATGAGATCTACGAGCACCTGACGTACGACGGCGTGAAGTCCACCTCCATTGCCACGGCGGCTCCGGAGCTGGGCGACAAGGTGGTGGTCCTGAACGGCGTAGCCAAGACCTATGCGATGACCGGCTGGCGGGTGGGCTGGATGATCGCCGCCCCGGACGTGATCAAGGCAGCCACCAACCTGCAGTCGCACCTGTCCTCGAATGTGGCCAACGTGTCGCAGATGGCTGCCCTGGCCGCGGTCTCCGGCCCGCTGACCGCCGTGGACGAGATGAAGACGGCCTTCGACCGCCGCCGCAAGGCGATGGTGTCGGCGCTGAACTCGATCGACGGCGTCGTCTGCCCCATGCCCGAAGGCGCGTTCTACGCCTATGCCGACGTGCGCGGCCTGCTCGGCCGGGAATTCCCGGGAGCAGCCGGTCCGGTCCGCCCCCAGACCTCCGCCGAGCTGGCGGCACTGATCCTGGAAACGGTGGAGGTGGCAGTTGTTCCCGGCGAGGCATTCGGCCCGTCGGGTTACCTGCGCCTGTCCTACGCCCTGGGCGATGAGGACCTTGCCGTGGGCATGGGCCGGCTGCAGGAGTTCCTCGGCCAGGCCAAGTAGCGCTCCGGGCGGGCTCCGGCCAGCCGGGGCTCCGCAAGCCCCTAAAGCAGCCGGCGGTCGGCGGCCCACCGGGTGAGCTCATGCCGGCTGGAGAGCTGGAGCTTCCGGAGTACGGCCGAGACGTGGGTTTCCACGGTCTTCACCGAGATGAACAGTTCCCGGGCGACTTCCTTGTAGCTGTAGCCGCGCGCGATCAGCCGCATCACTTCGAGCTCCCGGGCGGAGAGGCGGTCCAGTTCGTCTTCGACCGCTGCCACGGCGGCCGTGCCAAAAGCATCCAGGACGAATCCGGCCAGCCGCGGGGAGAAGACCGCATCTCCCCCGGCCACCCGGGCCACGGCGTCGGAAATTTCCGGGCCGGAAATGGTCTTGGTGACGTAGCCCCGTGCCCCCGCGCGGATCACGGTCACCACGTCTTCCGCTGAATCTGAAACGCTGAGCGCGAGGAACCGGGTGCTGCCCAGCAGGTCCGCGCACCCGGCGATCACTTCAGCCCCGCCGCCGCCGACGCCGCCGGGCAGGTGGACGTCCAAAAGCACCACGGCGGGACGGTGGGCGCGGATTGCGGCAACCGCCGATTCCACCGTGTCGGCCTCGGCGACGACCTGCAGCCGCCCGTCCAGGTCCGCCTTCAGCCCGGACCGGAAAATGGCGTGGTCATCCACGACCACAACGTTGATGGTGCCGGGTGTCATTTACGCTCCGTTGCCTGGTTCATACCGGGTTTTGCTGGGATTGGGACTGCGGGGACTGGGGCTGCTGAGGCTGGGGCTGCCGGGACAGCGGGAGCGTCAGCCGGACTTCGGTGCCTTCTGCCCCGCTGCGGACGACGGCGGTGCCGCCGTGGCGGCGCATCCGGCCCACGATGGACTCGCGGACGCCGAGCCGGTCCGGCGGCACCGCCTGCTGATCGAACCCGGGCCCGCGGTCACGGATGAAAATCTCGGCCTTCTCGGGCGTGCACTCCATATAGACCGACACCGGTCCGCCCGCGTGCTGGGCAGCATTGAGCAGCGCTGCCCGGGCAGCCAGCACCAAAGCGTCGGTTGAAGCATCCAATGGCATGTTGCCTACCGACACAACTTCCACCGGGTAGCCGTATTCGTCCTCGACCTGCGCAGCGACGGCGGTGACGGCGTCGGCGAGCTGCCCGGTGGCCCGCGGATCGTCGGCATAGAGCCAGCGCCGCAGTTCGCGCTCCTGGGCCCGGGCCAGACGGACGACATCTTGCTCGGACCCTGCACGGTTCTGGATCAGGGCCAGGGTCTGCAGCACCGAATCATGCAGGTGCGCCGCGATCTCGGCCCGTTCACGCTCACGGATCCGGCCCGACCTTTCCGCTTCCAGGTCGCGCCAGTGCTTCACGGCCCACGGCGCAAAGACCAGCCCCACACCGGCCAGGACTGCGGCGGACGCCAGCAGCCCGGAAACCAGCACGTCCCAGGTGAACGCCCCGGAAACCATCAAAAGGACTCCGATGACCACCAGAAGGAGTCCGGCCGCCAGCCGAAGCGCACCGGAGGTGCGGTTCGCGCCTGCGCGGCTGAGCAGTCCGGCCCGTCGGGTGTCGTCGAGCTGGGACCAGGCCAGGACAGCGCCCACGACGATCACTCCGGCAGGAAACAGCAGCTGCCAGTTCAGGTCCGCACCGAACCGTGGGGCAATAAAAACGGCGGCGAGGGCCAGCAGCGCCAACCCGGCCAGGACATCCTTGTTGCCTGCGGCGTCGAACCAGCGGCCGCTGGCGGCGGCGCCGGACGGTTGGCCGGGCGGTTGGCTGGCGCCCGCGGCCCTTCCGTCGCCGTTCCCGTCCCCGGGATGAGGGCCGGGAGCCGGCTGGCTGGACAGGTAGGCGGCAAAATTCTCCGCCACGCTCCTCGGATTCCTTGCCGCAGCGGTGCCTGAGGCTGCTTCGTCCGCGGTCGGCACCAGGATCCATAGCCAGGCATACAGCACAAGTCCCGCGCCCCCGGCCAGCGTCAACGCCACCATGAGGGCGCGGACCAGGTTCACCGACCAGCCCAGGTGGCCGGCCAGACCGGTGCACACGCCGGCAACCAGGCCGTTTTCTGTGCGGAGCAGGGGTGGCTTCATGCACTTATCCAAACACGTTCCGTGCCCCCTGACCTGCTCGGGGAGCTTCCCCGGGCAGCTTTCAGGGAAGACTCAGGGTCCACTCAGGGTCCTCCCCGATGTATGCGGACAGGCGCGGCACCACACTGAATGCATGACCTCGCATCCATCAGAGAACGGCGCCGGCGACAACCGGCAGCCGGCCGCCCCGCACGGGGACACTCCCACCCAGCCACTTCCGCCGCATGGGGACAATCCCACCCAGCCACTTCCACCGCAAACCCCCGCCGGCCATCCACAGGGCTTTTTTGCCTGGATCCGCTCCCTGGGCATTGTCCGCGGCTCCGACCGCTGGGTGGGCGGCGTCGCATCCGGCATCGCGGCCCGGACCGGGCTGGACCCCATCCTGGTCCGCGGCGTTCTTGTCGTCCTGGGCCTGTTCGGCGTCGGCACCCTGCTCTACGGCCTGGCCTGGGCCTTCCTGCCGGAACCGGACGGCCGCATCCACGCCGAGGAGGCAGTGCGCGGCACCTGGTCCACCGGCACCACCGGCGCCCTCGTCGCCTGCATCCTGGGCGCCGGCAGCCCGAGCCTTTTCTGGGCCGACGACGGACTGCTGGGCGGACTGTTCTGGATGCTGTTCTGGCTGACGGGCGCTGGCCTGTTGGTCTACTGGCTGACCACCCGTTCCCACCGCACCGACACGGTGAAGGGCACCGCTGCGAAGGATAAGCCCTTCGCACAGGTACCGTCCCCCTACGACTATTCCGCGTCCCATCCGTATCCCGCCAAGCCGGTCCCGGGCATGGCCTACCCGGCACCGGGCATGGCCTACCCGGACCGCCCGGCTCCGGTTCCCGTACCGGCCAAGCCGCGTACCACTCCCACCGGCTCCCAGGTCGCCCTGGTCCTTGGTGCGGTACTGCTGGGCCTGGGAACCGTTCTGGCCCTGGACTACGCCAACCTCATCCACCTCGATTCCCCGGTGGCAGCCGCACTGGCAGCGGCGGCAGTGGTCAACGGCCTGGGCATCGTGGTGCTCGGGGCCATGGGGCGTTCCTCCGGTGTCCTGGGCCTGACGGCCGTCGTCGCGCTCATTGGTGCCGGGGTTGCCGGAACCAACCTTGGAACGTACGCGAATGTGGTGGTGGCCAACCAGGCCGACTGGACCCCTGACCCTTCCCATCCGGCGACGGAGGGCTATACGCTCGCAGCCGTCGACGGCCAGCTGGATCTGCGGTATCTCTCGAACGAGTCACGATCAGGGGTCGTGGTGCCGGTGAGCGTGGCGGCCAGCGATCTCACCATCCTGGTGCCGGACGATATTCCGGTGCTGATCCGCACCGACATGCTGGCCGGCAACGTGGAGATCGACGACGGCGTCTCCGTCACCGAATCCGGCAGCATCTGGCGCTCCTCAGACCAGCGGCTGAACGACGCAGACGGGGAACCCGTAGTGGTGCATATCAAGGGAGTTGCCAGCAACGTGCTGGTGACCGTGAATGAAAGCGATCTGGACCGATGAACGATTCACTCGAAACCACTTCACCCACCGGGCGCCGGCAACCCGTTCGCACCGCGACCATCGTCTGGGGCCTGCTGATCATGGCCGCCGGGATCCTCCTGCTGGCATGGCTGCTGACCGACATTTCCCTGGATCCGATGGCAGTCCTGCTGGGCCTGCTGATTGGTGCCGGTGCCGCCCTGCTGATCGGCGGCGCGGTTGCTGCCTTTGGCAAGCAGGACAAGGCCGGAAACCGCCCGTAGGCCTCCTGAACGTGCTTTTCACCGGCGGCGGAACCGCCCCCGGACCCCCAACAGAACAGGCAAGCTGAAACCATGAACCGTTTTTTCACCATTCTGCGTTCCTCGCCCATCAAGCGGACCAAAGGCTTGGCCGGCGGCGTCTGCGCCGGTCTCGCAGCCCATTTCGGCTGGGATGTCTCCCTGGTCCGGATAGCCGTGCTGTTGAGCTTCCTGCTCCCCTTCGTGGGGATCTGGACCTATCTGGCGGCCTGGCTGCTGCTGCCCAAGGCCGATGGCAGCATCGCCCTGGAAAGCCTCGTCGGTAACCGCCGCTAGGGAACCGCCGGCACTGCGCAAAGACGCCGAATTCCCCGGTGATTCCAGCCACGGCGCCCAGCCAGAGCGCAGGTCCCGTGGCTGAGGCGCGCCTGATGGCTAGAATCAAGGCTGAGGATCCATTGCAGCGCGACCGAACCAGGGGTTTGAACCATGAAGATCGGCATCCTAACCAGCGGCGGAGACTGCCCCGGACTTAACGCAGTGATCCGGGGGGCTGTCCTGAAAGGGATCAAGGTCCACAATCAGGAGTTCGTCGGGTTCCTGGACGGGTGGCGGGGCGTCGTCGACGGCGACATCGTCGACCTCCCCCGGACGAGGGTCCGCGGCATTTCCAAGCAGGGCGGCACCATTCTGGGCACCTCCCGGACCAACCCCTTCGAGGGCCCCAACGGCGGCCCCGAGAAGATCAAGGCCACCATGGACCGGCTCGGTATCGACGCCATCATCGCGATCGGCGGTGAAGGTACCCTCGCCGCCGCGCAGCGCCTCACCGATGCCGGACTGAATATCGTTGGCGTGCCGAAGACCGTGGACAACGACCTCGACGCCACCGACTACACGTTCGGCTTTGATACGGCCGTGCAGATCGCCACCGAGGCCATCGACCGGCTGCGCACCACGGGCGAGTCCCACCACCGCTGCATGGTGGCCGAGGTCATGGGCCGCCACGTCGGCTGGATTGCCCTGCACTCGGGCATGGCCGCCGGCGCCCACGCCATCCTGATCCCGGAAAATCCGCAGAGCCTGGACCAGATTGCCGAATGGGTGACCCAGGCCCGCGACCGTGGCCGCGCCCCGCTGGTGGTTGTCGCCGAGGGCTTCGTCACCACCGACATGGAGTCGCCCCACTCCGAGCGCGGGCTGGACGCCTTCGGCCGCCCCCGCCTCGGCGGCATCGGAGAGCTCCTGGCCCCGGAGATCGAGGCCCGCACCGGCATCGAGACCCGCGCCACGGTCCTGGGACATATCCAGCGCGGCGGCGTACCCAGTGCCTTTGACCGCGTGCTGGCCACCCGGCTCGGCATGGCAGCCATTGATTCGGTCCTCAACGGGCTGTGGGGCAGCATGGTGGCGCTGCACGGCACCGACATTGTGCACGTGGGGTTCGAAAAGGCGCTGGACAACCTGAAAACCGTTCCGCAGCACCGCTACGACGAAGCGGCCATCCTGTTCGGCTAGTGCCCCCGGGCACCGGCAGGCGGCGGGCGTCGTCCCTGCCGGTGTAGTTTGAAAAGTATGAACTTGGATCCGGGAACGATCGCGATCATCCAGCTCGCCTGGTCCCGCCGCCTCGGCCTGGCTGACGATGCCCTGTCCGGTGCGCCGGAGGGCAGGCGCATTTACAGCCTCCAGGAGAGGACCGGACGGGTCTCCTTTGTGAAGCTCTTCGGGCGCGAGGTGTTCTGCGGCCCCGAGTGGGCTGCCGACCGTGCGCGCGGCAAAAGCGCCGACGAGCTGAGCCGCCACAGCGCACTGGCCAGTCTGGCCGTGGAGTACGGCGGCCGCACGGTTGGCTCCGAGCACCTGTGTTTCGCTGACTCCTTCCCCGGGCCGGTGGAGCCGGACGAGGACGTTGCCGTGGCCGAGGACCATGACCTGGCCGTTGCGTTGGAGCGTTTGTGCCCGCCCGACGACGTCGCCGAGGCCAGCCTGGCCGGCAAGGAGACGCTGTTCATCGTGGTGGATGACAGCTTGGCGGAGCCGGTTCCGCTGGCCGGAGCCGGGTTCAGCGTGCGCGACGGAATCCTCGCGGACCTCTCCACCCTGACCGCTCCCACCGCCCGGATGCGCGGACTGGGCCGCTATGTCACCTCGATTGCGGTAGAGGAAGCCATGGCAGCGGGCCTGATTCCGCAGTTCCGCGCGCCGCTGGACAACATCGGGGCCGCCCGCACCGCTGCCGGAGCCGGCTTTGTCGCCGTCGGCGTGCGCTCCGAGGTCCAGCTGGCCGGCTAGGGCAGCTGAACGGTATTTCCTACAGCAGTTCCAGGAGCTCCGGCCGGGCGAAGTACTGCGCCGTGGCCCGGGCTGACGGATTGCCGCTGTCCGCATCGGCGCCCGCGGCCACCAGCACGCGCACCACATCGGCGTAACCCTTGAACACGGCGCCGGCCAGCGGCGACTGACCCCGGTCATTGAGCGTATTCACATCGGCACCGCGCTCCACCAGGAGAGCGGCCAGGCCCGCATGCCCGTGATAGGCAGCCAGCATCAGCAGGCTGTCTCCGGCCGCGTTGGTAAGCGACACCGGCACCCCGGCATCCAAATAACTCCGCAGCAGCTCAATGTCGCCGGAGCGGGCGGCTTCGAACAGGCTCTCCGCCAGCTCAAGCATCCGCGGGTCTGCAGCTTCGGCGGTCGCCGCGGCGTCCGGTACATCCGGGCTGGGATCTGCGGCGGAACCGGCGGGGCGGGCGGGATCAGTCATGTTCGGGAGTTCTCCTTGGAAAAGTGGTGGAGGAGGGTCAGCGGGGCGGACGGAGGAAACCGCCGGCGCGGCCAACAACCTGCCCGGCGTCCGGCGCAACGATGATTTCCTGGGCTGCGGCGTAGGGCTCGCCGTCGTCGTTCACCACCAGGGTGGCGGACGGGTCAACCGAGCGCTTCACCACGGCAAGGGCAACAGCGCCCATCTCGTAGTGCTGGGCCACGGAGGTCACCGTCCCGACCTTCCGCTCCCCCAGCAGCACCTCGCTGCCCGGGGCCGGCAGTGTGTGCTGCGAGCCGTCCAGCTGCAGGAACACCAGCCGGCGCGGCGGGTGGCCCAGATTGTGGACCCGGGCCACAGTTTCCTGGCCCTTGTAGCAACCCTTGGCCAGATGTACGGCGGTACGGATCAGGTCCAGTTCGTGCGGAATGGTCTTGTCGTCGGTCTCGGCCCCCAGCCGTGGGCGCCAGGCGGCAATCCGCAGCGCCTCCGATGCCATGGTTCCGGCCAGGGAGCGGCCGGACGCCTCTATGGCCTGGGCGAATTTAGCGGCAGGAATCAGGTACTCGTGCCAGGGCCGGTCACGGCCGGGATGCGAGTCTTCAGGCACCCCGGTGTAGGCAAAGCCGCCGGGCCCGATGTTGGGCCAGGGATCGGTCCAGCACTGGTACTGTGCCCAGGCCGGCACCGGAGTCACGCTGCCTGCCACCGCCCAGTCGCTGCTGACGTCTGCGACCTCGACCCGGAGCATGAACTTCATCCGGTCCAGCCACTGCGCCAGCACCGGTGCCTCGGCAGCTTCCACCAGCAGCCAGGCCGTCTCGCCGTCGTCGATGATCCGTGCGTCGTGCTCAATCCGGCCCTGGACGCTGAGCAGCAGCAGTTCCGAGCTCGCACCGGGCTGCAGGCTGGCCACCTGCTGGGAGGAAAGCGTGTTCAGCCAGCTCAGACGGTCGGGTCCGCTGACAGTGACGACGCCGCGGTAGGACAGGTCCACCACGGCCGTGCCACGGGCGAGGTCGCGCTGCTCGCGCAGCGGATCGCCGTAGTGGGACGCAACGCCGGCATCGGGGCCGCCGGCTTCAACCGCACCGTGGCGGGACAAAAGGGGGCTCACATAAGTCATAGCTGGTGCAACGTCCTTGCCGGGGGCGCTATTCCGCCCGGTTGTGGAGCAGGGACAGGGATCAGGAGGTTTTCTTGAGAATGGCCGAGGCGTGGGCCTGCAGCGGGCTGCCGCCGGCGGCGACGTCCCAGCGCCAGTACAGGTCTCCGTTGACCAGGCCGAAGATCCGGGTGGCGGCGGTGTATTCCTTGGAATTCACGCCGCGCATCACCACGTCGGTGCTCAGCGAGATCTGCGGGCCCTTGATCGTCCCGTAGTAGAGCTCGGCGATGCCGCCGGGGTGCACGATGGTGGCGGTGATGTCGAAGCCGCCCGTGTCGTTGCGGAGCTTTTCGACCTCGTCGGCGCTGCGCAGGGCCGGCACGATGTCGGCGGGCATCAGGCCGGGGCCGCCGTCGGCGTCGTTCAGGGGGCGGTCAAGCGCCCAGAATCCGGTCTCGACGGCGAGCGGGCGCAGGACTGTGCCTTCCTCGTCCGTGAGCCAGCTTTCCGCTGAATACTGCAGGTAAGGCAGCCCGTTCTCGCTGAAGGTGACGCGCTGGGTGAAGTACTCGGAGTCGGCTTCGCCCTCGCCCAGGCGGCCGGAGCCTTCCCAGACACCCAGCAGCCACGACAGCGGCACCAGTTCAGGGGTCAGATCGGTGGGGATCTCCATGGGCATGGCGCTGACCTTATTCCTTCCGGGAACTGCGGTGGGTTACTTCTGCCCTTTGTACAGGCGGGTGATGACAAGGCCGGCAAAGGCCGCCATACCGACACCGGTGATGCCAAGCAGAACGATGAAGAAGATTTCAAGAGCTACAAGCGGGTCCATAGCTACATCCTAACCCGCAGTCGGCGGCGTTTCCTTCCGTGACATTCCGCCGGTGCGCGTCAGGGAACGAGCAGGGTGGCCAGGAAGTAGACCACGGAGCCCATCGCCAGGATCGGAGCGACGGCCAGGGAGAGAAGCCCCCGGCGGCTGGGAATGTCGCCCCGGGACAGAATCAGGCGGCGTGCGGCAACGACAACGGCGGCTGTGACGGCACCCATGAGCGCGGCGGACAGCACTGCCACGCCGGCCTCGGGGTGAAGGGCGCCCGCCAGTGCTCCGGCCAATGCGCCGGCTGCTACGCCCAGCGGCGCGACGATCCGGTCCGGGAGCGGGATGAGACTGACCGCCAGTGCGGTCAGGATGCCGGCGGAGGCGATGGTCACTCCGGCGGGACTCCCATCGGCACCGGCCAGCCGGTCAGCCGCGACCCAGCCCGAACCCAGCACGGTCAGCAGCACACCTGCGATGTTGCCGATGGTGGATTCCAGCCGGTGGGCCTGCCCGGTGCCGCGCAGCAGCTGGATCAGGAAGATTGCTCCCACCCCGACGGCGACGACGGCGGGCAGCCAGGTCAGCAGGGCGGTGGCCGGCGCGGCATAGGCGGCGGCGCAGGCGGCCACGCCGGCGAGCGCCAGCACTGCACCCTGCGTTTTCTTGGCCGGCACGTCCAGCAGATGCGGCCATCCGACCCCCGTGATGACCGCAAGCACAGCGGTAACTACCGCAACTGCCGCCACTGACCAGTACGAAGCACCTACGATGCCAATAAGGGCCACTGCCGCCAGCACCGCTACGCTCCAAAGTTTCACTTAAGCCATCCTGCCTTATTACGCGGGCGAGATGAAAGCTACAGGTCGGGCGGCCCTCCGTGCGTATACTTTCAACCACCTTCGCGTCCTATGGATGCGCCTAGGCCTGTGCCCAATGATGTGCGCCCAACTTTCGGAGGAATCATGTCGCACATTTTGCTACTGACCAACAGTTTGGGTCCCTCGGCGGATGTGCTTCCGGCGCTGGGATTACTGAACCACAAGGTCCAGGTTGTCCCCGCGGAGCCCACTGCCCTGCTGGAGACCGACCCCAGTGACGTCGTCCTGGTCGATGCCCGCCGGGACCTCGTGGGTGCGCGGTCCCTGACCCAGCTGCTGAAGGCCACCGGGCTGGGCACACCCCTGGTGCTGATCCTGACCGAGGGCGGGATGGCGGCAGTGGCCGCCAACTGGCTCGCCGACGACGTCATCCTCGACTCCGCCGGCCCCGCAGAGCTCGAGGCCCGGCTGCGCCTGATGGCTGCGCGGGCCAACGCCTCAGCAGCGGATTCCAGCACCGAAATCCGGGCCTCCGGTGTCGTGATTGACGAAGCCAGCTACACCGCCCGCGTCAACGGCACGGCACTGAACCTGACCTACAAGGAATTCGAACTCCTGAAGTACCTGGCACAGCATCCGGGCCGGGTGTTTACCCGGGACCAGCTGCTGCACGAGGTCTGGGGCTACGACTATTACGGCGGCACCCGCACGGTGGACGTCCACGTGCGCCGGCTGCGGGCGAAGCTGGGCGCCGACCACGAGAATCTGATCGGGACCGTCCGCAATGTGGGCTACCGCTTCACCCGTGCCCGCCTGGCCGAGGACCCCGCGGCCGCGGCCAGCCAAGAGGCCTGAACGCCCGCCGACAGGGATGTTTGCCCCCTGCGTTCCCGGCGCTAGGCTTCTTCAATGAGAGACGAACGCGTAATGCCCTGGCCCGTAGCGCTCAGCAAGGGAACACCGGAGCCCGAACTGCTGGCCTCCATCCGCGAATTGGCAGCTGCCGCCAATGACGCCGACGGCAACCCGCCGCTCTCGGAGCAGACCCTGGTGGACCTGCGCTCCCCCGAAACCGACCCGGACACCCTGCTGGTTTTCGCCACCTACGCCAACGACGATTCTTCCGATCCCTCCGCCACCCAGGCCCTGGCCGGCGTCGCAGTGCTCGTCCGGGATGCGGTCGGCGGTCCCGGGGTGCTGGAACTGGTGGTGCATCCGGCTTTCCGGAGCAAGGGCGTGGGCAGTGCGCTGGCCTCCGCCATTCGCGATTACCTGCAGACCTCAGCTGCCCCGGCACCCCAGGCCTGGTCGCACGGGAACCATGAGGCCGCCGTCGAACTCGCTGCGCGCTTTGGCTACCGGCCGGTCCGTGAGCTCCTGCGCCTGCGCCTGACCCGCGGCGATGACAACCTGCCCGACACCACGCTGCCGGACGGGGTCTCGGTCCGCGCGTTCCGGCCCGGGGCGGACGAGGACGCCTGGCTCGCCGCAAACGCTGCCGCCTTTGCCCACCATCCCGAGCAGGGCGGCATGACCCGAGCCGACCTGCAGGCGCGCATGGCCGAGGACTGGTTTGATCCCGAGGGGTTCCTGCTGGCCGTCCGGGATGACGACGGCGCGATCCTGGGCTTCCACTGGACCAAGGTGCATGCCGGCGCCGGCGGCCACCCGCCCATGGGCGAGGTGTATGTGGTGGGGGTCGTCCCCGAAGCGCAGGGCCTGGGACTGGGCAAGACGCTGACCGTGGCCGGCATCCGGCATCTGCAGGACGCCGGGCTGCGGGCGATCATGCTTTACGTCGACGCCGACAACGAGCCGGCCATGGCGCTGTACCGGCGGCTGGGCTTTGTCCGCTGGGACACCGACGTGATGTACGCGGCCGGTTGAGCGCCAACAGCTTGTAATGTTGAATTGACGGCTGTGTCCGCCGGCACGCCCGGTACACAGACCGAACCGCCGCAAGTACTGCAGGGAGAGAACATGGGATCCGATACCGCCGCCGAACCGCATTACACTTTCGGGTCGGCAGAGTCCCTGTCTGCGCCCCGGGCCACCGAGGACCGGATCGACATTCCGGATTTCGGGCCGGCGCTGGTCCCCGAAGGAGACATCAGCCCCGAACGCTTCCTGGACCGGGAAATCAGCTGGCTGCACTTTAATGCCCGGGTACTTGAACTTGCCGAAGATCCGGACCTGTACCTGCTGGAGCGGGTCAGCTTCCTGTCCATCTTCGCGTCCAACCTGGACGAGTTCTTCATGGTCCGCGTGGCCGGGCTCAAGCGGCGGATCGCCACCGGCCTGGCCGTGCCTTCCGCTGCCGGGCTGAGCCCGATCGAGCAGCTGGAGCACATTGTCGAAGCCGGCTACCGGCTGCAGCAACGCCACGCCGAGGTCTTCGCCCGGCAGATCCGGCCCGCCCTGGCCGAGGAGCAGATCCATCTGGTGAGCTGGAACGAGCTCGACGACGCCGCCAAGGCCTACCTCCACCGCCAGTTCGCGTCCAAGGTCTTTCCGATCCTCACCCCGCTGGCCGTGGACCCGGCGCATCCGTTCCCGTACATATCCGGCCTCTCGCTGAACCTGGCCGTGGTGGTCCGCAATCCGGTCAGCGGCAAGGAGTTCTTTGCCCGCGTGAAAGTCCCGGACCAGCTGCCGCGGCTGATCTCCGTGGACGGTCCCCGCGCCGGGAACGTCGCCGGCCGGGTGGCCCGCTTCATCCCGCTGGAGGACGTCATCGCCGAGCATCTGGACCAGCTGTTCCCGGGCATGGACGTCATGGAGCACCACACCTTCCGGGTGACCCGCAACGAGGACCTGGAAGTAGAAGAGGACGACGCCGAGAACCTGCTCCAGGCGCTGGAAAAGGAACTGCTGCGCCGCCGCTTCGGTCCGCCCGTCCGCCTCGAAGTCACCACCGACATCAACCCCAGCATCCGCGAACTGCTGGTGCGCGAACTCGGGGTGGAAGAGGACGAGGTCTACGCCCTGCCCGCCCCGCTGGACCTGCGCGGCCTGGCACCGATCAGCCGGATCGACCGCGCGGACCTGCACTATCCCAAGCAGGTCCCGCACACCAGCACGCACCTGAAGGAGTCTGAGACCTCCAAGCCGGCCGACGTGTTTGCCGCCATGCGCCGCCGCGACATCCTGCTGCACCACCCCTACGATTCCTTCTCCACCTCGGTCCAGGCGTTCCTGGAGCAGGCCGCGGCGGACCCGCGGGTCCAGGCCATCAAGCAGACGCTGTACCGCACGTCGGGGGACTCCCCCATTGTCGACGCCCTGATTGACGCCGCCGAGTCCGGCAAGCAGGTGCTGGCGCTCGTGGAGATCAAGGCACGCTTCGATGAGCAGGCCAACATTTCCTGGGCCCGCAAGCTGGAGCAGGCCGGGGTGCACGTGGTGTACGGCATCGTGGGCCTGAAAACCCATTGCAAGCTGTCCCTGGTAGTCCGGCAGGAAGTGGACGGGCTGCGCCGCTACTGCCATATCGGCACGGGCAACTACCATCCGCGCACCGCCCGCTACTACGAGGACTTCGGGCTGCTGACAGCCAACGAGCAGGTTGGCGAGGACCTCACCAAGCTCTTCAACCAGCTCTCCGGCTACGCGCCGAAGTCCACGTTCAAGCGCCTGCTCGTGGCGCCCCGCTCCGTCCGTTCGGGCCTGATTGACCGCATCGAGCGGGAGATCGCCAACAAGAAGGCCGGCCTGGACGCGCGCGTGATCATCAAGGTCAACTCCATGGTGGATGAGGCGATCATCGATTCCCTGTACCGTGCCTCGCAGGCCGGTGTGCGCGTTGACGTGATCGTGCGCGGCATCTGCTCGGTGCGCCCCGGAGTTCCCGGGCTCAGCGAGAACATCACCGTCCGGTCCATCCTGGGCCGGTTCCTGGAGCACTCCCGCGTCTTCGCCTTTGCCAATGCCGGCGATCCGGTGGTGTTCATCGGCTCGGCCGACATGATGCACCGCAACCTGGACCGCCGGGTGGAGGCCCTGGTGCAGCTGGCGTCCCGTGAGGACATCGCCTACCTGATCTCCCTGATGGACCGCTATATCGATCCGGCCACGGCGAGCTGGCATCTGGAAAAGGACGGCATCTGGACCCGGCACCACAAGGACGAGGAGGGGGAACCGCTGCAGGACGTGCAGTCGATGCTGCTGGCCTCCCGCTCCCGCCAGCGCGCCGCCGTCCGCCGCTGATGACCATGCCTGCCGAATCAGGGACACCGATGGAGGAGCAGACGCAGCGCCCCGACGCGCCGGCACCGGCGTCAGCACCAGCGCCGGCGTCGGCGTCGGCGTCTCAGAACGAGGTTGCCGTTCCGGACCGGGGAGCGGAGGAGACCATCAAGGTGGTTGCCGCCGGAGCCTTGTGCTGGCGGGTCCGTGAGGGAGAGCTCGAGGTCCTCATGATCCACCGCCCGCGCTACGACGACTGGTCCTGGCCCAAGGGAAAGCTCGACGCCGGTGAGACCACGCCCGAGTGTGCGGTCCGGGAGGTCTTCGAGGAAGCCGGCGTGCGGATCCGCCTCGGCATCCCGCTTCCGGCCCCGGTGTATCCGGTGGCCTCGGGCCTGAAGATCGTCCATTACTGGGCTGCCCGCATCCAGGACGGCAAGCCGCAGCCGGACGGCAAGGAAGCGGATGAAATCCGCTGGTGCACTCCGTCGCAGGCCCATGCGGCGCTGACCAACCCCTCGGACCGGTTGCCGCTGCGCTCGCTTGAAGAGGCGTATGCCGAGGGCCGGCTCCGGACCTGGCCCCTGATTGTGGTCCGGCATGCCAAGGCCAAGCCGCGGTCCTCCTGGACGCGGGCCGAGGGTGAGCGCACCCTCGCTGCGACCGGACTGCGCCAGGCTCAGGCCGTGTCCCGGCTGCTGGCCGCCTGGCAGCCGGACCGGGTGGTGTCCAGCCCCTGGGTGCGGTGTGTACAGACCGTGCGCCCGTATGTGAAAACCCGGAGCGTGAAGTTCAAGACCGTTGATGCCCTGACCGAGCACAGCGCCAAGCGCAAGCCGGGAAAGGCCCGCAAGGCGGTGGAATCGCTCTTCGACAAGGGCAAGCCGGTGGTGCTGTGCACGCACCGGCCGGTGCTGCCGCTGATGTTCGAGGTCCTGGCACGGCACATGCCCGCCGGCCTGTCCGTCGGGCTGCCCGGCAAGGACCCCTACCTCGCCCCCGGTGAGGCCGTCATCTGCCAGGTCAGTTCTGCCGGCGAGGGGCGGATCGTGTCGCTGGAGCGGTTCCGGGCCTTCGACGACTGACGCAGTGAGGCCGCCGCGTGCCGGCATCGAGGGCCGAGTGTTGTGATCGCGCCCTTTCCCTGCGGCCGAGTGTTGTGATCGCGCCCTTCCCCCACATCGACTGTTGGCGTCGTGCCGGGATCCAGCAGCGATACGGGCATCACCTCGACAATGGGCGGGCGGCCCAGAGTCATGAGGGCATCATCTCGACACTCAGCGGGACGGCAGCGCGTTCAGACCCAGGAAAGCTAAGCCTTACCGTGCTTTTTTCGGAGCAGGCCCCGGCCTAGGGTGGGGCCTATGACCACTTTCACAAAGCTCCTTGAAGCCCAGATCGGCAACGAATTCAATGCCTCACAGCAGTACATTGCGATGGCGGTGTACTTCGACGGCGAAGACCTGCCACAGCTGGCCCGGCACTTTTACGCTCAGTCGGTCGAGGAACGCAACCACGCCATGATGCTTGTCCAGTACATGCTGGACCGGGACCTGCCCGTGCAGATCCCCGGCATTGCCGCGGTCCGCAACGACTTCTCCAGCGTGGTGGAGCCGATCACCCTGGCCCTGGAACAGGAACAGCAGGTCACGCGCCAGATCGAGGCGCTTTTTGCTGCCGCCCGCGCCGAGGGAGACGCGCTGGGCGAGCAGTTCATGCTGTGGTTCCTGAAGGAGCAGGTGGAGGAGGTCGCCTCCATGTCCACCCTGCTGACCGTGGCCAAGCGCGCCGAGAACCTCTTCGATCTGGAGAACTTCATGGCGCGTGAGCGGGTAGGCGACGGCGGCGAGCACGACGCCGGGGCGCCCGAGGCCGCCGGCGGAGCCCTCTGACACCGATAAGCATGGCCGTACCCGGCGTCCACCGCGGCTGGTATTTCGCCGCCGGGCTGGTCGTGGCGCTGGTGGCAGCGGTGGGAGCAGCCGCTTGGCCCACGCTCCCCGAGCGCGTGCCGGTGCATTGGGACGGTTCCGGCACTGCTGACGGCTATGAGGACAAGTCTGTCGGGAGTGTGTTCTTCGGCCCGCTGGTGTCGGCCGGGCTGGTCCTGTTCCTTTACCTGACGGCTCTGGTTTGCCGGCGGCTTCCGCTCAACAACGCTGCGCCGGCGGGCGTGGATGAGCAGGTGCACCAACTGGCCGGCATGGACGCCACGTTGTATTTCCTGGCCCTGACGGCTGTGGAGCTATCCATGCTGATGGCCTGGATCAGCCTGCGCGGCTGGTTCCTTCCGCCTGACGGATCGGTCCTGCTGTTTGCGCTGCCGACGCTGGCCTTCCTGGCGGCGATGGGCGGGGCCGGCGTCCTGGCCCTGCGCCGCTACCGCCGCCTGGTGTCCGCGCTCTCCGGCCCTGCGTGAGCGGCAGCAGCAGGCGGAGGGTTCTATAGACTGGTCCGGTGACTATTCCTACCCCGTATGAAGACCTGCTCCGCGATGTCATGGCCAACGGAACGCAGAAGTCCGACCGGACCGGCACCGGCACGCGCAGCGTCTTCGGCCGCCAGATGCGCTTTGACCTGAGCGGATCCTTTCCGCTGATCACCACCAAGCGGGTGCACTTCAAGTCGGTCGCCCTGGAGCTGCTGTGGTTCCTGCGCGGGGATTCGAACGTGCGCTGGCTGCAGGAGCGCGGCGTGAGCATCTGGAATGAATGGGCGGACGACGACGGCGAACTCGGCCCGGTCTACGGCGTCCAGTGGCGCTCCTGGCCGGCCCCGGACGGCGGACAGATCGACCAGATCGCCAAGGTGGTCGAGAGCATCCGGACCAATCCCGATTCCCGCCGCCACGTCGTCACCGCCTGGAACCCGGCCGAGGTGGACAATATGGCCCTGCCGCCGTGCCATGCCCTGTTCCAGTTCTACGTGGCCGACGGCAAGCTCTCCTGCCAGCTCTACCAGCGCTCCGCCGACCTTTTCCTCGGGGTCCCGTTCAACATTGCCTCCTACGCCCTGCTGACCCTGATGGTCGCACAGCAGACCGGACTGGAGCCGGGAGAGTTCGTCTGGACCGGCGGCGACGTCCACATCTACGACAATCATGTGGACCAGGTCCGTGAACAACTCAGCCGCGAGCCCTTCCCGTACCCGCAGCTGCGCCTGGCCAGGAAGCCGGACTCGATTTTCGACTACGCGCTGGAGGACTTCGAGGTCCTGGACTACCGGCACCACCCCGGCATCAAGGCACCCATTGCAGTCTGAGAGGCCCGCCATGACCACCCCAGGCAGCATCCGTTACTACCCAGTCACCGGCACGGATGACGCCGGCGACGGCCGGGACCTGGAAGCCGCGCTGGCCGCAGGCAGCCCAAACGGGGTGCCGCAGCCGCTGGTGGGCATGATCTGGGCCCAGACCGTGGACGGCGTGATCGGCCGCGACGGCGGCATGCCCTGGCACCTGCCCGAAGACCTGGCACACTTCAAGAACACCACCGCCGGACACCCGGTCATCATGGGCCGGCGCACCTGGGAATCCTTCCCGGCCGCCTATCGGCCGCTGCCCGGGCGCACCAATATCGTGGTGAGCTCCAGCGACACCCTGGCCGCCGAACTGGAGCCGGCCGGCGCCGTCGTCGTCCCCTCCCTGGAGCAGGCGCTGGACACTGCCCGCCGCAGCCCGGGCGCCGAGCAGGTCTGGATCGTGGGCGGCGCACAGCTGTATGAGGCAGCCGCTCCCCTGGCCGACGCCGCTGTGGTGACGGTCATCGGGACCAGCATCGCCGGTGACACCTACGCTCCGCGGCTCGGGCCGGAATGGACGTTCGCCGCGGTAAGTCCGGCCGAGGGCTGGCACACCGCCGCCAACGGCACCGAGTACCGGATCGCACTGTGGGCGCGGACCGGAGAAACGGATTCCCGGGTAACCAATCAGGACGGCCACGGCGTCCTGCCCTAAACTGGGACCATGACTTTCGCAGCTACCCCCGTACCCACCGCTGGCTTCATCGGCTGGCGGGGCATGGTCGGTTCGGTCCTCATGCAGCGCATGCAGGATGAGGGCGACTTTGACCTGATCAACCCCGTGTTCTTCTCCACCTCCAATGCCGGCGGCGCCGCGCCGTCCTTCGCGGAGGGAGCAGGTCCCCTGCAGGACGCGTACGACGTTGAGACGCTGGCCAAGCTGCCGATCATCGTCACCGCGCAGGGCGGGGACTACACCGCCGAGGTGTATCCCAAACTGCGCGACGCCGGCTGGGACGGACTGTGGATCGACGCGGCGTCGACCCTGCGGATGGAGCAGGATTCGATCATTGTCCTGGATCCGGTGAACCGCGACGTCATCGACGCCGGGCTGGCGCGCGGCGTGAAGAACTTCGTGGGCGGCAACTGCACGGTTTCCTGCATGTTGATGGGTTTGGGCGGACTGTTCCGCAACGGGCTTGTCGAGTGGGGCACCTCCATGACTTACCAGGCTGCCTCCGGCGGCGGTGCGCGGCACATGCGCGAGCTGCTGAACCAGTTCGGCTCCCTCAATTCCGTGGTGGCCGACAAGCTGGCCGACCCGTCCTCCGCCATCTTGGAGATCGACCGCGCTGTCCTGGCGCAGCAGCGGAATCCGGAAATGGATGCGTCCCGGTTCGGCGTGCCGCTGGCCGGTTCGGTGATTCCGTGGATTGATGCGGATCTGGGCAACGGACAGTCCAAGGAAGAGTGGAAGGCCGGCGCAGAGACCAACAAGATCCTGGGCCTGGATGCTGACGGCCGGATCCCCTTTGACGGGCTGTGTGTCCGGATCGGCGCCATGCGCTCGCATTCCCAGGCCCTGACGCTGAAGCTCACCGAGGACCTGTCGGTGGCCGAGATTGAACGCATTATCGACGCCGACAATGAATGGGCCACGGTGGTCCCCAACACCAAGGAAGCCACCATGGCGGCGCTGACGCCGGTGGCTGTCAGCGGCACCTTGGACATTCCGGTGGGCCGGATCCGCAAGCTGGAAATGGGTCCGAAGTACATCAGCGCCTTCACCATTGGCGACCAGCTGCTCTGGGGCGCTGCCGAGCCGCTGCGACGCATGCTGAAGATCGCTACCGGCACGCTGTAGGCCGGCTTCACTCGCCCTGCCCCACGCTTTCTCCCTACCCCGCCCTCCGTTTCCGCCCGCTCCGGAAGCGGAGCAGCAGGAGAACCAGCACGACGCCGGTCGCGAGCATCAGTGCCGCGGCCGGCCAGGGCGCTCCTCCATCGATCATCCGGAACGCCATTCGCAGGGCTCCCAAGGCCAGGAGGACACCTGCCAGATAGGCGGTCGCCGGCCGCAGCCATCGATTCATGGTCTTGAGGATACCTGGCCGGCCGATTGTCAGTGGCGGGTGGCAGGGTGTGCCCATGGAGCACAAACCCGCAGAGCCGCAGCCCATCCAGGCCATTCTCGACAGCTTCTTTATCATGAGCAGCGTCGGCAAGCAGAGCGCCACCGCCGCCAGATACGGGCGTGTAGAGGCCCGGCTGCGGCAGTATCTGGAAACGGAGGGATGGCGGTACCTGGCTCAGGACGATAGGGATTTGCTCGGTCTGGAATGCGCCTTCAACCCGCACAATGCCTTTGCCCGGCTCTTCGGCGCCGAGGACCTGCTGTATACGCTGGGCGGGTTCCTGGAACCGGACTGGCTGCTGCCGGGCCTCCAGGACCGCCGGACCCAGATAAGCCTGATACCGCGCCTGGTCCAGTGGCTGTGCAACTGCCATTTCCTGGATCCGCGCCGGGACCGCATTGCCATTCACAGCACACGGGCGGCGGCAGCCCGGGCGCGCAAAGGCCCGGCGCTCGGCGGCTGGAACGGAGCATGAGGGCCGGCTGCAGGCCTCGGTTGGGCCGTCAGCTCACGCTTATCAGAGGCTGCAGTTGATCAGCAGCGGTTCCGGGTGCAGCCGGATGCCGAAGGCGTCTTCCACCCCGTCGGCCACGGCCCGGGCAATCGCGAGCAGGTCCTCGGCGGTGGCAGTGCCGCGGTTGGTCACGGCCAGTGTGTGCTTGGTGGACAGTGAGGCGCGTCCGCCCGCCAGTTCGGTGCCCTGCCCGGTGGAGGGCAGACCGAAGCCCTTGGGGAACCCGGAGCGGTCAATCAGCCAGGCGGCGCTGAGCTTCACCATGCCGGGCTGGGCCACCGGATAGCGCGGGGCCTCCGGCGGCAGGTGGGCAATCGCGGCCTCGGGCACAACGGGGTTGGTGAAGAAGGAGCCGGTACTGAAGGTGTCCGGATCGGACGGGTCGAGCACCATGCCCTTGCCGGCGCGCAGCCGGAGCACCTCGCGGCGGACATCCTCGGCGGCTGCCCGCTCCCCCACTTCCACGCCCAGGGCCCGGGCCAGTTCGGCATACCGGACCGGTGCACTGTCCAAACCCCGGGTCAGGCCAAAGTCGACCGTGAGGACCACGTAGCGGGGCGAACCGTTGACCGTGCTGCGCTTGAGAAGCGAGTCGCGGTAGCCAAACGCCAGCTCGGCGTTGGTGAAGGAGACGATGGTGCGCTCCTGCCGGTCCCAGGCCCGGACGCCGGTGATGCTGTGTGAAACATCGGCACCGTAGGCACCAACGTTCTGCACCGGCGTCGCACCGGCGAGGCCGGGGATGCCGGAGAGCGCCTCAAGGCCGGAGTGGCCCTCGCGCAGGGTCTGCGCTACCAGCTCGTCCCATGGATGGCCGGCCTGCGCGCGGACGGTGACCGACCCGTCGCCGGCGTGTTCCATCTCGAGCCCCCGGGTGGCGACGTGGACAACGGCGCCGTCAAAACCGGCGTCGGAAATCAGCAGGTTCGAGCCGCCGCCCACAATCAGCAGCGGTTCCCTGGCTTCATCGGCCGCGCGGACGGCACCGATCAGCTCGTCTTCGGTTTCCGCGTTGATGTAGCGGCGGGCCGGACCGCCGACTCGGGAAGTGGTCAGTGATGCCAGGGGCACAGAGGTCAGGGCGCTCACCAGATCCGTACAACCGCCTGTGCCTTGACCAGGACCTTCTGGCCGTTGAACGTAACGGTGAGGTCCACGCGGGCCGTGGAGTTATCAGCGTCGATGGCGCCGATGGCACCTGACACCTCGACGACGGCGCCGGCGGCGTCGCCGTCCATGTCCTCCACGGGTACGGGGCGGGTGAAGCGGGTCTGGTAGTCGATGATGGCGCCGGGATCGCCGATCCAGTCCGTCACCAGCTGCACGGCGGCACCCATGGTGAACATGCCGTGCGCGATGACGCCGGGCAGCTCGACGCTGCGGGCGAACCGTTCATTCCAGTGGATGGGGTTGAAGTCGCCGGACGCGCCGGCGTACCGGACCAGGTCCGCGCGGGTGATCTCCAGCGACGCGGATCCGATGTCCCGTCCCGGGGCGAGCTCGCTCAATGCAATCGACATGGCGTTACTGCCCTTCTCCGCGGACGAGGATGGATGAGATGGCGGTGGCAATCTTTTCGCCCTCCGTGGTGGAAATCTCCGACCGGGTGGTGAGCAGGGCGCCGCCGCCCATGGCCCGCACCGAGTCCACGTGAAGTTCGGTGACGAGTTCGTCGCCGGCCACGATGGGGCGGTGGTGGGTGAAGCGCTGGTCCGCGTGGACCACGCGGGTGAAGTCGATTCCGGCGTCGGGGTCGCCAATCAGCTGCGCGTCGGCGCGCTGGGCGACGATGACGGCGAAGGTGGGCGGAGCGACCAGGTCCGCGTAGCCGAGGCGTTCGGCCTCGGCGACGTCGAAGTGGGCGGGGTGGGTGGCCTTGACTCCGCGGGCGAACTCGCGGATCTTCTCGCGGCCTACCTGGTAGGGCTCGCCCGCGGGATAGCTGCGTCCCTGCAGATCGGGGTTGATGCTCATTTGCTTCCCTTCATCCGGCGCCGGGCGTCCCGGGCTCGTACCACCATGCCGGCGAGGTGCAGGCACATGCCCACCACGATCACCGGGGCGGCAATGTACATCAGCAACGGGGAATCACTGATGGCACCGAAGAGAACCATCAGCACTCCGGCTCCGGAGACCACCAACGCGGAGACCACCAGCTTCCGGTACAGGGCAGAGCCGGTTTCCCACGGGGTGTTTAGCATGCCCCCAGAATACAGGGGCACTCCCGCCCTCCGCGAAACGCCGGTCGGCCGCCGGGCGTTCCCCTGCGGTGCCGACTGCGATGGCGGAGGACGGCGGTGCCCTGCGGCCGCGCCCTAGAAGAGGGCCGGCTGCAGGGCAGGGAGCGCGCTGCGGTAGGCGCCGGTCTGCAGGCGCCTGCCTTTGAGCCGGGCCAGATCAGCGACAAAGGGAGTCTCGGCGTCCTCCACCCGCACCAGGGCCGATGCGCCCAGCATCGCTTCGATGACCAGGCCGTGCTCGCCGCTGCCCGGGTCCAGCGGATAGGGCTCCGCTCCCGGGGCACCCAGTACCGCTAGGGCCTGCTCCGGGCGCCGCCAGGTCTCATCGGTCACGGTGAAGCCTTCCAGGCCGGAGGCGGCCAGCTGCGTCCGCACTGCCGCCGCATGCCGGGCATTGATGCGCTCCAGGATGTCCGGGGCCAGCGGGCGGGCCAGGGCAGCGGCTTTGGTTCCCGAGCGCACGGCCTGGACCAGTCCGGCGTCGGCGGTGACCAGGTCTTCCAGGATGCGCACCACGCGCCCGTCCCGGGCGGCGGCGACGTACCGGGCGTGCACGGCCCCCTGTTCGGTCAGGCGCAGCGCCTTGCGGCCGTCGGCGGCGGTGCCGACCTTCGTGGTGCCGTCCGCGAAGGTGGCGATGTAGAGCCAGTGCGGCTGGGCAAGGTAGAGCAACAGGCCCGGAGGCGCGATTCCCGACCGGTGGCTGTTATGGACGAAGCGCCAGTCGTCGCGGGCGAAGCAGGGTCCGCACTGGTAGCCGCGTTCCGCGGCGGAGTGTCCGGGGCAGGGCTCGGAGATGCGGGTGTGCCGGTCCTGCACCTTGACGGAGCCAAGGCAGTAGCGCGGGGCCGCGCTCTGCGCATCATCCGTGCCGGAACCGGACAAGACACGGTAGGACAGCACGGTTCCGGCGTCGAGCCGCTGCTGGCTGGCGGCGCCGTCGGGAGTGCGCAGCGCCAGGAAGGGACCGGCGTCGTCCCAGGACACCCCGGTGCACAGGTACCGGTCGGCAATGCTCATGTGCGGCTCTCCAGGCAGTTCGGGCGGACAAAAAATGGGGCGGAGACGCCTGTCCCCACCCCATTATCCGACCCGGCCGGACCTAACCTGCGCTGATCCGGGCGGAGGCTTAGGCGTGTTGGCCCTCGTGCTCGCCTTCTGCGATTTCCTCGACCAGCTTGTCGTTGAACGCGGGCAGGTCGCCGGGGTTGCGGCTGGTGACCAGGCCCTGGTCCACCACCACTTCCTCGTCGCTCCAGTTCGCTCCGGCGTTCTTCAGGTCAGTGGCGAGCGAGGGGTAGGAGGTCATGTCCCGGCCCTTGACCACGCCTGCCTCAATCAGCAGCCAGGGTCCGTGGCAGATCGAGGCGACGGGCTTGTGTGCTTCGAAGAAAGCACGGGCGAAGCCCTGCGCGTCCTTGTCGACCCGCAGGAAATCGGCGTTGACCACTCCCCCGGGCAGCACCAGGGCGTCGTAGTCGCCGGCATTGGCATCGGCCACGGCCAGGTCGACGGTGAAGGTCTCGCCCTTGTCGATCCCGTCAAACCCCTGCACCGTTCCAGTGGAGAGGGAGACCAGGGTCGGCACGCCGCCGGCGTCCTTCACTGCCTCCCAAGGACTGGTGAGCTCCACCTGCTCCACGCCGTCGGTCAGGAGAAATGCGACCTTCTTGCCGGAAATATCATGCTTGGACATGTTGCCTCCACTTTCTGGTAAATCCGTGGGTGCAGCCGGCTGGACTGCTCCGGAACCGCTTTGATCCCGCTGCACCCCACCCTAGAAAACGACGACGACAATAAGCAAGCTGACTAACTGGTACGCGCCGGTTCCGTCAGACCCTGCGCCACCGCGGCAGCCGCGGCCAGCCAGGCCCGCTGGGTTGCCGGGCGCAGGGAGCCGAAGCGGATCTGGCCCTTGCGCAGCGCGGCGTCGTACGGGATGGTGGCGACGGCACGGGCCAGGGGCGCAAACCCGCGGGCCACCGAGCGCACCTGCGCCTGGGTACCGTTGCGGTCGGACTGGCTGACGATGACCACGGCGTCGGCGGCCAGCCGGGCAAACATGCCGCCGCGTTCCTGCAGTGCCTCAAGCAGCAGCGCTCCGGCCTCGGCATGTTCTTCGACGGTGGTCGTGGCAATCACCAGCTGGTCCGTGTGGTGAATCATCCGCAGCCAGCGTTCGGCGCTTTCATCGTTCCCGGAGTCGATCAGGTTCAACCGGAAGTACTTCGAGGCCACCTCGTGCAGGGCGTCAAAATCCGCCATGGTGATCTTCTGCTCCGAAGCCAGGACGTCAGGCTTGGAGCGCAGGACGTCAAACTTGTCCTCGGTCTGATGATGCACAAAGCGGGCCAGGAGAGCGGACTGGGCCGACGGCGAGAGCAGGCTGGAAGTGTTGGGAAGCAGGTCCATGACGGTGGCGTCATGCGGCCCCTGCTCCGTGCGCCAGCCCAGGGTTCCCCGGGTTTCGTTGTTGTCCCAGGCCAGCACGGGACCGCCGCCATTGCGGGCGAAAACAGCGGCAAGCATCACCGTGGTTGGCGTCTTGTTGGCTCCACCCTTGCCATTGACCACGGAGATAGTCCGCGGGCCGGGCCAGTGCTGGCTGACCGCGCGGATGTCTCGGCGTTCCGCGAGCTCCGCTGCGGACGGCGACATCCGCAGGCCCACGCTGCTCAGCAGTCCCCGGACTCCGCGGGCTGCGGGGATCCGTGCGGTCTGGGTGTCCAGGAAGGAAGCCCGGCGGCGGGAGGTGCCGCGGTCCCGCACCTCGGCGCGGGAGAGGGGCTGCCCTGCATAGTCCGGCAGGGCGGGCGCTTCAGCGTTCCATTCATCCTCGCGCGGGTCCCAGTCCCGGCCCGGTGCGCCAGCCCAGTTGCCGGCGTCCTGCTCCAAGGGTTGTTCCCATGCGGCGGCATCCGGCTGGAAATCCGGCTCCGGCGGCAGGACAGCCGGGGCCTCGGCGGCAAAGCCGGGCTGCAGGACCCAGGAATCATCATTTCCGGGCAGCTCCCGGGCGGCCGTTCCGCCGTCGTCGGCCCACTGCCGGGTGTGCTCCCGCAACCCCCGCCTGGTGGTCGGATTCTCCGCGGAATCGGTATGGGTGTCGGGGGTGTACTCAGTCATGGGGTCTGCGTCTTTCGTTCCGTAAGGGGCGATTGATCTGGACGATGGTGTTGGTGCTTAGCCGGCGGCTGCAGGCGTCCGCGTAGCGATCATTCAACATGCTCCGGCCCCCGCCGGTTTCGATTTCTACACAGGGCTGTCCCACCAGCCCGTGCCGGACGCGCAGCGGCGTTCCCGCCGTTGCAGATCCGGACACAGAAAAACCCCCGGAATCCTGGGATTCCGGGGGTCCGGCTGTAGCGGTGGGGAGGCTCGATCTCCCGACCTCACGATTATGAGTCGTGCGCTCTAACCAACTGAGCTACACCGCCAAAAAATGAGTGAAGCCCGCGTCCCTAAATTGGCCTCTGCAAAACAAACAGCCTTAGCAACACGGGCCCTCCCATTGAGAGCCCCGACCGGGAATCGATCCCGGGACCTCCATCTTACCAAGATGGCGCTCTACCACTGAGCTATCGGGGCAACGAGTAAATACTTTACCAGTACTTTTGGAGAACGTGAAATCGGCCAAAATCCGCGCAGATAAAGTGATCCAGGCCACTTCGCCAGCGGGTGGAAATCAGCCCCGGGAAGACGCTCAGGAACCTGCATCGCGCACCCTCGCCGGCCAGCGCCGGGGCCGGCCGCGCGCCCGCGGACGGTAAACCGCACAGAGATTCATCAGTATGCTTATGGCAGGCACAAGAAAGTAGGTACAGGTGACCGATTCACCACGGCGTTCCGCAGGGATTCTCCTGGGCTCGCGCTACCGCCTGATCGAAAAGATCGGCTCCGGAGCCATGGGCACCGTCTACCGGGCACGGGACGAGTTCCTCGACCGCGAGGTTGCCGTGAAGCTGGCCCGCTCCGCCGCCTCGACTCCCGACGAACAGCGGGAGACGGACGCCGAGGCCAAGATCCTGGCCCGGCTGAACCATCACAGCCTGGTCACCCTGCTGGATGCCGGAACGCACCTCAGTGACACCGGAACCCAGCAGGTCTACCTGGTCATGGAACTGGTGGCCGGGCCCGACCTGCGGGAGCGCCTGCAGGACGGCCCGCTGGGCGCACGCCCGGTAGCCCAGCTGGGCTACGACCTGGCCGTGGGCCTTGACTACATGCACGGCGCCGACGTCGTGCACCGGGACGTAAAGCCGGCCAACATCATGCTGTTTGACTACCGCGGAGACGACACCCGGCTGCGCGCGAAGCTCACCGACTTCGGAGTGGCCCTGATCGCCCGCGGACCGCAGCCGCAGAGCGGGACCTTCACCGGAACGGCTGCTTACATGAGCCCGGAGCAGGCCCGCGGCGAAACGGTGGGCACGGCTTCGGACATCTATTCGCTCGGACTAGTGCTGCTCCAGTGCCTCACGGGGGTGCCCGCCTACCCCGGGCCCGCGCTGGAGAGTGCCGTGGCACGCCTCCTGGAGCCCCCTGCCATCCCCGCGACCCTGGAAGAGGGGTTCCGGGTGCTGCTGCGCGAAATGACGGCGCTGGAGCCGCAGCAGCGGCCTTCCGCCCATGACGTCTCCCTCGCGCTGTATGAGCTGGCTGTGGCCCCGCGTGCCCGGCACCGGCAAAGCCCGCCGCTGATTCCTGAAGATGAAGCCGAACGAATGGCGGCAGTGCGGCGGTACAACCTGCTGGATACTCCCCCGGACGGCGCCTTTGACCGGATCACGGCCCTGGCCGCGCGGCTGTTCTCCGTGCCCGTCGCGATCGTGAGCGTGGTGGACACGGACCGGATCTGGTTCAAGTCCCACCACGGCACCGACGTCGAGCAGATCGACAGGGATCCGGGGCTCTGCGCCTCGGCCATCCTGCAGGACGACGCCTGGGTTGTTTCCGATGCCCGCGCCGACCCACGGACGCTGGCCAATCCCCTGGTCGCCGGCAAATTCGGCCTGCAGTTCTACGCCGGGGTCCCGCTCCACACCAGGGACGGCCACAACCTGGGCACGCTGTGCATCCTCGACCGCGAACCCCGGGACTTCACCGACGCCGACGTCCGCACCCTGGAGGACCTGGCCGCCATCGTCATGAACGACCTTGAGCTGCGGCTCGAAGGCCAGCAGGCGCTCAGCGCCTGACCCGGGCGGCGACGCCGTCCGCCCTCGGCATCAGGGCCGGGCAGGGCGGGGCGGGCGCATGAGGACAAACAGGAAGGGCGCCTTTCGGAATTATCCGAAAGGCGCCCTTCCTGTTACCGGTGGCGCCGCGCCCGGGTTTCCCGGGTGCGGTGCGCTACCAGTGGTGCTTAGTCGCGGAAGCGGGGCTTGCGTGCGCCGCCGGCGGTGCCTGCGGGCTTGAAGCCGCCACGGTCGCCTTCGCGCTTCTTGAAGCCGCCACGGTCGCTGCCGCGGTCGCTGGCACTGCGGTCACCGAAGGAACGCTCGCCGTCGCGCTTCTTGAAATCCTTCTTGAAGCCGCCGCGGTCGCCGCGGTCATTGAAGCCGCCGCTTTCGCGTTCGCGGGCCGGCTTGCGGCCGTTGTCCAGCTCGAGGTGGATCAGCTCGCCGCCGATCCGGGTGCGGGACAGGGCGCGCAGCTGGTCCTGGCTGAGGTCAGCCGGGAGTTCAACCAGCGTGTGGTCGGCGCGGATGTCGATGCCGCCGATCTGTGCGGAGGAGAGTCCGCCTTCGTTGGCAATGGCGCCAACGATGGAGCCGGGCATGACGCGCTGGCGGCGGCCGACGGCGATGCGGTACGTTGCATTGCCTTCGGTCAGCGGGCGTGTCGGGCCGCGGGATCCGGTCGCGTCGCCGCGGCCTTCGGAGCGCTCGCGCTGGCGGGCCGGTGCCTGCGGAATTTCTTCCATCAGCAGCGGGCGGCCGCCCTGGGCCATGACGGCCAGTGCTGCGGCGACTTCCTCGGCGGTGACGTCGTGGTCGGCCAGGTAGGTCGTGACCAGGTCGCGGAAGACCGAGACATCCTCGGATGCCAGGGTTTCGGTGATCTGCTCGGAGAACTTCGCCAGGCGCTTGTTGTTCACGATGTCGATGCTCGGAAGCTGCATGTGCTCAACCGGCTGGCGGGTGGCCTTTTCGATGGCCCGCAGCAGGTACTTCTCACGCGGGGTCATGAAGAGGATCGCGTCGCCGGTGCGTCCTGCGCGGCCGGTGCGGCCGATGCGGTGGACGTAGGACTCCGTGTCGTGCGGGATGTCGTAGTTGATGACGTGGCTGATGCGCTCAACGTCAAGACCGCGGGCGGCGACATCGGTGGCAACCAGGATGTCGATCTTGCCGCTGCGCAGGGCCTCGACGGTGCGCTCGCGCTGCTGCTGCGGGATGTCACCGTTGATTGCTGCTGCCAGGTAGCCGCGGGCCTTGAGCTTGTCAGCCAGGTCCTCGGTAGCCATCTTGGTGCGGACGAAGGCGATAACGCCGTCGTAATCTTCGCTTTCCAGGATGCGGGTCATCGCGTCCAGCTTGTGCGGGCCCATGACCTGCACGTAGCGCTGGCGGGTGTTCGCACCGGTGGTCGTCTTGGACTTGACCGTGATTTCCGCCGGGTTGTTCAGGTACTTCTTGGCGATCTTGCGGATTGCGCCGGGCATGGTGGCGGAGAACAGTGCCACCTGCTTGTCGGCGGGCGTGGTCGACAGGATCTGCTCAACGTCTTCGGCGAAGCCCATGCGGAGCATTTCGTCGGCCTCGTCCAGAACCAGGTACTGCAGGTTCGACAGGTCCAGGGAACCCTTGGAGATGTGGTCGATGACGCGGCCGGGGGTACCGACAACAACCTGGGCGCCGCGGCGCAGGCCGGCCAGCTGGGGGCCGTAAGCGGATCCGCCGTAAACGGGCAGGACGGTGAAGTTGTCCATGTGCTTGGCGTAGGAAGCGAAGGCTTCAGCGGACTGGAGGGCCAGTTCGCGGGTCGGTGCCAGTACCAGGATCTGGGTGTCCTTGGTGGCGGGCAGGCCGGCCATCAGGGACAGGGCGGGCACGGCGAACGCGGCGGTCTTGCCGGTACCGGTCTGCGCCAGGCCGACGACGTCGCGGCCTTCGAGCAGGAGAGGGATGGTGGCTGCCTGGATCGGAGACGGCTTTTCGTAGCCTACGTCTACCAGGGCCTGCAGAACGCGCGGGTCCAGACCGAAGTCGCTGAAGAGAACCTGGTTCTCTTCGACTGCTTCGGGAGCGGCGGTTTCTGCGGTTTCGGTGTTTTCTACAGAGTCAAGCAAAAGAAATAATCCTCATTCATTGGGACCGCGCGGCCAATACGGCCGCAGGACGTAAGTCCGGCGCTATTGCAATCCCATGGCAGGACTTTCCGTCACAGCTGTAGGCCAATTTCACTGGATTGTGACGTGGGCCGGTGTGACGATTTCTTTGCCGGCGCTCCCAAAAGATGAATCTGCCCGCATTCGAAAACGCGAGCCCCAACACAACGTACCAAACGGTCAGAAACCGCAGGAAAATAAGGGAATACCGGAGTGGGGGATGTTTCAAGTGTACGGCATGCCGGGGGCGGCCCGTCCATAACGGGCGGTGAGCTTGGGCACAGGCGGGTCAAATCCGTTGATATGTGCGGTTTTAGGAGGCCCTAGGTGCTCGGGCGTCCGGAGGTGCTCAGGCGTCCGGCAGCTTCCCGGGCCTGCAGGGTCCGCAGCGTCTTCTGTATTTCAGGGGACAACTGCACTTCACCGCCCGCGGCTGCCCGGGCCAGCAGTTCTGCCCGTTCCAGTGACAGTCCGCGGAAGGCTTCTCCGACTGTCACACCGTGACTCGGCCGGTCAAGGACGGTAACGGTGTCGCCGGCGCTGATGCTGCCGGTGCGGATCACCCTCAAATAGGTACCCACCCGTCCGGCTTCCGCGAACCGGATGACCCACCGGGGCTGCTGCATCCGGGCCGCGAAATTCCGGCACGGTGTCCGCGGGCAGGTGACTTCCAGGATTGTCTTCTCCCCGATCTGCCAGCGTTCGCCGATCACGGCCTCGGAGACGGGAATGCCGGTGACGCGCAGGTTTTCCCCGAACAGGCCCGGCGGAATCCCGGTGCCCAGCTCGGTGGACCAGTAGTCGGCGTCCTCTTGGGAATAGGCGTAGACCGCCTTGGATTCCCCGCCGTGGTGCTTGCGGCTGGCCTGCAGATCACCGCTGAGGCCCAGGCTATGAACCTTCACCGGACCTTCGACGGCCCGCTTGTCGATGGCCGTCACACCGGTGGAGTCCTTGGTGGGCAGCAGTTCGTGGACGCGGCAGACGGCCAGCAGGGTTCCGGAGCTCATGCGCACCATCCTACGATCTCCGGTTTTGAGTCGCGGCCGCTGCCGTCGCCTGCGCGCCGAGTGTCGGGATCGTGCCTCATCCCTTTGCCGAGTGTCGGGATCACGCCCACCCCTTCGCCGAGTGTCGGGATCACGCCTCACCCCTTCGCCGAGTGTCGGGATCGTGCGCGAAAATCCGCTCAGAAACGGCATTTGCTCCACAGTCGGCGTCGCCATCTGCCCTGCACTGGCCGCCTGAAACGGGGAAGCTGGCACACCCGTCCACATCACGACGACGACGACCCGTTCCACGTGGGCCGCCACGGGATCCTCGGGGAATGCGCCGCGCAACTGAACTTCCTGGCCCGTTGTCCCGACAATCCTTCGCGCTGCCGGAGTCCGATGCTCGGGGCGTATCCCGCGCAAGGACCCGTGCCCGTGATCTGAGGACCGAAGGCCGTGGGATCAGGTCACCGGTTGGAGTGGAGCAGTCCCTGGTGCAGCGGGTCCGTCCATATCTTGTCCTGCTGCCGGATGCTGTCATCAGTGATGTGACTGCAGCAAAGATCCATGGGATGCCGTTGCCTTCCCGGGTGAAATCCGATGACCTGCTGCATCTCACCCGGCCACCAGGCAGCCCCGCTTCCGAAAGGGCAGGGGTCCACGGCCATCGACGCAAACTCCTGGACGCTGACGTCGTCCAGCTCGAAGATGTCCCCCTCACCAGTGTTGCCCGAACGTGGATCGATCTGGCCGGGCGGCTCGACGTCGACAGCATGGTGGCTGCCGCCGACTGGATCGTGAGCCAGCATCATCGGGACTATGGCGAGCCACGCTTGGCCCGGCTGCCCCTGGGCAACCTTCAAAGCTATGTAGGTTCGCTTCGGGGAACCCGGTTTCTGCGCCGGATGGAAGAAGCGCTGGAGCTGACACGGGTGGGGGTGGATTCGCCGCCCGAAACGGCACTCAGGCTCCTGATGCTCCGGGCTGGATTGCCGGAATTTACCGTGAATTGCCGGATTGAATCGCCCCGCACACATCGCCCTGTCTGGGCTGATCTGGGCAACGGCGACTATCGGGTCTGTGTTGAATACGACGGCCTGCACCATCTGACGCCAGAACAACAGGCATCAGATAATGAAAGAGATGCGCTGACGGCGTTGGCCGGCTGGCGGCAGATCAAAGTCAATCGGCTGCAGATGCGGCAGCCGGCAACCGTTCTGTTTCCGATCCGCACGGCGCTCCGGGACAACGGCTGGCGTGGCTGAGGGGTGGCCGGCTGGAGCAGGTGATCGAGTGCTGGGTCCGTGCTGGAATAAATACTCCGGTGTCGGGGACGCGCGGGAATTCGGCGCTCCGAGGCGCATCTTCCCGACACTCGGCGGAAGACTGTGGACGTCAGGCCTAGGGCTGGACGTTCGGCTCCACGTTCTTCAGGCGGACAGGCTGCGGCTCAGGCAGGGCAGCCTGCTTCCACCAGCCAGACGGACGGCCGGTCCACAGCACGGTTACCCACCAGGCCATCAGCGCCACACCCCAGAAGACGCCGATGCTCGAGGCCATAAGCCACAGGGTCGGCAGCTGGGAATCGAGGTTCTCGGCACCCAGGAGCTCGCCGATGGATTTCGGCGAGAACACGAACACCACGACGGAGGCAGCCAACAGGACGATGCCCGCAGCCCGCAGCCCGGTGCCCTTCCGCGTGTAATCGGCAATGTTGCGTCCCAGCAGCGGGATGAACAGTGCCACCCAGACCCAGTGGTGGGACCAGGAGACCGGAGAGATGAGCAGCATCAGCAACGCCGTGGCACCCGCAGCCGTCAGGAGGTCGCCACGGTTGCCCGCCAGGCGGATGATCAGGGCGGCGGCGCCCACGGCCAGCAGCGACAGCAACAGCCAGGGCAGGTCCACCGGGAAGTCGGGTCCGCCGAAATGCAGGATCGCACCCTTGAGGCCCAGGTTGTCCACGTAGCCGGCCCCGCCGATGCGGGACGTGTCCGGCAGCAGGTCCAGCCAGTAGGTGCGGGATTCCCGGGGCAGGATCAGGAAGCCCAGCCCGAACGTGGCCAGGAAGCCGAAGGTCATGTTTTTCAACCCACGCCAGTCGCCGCGGGCCAGGAAATACAGTCCGAAGACCAGCGGGGTCAGCTTCAGCCCGGCGGCGACGCCGGTGAGCAGGCCCCGCGGCCAGCTGTCCCGCTTCACCAGGAAGTCGGCCATGATCAGCCCGAACAGCAGGATGTTGATCTGCCCGAAAGCCAGCGTTTCGCGCCACGGTCCGAGCAGCACCACGAAGCCCGCCCCGGCCACGGCCAGCGGACGCAGCCATGGATGCCTCAGCACCGCTGCGACGCTGGGCAGGGCAAACGCGTGGCGCACGCCCAGGACGGCAGCGGCGGCCGCGATCAGCAGCGAGACACCGGTGAAGATGTTCAGCCCCAGGCTCTGCCCGAAGGGTGCCAGCACGGCAAACATCAGCGCGGAGAAGGGCGGATAGGTGAAGAGCAGGCTGCTGCCCTCGCGGTACTCCAGTTCCTTGGTGTACAGCTGTCCGCCGGCGTCGAGCACGCTCTGCCCGCCGCTGAGATACACACTGAAATCCAGGCCGTGCCGGGGAGACCAGGTGAAGGCCGCAACCACCATGACGGCTGCCGCGACGAGCGCCGCCAGGGTAACTGCAAGCCGGGCCATTCCGGATCGGGTCTTCAGGCCCATGATTCTCCCTGCACTTGCGCCAGCTGTGAATATAACGTTGGCAAGTCTACCGGCGGGGTGCCCTGCGCGGGCTTTCTGCGCCGCAGGATAGGCTGGGCGCACGCGATCCGATCTCGGAAGGTTGCCCCATGCCCGCACCGGTTCTGGCCATCACCAACGCCCATGTTATTCCCGTCACAGCACCGCCGTTCGACGGCACGGTGCTGTTGGAGAACGGCAGGATCCGCGCCCTCGGCTCCGACATTTCTGTTCCGGAGGGCGCGCAGGTGATCGACGCCGCCGGCCGGTGGCTGCTGCCCGGCCTGGTTGATGCGCATACGCACCTGGGCGTGCATGAGGAGGGTGAGGGCTGGGCGGGCAGTGACTCCAATGAAATGACCGATCCGATGATGGCCGGGGTCCGCGCCATCGACGCGGTGAACCCGCACGATCTCGGGTTCGACGACGCCCTGGCCGGCGGGGTGACCGCCGTGAACGTCAATCCCGGTTCCGGCAATCCCATCGGCGGACTGACCGTGGCCCTGCATACCCACGGGCGCTACGTCGAGGAAATGGTGCTGCGTTCCCCCAGCGGCCTGAAATCCGCGCTCGGCGAGAACCCGAAACGGATCTACAGCGAGAAGAAGCAGACGCCCTCCACGCGGCTGGGCACGGCGCTGGTGATCCGCAAGGCGTTCATGGATGCGCAGAACCACATGGGGCAGGACGACGACGACCGCGACCGGGACCCCCAGCTGGAGGCCCTGGCCATGGTGCTGCGCCGGGAAATCCCGTGGCGCCAGCACGCCCACCGTGCCGATGACATCGGCACCGCGCTGCGGCTGGCCGACGAGTTTGGTTACGACCTGGTCCTGGACCACGGCACCGAGGCCCATGTGCTGGCAGATGTGCTCGCCGACCGCGGCATTCCGGTCCTGATTGGACCGCTGCTCACCAGCCGGTCCAAGGTGGAGCTGCGCCGGCGGAGCATGGAAAACCCCGGCAAACTGGCCGCCGCCGGCGTCAAAATCTCCATCATCACCGACCATCCCGTGGTGCCGATCAATTTCCTCATCTACCAGGCAGCCCTGGCCGTGAAGGAAGGCCTGGACCGCGAAGCGGCCCTGCGCGCGGTCACCATCAACCCGGCCAAGGTCATGGGCGTGGCCGACCGCATCGGTTCGCTGGAGCCGGGCAAGGACGCCGACGTCGTGCTGTGGAGCGGTGATCCGCTGGACGTGATGCAGCGGGCGCTCACGGTCTGGATCGGCGGCCGCGAGGTCTACCGCTATGACACCGAAACCCGCACCCAAGTGGTGGCGGACCGAGAATGAACCGCAAGGAAATCCATGAACCCGCACCACCCAGGACCGTCCCCGGCATGACCGAACCCCGTTCTCCCAAGCCGCGTTCCCCCAAGCCCCGCTCCCCGCTGCCCGGCATCATCAAGGCAGCAGCAGCCGCCTGGCTGGCCGCCGCCGTACTGGTGGCCGTGGCAGGGGGCTCCTTCATCGTTTCCGCCCGCACCCAGCACCGCGACGGCGCCGCCCTGACCGGGCTGGGCCTCGTGGTCCTCGCCGTGGCGTTCGTGATCGGCTTCTACGTGTTCCGGCTCCGCGCCGGCAAACGCAGCGCCCGCGAAACGCTCACCACGGTGGGCCTGATCGTCGGCGTGCCGCTGCTGTTCCGCGGCCCGGCGCTGATCGCCGTCGGCGCCCTGCTGCTGCTGTGCGTGGTGCTGCTGTGGCTGCCGCAGAGCAGCCGCTTCTTCCAGGAACGCGATCCCAGGGCCCGACGCCGGTTCCTCGGCCGCCGCTAGGGCCGGCCGAGGTCAGAGCCGCCCCAGCGCCTGCTCCAGATCCGCAATCAGGTCCTCGAGGTCCTCGATGCCCACTGAGAGCCGCAGCAGGTTCTCCGGCACTGCCAGCTCCGTGCCCTTCACCGAGGCGTGCGTCATCTCCGACGGATAGTTCATCAGGGACTCCACCCCGCCCAGCGACTCGGCGAGCGTGAACACCTGCGTGGATTCGGCCACCGTGCGGGCCGCCGCCTCGCCGCCCCGGAAGGACACCGAGACCATGCCGCCGAAGTCCTTCATCTGCGCCTTGGCCAGGTCATGCCCGGGATGGTCCTCCAGGCCCGGGTAGAACACTCTCTCCACGGCCGGCTGCTCCTGCAGCCACGTGGCCACGGCCATCGCGTTGGCGGAGTGCCGGTCCATCCGCACGCCCAGGGTCTTCAGCCCGCGGGTGGTCAGCCAGGCTTCCATCGGGGCCGAGACGGCTCCCACGGCGAACTGGATGAAACCGATCTTCTCTGCGGCGTCGTCGTCATTCAGGATCACGGCGCCCCCGACTGCGTCGGAGTGCCCGCCGATGTACTTGGTGGTGGAATGCACCACGATGTCGGCGCCCAGGGCCAGCGGCTGCTGCAGGTAGGGCGAGGCGAAGGTGTTGTCCACGACCAGCCAGGCACCGGCGTCGTGCGCTGCCTGCGCAACGGCGGCGATGTCGGAGATCTTCATCATCGGGTTCGACGGCGTTTCCAGCCACACCATATTCGTGTTGCCTGCGGCGATGGCCGCGGTGAGGGCGCCGACGTCGGACATATCCACCGCGGCGTTGGTGATCCCCCAGGCCGAGAGCACCTTGTTGATCAGCCGGTAGGTGCCGCCGTACGCGTCATTGCCGAGCACGATGTGATCCCCCGGCGCCAGGAGCGCGCGGATCAGCGAGTCCTCGGCGGCCAGGCCGGAACTGAAGGAGTAGGCATGCGCCCCGCCTTCAAGCGCGGCCAGCTGCTCCTGCAGGGCATCGCGGGTGGGGTTGGTGCCGCGGCCGTATTCGTAGCCGTTGCGCAGCCCGCCGATCCCGTCCTGCGCATAGGTGGTGCTCTGGTACAGCGGCGGAATGACAGCACCGGTGGTGGGATCCGGGGTCTGGCCCGCATGGATGGCGCGGGTGTTGAAGCCTGTCGTCATGGTCTGCTCCTTGCTCAAAACTGGGGGATGCTGCTCGATGCGGGGCAAGCGCTTAGATACTCATGTAGGACAGCAGGTCGTGCCGGGTGAGGATTCCCACCGGCGCGCCCTCGGAGGTGACCATGACGGCGTCGTGCTCCTGGAGCTTCTGCTTCGCCGCTGCCACTGAATCCCCCGCCCCGACCATCGCCGGTTGCGGTCCCATGTGCTCGCGGATGCTGTCCGTGGGCTTGGCCTCCCCGCGGAACAGCTTCTCCGTCAGCGAGCGCTCATTCGCAGAGCCCACTACCTCGCCGATCCGCACCGGCGGTTCCTGGGACAGCACCGGGATGGTGGAGACGCCGTATTCGTTGAGGATGTTGATGACATCCAGGACGGTCTCGTTCGGGTGGGTGTGCACCAGATCCGGCAGCGAGCCGTCCTTGGTGGCCAGCACATCGCGCACGGAGGCCTCCTGTTCCGCGCCGGCCAGGAAGCCGTAGGACCGCATCCACTCGTCGTTGAAGATCTTGCCCATGTAGCCGCGCCCGCTGTCCGGCAACAGGACCACGACGACGTCGTCCGACCCCAGGTCCCGCGCCGCCCGCAGCGCGGCCACCACTGCCATGCCGGACGATCCGCCCACGAGCAGTCCCTCCTCGCGGGCCAGCCGGCGGGTCATGGCGAAGGATTCGGCGTCGTCGACCGCAATCACCTCGTCCGGGACCGAGGGGTCATAGTTGCCCGGCCACATGTCCTCGCCCACGCCCTCGACGAAGTACGGGCGGCCGGTGCCGCCGGAGTAGACGGAGCCTTCCGGGTCCGCGGCAATGATGCGCACCGGACCGGTGGCACGGCCGGCGGAGACTTCCTTGAGGTACCGTCCGGTTCCGGTGACGGTGCCTCCGGTCCCGGCGCCCGCCACGAAATGGGTCACCTGGCCCTCGGTGTCGCGCCAGATCTCCGGGCCGGTGCTCTCATAGTGGCTGGCCGGTGCGGCCGGGTTGGAGAATTGGTCCGGCTTGTACGCTCCGGGGATTTCCCGGACCAGCCGGTCGGAGACACCGTAATAGGAGTCGGGGCTTTCGGGGGCGACGGCGGTGGGCGTCACCACCACCTCGGCGCCGTACGCCCGCAGCACATCGCGCTTCTCCACCCCCACCTTGTCCGGGGTGACAAAGATGCAGCGGTACCCCTTCTGCTGGGCCACCAGCGCCAGCCCGACGCCGGTGTTGCCGGAAGTCGGTTCAACAATGGTCCCGCCGGGCTGCAGTTTGCCCTCCCGTTCAGCGGCTTCGATCATGCGGACCGCGATGCGGTCCTTGATGGAGCCGCCCGGGTTCAGGTACTCCAGCTTCACCAGCACCGTGGCCGCCAGGCCATCGGTCACGTGGTGCAGCTTCACCAGCGGGGTGTTGCCGATCAGGTCCAGGACAGTATCTGCATACTTCATGTGCAACACGTTACTGGTTAGCTCCGGACGGTCCAGCTTCGTTCGGAACCCGGCGTAGCAAAAGCCACACACCCGCGGCCCCGGGACCGGCCCCGGCGTGTCAGACCTGCGTGCGACGATGGTGTTATGTCGATGTCCGTGCCGGTCTCCGCAGCTTATGGAGCCGGATCCCTCTCCCTGCTGTGGGAGTCCGACCGGCCGTTTTCCCTGGCCGTATCCCTGGGCATCCTGGCGCACGGCAGCAAGGATCCGTCAGTGCGGATCGGCCCGGGAGTCGCCTGGCTCGCCTTCTCCACCCCCGGGGGCGACGCCACCCTCGCGCTCTCCGAGCAGCCTGCCCCCGCTCCGGGGTCCCGCGTGCTGGTGCGTGCCTGGGGGCCGGGGGCCGATTACGCGTTGGACGGCGTCCCGGCGCTGCTCGGCGGCTGTGATGACTGGTCCGCCTTCGACGATCCGGAATTCGCTGCCACGCTGCCCGGCGCCGTGTCCCGGACCCGCCGCCGCAACCCGGGCCTGCGCCTGCCCAGCACGGGCCGGATGCTGGACAGCATTGTCCCGGTGGTGCTGGAACAGAAGGTCACCGCCATGGAGGCCTATTACTCCTGGCGGTATCTGGTGGCCAAATACGGCGCTGACGCACCGGGTCCCGCTCCGGCCGGGCTGAAGGTTCCACCCGGTGCCGGCCAATGGCGCCGGGTGCCGAGCTGGGAATGGCACCGCGCCGGCGTGGACTCGCACCGCTCCGGAACCATCCTGCGGGCCTGCGCCGCCGCCTCGGGACTGGAACGGCTGGCTGCGCTTCCCCTCGGGGAAGAGCTGACCCGGCGGCTGTGCTCGATCCCCGGAATCGGACCGTGGAGCGCCGCAGAAATCACCCAGCGCACACACGGGGCACCGGACTCCGTTTCGGTGGGTGACTATCATCTGGCCGCATTCGTGGGCGCGGCCCTGACCGGACGCCGGACCGACGACGCCGGGATGCTCGCCCTGCTGCAGCCCTGGCTCGGGCACCGGCAGCGGGTGGTCCGGCTGCTGGTCCTGAGCGGATTCCGCAAACAGGCCTACGGTCCGCGGCTGGCCCCGGAAGACCACCGGCGCCGCTAGTACTGCGTGCCGCTAGTACTGCGTAACCGCCAGCCGGTAGATGGACCCAGGTTCGGCTCCAAACCGTTTCAAGACCGCCACCACTGCCTCTTCGTGGTCGCTGTCCACCCCCGCTTGAACGCGCAGCCGGTCCTCGAAATCGAGTTTGCGCGCCTCTCCCCGGAACACCTCGGTGTGCACCGTTCCGGTGTAGACGGAGGCGTCGGCCAGTTCCAGGGATCTCGCGCCGGCCATCAGCAGCGCATCGCGCAGCCCGTCGATCCGGTGGGTGTTCACCACCGCGCTGATCAGATACTCCGGCGGGTCCAGCCGCCCGTCGGTGCTTCGCGAGGTGAAGAGTCCGTCCTCGGAGGAGCGGGCGCTGGACGTGGCCCGGGCGGTGGTGCCACTCAGCGCGTATCCGGCAGCGCCCTGCTGGTCACGGTCCAGATCCTCCTGTTCCGGGCCGGGTTCGCGCAGCCCCATGGTGCGGTCGATGATCATGGCGATCACCCAGCTCAGGACGAAGGAGAACAACACCACGCAGAGCAGCGCAACAATCTGGTGCCAGAGCAGCAGGCCTCCCCCGCCGGTGAACACCCCGTCTTCACTCAGCGCGTTCACGGAACTGTCAGCGAAAAACCCCAGCAGGAGCGAGCCCAGGATCCCGCCGACAAAATGGACCGCAATAACGTCCAGGGCGTCGTCGTAGTGCAGCATGTGTTTGATCCCGACCGCGAAGCAGCACGCACAGCCGGCGATCAGCCCGATCAGCAGTGCGGCGCCGGTACCGACAAACCCGGCGCAGGGCGTGATGGTGGCCAGCCCGGCAATGGCACCGGAGGCGGCACCCACCAGGGTGGAATGGCCGCTGCGCAGCCGCTCCACGAGCAGCCAGGTCAACATGGCTGCCCCGCCGGCAACATGGGTGTTGATCATGGCCTGGGCCGCGACGGCGTTGGCCTGCAGCCCGTCCCCGGCGTTGAAGCCAAACCAGCCGAACCAGAGGATACCGGCCCCGGCCAGCATCAGCGGCAGGTTGTTCGGCGAGGTCTTGGGGGTCGGCCAGCCGCGGCGCCGCCCCACCACGAGGAGCACCGCGATGGCCGCCGCCCCGGCAGAGGCATGCACCACCATTCCGCCGGCCCAGTCCTGGGCGCCGAGCTGCACCAGCCAGCCTTTGGGGTGCCACAGCCACCGGGCGACCTGCGGATACACGATGAGGGACCAGGCTGCGAGGAAAACGGTCCAGCCGGCAAATTTCAGGCGGCCGGCCGTGGCCCCGGTCAGCAGCGCCGGGGTGATGATGGCAAACATCATCTGATAGGCGACAAAAGCCAGCGCCGGGATGGTCACGCCCGCGGCCACCGTATGGAACTGCGGGGTGTCGACGTCGATGAGGGCAGCGGCGTCGAACTCACCGACCAGGGAATTGCCGTTGTTGCTGAACGCCAGGGTGTAACCGGCCAAGACCCAGGTAAGGGTGATGATGCCCAGCGGGATGGTGTTCTGCAGCATCATGGTCAGGACATTCCGCGCCGGGACCATGCCGCCGTAGAACATGGCCAGCCCGGGGACCATGAAGAGGACCAGGGCGGCGCAGACCAGCACCCATGCGGTGTCCGCCGCGTTCACGGGGTGCCTCCAGGAAAGCGGGCTGCAGCCGGGGTCCGAAATCCGGTTCCGGCTGACATGGGTGTGGTTGACGTGCAGGCGCGCATGGGATCCCCGTTCCAGCTCCTGGAATATGAGTGGCGAGTGCAGCCGGGAGCCGTGGAACCGGCGGGGTTTCCCCGGACTTTTCGAGTTTATCGCCGGGATGCCGGGCGCAGAAGACAAGGATGCTGCCAGCACGGCGAAAGGGCCGAAACCGTGTTGCGGTTCCGGCCCTTTCGCTGCCTTCTGGTGTCAGCTCGAACGCGCCCGGGTTAGGCGGGGACCATCCCATTCGGATCAATGACGTACTTGCGGGCCACCCCGGAATCAAACTCCCGGTAGGACTCCGGCGCCTGGTCCAGGCTGATGGTGGTGGCATTCACCGCCTTGGCGATCTGCACCTTGTCGTGCAGGATCGCCATCATCAGGTCGCGGTGGTACTTCATCACCGGACACTGGCCGGTGGTGAAGGACAGCGATTTGGCCCAGCCGGTCCCCAGGTTCAGGGACAGCGAGCCGACCTTGGCTGCCTCATCAATGCCGCCGGGGTCGCCGGTGACATACAGACCCGGGATGCCCAGGGCGCCGCCGGCTGCGGTGATGTCCATCAGCGAATTGAGCACCGTTGCCGGCGCCTCCGTGCCCGACCCGTGACCGTGGCCCCGCGCCTCAAAGCCCACGGCGTCCACCGCGCAGTCCACCTCGGGCACTCCGAGCAGCTGTTCGATCTGGTCCTTGGGGTCGCCCAGGGAGACATCCACTGTTTCACAGCCGAAGCTGCGGGCCTGAGCCAGCCGATCCTGGTTCAAGTCACCGACAATCACGACGGCGGCACCCAGCAGTTGCGCGCTGGCGGCGGCTGCCAGCCCCACGGGACCGGCACCGGCGATGTAGACAGTGGATCCCACCCGGGTGCCGGCCGTGATGGCCCCGTGGTAGCCGGTGGGGAAGATGTCCGAGAGCATGGTCAGGTCCAGGATTTTCTCCATTGCCTGGTCCTTGTCCGGGAACCGGAGCAGATTCCAGTCCGCGTAGGGCACCATCACGTACTCGGCCTGGCCTCCCACCCAGCCGCCCATGTCCACGTACCCGTATGCGGCGCCCGGCCGGGCCGGGTTAACGTTCAGGCAGATGCCGGTCTTGCGTTCCTTGCAGTTCTTGCAGCGCCCGCAGGAAATGTTGAAGGGAACCGAGACCAGGTCCCCCACGGAATGAAACTCCACATCAGGGCCGGTTTCCACGATTTCGCCGGTGATTTCATGGCCGAGGACCAGATTGGGCGGTGCCGTGGTCCGGCCGCGGACCATGTGCTGGTCCGAGCCGCAGATATTGGTGGTCACCACTTTCAGGATCGCACCGTGGGGCAGTTTGCGTCCCACGTTGGCCGGATTGACTCCGGGGCCGTCCCGCAGCTCGAACGTTGGATAGTCGATGTCCTGGACTTCCACGACACCGGGTTCCATATAGGCAACTCCACGGTTTCCATTCATAGGTCTTCGCCCTCGCCTTATCGTCGTCGTTGACAGTAATCCCTGCGGACACCGCGGAGCGCCGTTGCTGCCGGTGCCGGGGCGGGAATCCGCTAAAGGTGCCTCAGAGACTACCGCCGCGGCGAAGCCCGGGACAGGGCTGCCGGAAAGATTAAACACCCGTTAAACGAAGACCGCGGAGACTCCCTGTCCGGGTGTCTCCGCGGTGCGGAAAGCTGTGGGATGCCTGCGGCTAGTTGACCTGGCCGTCGGAACCGGCTGCAGCCTGCCCGTTCTCCTGTGCGGCGATCTGCTCGTGGACGGCCTTCATGTCCAGGCCCTTTACCGCGTCCACCAGTTCGCTGAACTGCGAGGCGTTCAGTGCGCCGGGCTGCGAGAAGACCAGGACCTTCTCGCGGAAGGCCATGAGGGTGGGGATGGAGGTGATGCCGGCGGCAGCAGCCAGGCCCTGCTCCGCTTCCGTGTCCACCTTCGCGAAGGTGATGTCGTCGTGCTTCTGGGATACGGCGTCGTACACCGGCGCGAACTGCTTGCACGGGCCGCACCAGTCCGCCCAGAAGTCAACGAACACAATGTCGTTTTCCTCAATGGTCTCGGGGAAGGTTGCCTCGGTGATGTCGATAGTTGCCATCCACCAACGCTATCCGGCGGGTGGGGGGATGTCTCTAGCTGTTCGCTCAGCGGTGAAGGCACCGGCTTTCCGGGCACGAAAAAACCCGCCCCGGCCAGTTTCCTGGTGGAGCGGGTTTTCCCTGTTCGGTGGCAGATACTGGATTCGAACCAGTGAAGGCGTTGCCAGCTGATTTACAGTCAGCCCCCTTTGGCCGCTCGGGTAATCTGCCGAACATCTTCATAAAGAAGATCTGCCGCAAGCGACTGCGGCCTAAACAACTTTACAGAACTTTTGCCCAAGATACGAATCGGCCGCCCTGGCCCGCTTCCCGGCGCCTCCCGGGGCGCCTGCCGGCCCGCCCGGCCCTAGAGTCCGCGGGCAATCCTGGACTGCATCCGGGCATAAAAACCGTCGGCCTGCGCCTGCGTCACATGGCCCCAGGCAACAGCGTTGGCCAGATCGGCACGGATACCCAGCAGCCGTTCCTGAACGGAGGCACCGGCGTCGGGTTCTGCGCCTGCTATCGACGCGGGCAGTGCCAGCGGCAACCGCAGGGACCGTGGTTCCGCCGCCTGCGCCAGAGCGGGCGCCACGCCTGCCCCGGTGATCGAGACGGCCGCCAGCACTGATCCCGCCGCCACGGCGCGCAGCCGCATCAGCTGGGTGCGGCGGGGGCGTGCATCTTCCGGTGTCGTTCCTGGCTTCATCACCTCCATACTGTTGCTGCGGAAGATGGGACCAGTCCCGGCGTTGCCTGAGTGGAACCTGTGAGGGCTGCCACCGATGCCCGGAGCTACTAGGCTGGGAGCAGGAGAGAACAACTACTGCAAGGAGCGCCCATGGCCAGCGAGTCATCATTTGATGTTGTGTCCAAGATCGACAAACAGGAAGTTGCCAACGCCCTGAACCAGGCGCAGAAGGAACTGTCCCAGCGCTACGACTTCAAGGGTGTCGGCGCCGAGGTGGATTTCAGCGGGGAGAAAATCCTCATGAAGGCCAACTCCGAGGAGCGCGTCATGGCCGTCCTGGACGTCCTGCAGTCCAAGCTGGTCAGGCGCGGCATTTCCCTGAAATCCCTGGACGCCGGCGAGCCCTTTGCCTCCGGCAAGGAATACCGGATCGAGGCCTCCATGAAGGAAGGCATCGCCCAGGACCAGGCGAAGAAGATCAACAAGATCATCCGTGACGAAGGCCCCAAGGGCGTGAACTCCCGGATCCAGGGCGACGAGCTGCGCGTGACGTCCAAGTCCCGCGACGACCTGCAGGCCACCATGGCCCTGCTCAAGGGTGCGGACGTGGACGTGGACCTGCAGTTCATCAACTTCCGCTAGGCCTGTTACCGCTGCTGCCTTCCGGCGGCGGGTGTTGAGCAGATGTACGACGACGGCGCCGCTCCCCTTGCGTGGGAGCGGCGCCGTCGTCATTTAATGGAGGCCGTCGTTTACTCAGTTACAGCTAGAGCACCACGTCCTCGCCGGCCGGACCATCCTCGCCGTAGTCACGCAGGGTCCGGCCACCCACTGCCTCGCCCATCCAGCTCAGCAGCCGCCATGACTCCGGCGCCCCGTCTTCGCCCGGCACGGATTCCATCACTGCCATGCCGGTGTTGCTGAGCGCGTTTTCCACGATGAAGTCCGGTTCCACGTTCTCGGCCCGGGCGGTGCACCAGACCCGGATCATGGCGCCATGACTGAAGATCACGGGCATGGACAGTCCGCTGGCCTGCAGCTCGGCGATGACGGCGTCGAACCGGGCGAAGGTTTCCCGGCCGTCGGGACCGCCCGGCATCCGGGTGTCCAAGTCGCCTTCCACCCAACGGAAAACCGTCTTCAGGTAGCTGACGATGGCGTCGCGGTCGTTGCGCATTTCCAGGCTGCCGGCCGAGATCTCACGCAGGCCGTCCCTGGCCTGGACCGGCAGGCCCAGTGCCGCGGCCAGCGGATCGGCGGTGAGCTGGGTGCGCACCAGGTTCGACGCGAAAACGCCGTCGATCGGCTCCCCGGCCAGGGCATCCGGCAGGGCAGCCGCCTGGGCCAGTCCCAGCTCGGTCAGTCCCGGCCCGGGGACAGCCGTGTCGAGGAAGTGTTCAACATTGGACGGAGTCTGTCCGTGCCGGATGAGTATGAGACGCATGGGCAGAGCCTACGGCAGGACCGTAGACGCGGTCAGGAACCGGAGCCGAGCGGACGGCCGGCCATGTTCTCCAGCCGGCGGATGCGGTCAGGCATCGGCGGGTGGGTGGACAGCAGCCCGCGGACGCCCTGCTTGAACGGGTTGGCGATCATCAGGTGGGCCGTGTTGGCCAGTTTCTGGTCGTTATTGGGCAGCGGGGCGCGCTGGGTGCCGGTCTCAAGCTTGCGCAGCGCCGAAGCGAGGGCCAGCGGGTCATCCGTGAGCTTGGCGCCGTCTTCATCGGCGTCGTATTCCCGGGTCCGGCCGATGGCCATCTGGATCAGCGACGCGGCAAAGGGCGCCAGGATCGCGAGCGCAATGGTGGCCAGCGGGTTGGCGTTCCGGCGGTCCCCGCCGCCGAAGAACAGCAGGAACTGACCCAGCGAAGTGATCACGCCGGCAATGGCGGCAGCAACCGAGGACGTGAGGATGTCACGGTTGTAGACATGCATGAGTTCGTGCCCCAGCACCCCGCGCAGCTCCCGCTCGTTGAGTAGGGCCAGGATCCCCTGGGTGCAGCAGACCGCGGCGTGCTGCGGGTTCCGGCCGGTGGCAAAGGCGTTCGGCGCCATGGTGGGGGAAATGTAGAGCCTGGGCATGGGCTGGTTGGCGCGGGCGGAGAGTTCCCGGACAATCCGGTACATTTCCGGTGCCTGGGCCTCCGTGACCGGGACCGCGCGCATGGCACGGATGGCCAGTTTGTCGCTGTTCCAGTAGCTGTATGCGGTGGTAGCCAGGCCGATGAACAGGAACACCCAGATGAACGTCGGGCTGCCGGTTCCACTCGAGAGCAGGGCGCCAATGCCCAGCAGTACGGCGAAGAGCACCCCGAACAGTGCAGCGGTCTTCAAGCCGTTGAAATGTTGATGCACGTGTGTGGTCCTTCCTGAGCGGATCTGCGCCGGACCCCCGGTGGTTCCCGGAGATGACCGGATCCGCGAAACGTCAGTCTATCCACCGATATCAACGCTCCATAGAGTCCGCTTGTTCCGCGCCGTCCCGGGGCTACGGCTCCGGGTGGCGGGCGTCGTATTGGGCGAAGCGGGGCTGCCGCTTCGCCAGGACGGCCACCAGCGCCACGCAGACCAGGCCCCCGATGACCGCGGCCCAGCCTTCGCCCAGGAAGGAGGCGTCAACGCCTGCCACCAGGTCTCCCAGCCGCGGCCCGCCGGCCACCACCACTACAAAGACACCCTGCAGCCGCCCGCGCATGGCATCGGGAGTCGCGGCCTGCAGGATGGTGGAGCGGAAGACGCCGCTGACCGAATCGGCGATCCCCGCACAGCCCATGGCAATGGCCGCCGGGATCAGCCAGGCGGTGGGCTCGGCGCCGTCGTTCCTTCCGGCCATCACCACCACCACTCCGAACGCCGAAACGGACAGCCCCCAGGCCACCACCGACCAGAGCACGGCCAGGCCCTGCCGGCGCACGGCGCCAAGCGGGCCGGAGAACAGGCCGGCCAGGAACGCGCCCACCGCGGTGGCCGCCAGCAGCACCCCGACGGTTGTGGCTCCCCCGCCCAGCAGCACCGCTCCGATCGCCGGGAGCAGGGCCCGGGGCTGGGCCATGACCATCGCGGCCAGGTCCACCAGGAAGGTCATGCGGATATTCGGGCGGGTGGCCAGGAACCGGAAGCCCTCCAACACCGATTTCAGGCCTGCCTTCTGCACTTCACCCACCGGCGGCATCGGCTTCAGCCGGTAGACCGCCCACATGGCGGCGGTGAAAGTGACGACGTCGATCGTGTAGGTCCAGCCGTAGCCCACCCGGGCGACCAGCACCCCGGCCAGCAGCGGCCCGATGGTCATCGCCAGGCCGAACGTGATCATGCTCAGCGCGTTGGCCGCCGGCAACAGTTCCGGCCGGACCAGCCGGGGAATGATCGCGCTGCGCGCCGGATGGTTCAGCCCGCCGGCGCCGGCGTTCACGGCGACCAGGGCGTAGAGCAGCCATACGTTGCCCACGCCCGCCCACGCCTGGGCGGCGATCCCGATGGTGGAGACCCACAGCAGCACCGAGGAGAAGAGGGCGACCTTGCGCCGGTCGTATGCGTCCACGATGGAGCCGCCGTACAGCCCGGCCAGGACCAGTGGCACCAGCCCGACCAGGCCCAGCAGCCCGACGTAAAAGCTGGACTGCGTCAGGGAATAGACCTCCAGGCTGACCGCCACCAGGGTGAGCTGGGTGCCGACGGCGGAGAGCGCCGTTCCGGTCCACAGGCGGCGGAATTCGGGGCTTTCGCGCAGCGGAGAGAGGTCGGCGAGGAGTCTGGGCATTCGAGCAGTCTAAGCGGGATATCAGCGGCTCTCGTTCCCGGGGCTCCCGGCCCGTCACACGGTAATCGACAGCATGCTTACGATGGAGGCGAGTTGCCGCAGCCAGCCTGGGAGGAAAGATGTTCACTCGAAACGTCGCTGACGGAATCCACCGGATCGAACATGCCTACGTCAACACCTACCTGGTGGAGGACGACGACGGCCTGGCCATCATCGACGCCGGGCTGCCGGGTATGTGGCCGCAGCTGTCGCGGGTGGTGCGGGAGCTGGGGTACGGGCCGGGGTCGGTGAAGGCCCTGGTGCTGACCCACGCCCACTTTGACCACGTGGGTACCGCGGCCCGGATCCGCCGGGAGTTCCGGGCCCCCATCCTGGTGCACGACGGCGACCGGTACATCGCCGCGCACCCCGACCGGTACGGGCACGAAAACAATCGGTTCCTGTATCCGGTCCGGTATCCCAAGTCCATCCCGTACCTGGGCGCGATGACATTGGCCGGTGCCCTGAACGTCCGCGGTGTCACCGATGTGCACAGCCTGGGCGGGGACAGCGGCGCCGTCCTGCCCGGCCGGCCGCAGGTCATCTTCACTCCCGGGCACACCGCCGGGCACGTGGCCCTGCACTATCCGGAGCGGGACGTGCTGATCTGCGGAGATTCCCTCGTCACCCTCAATCCCTACACCGGTTCCAAGGGGCCACAGATCGTGTCCGGAGCCGCCACGGCCAACAGCGCGGAGGCGCTGGCCTCCCTGGGCCGGCTGGCCGCGACGAACGCTCCGCTGCTGTTGACCGGCCACGGCGAGCCGTGGACCGGCGGAGCCGGCGCCGCCGTCGAACAGGCCCTGGCCCGCGGCGCATCCTAGGGCCCGTCCAGCTCCTGCTCCACCACCGCCAGCAGCCGGCGGTCGCCGATCGGGCGGAAGTGGCCCATGGTTTCCAGCTGGATATTCCGGGCACCGGGCAGATAGCTGCCGCCCGGAATGTGCGGATCGAAGCGGCTGTACACCGAGGTGATGCGGGCGTTGACGTCGCTGCTGCGCTGCAGCCGGCGCAGGAACCTGTTTCGCGGCGCAAAAGCGCGGATGGAGGGCAGCACAAAGAAGTTCGCATAGACGGAGCCGGAAAAGGGCGTATTGACCGCCACCATCTTCTCCACCCGGCGGCTGCCTTCGGGCAGGAGCATAAGCTGCTTGCCGATCAGCCCGCCCTTGCTGTGCGCCACCACCACGGCACCGGCCAGGTCCTGCTGCATCAGGTACTGCTCCACCAGCGCTGCCATCTTCTCGATCCGGCCGCGGTTGTAGCCCAGCGGCGCCACCGTGTGCACGGGATGGCCGCGGGCCGAGAGCGCCTCGGCCAGCGGGCGCAGGAACTGCCAGTTCTCGTAGACACCGGGGATCAGGATCACCGGCGCGCGGCCGGCATCGCCGGAGGACCCATCTCCGGTCGACCCATCTCCGGTTGACGCACCGCCGGACGGAGCCAGGTAAGCGGAGGGATCCTTGCGGAAGAGGAAACCGTGCACCTGCCAGTAGCCCACATACGCATAGTCGGCGGCCCACGCGCGGGCCTGGGTCAGCCACCGTCGCCCTCGGCCGGACAGCCGCCCCGGCGTGGACTGCCGTGTGCGCAGAAGCTTCACCTCCCGGATGCTGCTTCCTCCAGCAGGGCAGCTGTCTCCACCGGCCGGGTGAACATGCAGACATGCGGCTGCCCCGGCAGTTCAACCGCCACCGCGCCGGGCCGGGCGGCGGCCAGTTCCTGCACCCAGCGGGCAGGCACAATCGGATCCCGGCCGCCGCGCACCAGGGTTACCGGTGGCGTGACCCGCCCGATGCGCTCCTCCAGCCGGTGCCCGACCATCTTGGGCATGGTACGCAGATACCAGCGCGGACCGGCGCGCAGGTAGTCGGTAAGGAGCATCCAGTTCACAACCGGCGGTTCCCGCAGGCAGTCCTGCGCCAGGCGCAGTCCCTGCAGCGCTGCATGGCGCTCGCCGCGGTTGATGGTGGGCCCCAGCAGCACCACCGAGGTGGCCAGCTCCGGTGCCTGCACGGCCATTTCGGTCACCACCTGGCAGCCCATGGAATGGCCGACCCACTGCGCCGGACCGATGCCTGCAGCGCGCAGGGCGGCGATGTTGATGGCGGCAAAGTCGTCCATCTCCAGGCTTTGGGAGGGCTTCGGCACGGAGGCGAAGCCCGGCATCTCCAGCGTGTGGACGGTGGCGGTCTGCGCCAGGACCTCCACCAGCCGGGAGAAATAGCGCCCGGAGGCCCCGATGCCGTGCACCAAAACCACCTGCCGGGATCCGGATCCGTAGGTGCGGATATCGACGTCGTACTCCCGCACCTTCACGCGCTGGTGAACCGGCTCTGCCCTGCTGCTCAATGGATCTCCCTTGTCGTATGGCGGCTCCGCCCAGCCTAGTGTGCCATCCAGGGGTCTTATTATGAATTATTCATAACTAGTGGTTAGCTGGTGGGCATGACATCGACAGCAGCCACCACCGAGGCCACCGAAAAGTGGTCCGGGCAGCTGCGCGCCAACGGCCGTCGGGTCACCAAGCAGCGGCTGGCGGTCCTCACCGCCGTCGAACACCTGCCGCACGCTGTGGCCGACGACGTCGCCGCCGCAGTACGCGGCGACCTTCCCGACATCAGCCTCCAGTCGGTCTACGTGGTCCTGGCGGACCTGACCGAAATCGGGCTGCTGCGGAAGATCGAGCCGCCGCACTCCCCCGCCCGCTACGAGACCCGCGTGGACGACAACCATCACCACGCGATCTGCACATCCTGCGGACGGATTGAGGATGTCGACTGCGCCGTAGGGCACGCACCCTGCCTGACGCCGGAAAACACCCACGGCATGACCATCGAGATTGCCGATGTGCTCTACCGGGGAACCTGCGCCGACTGCGCCGCACAAGCTTCCTGACTTCACCACCCTTAAGAAAGAGAGAGTATGTCGAATTTCACCACCACCCAGACCGGTACTCCGGTTGGCAGCGACGACCAGTCGCTGAGCGCCGGAGCCAACGGCGCGATTGCGCTGCACGACCGGTACCTGGTCGAGAAGCTGGCCCAGTTCAACCGGGAGCGCATCCCGGAGCGCATCGTGCACGCCAAGGGCGGCGGCGCGTTCGGCGAGTTCGTTGTCACCGAAGACGTCTCCAAGTACACGCGTGCGGCTGTCTTCCAGCCGGGCACCGTGACGGAGACCGTGCAGCGCTTCTCCTCGGTGGCCGGCGAGCAGGGCTCCCCCGACACCTGGCGCGACGTCCGCGGCTTCGCGCTGCGGTTCTACACATCCGAGGGCAACTACGACATCGTCGGCAACAACACCCCGGTGTTCTTCATCCGCGACGGCATCAAGTTCCCGGACTTCATCCACTCGCAGAAGCGCCTCCCGGGCTCCGGCCTGCGCGATGCAGACATGCAGTGGGACTTCTGGACCAACTCCCCCGAGTCCGCACACCAGGTCACGTACCTGATGGGTGACCGCGGCATCCCGACGTCGTGGCGCGAAATGCCCGGCTTCGGCTCGCACACCTACCAGTGGATCAACGCCGCCGGCGAGCGTTTCTGGGTGAAGTACCACTTCACGTCCAACCAGGGCAACCACGAGATCAACGGTGCCGAGGCAGAGAAGATTGCCGGCGCCGACGCCGACTTCTACCGCCGCGACCTGTACGAGGCCATCGCCGAAGGCAACTTCCCGTCCTGGGACCTGCACGTTCAGGTCATGCCGTACGAAGATGCCAAGACGTACCGGTTCAACCCGTTCGACCTGACCAAGGTCTGGCCGCACGCGGACTACCCGCTGATCAAGGTGGGTACCCACACCCTGAACCGCAACCCGGAGAACTTCTTCGCGCAGATCGAGCAGGTTGCCCTGTCTCCCGCGAACCTGGTCCCCGGCATCGACGCCAGCCCGGACAAGATGCTGATGGCCCGCATCTTCTCCTACCCGGATGCACAGCGGTACCGCATCGGCGCCAACTACAACCAGCTGCCGGTGAACGCACCCAAGGCACCGGTGAACAACTACTCGCAGGATGGCGCCCAGCGCCACTTCTTCAACTCCCCCGAGACCCCGGTCTACGCGCCCAACACCCTGGGCGGCCCCGTAGCCGATGCCGCACGTGCCGGCGAGGGCTCCTGGGAAAGCGACGGCTCGCTGGTCCGCGCCGCCGCTACCCTGCACTCCGAGGACAGTGACTTCGGCCAGGCCGGAACGCTGTACCGCGAGGTGTTCGACGACGCCGCCAAGGAGCGTTTCCTCGAAACGATCACCGGTGCCGTCTCCGGCGTCCAGCGCCCGCACATCCGCGAAGCTGCGATCCAGTACTGGACCAACGTTGACGCGACCCTGGGCGAGAAGCTGCGCCTGAACCTTGCGACCGGCAACACCACGCCGATCGAGAAGGCCGAATTCGTAGGCGTTTCCGAGTAATTTCGGTTCCCCTGCAGTTCTGAAATAAGCACCAGCGGCCGGTCCCTTCGGGGGCCGGCCGTTGTTGTGTTTGCGGAGGGGTTCTGCTGCGTTGAATCCCGGCGTTTTGGGAAATCCCTCCGGTTTGTGCAAATCCCTCCGCTGCGCAGCGGAGGGATTTCCCAAACCGGTCGAATTTGCACAAACCGGAGCGAAACCGTCGAGGGGCAGCAGGGAAACGGGTCAGCGCGAGGGCCAGTACCAGATGATCAGCATGGTCACGAGGAAACCGGTGAGGAAGTTCAGCTTGAGGAACCGCTTCCAACCGGCGTTGGCCTGTTCCGAATCGGCGTCGGAAATGTTCAGGAAGGGCAGCAGGTTCAGGATGTACGGCACCGCCAGCAGGCACCCGAGGGTGGCCGGCCACGGCGTGAAGAGCATCAGCAGGCCGCCGGCCAAATACGCGGCGGCAGCAATCCGCACCACTGCCCGCGCCCCGAGCACTGTGGCAATGGAGGAAATGCCGCCCTCCCGGTCCGGGACCACATCCTGCACCGCCCCGAAGGCCTGGCTGGCCATGCCCCAGAGGAAGAACGCGCCGAGCACCGCCCACAGCCCCGGAGTGAAGACGGCGCCGGCCAGCACCAGCCCGTACACCGCCGGGGAAACAAAGTGCGTGCTGGAGGTGATCGAGTCCAGGAAGGGCCGTTCCTTGAACCGCAGTCCGGGCGCGCTGTAGGCAATCACCGCAAACACGCTGACCGCCAGCACCAGCCAGGACAACGGGCTGCCCAGCAGGACCAGCGCGATCAGGAAGGGAACATTGGTGGCGGCGGCGGCCCACAGCGTGACCCGGTGGAAGCCGCGGTCCAGGACGGCACCCTCCATCCCGCCCTTGCGCGGGTTGTGCAGGTCGGATTCGTAGTCGAACACGTCGTTGATGCCGTACATCGCCAGGTTGTACGGGATCAGGAAGTACAGCGTGCCCAGCACCCAGGCCAGGTCGATCCCGCCGGTGGAGATCAGATACGCCGCCGCAAACGGATACGCCGTGTTCACCCACGACAACGGCCGGGACGAGACCAGCAGCATCCGCAGGGTGGAGGCCGGGGTGCGGGTGGACGTGCTCATGGCTTCTCCTCGGGTTCTGCGGGGTGGTGATCGTGCCGGGCCGGGTCCGGCTGCTCGGCCCGGCCGGTTCCGGCCGGCTTGCCCAGCAGCATCCACAGCCCTGGCAGCAGCAGTACGGCCGCCAGGGCGTAGGCGAAGTCCTCCAGCGGAGCGCTGCCGATGAAGGCACCGGAAATCCGGTCCGGGTTGTAGCTGAACAGTCCCGCCGCGATCATCACGTTGTCGAACACGGCGGTCAGGACCAGGAGCACGACGGCGGTGACCGCCAGGGCGGCCGGCGCACCCTTGGCGCGGTGGCGCAGCAGGGCCAGGGCCAGCACGGCGGCTGCGGGCACGAGGAACACGGCGTTGAGCGCCCAGTACGTCACCGGTTCGTCTCCTGTCGTGCCGTCTTCTGCCCCGTGGCACGCCGCAGCACCAGCGACACCAGGCCGAAGAGCACCATGGTCAGGTAGCAGAGGAAGGCCAGGAAGAAGACCTCCTCGACGGGCAGGTGCGGGGCAAGGACCAGGCCGAGCATGATCGGGGTTTCGCCGCGGTAGAAAATATCCAGGCCTATCCCGCCCAGGTCCCAGAGCAGGAAAAAGACCAGGCCGATGATGCTCACCAGGGTGGCACGGCGGGCGTCGGCGAAGAAGAAGAGCTTGAACCGGTGATCCAGCAGCGCCATGCAGCCGATCGACGCCAGGAGCAGGGACAGGTAGAGGAAACCCACTAGGCTCCGCTCCCGCGGCCCGGAACCGCGTTCCCCGGAACCGGCAGCTCTTCGGTGCTGGTGTCGCCGCGGAGCCGTTTGAGTACCAGTTCGGCGCTGATCAGGCACATCGGCAGGCCGATGCCGGGCAGTGTGGAGCCCCCGGCGTAGAGCAGCCCGTCCACTTTGCGGCTGGCGTTGGAGCCGCGGAAGAACGCGCTCTGCTTGAGCACGTGGGCCGGGCCCAGGAGGGTCCCGCGCCAGGAGTTGAGATCCTGCACGAAGTCCTGCGGTCCCACCGTTTTCCGGACAGTGATCCGCTCGGCCAGGTCGGGGATATCCGCCCACGCGGAAATCTGCGCGATCACGGCGTCAGCCATGGCCTCGATGCGAGGGTCTCCACCGCCGTCGACTCCGCCGGAGCCCAGCGTGGGATCCGAGGGCACCGGGACCAGGACAAAGATGTTCTCGTGACCGGCGGGCGCGGCTTCGGGGTCGGTGGCGCTGGGCCGGCAGACATAGAGCGACGCCGGATCCGGCACCGAGGGGTGCTTGCCGAAGATCTTCTCGAAGTTCTCTTTCCAGTCCCGGGTGAACAGCAGCGTGTGGTGTGCCAGGGACGGCAGCTCGCCGCGGACGCCCAGATGCAGCAGCAGGCCGCCGGGGCCGGGGACGCGGTGCTTCCAGTAACGCTCGGGATAGGTCTGCAGTTCGCGGGGCAGCAGCGCCGTTTCGGTGTGGTGCAGGTCGGCGGCGGAGACCACCAGGTCGGCGTCCAGAGACAGCGGATGCCCGGACGCATCGGTGTAGTCCACGCCGGTGGCCCGCGGGCGCCGTCGGGACGACGAGCCGGTGCGGGATGGGGAAGCGGTGGTGCGGATCCTGGTGACGGTGGAGCCGGTGAGGATCTTCACGCCGTCGTCCTCCGCCAGCGAGGCGATGACGCTGATGATCCGGGTGAAGCCGCCCATCGGATAAAGCACCCCGTCAGCCAGGTCGAGCCGGCTCATCAGGTGGTACATGCTGGGCGTGGTGAACGGGGAGGACCCGAGGAACACGGCCGGGTAGCCCAGGATCTGGCGGATCCTCGGATCGGTGAACTTCCCTGCCACAAACGAGCTCAGCGGCTGGAGCAGCAGCTGGGCCAGCCGCGGGCCGCGCTTGAGCACGTCGGGGCGCAGCAGCGGCAGGAAGGATGCGAAGGTGGAGTAGAGGAAGCGTTTCTTGGCCATGTCGTAAACGTCGACGGCGGAGTCCAGATACTTCTCGAGCCTGGCTCCGGCGCCGGGTTCGAGGGACTCGAACAGTGCCACGTTTTCGCTGCGGGTGGCCGCGATGTCTACTGGATCCGGGGAGCCTTCGAACAGTACCCGGTACCCCGGATCCAGCTTCACCAGGTCCAGCTGCTCGGCCGCGGAGGTGCCCAGCAGCCGGAAGAAATGATCAAACACCTCCGGCATGAGGTACCAGGACGGTCCGGTGTCGAAGCTGAACCCCGCGCTCTGCCAGGACCCGGTCCGGCCGCCGGCCACCGGCTGCTTTTCCAGGACCGTCACCTCGAGGCCCTCCCGTGCCAGCAGGGCTGCAGTGGCCAGGCCGGTGATCCCGCCGCCAATGACGACGGCGGTGCGCGGTGGTGCGGATGCTCTCCTGCGGGTCATTGCTGCCTTCCGGCGGTGGGGCTTCCCGGCGCCGGACGGCGGAAGCGGTGGGTATAGAGGGTTCCGGCGGCGATGCGCAGCTTCACCGGGTTAGGCACGCGGATGCGGGTGCTGCGCAGCTGCTCGGCCCCGGTGGCACGCAGCCGGCGGGACAGCTCGGAGAACAGTTCCTGTGCCAGGGCGACAGCCGGCCGGGCATGCGGCGGCAGCTCGGTGATGGAGGCGCCGGAGACCTGCAGGTCTGTGTCGATGTCATCCAGCAGCCGGTGCTTGTCCGCCTCGGAAAACGCCGCGACGGTGATGCCGGGGAAGTAGCTGCGGCCCAGGGTGTCGAAATCATCGGCCAGGTCGCGGAGGAAATTGACCTTTTGGAAGGCCGCTCCCAGCCGTTGCGCACCTTCCCTCAGGCGCTTGGCGCGGTCGTCGTCGATCTCGCTGCCCTGCAGGAAGCAGAGCAGGCACATCAGCCCGATCACCTCGGCTGACCCGTAGACGTAGTCGTTGAAGGATTCCGGCGTGTGTTCGGTCCGTTCCAGGTCTGCGCGCATGGACCGGAAGAAGGGGGTCGTCAGGTCCTCGGTGATGCCGGTGCTGCGGGCCGTCAGGGCGAAGGCGTGGACCACCAAATTCACGCTGTACCCGGTGCGCAGGGCCTGCGCGGTGTCTGCCTCCAGCGCATCGAGGTGGCGCGCGACCTCGGCCGGGGCCAGCCCTGCCTCGGCGGCCACCCCATCGACTATTTCATCGGCCAGCCGCACCAGCGCATAAATGGTCTCGATCTGCAGCCTGGTGCGCGGCTGCAGCAGGCGGGACGCCAGCCCGAAGGATGTGGAATAGGAGCGGATCACCACGGAGGACGTTTGGACCGCGACCTTGTTGTAGAGCGCCAGGCCTGCTTCCCGGGCCATCGCCTACCGTCCCCGGTTCACGGCGCCGTCGAGAATGTGCTCCAGGACCTGGCGCAGCGCCGGGGGAACCGCCGGACAGTCAAGGTGGGTCCGGGCCCGGGCCGCGTGCTCGTCGGCCAGGGTTCGGGCGAAGTCGCGGGCACCGGAGAGGACCAGCAGTTCGCGGGCACGGTCGGCCTCGGCCGGCGTCAGCTCCGGGCACCCAATCAAGTGTGACAGCTCGTCCCAGTGCGGGCCTTGGGCGGCATGGGAAATCAGGACCGTCCGTTTACCCTCGCGCAGGTCGCTCAGGTTCGATTTTCCGGTGGCGCTCTCCTGCCCAAAGACTCCCAGCAGGTCATCCACCAGCTGGTAGGCGATTCCGGTGTCCCGGCCAAAGCGCCCCAGGGCGGCGGCGACGTCGTCGTCCGCTCCGGCGAGCACCGCCCCGGCGCGCAGCGGCGCTTCGAAGGAGTACACGGCTGTTTTGAGCCGTTCCATGTCCAGGATTTCGGCCACCGGCGGCGCCCCCGGGGAGACGGAGAAGTCGACGTCGATCAGCTCGCCGGCAGCGGAGGCGAATACTGCCTCGTCCAGGATCTCCGCCAGCCGGAGCCGGGTGGCGGGATCCGTGTCAACGGTGTCCAGCATCCGGAAGGCGCCGGAGAGCACCAGGTCACCGGCAATGATTCCGGCCGACATGCCGCGGTGCCGGGCTGCCTCGGGCGTCTGTCCGGCCTCCTCGGCACGGGCCCGGTACACCCCGGACACGTTGTCATGGCCGCGGCGCACAAAGTCCAGGTCAATCACGTCGTCGTGGATGATCAGCGCCGTGTGCAGCAGCTCAAAGGCCGCGCCCGCCCGGGCGGCGGCCTCGAGGCTGGTGCCGCCCAGATGCTGGTAGGCGGTCATCAGGATTCCGGGCCGGACCCGCTTGCCGCCGGCCGTAGACGCCTCCAGTGTTTCCCAGAGGCTAAGGTAGCTGGGACTGACTTTGGCTGCGCGAAGCTTCGCCTGGCCAAAATATGCCTGCAGGACACTCTCGACCTGCTCGTGTCCGATGGCTGGGTCGAGCAGGGGTTCAGTCTCCATAGGGTCAAGTAAACACGGTGACTATGAGGAGGAGAAATGGCGCAACGCGGGGAACTGGTGGTACTTGTGGATCCGGACGGGCAGCCCGTCGGAACGCAGCAAAAATCCACGGTGCACACCACTGATACCCCCCTGCATCTGGCGTTTTCCACTCATGTGTTCAACCGGGCCGGCCAGCTGCTGGTCACGCGGCGCGCCCTGGGCAAGCTGACCTGGCCCGGAGTGTGGACCAATTCCTTCTGCGGGCATCCCGGCCCCGGCGAAGCCACCGCCGACGCCGTCCTGCGCCGGGCGGACCGGGAGCTGGGTCTGGCCCTGCGCGTTGAGGACCTGACCCTGCGGGTTCCGGAATTCCGCTACCGTGCCGTGGATGCCTCGGGCATTGTGGAAAATGAAATCTGTCCGGTGTACACCGCCGTCACCGACGCCGATCCGGTGCCGGCAGCCGATGAGGTGATGGACTGGAACTGGGTCGATCCGCTCCAGCTGGCCGAATCCGTGCGCCTGGCACCGTGGGCCTTCAGTCCGTGGCTGGTGCTGCAGCTGCCCCTGCTGTATCCCCCGGAGCGGTAGGTTCAGCAGGCCTGTTCTTCCCGTGCCCGGTCTCCCCGTGCCCGGTGAAGCGGCGGGGCCAGCGCACCCACGGAGCCTCCCCGGGCCAATGCGCCCACAGGGTGTGGAAGGCGCGGCGGAAACGGCGGACCAGGTTGGCGCCGCCGATCACTGCCCGTGGCGCCATTCCGACCACCAGCGTCGGCTCGAAGCGACAGCGGTACTCCTGGCCCAGATGCAGGCTCAGGCACACGTCGTCGTGCTGCTCGGGATCCTCCCGGTGCACCTTCCCGCGGATTTTGTGCCACACCGAGGTACGCAGCGCGAGGTTCGAGCCGAACAGCGGCAGGTGGCCCAGGGCCAGGCCCATGGCCAGGTAGTAGGACCCGAGGTAGAGCACGCTGAGCAGCCCTCCCAGCGGACGGGGAAAACCGTAAAACCGGCCCGGCCCGGAGAGCGCAGCCAGGGACGGATCGGCGGCGAAGGTTTCAGCTATTCTCGCAATCCAATCCGCGGGCAGCACGCAGTCGGCGTCGCAGCGCGCAATGATCTGGCCGCGGGCGGCGTCGTATCCGGCGGCTGCGGCGGCCGGGATGCCGGGCACCGGCTCAAACACCACGCGGGCTCCGCGCCGGCGGGCCACGGCGGCACTGTCATCGGTGCTGTTGTTGTCCACCACCACGATCTCGAAGGGCTGCACCGTCTGTCCAGCGAGGGAGGCCAGACAGGCGGCCAGCGCCGGGGCGTCGTTGAGGCAGGGAATCACCACGCTGACAGCGGGCAGGAGGGCAGGCATGGAGGAAGTGTAGCCCGGGCTGCGATACCGTGATTGCATGATCGACACACTCCTCCGCCGGCCCGCCGGTGCCGGAGAGTACTTTGCCGACGCCGTGCGGGCTGCCTGCCTGCTCAGCCTCACGGCAGCCGCCCTCTGGCACGGTCCCGTGGATGTGGCCCTGTTCCTGCTGGTCCTGATGGGCACCCTGGTGTCCCGGTCCCTGGAGATCCCCCGGGTCTTTGACGGGCTGTACGGGCTGACGCTGCTCGGTGCGGCCTGGAGCAGTGTCCTGGACCTCTACGCGAGGGTGGGCTGGTGGGACCTTCCGGTGCACTTCACTGCCACAGCTGTCATTGCCGCCATGGTCTACCTTCTGCTGTCCCGGCTTGGCGCGGTTCCGATGCCGGCCCGCCGGGCTGCGCCGCCGGCCGGGGCCATTCCTGTCCTGGTGTTCTGCCTGGGGCTGGCCGTGAGCGTTCTGTGGGAGCTGGGCGAGTGGTGGGGTTACACCTTCGTGGACCAGAGCATCAACGTGGGTTATCAGGACACGATGGGCGACCTGGCCGCCGGCGGGCTCGGTGCACTGTCCGCCGGGGCCTGGCTGGGCCGGGCGGCCCGCCGGTCCGCCCGGGAGGCCGACGCAATCCGGCCCGCCGACGCGGCACAACCTGCGCTAGGCGGGCGGGCCGGCCCGGCCTCTGCCCTAACCCGCGTGCCTGTTCAGCGCCGTCCGGAGACCGGTGGGATCCCAAAGGAGCGGAACTCTTCAGGGCGGTAAGAGCCCCACATGTTCCACCAGTTATCCTGAGCCCCCCACTTAACGGGTGGACGGGCGTCATCGTAGATTTGTTCCAGATCCGTGTAGAGTTCCACGACCGCACCCGAAGACTCTACGTAATAGGCGGCAATATTGTGTCCTGCGCCGTGACGCACGGGGCCCCAGATCAGCTCCCGCCCAACCCTGTTGAGCCGGTCCCCCAACTTCCCGAGGTCCGCGATGGACTGGGTCTGCCAGGCATGGTGATGGAAAGTTCCCTTCCCTTGGATGAGCGCGATGCCATGATGGTCCGGATTACACCGCATAAAGTACGCGTAATCGTCTCCGATGACGTCGGAGAGGCGGAAATCCAGCACTCGCGCCAGGAACTCCATCATGGCCCGGACGTTGCGGGGGTGGAAGTTGATGTGGCCGTAGCGGTCCGGCCCGAAGGACAGCGCTCCAACCTCATTGGCCTGCAAATCGGTGTAGATGTCGAATACCCAGTCTTCCGGGCCGACAAAACTGAAACCGTCCTGCACGCCGGCGGACACAGGTTTTTCGCTGATGATGGGCAGGTTCTCAGCTTCCACCCGGCGTCGGATTTCCCGCAGGGCGTCACCGTCCCGGGCCACCAGGCCCAGCGAGTGTATGCCGTTGGTATCCGATTCGACGTACACCAGTTCATGGTGAACTGCCGATGCCGCCAGGTACGTCTCACGTCCTGCTACCTCGGTGACCCGCAGGCCAAGCAGCCCGGTCGCGTCGGACACCGCTGCGTCAACATCAGTGGTCTGGATGGACACATGGCCCATTTCCCTGATCAAGCCCCATGACATGTGTGTAGCTCCTTAGATAGGTTGATACGCCCGTTGATTGCGCTAAACATTCCTGTCGGCTCCATGGGTCGCCCTGCGCAGCCCCGGGACCAGCACGGCCAGCTTTTCCAGTGCTGTGTGCTCACTGCCGGACCTGCAGGCCGCTGCCACGTAGCGGTCGGGGCGGACAATAAGTGATGTACCCGCAGGCAGCGTGCTGAAAGCGCCTCCGACGTCGGTGACCTGTCCCGGACGGCGCCCTGCATCGCCGGTTCCGATGGGCGCAATGCCGATCCGGTTCCCGCCGTAAAAGTCCAGCCGCGTCCAGCCTCGTCCGAGCACCGCGTCAAGAAGGTTTTCCTCGCCGTTCTCATCCCGGACCAGTGGCTGAGCAAGTGCTGTGCCCACGGTGGCTGCCGCCGCTTTAGGAACTTCTGTTCCCGGCGGGACGAGGCACCCCGTGCTGTAATGCGGTTGCTTGAGGAACCGCATCTGAGTGATCCAGCGGTTCAGCGGCGGCAGCAACGAGGTGGCAGCAATCAGCTGATCCCGGAGCGCGGCGGCCGCCGGGTTTGTTGCCATCACCACCCTGCCGATGAGATGGGAAAGCCTGACCATCTCCGCGGTGTGCGGCCTGCGTTCCTGGGCGTAACTGTCGAGCAGAGCCTCCGGCGCACCGTCTACTACGCTCGCAGCGATTTTCCAGGCCAGATTGGCCGCGTCCCGGATGCCTGCATTGAGCGCCTGCCCGGCAAACGGCGGCATGAGGTGCGCCGCGTCGCCGGCGAGGATCACCCGCCCTTTGCGGTACGCGCCGGCAATGCGCTGGTGGGCCACATATACGGCGGCCCGGCGAATATTCTGCGGTTCGACGGCTTCGAAGGGTGCCACCAGCCCCGCAATAAAGGCCGGGGCAGTAACTTCCTCGGCACTCTCGCCGGGCAGGAGCATAAATTCGTACCGCCGCCGGCTTTTCGCTCCGGGGACCTGAACAACCGGGCGCTTGCCGTTGCAGTGGAACTCGGCAAATTTCTCGGTCTTCACTTTCGAGCCGGCAATGTCGACCACAATCCACTGCTGTGCCTGGGTACTGCCCTGCAGCGGGATTCCCAGCTGGGTGCGGACGGGGCTCTTGCCGCCGTCGCAGGCTAGAACCCACTGAGATCGAACCGTTCTGACTCCGGAGGCATCCTTGATGACCGATTCGGCGTAGCTCCCACGGTCCCTCACCTCGAGAACCTCGGATTCAAAGCGCAGGTCAATCCGATCGCGGCCTCTGACGGCTTCCAGAAGGAGGGATTCCATGACCGGCTGATCGAACTGGGATTTGCCCGGTTGTCCGAGGCGCGGCCGGCCGGGGCGCACCTCGGCCAGGAGCTGCCCTTTGCGGCCGAAATACCGCGCCCCGGTGTCCGTCAGCATTTCGGGAAGAAGCTGGTCCAGCACACCGATCTCCGCCAAGACGCGCAGTGTCTCGTCCGTCGCACTGATGGCCCGTGGCGCGTCACTGGTGGTGGCCTGCTTCTCGGCCAGCACCACGTTCACGCCGTAGTCAGCCAGCAGGGCAGCCACCGTCATGCCGATCGGACCGGCCCCGACTACCAGGACATCTGTTTCGCTGTGCTGATCCATGTCGCTCCTCCCTTATGCCTGCCGGTTATTCGCTGCGCTGGACCGTGTTGCGGAGGACACCTAGTCCGGTGATTTCAACCTCCACGACGTCGCCCTCGCTGAGCAGGCCCTGAGGCTCCATAAAGAGACCGACTCCTCCGGGGGTTCCAGTCACAATGACGTCGCCGGCCGAGAGCTTGGTGAAGCCCGTGACGTATTCGATGAGTTCGGGGATGGAGAAGTAGAGATCACCGAGAGCAGCTTGCTGTCGGACCTCACCGTTGACCCGGGTCTGCAGGACCATGGAGTCGAGGTCTTCGATATCGGAGGCGGGAACCAGATAGGGTCCGAATGCTCCGGTCCCCGGGAAGTTCTTGCCCGGAATCCACTGTGAGGCGTTGCGCTGCCAGTCCCGCACGGAGAAGTCGTTGTAGGCACCGTAACCGGCGACGTAGTCGAATGCCTCTTCCTTGGGCACCTGCCAGGCGTCATGGGAAATGACCAGGGCCATTTCACCCTCGTAGTCGAACTGGGTAGTGGAGGCAGGCATGAGGGCCGGAGCAAGGTGGCCCATCTGTGTATCGGCGAAACGCGTGAAGACTGTGGGTGCCTTCTGTTCCACCTTGCCGGTTTCTTCCTGATGACTGCGGTAGTTCACACCGATGCAGATGATCTTTTCCGGTTTCGTAACCGGTGGGAGGAACCGGACATCCGCCTCGTCGACAGCGGGGGCGGCAGCGAACTGGTCGCGTGAGACAGTTCCGAAAATGCCTTCCCGTACCGCGTCGGAAAGCGTCGGGGCGAGGTCCAGGCCGCCGGGGCCCAGGTCGTAGACCTTGGCATCCTCGACGATGCCCCAGGAAGGGGTTCCTTCCGGCGAAACGAAACTTGCGTAGTGCATGGCCATCCTTTGGCTTGGGGGGCTGGAGCAGGGCCCTGTATCGGGCGGGCCCTACAGGTGCCGTGTGGGACTGATCACAACCACACTAGGCAGCAAATAACCTACTCGTCAAGAAAAATATATTATCTGTCTAATAATCCGACAAAGCCCTCAGTATGGGGCAGAATCGTTTGGAAAGAGGGAGGAAGTCATGGCACAAGCAGGACCCCAGGCAATCGAATGGATACGGGAAGAAATCCTGAGGGGTGAGTGGGGTCCGGGCACGAGGCTGCAGCCGGCGGCGCTGGCCGAACGGCTGGGCGCGAGCAGCACCGTGGTCCGGGAGGCCCTGGCCAGGCTGGCCGGTGACGGTTTGGTGACATCCCTGCCGAACCGGGGGTTCTTCGTCCGTGAACTGGACATCCAGGAGTTGGAGGACCTGACCGAACTGCGCTGCGTGACTGAGGCGCTCGCCGCACGGCTGGCCGTGGCCCGCGGAGACGTGGTGTGGGAATCGGAGGTGATGGCGGTCCACCACCAGCTGGCACGCATTCCCCGGCGTGCGGCCGAGGACCCTTCCCATGTTGATCCGGCGTGGCAGAAGGCCCACAAAGCCTTCCATCTCAAGTTGCTCGAAGCCTGCGCCTGCCAGCCGATGCTGAAACTGGCCTCTGACCTTTCCGACGCCACCGAGCTCTACCGCTGCTGGGCCGCCCCCCATGTGGAACCGGGCAGACGGGATGTTGAGAAAGAGCACCGGGATATCCTGGCGGCGGCGCTGGCGCGGGACGCTGAGGAGCTGACGCGACTCCTGCGCTCACATTACGAAGCGACAGTCCGCGTCGTGCTGGATTCGGGCATAGCCGTGCCGCGTCCGGCAGGCTGATGAGCTGCCCGGCAGGAGGCCGGCAGCCTTAGACCGACCGCGCTGATCCGCCGTCGACCCGGATGTTTTGACCGGTCATGTAGCTGGCGTCCTCCCCGGCCAGGAACCTGACCACCCGGGCCACCTCGCTGGTTGCGGCTGCCCGGCGAAGCGGGATGCGCTGGGTCCACTCCGGCGCCACTGTTTCCGGGTTCTCCTTGGTGAACCCGGGAAGCACGTTATTCATGCGGATACCGAGGGGACCGTACTCATCGGTGTAGAGCTTGGTGAAGGCTGCCAGTGCGGCGCGGAACGTTGCCGAGACCGGGTAACGCGGATTGGGTTCCAGCGGCGAACTCGTGGAGATGTTCACAATTGACCCGCTGCCGGCGGCTTCGAAGTGCGGCGTGATGATCCGGGCCATCCTGACCACATTCATCAGGAACGCATTCATGCCGTCTTCCCAGTCAGCATCCGTCAGTTCCAGCACGGGGCCTGAGGCTCCGTGTCCGGATCCGTTAATGACGGTGTCGATACGGCCGTATTGCGCCAGTGCCAGGTTCACAATGGACCGCAGGTCCTCCTCCGAGCGGTTGGAGCCCGCCATTCCGACGCCGCCGAGACTCTCCGCCAGGGCTTTGGCACTGCCTGACGGCGACAGCGCCGCTATCCGGTATCCGTGGTCCGAGAGTTCGCGGACCACGGCGGCGCCGATGCCTGAACCGCCGGCGATGACGACCGCTACCTTACTGTTCGGATCCACCGATCTTCCTTTCTATTTCAGCAGCACGCCGCTGGATAAGTGCCTCGACGGCTGATGCTGACAGGTCGGCAAACTCGTGGAAATCGATCTCGTCACCCGACGAGGCAGCGATGTAGAACCCATCCGTCAGTGCACGTCCGAGTACCACCATCTTTCGTCCAAACGACGGGTCCTCCTTCAGGACCGAGGCCGGTACCTGCGGTTCCACCCGTTCAACCATCAGCTCAAACATCTGCTTGCGGACCTGAAGGTACTTTTCCCGCGCCAGGTTTCCGGCAAGCCTCTTTTCCAGCGCAAACAGCAGGGCCAGGACCCAAAACGCTTCAGCCCTGTTCTCGGGATCGACCGATCCTCCGGCGGAACCTGCAATACTCCGCCTCAGGAGGTCCCGGTTCGTCGGACCCGTATGGTCCACTTTCCACTGCTTAAAGCAATACTCAATAAGCTCGGAGAACAGCTGCTCCTTGTTGTTGAAGTGCCAGTAAACCGATCCAACGGGCAGGCCGGAAAGCCGAGCCACTTCGGCCATGGTTGTGCCTTCATATCCGGCTGTGACCGCAAGGGTCAGGGCCGCGTCAAGGATCGCTTTCTCGTTGCCCGGGGTGCTTTGATGGGCGTGGCTCCTACGTGTCACCGTTATCCCTTCCCACTGAGTCTTCTGCCTTCGGTCGGTTGGACGGGGCCAGGGCGGACTTCCTCCGACGCGTCCAGCGGTGATGCCTAAGCGAGGAAATCATAGTCTTCCGGGTCAAGCGACTCGGTCGCCTCCCAGTACTCCACGTTGGTGAAGGGCCAAATCTGCGAGACCCGGCCGCGGCTGTTCTGGTACCAGGTGCGCACGTAAGGCTGCCCCCACGCCATCTGCCGGTTTTCTGTGTCCACCCATTCGACGAACCTATCCAGGGCCTCCGGCCGGACGTCCACTGCCTTGATGCCCCGTTCCAGGACTTCCCGTATGGCCTTGAGGGCGTATTCTCCCGCGCGTTCGAGCATGAAGTGGAGGCTTCCCGCCACGACGCCGCCAACGTTGGGGCCGTAAACCATGAAGAAGTTCGGAAAGCCTGGTACCGTCACGCCGTTGTAGGCGCGGGCGTCACCGTCCCAGGCATCATGGATTTCAATGCCTTCCTTCCCCTTGATCTCGATTCCTTCGAGGTATTCGGAGGGACGGAAACCGGTTGCATAAACAATGACGTCCACCTCGTGGTGGGTTCCGTCTGCGGTCACGATTCCGGTGGGAGTGATTTCCCGGATCGGGGAGGTTTCCAGCGTGACGTTTTTCGAGGTGAGGGCCTTGGCCCACACGCCGTTGTCACGCAGCATCCTTTTGGCACCCGGCGGATAGTCGGGTACGGCATGCTTGAGCAGTTCGGGATGTCCACTGAACTGCTCGCCGAGGATGCGCGTCAGTTCATCCCGCACTTGCTGGTTCCTGGGTGAGACGCTCAGAGGAGCCCCCGGCCAGTCCTTCTCCGCCCTGACTGTGTGGAAACGTCCGGGGATGCCAAGGACTGTCACCCATAGCCGGTACCACTGTGCGTAGTGCGGCACTTTCCTGCTGAGCCACGAGAAGACCTCGGTCATCGGCTTGTGGTAGGCGGGGGCGGGCAGCATCCACGGTGCACTGCGCTGGAAGACAACCATCCTCTCAACACCGGCGCAGATCGCAGGAACAATCTGGTAGGCACTGGCGCCGGTGCCGATGACAGCCACACGCTTTCCCTGCCAGTCGGTTCTTTCGTCCCACTCCTGGGAGTGTACTGCCGTCCCCGTGAAGGAGGCCTGCCCGGGAAAGTCCGGGATGTTGGGGATATCCAGCTGACCGGTGGCGGTGATGACGGCGTTGAATTGGCGAACCTGCCGCGTTCCGGCGGCGGTTTCCGTGGTTACCGACCAGGCGCCGGCGTCGCCGTCCCACTCAGCGCTGATCAGGGCGCTGCCGTACTCGATAAGTGAGGCTACACCGGACCGCTCGGCTACGGTTTCCAGGTATTCCCTGATCTCGTGCCCCTCGGCAAACTGCTGAGGCCAGTCCGTGCGCTGGGCGAAGGAGTATGTGTAGCCGAAAGTCGGTGTATCAAGCCGGACACCGGGATAACGGTTCTTCTGCCAGGTGCCCCCGAGCCGGTCCGTTGCCTCAATAATGGCGAACGGGACCCCGGCTTGCCGGAAGCGGTGCGCGGCGGCCAGCCCGGCGACTCCGGACCCGACAATCAGCGCAGTAAAGTCCCGGCCCGCAGCAACATCTTCGAATCTCCAGTCGGGCGCACCGTTCTTGTCCGGCGCCAGATCCAGTTCGTGGCGGAGCATCCCTGCCCACTCAGTGTGCCCATTGCCCAGATACTCCAGGATGGTGTCTGTTTCGGCTTCGCTGAGCATCCGGGCACGGGTGATTCCCTCGTCGCGAAGCCTCTTCAGTGCGGCGAAGGCGACTTTCCTCCCGCGTTCCTGCTGCAGGGGGGTCATGCCTCCGTGCGGGTGGCCGACGGTGTCAACCGGTGTCAGCGGGGGACGCAGGTCACCGCTGAGGAAGGAGGTGTCGGCGGTTGCCGCGGCCAGTGCTGCGAGCAGCGCTGGGAGGTCGGCGCTGCCGACGATTCGGAGCAGCTCTTCGTCAGACTCAGTGATGGATTCCGAATGTTCCTGCCAAAACAGATCGTCAGGCGTGGTGAGCAGGTCTCCGGTGCTTGCGGCCGTCATGCCGAAGCCTCTTCCAGCCGCGCCGGTTCACTTTGACCGGTCACATTGGTCTTCGCGAACTGCACACGTTCGTAGACCTCGGCGCGCAGTTCCCCGAAACGGGCGTCGGACCGGGTCACAAGCTGGTCGCGTACCTGGGGCAGATCGATGGTGATGTCGTTCTGGATGACCGTCGGCGAGCTTGAAAGCACCAGCACGCGCTCAGCCAAGTACACAGACTCATCGATGTCGTGGGTGACGAACAGGATGGTCATGTTGTGTTCCTTCCAGATCCGCCGCACCAGGTCTTCGAGGTCTGCACGGGTCTGGGCATCAACGGCGGCAAACGGTTCGTCCATGAGCAGCACGCTCGGCCGGGAGGCTACCGCGCGGGCAATGGCAACGCGCTGCTGCATACCTCCGGAGAGCTGCCACGGGTACTTGGCGCCGGCAGCCTCAAGTCCAACCGATTCCAGCGCCTCGGCCACACGGCGGCTGCGTTCAGCCTTCGGGACCCCGGCGCTCTTCAGTGGCAGATTCACGTTTGCTTCAACAGTCATCCACGGGAACAGGCTTCGGCCATACTCTTGGAACACCACCGCCATGCCTTTGGCCGGACCGTTGACGGACTGCCCGTCCAGGACAACACGGCCGGCGGTGGCCCGCATCAGGCCGGCAATGCACTTCAGCAGCGTGGTCTTGCCGCTGCCGGATGGACCGACGAGACAAGCAAATTCACCGTCGTGCAGGTTGAAGGTCAGGGACCGCACCGCCTCGAACTCCGTGGCGTTGGTTTGGTAGATTTTTTGCAGCTGGTCAACTTCGAGGCGGACCTTTTTGGTTGCGTTAGTCATTTTGGTTCTCCTTCAATCCTTCGTACCAGGCGAGTGTCCGCTTCTGGATCATTTGGAAGACTGCAGACAGCGCGACGCCGATGATGCCCAGGAGGAGTACGCCGCTCCACATTTCCGGGATGGCTACGCGGTTTTGGAAGTTAATGGTCCAGTGTCCGATGCCGTCCGTTGAGGCGAACATTTCGGATACGACCATCAGGATGAGCGCGACAGCCAGGCTCTGGCGGATGCCGGCCATGATCTGTGGCGAGGCCGCAGGCAGGACCAGGTAGCGCATCCGTTCGAATCCCTTCAGCCCGATCACCCTGGCGGTGTTTTGCTGCACCTCGTCGATGGAAGTGACTCCAGCGACCGTGTTGAGCAGGATCGGCCAGACACAGCTGAAGACGATCAGGGTGATCTTCATGGCGTCGTTGATACCGATGAGCAGCAGCAGCACCGGGATCAGGATGGTGGACGGGACCGCCCGGATGAATTCGAACAACGGCTCGAAGAGCCAGCGGATCCACCGAACGTACCCGATCACCACACCGACGCTCACGCCGATCACGATGGAGAGCACCAGCCCGGCCAGCAGCCGGACCACACTGGGCACGACGTCTGAAAGGAAACGTTCCGCGAACCAGATACTGAAGAACCGCTCAACGAGGGTTGCCGGTTCCGGAATGAAGAAGTTCGTGGTTACGGAGGTGTAGATGACCCAGAAAGCAATGAGGATCAGTGGCAGCCCGAGTAAATAGCCGGTCTTTTTCAGGACGTTGATCATGCCGTTTTTCCTCCGCGTACCGATTCGTGCCAGAACAGGGTCTTTCGCTCCACGAACCGCATCAGGGTATTGATGATGATTCCCAGCAGGCCGCTGGTAATGATCAGCGAGAAGATTGCCGGCGCTGATCCGTTAATCTGTGCCAGAGCGACTTCTTGGCCCAGGCCGGGCGTTCCCACAATGAGTTCCACGCTGATGGCCAGCACAAGGGCCACCGTGGCTGCCAGCCGCAGCCCGGTCATGAAGAACGGCAGCAGTGTCGGGAAGATGAGGTAGCGGACCCGTTCGGTAAATGTCAGGCCGAGGGTATTAGCGGTATCCATGGCAACCTGGTCCAGGTCAGCTATGCCGTAAAAGACCTGAATCAGCACGATCCACAAGCAGGCGTAAATGATGATCATGAGTTCCGAACCGAGCCTCGGCCCGAACAACAGCGCTGCAATCGGGATTAGCGCCACGGCGGGGATGGGGCGCAGGAACTCGATTGTCGAATGGGTGGCCTTCACCAGGAACCCGTTTGAACCAATTGCCACGCCCAGTACGAGTCCTGCTGCTGCAGAGATCAGCAGGCCCAGAAGCCAGGCGCGGAGGGTGTGACCGGTGGCAACCCAGAACTGGGAGTAGGCCAGGTTTGCAACGAACCGCTCCAGGACTTCCGTGGCAGGAGGCAGGTGTCGGGAATCCACCAGTCCGGACACGGCTGCCACCTGCCAGACGAGCAGGAACCCGAGGATGCCGCAGGTCCCTAGCAGCACCGGTCCAAAGCGGAGCCAGCGTGCGGACCTGCGCGCGGCAATTGATATAGCTGGGTTGGTCATGACAACCAGCCCCCTTTCGGATTTCAGGATTGGCCTGGCGGAGAAGGTCAGACCTTCTCCGCCAGAAGCAGGAGCTCGGCGCTATTTGCTCCAAACCGTGGATTCAACATCGGGCAGGTTCTCCACGACGCCGTGCTTCTCCATGAGGATCGCGAACTGTTCGAGAGCATCCACATCCAGTTCTGCATCCCAGGCAATGAAGTCAGTCTTCTCCGCGGCCTCCGGGGAGGTGCCAAGGACTTCGGGGAGCAGGGCCCGGACCTCGTCCTGGTGCTCTTCGGCGTAGGTGAGGGTCTGTTCCAGCGCGGCCACGAAGCTGGCGATCAGCTCCGGATCATCGCGGGTGAGTGCTCCGCTGGACGCGATGACCAGCTCGGCCCCGCCGAGTTCGGCTTCCTGTATGAAGTCGCTGATAACGCTGCCGCCGTCAGCGACAATCTGCTGCAGGAATGGAGGACCGGCCATGCCGGCGTCGATCTGCCCGCTCTCAAGTTGGGCGCCTACCTCGTTGAAGCCCAGCTGCACGAAGGTCACCGCGCTGGAATCACCGCCGTCGAGCTCTACCGCTTCCTTGATGCCGATCTCGCCGATGCTGCCGAGCGCGTTGATGGAGACGGTTTTGCCTTCCAGGTCCCGGGCTGACTTGATGCCGGAGTCCGGGCCCACCATCACTGCTACAGAATCCTCAACCATCTCGGTGCGGTTGTGCGCGTAGCCGGAGACGATCTTCAGGTCCAGGCCCTGAGCCGTGGCAATGAGGGGAGTTGTCGGGCTGGCCAGCATAAAGTCGAGGCTGCCGGAGCTCAGCGAGGGCAGCTGGGCTGCGCTGCCCTGGCCCAGCAGAAGCTCCAGATTGATGCCTTCGGCTTCGAAGTACCCCTTGTTGATACCCAGCTGCATTGCTCCCACTGCTGAAGACGGGAACAGCCCGATGGTTACGTCGCGGAGTTCAGAATTGCCGGAAGACGCGGCGGCTGCGGTGTCGTCAGCACCTCCGGAGATGGATCCGGAAGCGCAGCCGGAGAGGGCCATTGTGAGAAGCGCGCCTGCTCCAAGCAACCGCATGGTTTTGGTTTTCATCGTGGTCCTTCTTCATTGAGGGATTGGTTTTCGTTCAGGGCACTAGGCCGCCGTATTGGCTAGCTGACCGCCACCGGCTGGCGGACAGTACGGAAATGCCCCTTGAGGAAGATGGCCTGCAGGGTGCGGTCCAGGTCTTGTGCCAGGCATTCGGCGGCGATTACGTGGTCGGGCCGGACCACGACGGCGGAGACCGGACGTGCATGGAACCATGATTTGAGGACCCCGTTTGGGTCTCCCAGTACGTTCACCCCCGGAGAAGTGTTCGCAGCGGCCCAGTTCAGCTGGACAGAAGGCACGAGCTGGACGAGGGAAGCGTCCAGCTCCGCCAAATGTGCCTGGGTATCTTGGCTCAGGAACTGTGCCGGATCGTTGTTCCAGACGAACACCCTCCACCCGGCCTGGACTGCGTCATCCAGCAGGATGCCGGTTCCGCTGGGACCGTCGACGCGCGGCTGCGGGAACAGGATTCCTGCTCCGGGAACCGCACCGTCCTCTACGGGCACGGATTTCGACACCGCCCAAGGCGAGGTCAGGACCACGCCTCTGGTGTACTTCGGCATCGGCTTGAACCCTTGGCCCGAGATGTAGGCCTTGAGCTTGGGCAGCCTGTCGACTACGGCAGCAGCGGCGTCCCGGGCTGCTGAGGTGACCTTGCTCCGGTTCGTCACAACTTTCGACATGCCGACGGAGAGGTCAACCATGGCTTTGACGTGGTCCCTCCGCTCTTCTGCATACGTATCCAGCAGCTGTTCACCCGCATGGCCCCGGACCACGGAAGTCAGCTTCCACCCGAGGTTGAGTGCGTCGCGGATACAGGAGTTCCACCCTTGGCCGGCCACAACCGGCATTACGTGGGCGGCGTCTCCGGCCAGCAGCACCCGCCCGTCGCGGAAACGCTCAGCGACGCGTGCATGGTGCTCGTAGACCCGCCGGCGGATGATGTCCAGCTTGGACGGATCAGCAACGTGGTCCCGCAAAAGCATGTGCAGGAATTCATCGCTTTCAACCAGCGCGTCGTCTTCACCCTCCAGGAGCATGAACTCCCACCGCCGGATGCCGTGGGGCAGGCTCAGGGTCGCATAGCCGCGGTTGGGATCGCCGCCGAAGACGGCATGCGGGGTCCCCAGAGGATCATTGGCTACGTCGATTACCAGTCCGCGCTGCTGCCGGGTTTCACCGGCGAAGGGGATGCCAAGCTTCTGGCGGGTGAAGGAGCGTCCACCCTCGCAGCCGACGACGTACGCGGCGCGAATAGTGGATTCGCGTCCCTGTGACCGGACGGTGACCGTGACCCCGGTTTCGTCCTGAACGAGGTCCACCGCTTCGGTTCCGAACCGAACGTCTACGCTGTCAAAGCGCTGCGTCCCTTCGAGCAGCACCTTATCGACCAGAGGCTGCACAAACCCGTTGCGCCGCGGCCAGCCGAACTCCCGGGTGGTGGGATTGATGCCGGCAATCACCTTGCCGGAACCGTTGACGATCCGGATCTGCTGGTCCGGAACAGTGTGCTCAAGCACCTTGTCCACCAGCCCCAGGCCCTGCATAGCCCGCAGTGATTCGTCGTCGATGCCGACGGCGCGAGGGTAGTCGATCAGTTCGTCCCTGGCCTCGATGAGGAGGGTTGAAACGCCGTTTTGCCCCAGCAGGTTCGCGAGGGTGAGCCCGGTGGGCCCGGCGCCGATAATCAGGATGTCGGCCTGTTCCGTCATGATTTCTCCTCCAAAGCGGCAGCCAGGGCCGCAACGGTTGCCCGGGCCTGCCTGCCCACAAACATCAGGTCGATTCCGATCCCCACAAAGTCGAGTTCGGCGCGGCGGATTTCCGCCGCTGCAAAAGCGGGGTCGCTGCAGTAGAGCCCAAACCGGACGCCGGCTTCCCGGGCTGCCGCAGCCACCCGGAGAATTCCGTCGGCAACCGGCCCTTCGGCCCAGTCAGCCCGTCCGGTCAGCCCGTAGGAAACGGCGAGGTCGGCGGGGCCGACATAGACGGCATCCACCCCGTCAACAGCAAGGATTTGCGCGGCTGCTTCCACTCCTGCAGCCGTTTCAATCTGCACTATGGTTGCCACCATGGCGTTGCCGGCCACACAGTAGTCAGGACCGTCGTAGAGGGCGGGCCTGCTGGGGCCGAGGCTGCGCCGGCCCAGCGGTGGATACTTCGTTGCAGCCACGAGCTGCTCTGCCTGCTGGGCGGTTTCAATGGTTGGTGCAATGATTCCGCGGGCACCGCTGTCCAGGAGCCGTCCGATCGCTCCCGGCTCCAGTCCGGCGGCACGCGCGAAGGCATAGGAATTACCGCGGGGAATGGCACGAAGCATGGTGCAGGCCTGGTCCAGTCCGATCTCGCCGTGCTGCAGATCGATCATGACGCCGTCGTAGCCGGCGGCCAGTGCTGCTTCCACGACGGAAAGCGCAGGCGTCGCCACGTGCATGATGGCCGGGACGCGGGTGGAACTCATGAACGTTCTCCCGCAGCCAGGCGCTGTGCATGGGCGGCAGCGTTGGCGCCGCCAAAAATGGGTGCAATTTCGCGGCGGTGAATCAGCCAGCGGCCGTCTGCCTGAACGTACTGCTCCCGGAACTCGCCCACGCTGGCCGGATGCAGCGGGTCCGGCTGGCTGTCCCGGAAGGTCATGTAGTACGTGGTGCCGCACAGCACGCCGTCAACAAAGGCCAACCGGGTGCCGCCGGAGAAGTGGCGCACCAGCCCGGCATCCACCGTGATGCGGCGCTCACCCCACGCCTTGATGGCGTCGCGGCCCTCCATAATTCCCAGCGGACCGCTGGAAACCGCGTCCTCGGCGTACAGGGTGTGCAGCTGGTCTGCCTGGCCGTGGTCAAGCAACCAGTGGTGCTCGGTTACAAGCTGTTCGATTTCCGCCCGGATTTCAGGGGTGACTCTACGCATGTGCTGATTCCTTCGTGCTGAGGGTGGCGGAGACGGATCCGAAGCCGTGGGAGTATTCGGCCCTGTAGGCCACGTCGGTGTCCCAGTCCACGATCATGCCGATGGATCCGGACAGCAGGATCTCGCCGGCCTGGAGGGGCTTGCCTACCCGCAGGGAGGTCTCGGCCAGCCACGCGATCGCGTTGATGGGTCCCTTCAGTACGTTCCGCCCCACGCCCCGGGTGACTTCCTCATCACCGCGGTACAGGACCATCTCCACCTCGTCCAGATCAACGTCGTCGTAGCCTTTCCGGACGTTGCCTAGCACTACCCCTTCGCAGGCGGCGTTGTCTGCAACGGTGTCAAGGATGCTCATGCCGTAGTTGTGGTAGCGGCAGTCGACCAGTTCCATGGCCGGGGTGACGTAGTCGATGGCGGCCTTAACGGTGGCCAGATCGGAACTGAGCAGGTCCTCTTTCAGGACGAACGCGATTTCCGCTTCGATCTTGGGCTTGATAAACACAGATCGTGGACGAATTACTCCGCTCTGGAAGACCATATCCTCCAGGATGATGCCGTAATCGGGCTGATCCACCCCTGCCTTTGCCTGAACCATGGGGTTGGTCAGCCCTACCTTGCGGCCGACGCGGCGGACGTTGTCCTGTTGTACGCGGCGCTGGGTATTGAGTTCGGAAATTGCGTACGCGGCGTCGAGGTCGCCGTCTTCCAGGTGGTTCCGGATGAAGTCGATGGGGCGGAGCCCCCGGCGGGCCTTGTAGAGTCCATCTGCCAGCGCCTGGATAGTGCCGGGCTCAGCTGTGGTGTGGGACATTCTGGTCACCCCTTTCGGGCGAGGAAATCGAGGGCACGTTCATTGAAGGCCTGCGGGTCCTCCCACTGCGGCCAGTGCGCGGCATTGCGGATGAGCAGCAGCTCGCCGTCGGGAATCGCTGCAGCAAACTGCTCGCCGGTCTCCACACCGCCGGACGGCTCGTGGTCCGTCCAAACCAGCAGCGTGGGTACGGTCAGAGCCGCGTAGTCCTGTACCGTGACGCGATTGCGGAACCGTATTTCCGGGTTCTGCAGGGCCAGGATGTGACCCATGGAGGTGGCGAAGCCTTCCCGGCTGTAGACCGCCCGGCGCATGTGCACCAACTCATCGGTGATGAGCTCGGGGTCGTGGATGACCACCTGCAATCTGGTTTTCACGTTTGCGAAGGTGGGATCTTCCACGGCATTCCGGCTGACCGAACGGGCTTTACCCATGGCGGATTGGGCAACGATCTGCCCTCCCGGTGCACTCAGGATCAGGGTTTTGACCCTCTCGCTGTGCTTCTGGGCAAACTTCAGCGCGATCCACCCACCCAGCGATTCCCCGCACAGGTGCACATCGTCCAGGCCGAGGGCGTCCAGCAGTCCCAACAGGTGCTGTTCGTAGTCCGGGATTTCCAGGTCAGCCTCAGCCAGCGTCGAAAACCCGTGTCCGGGATAGTCGTAGGCGAGAACGGTATAGTTCCGGGCCAGCGCGCGGATGTTCTGCGTGAACGCTTCCAGGTGCCCGCTTGTCCCAGCCATCAGAACGATGGTGTCCGTTCCCTCTCCGACGCGGAGCACGCGGGTGCGGCAGGACCCGACGTCGACGTAGCTCAGTTGATGCGGCAGGTCACCAATCTCCTGCCAGAGTGTCGGCAAATCCCGGCTCATGCAGCGCTGTCCGTCTTGGCTGCCACCACGCCGAAACCGGCGCCCCAGGTTTCGACCGGCCAGTAGCCGTCCACTGCAAAGCTGTAGCTACCCGCCGTTGCGAGGGCGCTGAAAGCCGCAATCCACGTCCGGACTTCGTGGGCGCCGCTGCCACCTTCAGAGTGGAACCATTCGTTGGTCCAGGAATCGACCACGCTAAGGTCCCCGCTGCGGAAAGCGTCAAGAACCTTGTTGTCCCATTCAGCGTTCAACGGCTGGGTGGTTGCCTTGCCCTCTGCGAACTTGCGGATGTTCGCGAGCATGGTCGATTCCCGGACTTCACGCTGAGCCGGCGTCATTTCGGAATGAATCAGCCTCTCCTGGACCTCTTCCGTGGCTCCGTCCCATACCGGGATGGGCGGATTGTGGGACAGCCCGCCTGAGGCAAAGATCAAAACCTTACGGTCGAGCTTCGCCGCAGCGCGACCCACCGCTTCTCCGAACAGCCGGACCCGGTTCATCGGTGTCAGGGGCAGGCCCACCGAGTTCACAAAAATGGGGACAAAGGGGTTCGTGAAGCCGTGACCGTAGACAAATTCCAGCGGCTGGAGCACGCCGTGATCAACCTGCAGGCGCTCAGAGCGGGCAATATCGATGCCGTCCTCGAGGATCAGCCTGTGCAGTTCCCTCGCCGCGTCTCCGTCGACCGGCAGCGGCCCTGCGGCAGTGCCCCAGTCGCCAACACCGGTGGCCTGGGCGCCGACGCAGAACGGAGGCATCATCTCGTACATCACGCCGTTGAAATGGTCCGGACCCAAGGCGATGGTGATATCGGGAGCGAAATCCTCCACGAAGCCCCGGACATCGTCAATGGCCGAGTTGATCTCGGCAAACACTGTTCCGCCGGGGTCCACGTTTCCGAAGGAGGGGGCGTGGGACATTGCGACCACTGCAAGAGTCATTGTGTTGTTTCCCTTCGGGCCTGCCAGGGCCTCTAAATGTGTGGGGTATGCGAGCAGGGAGTTCTTGACTGCATCGTCTAGAATTAGGATTCTAGTGAGTTCAATCACATTTGGCTAGGGGTGTCTGGAAAGTCCTTCGCTTCGGAGCCGACCGGCAACAGGCCCAGGCCCGAGAACATGCGGCTGCGGTCATCCACGCCCACAGACAGAGGAAGCCATGACAACGAACCTGTACCCGCCGCCCTACGACGCTGAGATTGCAGCACTGTTTAGGTCCAGGTATTCCGGCGGTTCCACCCCAACCCGCGACTCATTGGAGTCCCTGCGACTGGCTGCCTCCTCAGGAGACGCTGCCCGTGAGGAGCTGGCCCCGTACCGCACGCGTGAGGAGCTTGTTCCCGCTGGCGACGGAGCGCTGGTGCCGCTCACCGTCGTTCAAGGGAGTCCCAGCCCTGCGGGGCCGGTCATCTTCCACACGCACGGTGGCGGCATGGTTGCGGGTGACCGCTGGACGGGAATAACGCCGTTCCTCGACTGGGTTGATCGCTTTGACGCCGTGCTCGTCACGGTTGACTACCGTCTGGCACCTGAGTTTCCCGATCCCTTCCCCCGGGAAGACGCCTACGCTGCACTGACCTGGATTAGTGAAGATGAGGTAGGGGAAAGCAGGAGAATCTTCGTGGCCGGGCAGAGCGCCGGGGGCGGGATTACGGCCAGCTTGGCCTTGATGGCAAGGGATCGCGGTGGCCCGCTGATCCACGGACAACTGTTGCTCAGCCCCATGCTCGATCACCGGAACACATCGGTTTCGGCCAGGCAGTTCGATGGAACCGGCGGGTGGGACCGGGCAGCAAACGCTTTTGGCTGGGAAGCGTTGCTCGGTCATGGGCACGCAGTGCGCAGCGTTCCCGCACACGCATCACCGGCATGGGTGCAGGACCTGTCAAACCTTCCACCCACGTTCCTGGAATGCGGTACAGCCGAGGTGTTCCGTGATGAGACGGTCTCCTATGCCGGCAGGCTGTGGGAATCCGGCAACGATGCCGAGCTGCACATGTGGGCCGGGGGGTTTCATCGATTTGACAGCCTCGCGCCGGACAGCGCCCTGGCTCTCTCGACCGTCGATGCCAGGACTTCTTGGCTTCGCCGCCAGCTGAGCAAGAACCTGTAGGGGCTATGCCGAGTACGAGCCGCTTCTTTTAGTGCTGCGCCGGAGGGGACCGCGGGGCGGAGCTAGGACCCGTTGCGCCGCTGCAGCGCCGCCTCCAGCGCTGACACCACGGCGTACAGCAGGATCGAGGCGAGCGTCACGACGACGACGCCGGCCCACACCTGGTCGTAGCGGGCACGGGACACCGCCGAGACGATGCCGTAGCCGAGCCCCTGCCCCGTGGCCAGCCACTCGGCCAGCAGGGCACCGGTCAACGCCCCGGGAATGGAAACCCGCAGCGCGGTGAAGAACGCCGGCGCCGAGGACGGCATGGCGACCTTCCGGAACGCATCGAACCGGCTGCCGCCGTAGACCCGGACGACGTCGAGCATGGCCGGTGACGCCGACCGGAGCCCGAAGATGATGGTGACCAGCGCCGGAAACAGCACCACGATCCCGCCCATGGCCGCGACCGCTGCCTCCTGCCGTCCGAAGACCAGGATGATCATTGGAGCCAGCGCCACCAGGGGAACGGACCGCAGGATCAGGGCCACCGGCATCAGCGCCTGTTCCACGCCGCGGAAAAGCGTGAAAACGCCCGCGGCGGCAACGGCGGCCGCCATCCCGGCGGAGAAGCCCATCCCTGCGTCCAGCAGCGTCTGCCCAAGCTGGCCCAGCACCAGCGCCCGGTTGGCCGCCGCCTCTGGCTCCAGCACCAGATAGGTCCAGACATCAAAGGGGCCCTTGCCGATGTAGGAGGAGACATCGAAGGCCCGCAGCAGCCCGATCCACAGCACCCCGACGACAGCAAATGACACCACCAGGGACAACAGCTGCCTGCCGGTGGACAGGGCCACGGCGCGCATCAGAGCCCACCCGTCCGGGCAGCGGAGGAACCGGTTGCCCACGGAGCGGCAACCCGGGAGACCAGGCCCAGCACGGCATAGGCGGCGCCGGCCAGGGCGGTGCAGGCAAAGGCCGTCCCCCACACCCGGGCCACTTCGAGCGTTTGCTGGGCGTTGACCATCGCCGGTCCCAGGCCGCGGTCCACTCCCCCCACGTATTCACCGAGGATCGCTCCGAGCAGGGCGGCGGGGGCAGCGATTTTCAGGGCGGCGAGGATGGCGGGCAGCGCGGCGATGATACGTACCTTCTGTAGCTGGTGGATCCGGCGCCCGCCGAAGACAGTAACGATGTCCAGGCTGGATGAGTCCGCGGCCTTCAGCCCGGCGAGGGCACTGACCATGGTCGTGAAGAACACCGACAGGGCGGCCAGCGCGACGGCGGTGCCGGACGGCTCCCCGGATCGCGGCGGTCCGAGGACGATAAAGATCACCGGCCCCACCGCCACGACGGGCAGGCAATAACTGACGACGGCGAGCTGGGTCGCCAGCCGTTCCAGCCGGGGAACCAGCAGCACGCCGAAAGCAAGGACCAGGGCCAGGGCGTTGCCCCAGAGATAGCCGGCGCCGGCCTCGGCCAGGGTCACCGAAGCGTTGCGCCAGTAGAAGCCCCACCCGTCGGCCTGCAGCTGTACCAGCACCTGCCAGGGCGTGGGAATGGCGCCGGGACCGCCGTCGGCCGGAGCCCCGATGCCGCGCAGGAAGGTCGCGGCACCCAGCCACCACAGGCCCAGCAGCGCCGCGGTGCCGATTATGCCTGCTGCCCAGGGCGGGAGCGGCGCCCGCCTCATCGGGCTTCCGCCGGCACGGAACCGCCGAAGAGCAGTTCCGAAGCGTGGTCGTGCAGGGCATGGAACTCGGGGCTGCGCATCATGTCCGGGGTACGCGGGCGCGGCAGGTCCACCGTGATGGTTTCGATGATCCGGCCCGGCCGGGGGCTCATGACGGCCACCGTGTCGGACAGGAACACCGCTTCGGAGATCCCATGGGTCACCATCAGCGTGGTGGCCGGCTTTTCGGTCCAGATCCGCAGCAGTTCAAGGTTGAGCCGCTGGCGGGTCATGTCGTCGAGCGCCCCGAAAGGTTCGTCCAGCAGCAGCACAGAGGGCTTGACCACCAGCGCCCGCGCAATGGAGACCCGCTGCCGCATGCCTCCGGAGAGCTGCGCCGGCCGGGCCTTCTCAAACCCGTCCAGTCCCACCAGGGTTATGAGTTCGCGGATGAACGCATCATCGACGGGGAGCCCGGATACCTCCAGCGGGAGCCGGATGTTGGTGTACACACTCCGCCAGGGGAGCAACGCCGAGTCCTGGAAGGCGATGCCCAGCTCGTGGCCGCGCCGCAGCTCCGCGGGGGATTTGCCGTCGACCAGGACCTCTCCGGTGCTGGGTTCCTCCAGCCCGGCGAGGATGCGCAGGACGGTCGATTTGCCGCACCCTGACGGACCCAGCAGCGACAGGAACGATCCGCGGTCTGTCTCCAGATTCGTTTCCGCCAGCGCCGTGACCTTCTGCCGTCCCGAGGCAAAGGTCTTGCCCAGGTTCTGCAGGCTGATGCCCGTGCCGGTTCGTTGGGCCTGCACTACTTCAGCTCCGGGTTTTCCTCGTAGACCTCGGTCAGCAGGCTCATGTCAAAGATGTCCTCGGCGGCCAGGTCGTAGCCGGCCAGCTTCAGGATCGACAGGTTCTCCTTGATCAGCGGGTCACTGATGCTCAGCAGTCCGTTGGCCTCGGTCTCCGCCGACACCACCAGCTTGGAGTTCTGTTCCTCGGCCTGCCGGATTTCCTTGGCCGGGTCCAGGTTCAGGTCCGCACCGTAGACCTCGACGGCGAGCCGGGCTGACTCTTCCGCGTCACCGACGGCGTCCTTCCAGCCGCGCAGAGTGGCTTTCAGGAAGGCCTTGAGTTCCTCGCGGCGGGTTTCAATGTTCTCGTCGGAGGTCACGAAGCTCTCGGCAATGAAGGGCAGCCCGTTGTCGGCGAAGGACAGCGCGGCTGTTTGATGTCCCGCCAGTTCCAGTGTGAGGGCCTCGTTGGTGAGGTAGCCGAAGAAGCCGTCCACATCGCCGTTGACCAGCGGCTGCGGGTCGTATTGGACGGGCACCTTCTCCAGTGAGCCGGGATCGATGCCGTTGACCTGGAGCAGGGCGTCGAACAGGGTCTCGTTGACGCCGGCCTGCACACCGATCCGCTTGCCGGAAAGATCCTTCGGGGTGGTGATCGGATTGCCGGCCAGGGAGATGATGACAAAGGGGTTCTTCTGGTAGGTCGTGCCGATGATCTTCAGCGGGCCGTCTTCCTCCGCGATCACCGGAGCCACGCCCATCGGGCTGGACGTGCCCACCAGCGCGCCGCCGGAGAGAACCATGCTCTCCGTCGAGGTGCCGCCGGGTCCGCCGGCGATCAGGTTCACCTCGGAGAAACCCGCTTCGGTGTAGTAGCCGTTGGCATCGGCAAAGTACTCGCCGGCGAATTCCGCATTCTTGATCCAGGAGAGGTTGAGCTCCAGCGTTCCGTAGTCGGCGCCGGCGGCTTCTGCGGCCGGCTCGGTGGATCCGCCGCATGCCGTGGCCATCAGCACGGCGGACAGAGCCAGCGTCCCGATCAGGGTCCGTGCAGTGGTGGAGCGGTTTTTCAGGCGGAAGGGATTCATGGGTACCGGCGCTTCTCTTAGGTCCGACGTGTCAGACCGAGCCTAGGAATCCACTGTTTCCGCAGCATCCCGCCCCTGTTACAGGACGGTGAACGCGCATTACATTCCGGAAAACGCCACGGCCGGCCGCAGCGTTGCGCTGCAGCCGGCCGTGGTCACCGGGCGGATCTCCGCCCCGGCACTTACTAGGAGTTGATGTACTTCGCGTGCATTTCGTGGGCGTGGGCCACCTCGGCACGGATGGCCTCAATGTCCTTGACCTTGTCGCGGTACTTCTTGTCCATCGTGAAGATGACCTTCTCCTCCTCGCAGAGGGCGGTGTAGACGCGCTCGCGTTCCGCCGGGTCCGACGTGTAGGTCAGGTCCTGGTATGCAGCCGCGTGGCGGCGTGCGTTGTTCACCGCAGCCGTTGCCTTGCCGGCAGGGCTGACCAGGGAGGCGATGACGGTGATCACCAGGACGCCGAGGATGACACTCAGCGACAACCCGGTGCTGATCTCCACCACCGGAACGTGCTCGCCGCCGTTGATGAACGGGAGGGTGTTCTCGTGCAGCGCGTGCAGGACCAGCTTGACGCCGATGAAGGCCAGGATCGCGGCCAGGCCGTAGGAGAGGTAGATGAGGCGGTCCAGCAGTCCGTCGATGAGGAAGTAGAGCTGGCGCAGGCCCATCAGGGAGAACGCGGTAGCGGTGAAGACGATGAAGGTGCTCTGGGTCAGGCCGAAGATGGCCGGAATGGAGTCCAGGGCGAACAGGAGGTCTGTTCCGCCGATCGCCACCATGACCAGCAGCATCGGGGTGAGGACCTTCTTGCCGTTTTCCAGGGTGAAGAGCTTGTCGCCGTCGTAGTGGTCCGTGGTGGGCAGGACCTTCTTGGCCAGGCGGATGATGAAGTTGTTGGCCTCATCGTCGTCGCCCTCGCCTTCGGGCTTGAGCAGGTTGCCGGCGGTGATGAGCAGGATCAGGCCGAAGATGTAGAAGACCCAGGAGAAGGAGTTGATCAGCGCGGCGCCCAGGAAGATGAACCCGGTGCGGGCAATCAGGGCGAAGACGATGCCGAACAGCAGCACCTTCTGCTGGTCTTCGCGGGGCACCCGGAAGCTGGCCATGATGATCAGGAAGACAAAGAGGTTGTCGACGGAGAGGGCTTTCTCCGTGATGTAGCCCGCGAAGTATTCCGCACCATCGGTGGGGCCGCTGAAGAGGAAGACAATAACGCCGAATATGACGGCCAGGCCAACGTAGATGGAGGACCAGACGGCCGCTTCCTTCAGGGTGGGGATGTGGGCCTTGCGGATGTGGAAGAAGTAATCAAAGGCCAGCAAGGCCAGAATGACGGCAATCGTCACTCCCCAGATCAAGGGGGAAACAGTCATGGCGGTCCGCTTTCGTAGGGTACGTCAAAGGAACATAAGTCTCTCCCGGCAAGCGAATCAAGCGGCTTGCCCTCTGAATCCGGCAGGGCGTCGGTGCCCGGCGTGTTGACGGAAATCAAAGTCTTGGGATACTCCCCTACGAATACCCGAGTCTAACGGTAAGAACGGCTGTCCGGCCAATCACTTAAGAGGGCCGCTCCAGCAGCGGAAGATCGGCCGGCGTGTCCACGTCGAGGCCGTCGCCCGCATCGGAGCAGTCGACAACGTCCACGAGGTGGCCGTTCGCGGCGAGGAAGGACCGTGCGCCCTGGTCGCCGAGGGCAGTGGCGGCAGCCTGCCGGGCCAGTTCCAGGTCAAAGAGCATCGGATGGCCGCGGCGCAGCGGGCCGGGGCCTGCGTCCAGCACCGAGCCGGGGTTGCGGTAGCCGGCGGCAGTGACGCGGCCGGGCGTCCGGGCGTCGAGGAGGCGGGCGACGACGGCGGCGCTGATGCCGGGTTGGTCCCCCAGAGCGACCAGCAGGTAGCCGGCGTCGGGCGCCGCGACCGCTGCCGCATTTACTCCGGCCCGGAAGGAGGAAGCCATCCCTGACTCCCAGTCCGGGTTCACGACGACGACGGCGCCGCCCAGTGCGGCGCTGCGCCTGACCCGCTCCGCGTCGGCGCCGAGCACCACAGCGGCCGTCCGGCAGCCGCCGTCGTGCATTTGGGCCAGGATGTGTTCAATCAGGGGCCGCCCATGAAAGGGCAGAAGGGCCTTGGGCCCTCGGCCCAGGCGGGTGCCCGCCCCGGCAGCCAGCACGACGCCGGTCACCGGAGCGGGCACGGGGGTCAGCCCTCGCAGTCCGAGCAGTACTTCAGGCCGTTCTTTTCCAGGGCCACCTGGGAGCGGTGGCGGACCAGGAAGCAGGATCCGCAGGTGAATTCGTCTTCTTGGGCCGGGATGACCCGGACGAGGAGTTCTTCGCCGGAGAGGTCTGCGCCGGGAAGCTCGAAGTTCTCGGCTGCGTCGGTTTCGTCCACATCCACAGCCGTGGCGGACGGGGTCACACTGCGCTGGGCCTGCAGTTCCTCAAGGGAAGCGGTGGATGCCCCATCGTCTTCGGTCTTGCGCGGTGCGTCGTAGTCTGTTGCCATCTTCCTTAGCTCACACTCCAATTTTCAGCTAGTTTCCGGGATCCGGCCTCGATCGTAACGGATGGACGGCGGGCCGCCTGCTTCCTATGCCCAAATCGGTGACATATTCGCCGCGGGCCGAACATCCGCTGATGTCCGGCCCGGGCCGAGCCCCGTGGCCTGGGGGCCTTAGCGCACCGCTTCCGCCAGTTCGCCGTCGGCCTGCGGCTGCTTCGGCGGCTCGGGAGCCTGCAGCTTGGCGCCTTCCACATCAACGTCCGGCAGGATGCGTTCCAGCCAGGCCGGGATCCACCAGGCGGACTTGCCCAGCAGGTGCATGGCCGCCGGAATGAAGGTCATCCGGATCACGAAGGCATCCAGCAGCACGCCGATTGCCAGGGCGAAGCCGATGGGCCGGACCATGGTCAGGTGCGAGAAGATGAACCCTGCGAACACCGAGACCATGATGATGGCTGCTGCGGTCACCACGCGGGAAGCATGGTCGAATCCGGTCCGCACCGCCGTCCGGGCATCCTCACCGTGCACGTACGCCTCGCGCATGCCGGAGACCAGGAACATCTGGTAATCCATGGCCAGGCCAAACAGCACGCCGATCAGGATGATCGGCAGGAAGCTGAGCACGGCGGCCGGATTCTGGACGTCGAAGATGTTGCCCAGCCAGCCCCACTGGTAGACGGCCACCACGGCGCCGAAGCTCGCGGCCAGGGACAGCAGGAATCCGCCGGTCGCCAGCAGCGGCACGAGGATGGACCGGAAGACCAGCAGCAGCAGGATCAGGGACAGCCCGACAACGATCAGCAGGTAGACGGGCATGGCCTCCATCAGCTTGTCGGAGACGTCAATGTTGATTCCGGTCTGGCCGGTAATGGCCACCTCGACGCCGGTGGACGCCTTGATCTCGTCGGCGTCGGCCCGGATGGTGTGGACCAGTTCCTCGGTGCTTTCAGCGGCAGGTCCTTCCTCGGGGATGACTTGGAAGACCACCAGGGTCCCGTCTTCACTGGTGGAAGCCGGTACCGCGGTGCGGACGTCCTCGATGGCGGTCAGGGAATCCACGACGTCCAGCTGCAGGTCGGTGGATTCGGTTTCGGTCAGCCCCTCGGGCAGGTAGCCCACCACGATGACCGGCCCGTTGATGCCCTCGCCGAACTTTTCGCCCAGCGTGTCATAGGCCTGGAACGCGGTGGAGTCCACCGGTTCGGAACCGCCGTCGGGCAGCCCCACCCGCAGGTCCATGGCCGGAACGGCCATGGTGCCCAGAAGAAGGACGCTGAGTACCAGCATCACGACCGGGTGCCGGGTGACCAGGCGGCCCCAGCGCCGGGACTTCTCCTGGCCGGCTTTCGCTGCGGTTCCCGGTGCCGCGGCCGCCAGGGCGCGGGCATCGGCGTCGGCGGCCCGGGCCCAGGCGCGTTTGGAGAGAATCCGGTTGCCAATGAACCCCAGGAAGGCGGGGGTGAGGGTGAGGGCCACCAGGATGGCGACGGCCACGGTGCCGGCGGCTGCCAGGCCCATGACCGTCAGGAACGGCAGCCCGGGAACGGCCAGCGCGGCCAGGGCGATCACCACGGTCAGCCCGGCGAACAGCACGGCGTTGCCGCTGGTTCCGGTGGCGCGGCCGGCCGATTCCTCCAGGTCCATGCCCTGCAGCAGCTGCGTGCGGTGGCGGTTGATGATGAACAGTGAATAGTCGATGCCCACGGCCAGGCCGAGCATCAGCGCCAGCATGGGCGAGATCGAGGACATCTCCACGACCCCGGTCAGGGCCATGGTGATGCCGACGCCGGCACCCACGCCGACGATGGCCATCAGCAGCGGCAGTCCGGCGGCCACCAGGGTGCCGAGCATCAGCATCAGCACGACGGCGGCCATCGCCACGCCAATCACCTCGGAGGGACCAAAGAGCGAGGAGACATCTTCGACGATCTCCTTGCTGAAGCTGACGTTGACTCCGGCATCGGCGGCTTCGTTGCCGACGTCCTGCACTTCCTGGCGCTGCTCCGGGGTCACCGCGTGCGAGGATTCGGAGAACTGCAGCCGGGTGAACGCGGCGCTGCCGTCTTCGGAGACAAAGCGCAGCCCCGAGGTGGCCTCGGCCAGGCGCTGTCCCTGCTCGAGCTGCTTCTCGCCGTCGGCCAGCTTGGCGACGCCGTCGTCGTAGGCCTGGCGCTGCTGGGCCAGCTGCTCTTCCGCGGCGTCGAGCTGGGCCAGCTGGGCCCGGATGGCGTTCGCGGACTCAGTCTGGCCCGTCGCTTCCAGCTGCTCGGCCTGGTATTCGGCCAGGGCCGACTGCTGCCGGCTGGCCTCAAGCTGGGCCGCTGCGCCGTCGAGCTGGGCCTTTGCGGCGTCCAGCTGCGCCCGGCTGGCCTCAATTTCAGCCTTGCCCTGCTCTGCCTGCCCGGCTGCGCCGTCGAGCTGCTGCTGGGATTGGAAGGGATCGGTGGCGGATTTCAGGAAGTCCAGGGCACCCAGATCCGCGACGGTCTGCGAAATGGCTTCACGCTCAGCTGCGGTGAACTCACCGCCGTCGGCACTTTCAAAAACGATGGTGCCGGATCCACCGGAGGCATCGGGGTTCTTCTCCCGGAGGTCATCCAGCACCCGCTGGCTTTCCGAGCCGGGAATGGTGAAGTTGTTGGTGGTCGGCGCGCTGAATGCGGCGAAGGCACCGCCCACGGCGAGCAGGACCACCAGCCAGGAGCTGAGGAACCACCAGCGGTGGCGGAAGCTGAATTTGCCGAGCCGGTAAAGCAGGGAAGCCATGAGGATTTCTTTCTACGGGCAGAGGGGGAAGCAGGTCAGTTGTTGAAGCCGTTCCTGAGGTAGCCGATGACTTCGGCGAAAAGCTCCTCGAGCTGCTGGAGGGTTTCGGGGTTGATGGTGCCGCCGGTCCGGCGCAGCCATTCGGCCAGGGCGCTGCGGCCGCAGGAGAGCACCGACCCGACCAGGGAGGTGACGTACAGGGAATCGGCGGGTTCTCCGGTGCGGGCCATGATGGACCCGACGATCTGCCGCTCCGCCCGGTCCCAGGCCTCCAGGTGGAAGCGCATCATTTCCGGCGTCGACTCTGCCAGTCCGTAGAGCTCGGCCATGACGGCCAGCCGGTCCGGGTCGGCGGGCTGGCTCAGGGCCTGCAGCATCGACTCCACAATCGGTTCGCCGGCCGGCCGGGATTCAAAGTGGCCCAGCACGCCGTCCAGGAACTCTTCCATGGCAACGGTCAGGGCCGCCTCGATGCTGGGAAAGTAGTTGAAGAAAGTCCGGCGCGAGACTTCGGCACGGGCGGCGACGTCGTCTGCGGTGAAGTTTCCCGGACCGTTGCTGCGCACGAGCTCAAGCGTGGCTCGGGCAATGCCCAGCCGGGTCGCTGATTTGTTGAGTTCCCGCCGCGAGGGCGGGGCCGGTTCTGGATTCACGCCCCCTACACTAAGTGCAAACTTGCACGGAAGGCAATATTGCCCGGAATGCAGTGTTGAGCTTGTGCCGCGCGTGCCGGCTCGGTCCACTGTCGAGATCACGCCCCTTGCACCGGCCCACTGTCGGGATCACGCCGCTTCCGGGCCGCGATATGGGCATCAGCCCGACACTGGGCGGCAGGTTTCGGCACGATCCCGACACTCGGCGGGGCTGACGGACACGATCCCGACATTCACTAGGCGGAGAGGAGTTGGAAGGTACCGGTGGGGATCCCTAGTGCACATCGCGGGCCTTCGCGGATTCTTTAGTGCAGATCGCGGGCCCAAAAGGCCCCTTCACGAGCTTGAAAGCCCCTGATCTGCACGGTGGATTCCACAGGTGCCACTCATCTGCACTAAGGATTGAGGCGGCAAGGGTTCCGGCTACCGCGGAGACCTCGGACGGGGACGGAGACGGAGACGGGAGGGCCCGGTCGAGGCGGCGTCGGAATCCGGCCGGAATCCAGACTGGCTCCGGACGGGAAAAGTCCAGGAACGCCGGAAGGGGCGTTCGACGGAACGCCCCTTCCGGGAATACTGTGCTGTAGCCGGTGCGGCTACGTGTGGCTGTTACTTATTGGATTCGGGCTGGGCCTCGGCCGGGGACTGAATGTGCTGGCCGCCGGTAGTGAAGGAACCATTGCTCGTGGAGGTGGAAGCGCCGCTGCTGGAACCGCCGGTGGACGCCGCCGATGACCCGGGCATTCCCGTGGACCCGCCGGTGGTGGACCCGCCGGACCCCGAGGCGGGCTTGCCCGAATCGGAGGAGTGCGACACCTTGTCCTTGGCAGTGGAGGCAACCTCGGACACCTTCTCCTGCAGGCCCGGAGCCTTTTCCTTGGCCCACTCGGTGCCGTGGGAAACCGTCTCCTGGACCTTGGGGTCCTTCCACAGTTCCATCAGCTTTTCCCGGCCACCCTTGGATCCAACCAAGTAGCCAACGCCCATGCCGGCGAGAAATACGAACTTCTTAACCATGGCTTTCCTCATTCCTGCCCCCCGGTGAGGGGGCATAGCGAATACCGTTCGATACCGTTGAGATGCACACTACCGCCGGAAGCGGAAGAATAAACAGCAACCTTACTATGTCTGCGGGGGTGTTGTGATTCACTCCCGCTTTTTGGCCCTGGCGAGGTACGTCAGACCTCCAGCAGCCGCGAACGGATCAGGAAACGCTTGCCCTCAGGAGCTTCAACGGAGAAGCCGCTGCCCCTGCCGTCCACGACATCCACGGTGAGATGGGTGTGCTTCCAGTACTCGAATTGCTCGCGGGACATCCAGAAGTCCAGGGACTCCCCCGCTGTCAGTTCGAAGGTCCCCAGCAGTACGTCCGCTTCCGAGGTGATGAAATCCCCCGCCGGATAGCACATGGGCGAGGAGCCGTCGCAGCAGCCGCCGGACTGATGGAACATCAACGGGCCGTGGGTCTCACGCAGGCGCAGCAGCAGCTCCTGCGCCTGCGGCGTCAGCGCCACCCGGGAAAAGGCTTCCCCGGGCTGCGTGACGCCGGCATCCAGCAGGGACTCCCGGGCAGCACCCGGTTCCGATGGGGAATCCATCAGTACCCGATAACCACACGGCCGTCGATACGGCCCTGCTTGAGTTCGTCCAATACGTCGTTGATCTCTTCCAGGCTGCGGGTCGTGACGTTCGGATGGATCAAACCGCGGTCATAGAAGTCGATCGCTTCGGCCATATCCTGCCGGGTGCCGACGATCGACCCCCGGATGGTCAGCCCCTTGAGCACAATGTCGAAGATCGGCGCCGGGAAATTGCCCGGCGGCAGGCCGTTGAAGACGATGGTCCCGCCGCGTCGGACCATGCCGATGGCCTGCCCGAAAGCGTCGGGGTGCACTGCCGTGACGAGCACGGCGTGGGAGCCGCCGATCTTGGCCTGGATGGCCTCTACCGGATCCTCGTTGCGGGCGTTGACCAGAACCTCGGCGCCGTATTTCCTGGCCAGTTCCAGTTTTTCGTCCGCAATGTCCACTGCTGCGACCCGCAGGCCCATCGCCTTGGCGTACTGAACGGCAATGTGCCCCAGCCCGCCGATCCCGGAGATCACCACCCATTGGCCCGGCCGGGCCTCGCTCATCTTCAGGCCCTTGTAGACGGTGACGCCGGCGCAGAGGATCGGTGCAATGTCGGCCGGGTCGGCTCCCTCGGGGATGCGCGCGGCGAAGCGCGCATCCACCAGCATGTACTGGCCGAAGGAGCCGTCCACGGAGTAACCGCCGTTCTGCTGCTGTTCGCACAGGGTTTCCCAGCCGGTGCGGCAGTACTCGCAGACCCCGCAGGCGGAGGCCAGCCAGGCATTGCCCACCATGTCCCCCACCTGCAGGTCGGTCACGCCGTCGCCCACTGCCACTATCTCGCCGACCCCCTCGTGCCCTGGGATGAACGGCGGAGAGGGCTGCACCGGCCAGTCCCCCTCGGCCGCATGCAGGTCTGTGTGGCAGACCCCGGTGGCCACGAGCTTGACCAGCACCTCTCCCGGCCCGGGCTTCGGTATTTCCACCTCTTCCACACTGAGTTTTTCACCGAGCTTGTTGACTACTGCTGCCTGCATGCTTGTCATGGTGTTCTCGTTTCTGTGCGTGGGGGGTGGGGCGGGACTAGGCGGAACAGGTGCGTGGGCTCAGAAGTGGGATCACAAGCGGGCCCACCACGCGGTTTAGAAGAAGCCCTGCTTGTTCTCGGCGTAGCTGACCAGCAGGTTCTTGGTCTGCTGGTAGTGGTCCAGCATCATGGCGTGGTTTTCGCGTCCGATGCCGGAGGACTTGTAGCCGCCAAAGGCGGAGTGCGCCGGATAGGCGTGGTAGTTGTTCACCCAGACCCGGCCGGCCTGGATGTCCCGGCCGGCCCGGTAGGCGATGTTGCCGTTCCGGGACCAGACGCCGGCGCCGAGGCCGTAAAGGGTGTCGTTGGCCAGGGTCATGGCTTCGCCGTAGTCGGAGAACCGGGCCACGGAAACCACCGGACCGAAGATCTCCTCCTGGAAGATGCGCATGTTGTTTGTGCCTTCAAAGACCGTGGGCTTCACGTAGAAGCCGCCGGCGAGATCGCCGTCGAGCATCAGCCGCTCGCCGCCGGTGAGGACCTTGGCGCCTTCCTGGTTCGCGATGTCCATGTAGGAGAGGATCTTCTCCAGCTGGTCGTTGGAGGCCTGCGCGCCCACCATGGTGTTGGTATCCAGGGGGTTGCCCTGGATGATCTGCGCGGTGCGGGCCAGCGCATCGGACATGAAGCTGTCGTAGAAGGAGTCCTGGACCAGCGCGCGCGAGGGGCAGGTGCAGACTTCGCCCTGGTTCAGCGCGAACATGTTGAAGCCTTCCAGCGCCTTGTCGTAGAACGCGTCGTTTTCCTGCGCGACGTCGGCGAAGAAGATGTTCGGGCTCTTTCCGCCCAGTTCCAGGCTGACCGGGATCAGGTTCTGCGAGGCGTACTGCATGATCAGGCGCCCGGTGGTGGTTTCCCCGGTGAAGGCGATCTTGCGGATGCGCGGCGAGGATGCCAGCGGCTTGCCGGCCTCCACACCGAAGCCGTTGACCACGTTCAGCACGCCCGCGGGCAGCAGGTCGCTGATCAGTTCCATCAGCACCATGATCGAGGCCGGCGTCTGTTCGGCCGGCTTGAGGACGACGGCGTTGCCTGCGGCGAGCGCCGGCGCCAGCTTCCAGACGGCCATCAGGATGGGGAAGTTCCACGGAATGATCTGGCCCACGACGCCGAGCGGCTCATGGAAGTGATAGGCCGTGGTGTTGTCATCGAGCTGGGACAGTGTGCCTTCCTGCGCCCGGATGGCCCCGGCGAAGTAGCGGAAGTGGTCAACGGCCAGCGGCAGGTCCGCGGCAAGGACCTCGCGGATGGGCTTGCCGTTGTCCCAGACCTCGGCCACCGCAAGCAGTTCGAGGTTCTCTTCGATCCGGTCGGCAATCCGATTCAGGATCAGCGCCCGCTCCGCGACGGAACTCTTGCCCCAGGAGGGCGCGGCCTTGTGGGCTGCATCCAGGGCCAGGTCGATGTCCTCGGAGGTGCCGCGGGCAACTTCGCAGAAAACCTGTCCGGTGACCGGGGAAACGTTCTCGAAGTAGCCGCCCTTGACCGGAGGCACCCACTCTCCGCCGATCCAGTTCTCGTACCGCGGCTTGAAGGAATATTTGGAACCCTCGGTGCCGGGCTGTGCGTAAACGGTCATGTTGCGCTCCTTGAAGATGACGACGTCGGTGTCTGACACTCACAAGCTACGGAAGGCAACGTTGCACCAAGGTTGCATCCGGGAAACGGGCTGGTGAGGCCGCGCAGGGGCGCACGTGCCAAAGAGCCGGTGCCAGGATTATGGTTGCCTCAGAGAATCACTTTTGCTTGGAGGAACCCCCATGGATCAGCCCCTGAACGCCGGTACGGCCGGCACCGGCCGCGCCAGCCGCTACGTGCGGTACCGGTGGTGGGGCCTGGTGGCCATCAGCCTCGGGGTTGCCATGATCATCATGGACGCCACGATCGTGTCCGTCGCCATTCCCTCGATAGTGGATGACCTGGGCATTTCCAGCACCGAAATCCAGTGGGTGCAGGAGATCTATACCCTGCTCTTTGCCGCGCTGCTGCTTACCTGGGGCCGGATCGCGGACCGGGTGGGCCGGCGGCGGATCATGCTCACCGGCGTCGTGATCTTTGTGGTTGCCAGCGTCCTGTGCGCCTTTGCCGGCAGCGGAGGGCTGCTGATCGCCGGCCGCGCGCTGCAGGGCCTGGGTGGTTCGATGATCCTGCCCACCACGCTGGCGCTGCTGAACGCGAACTTCCAGGGCCGCGAGCGCGGCATCGCGTTTGCCATCTGGGGGTCCACGATTGGCGGCATGGCCGCCGTGGGGCCGCTGCTTGGCGGCTGGCTCACGGAAAATGCCAGCTGGCGGTGGGCCTTCGGCATCAACGTTCCCATCGGAGTGCTGATCGCGGCCGGGCTGCTGTTGTTCGTGGCGGAGTCGTCCGAGCCGCGGACCGGTCCCCGGCAGGGTGTGGACATCGCTGGGGCGCTGCTCTCGATCCTGGGCTTCGGCGCCCTGGTGTTTGGCCTGATCGAGGGCCGCAGCTACGGCTGGTGGAATGCCACCGACGACGCCCTCTTCAGCGTGGGCAGCCTCTCCCCCGTCCCGCTGGCCTTTGCGCTTGCCGTGCTGGCCCTGACCGGATTTGTGCTGCTGGAACGCAAACGGACCGATGCCGGCAAGGGCGTGATCCTGGACCTGTCCCTGTTCCGGATCCCGTCCTTCGCGAACGGAAACGTCACCGCCCTGATTGTCAGCTTCGGCGAGTTCGGGCTGATTCTCTCGCTGCCGCTGTGGTTCCAGAATGTGCTGGGGTACTCGGCGTTCCAGGCCGGCCTGGCCTTGGTGCCGCTGGCGGCCGGGTCCTTCCTGGCCAGCGGTGCCGTTGCGGGGCTCTCCCGCCGGTTCTCCCCCATCCTGGTGGTCCGTCTCGGGTTGTGCCTGGAGATCCTGGCCATCGCCGCGCTGGCCCTGCTGATCCGCCCGGACAGCACGGCCTGGCTGACCTCCCCCATCCTGCTGGTCTACGGCATGGGTGTTGGACTGGCCACCGCCCAGCTGACCTCGGTGGTCCTGGCCGAGGTCCCGGTGGCGCGCAGCGGACAGGCCTCGGCCACGCAGAGCACTGCCCGCCAGACGGGTTCCGCCTTGGGCATCGCGGTCCTGGGCACCGCGTTCTTCACGACGCTGAAGGAAGGAACGGCCTCCCGGCTCTCCGACGATGTTGCCGCCAATCCGCTGCTGGGGCCGCTGGTGGATTCGGTCAATGCCAGTTCCGGCGGGAGCATCGCCGCGCTCGGCGCCGACCCGCAGACCGCCTATATCGCCGACGCAGCCCGCGCCGCGATGACGGACGGTGCGTCCCTGGCCGCCTGGATTGCCGCCGGCGCCCTGTTGATCGGGCTGCTCACCAGCCTGCGGATCCGCCCTGTTTCCGGCGCCAAACCCGGCGGGGACGCCGGCGCCGGTGAACGTCCGGAGAGCGCCTAGCCCAGATCGCGTTCCAGCTCCACCAGGTGTGCCACCACCGGTGCCCGGCGGGGTGAGCGCAGCGGCAGCAGCCGCAGGGCAAGGGACCAGGCATCGACGTCGTACCGCGCCTCCGGCAGCGTGAGGTAGGCCAGCAGGGTCTCCACCCCGGCATCGGAGAGCATGGCTTCGCGCAGCACCCGGCTCAGCTCGCCGCGCAGCGAAGCGATGGCGGGAGCATCCGAACGCGGCAGCACCGGGCCGGGGTACAGGCCCAGGGCCAGCCGGTAGGCGCCGCGCTCCAGGTAGCCCAGGACCTGCCGGGCGTCGATCACCAGCTCGTGCGGCAGCCGGTAGGGACGGGACTGCGGCACCAGGTGCGGGCCGGGCAGCCCCTCGCTGTGTTTGCCAAGCAGGTTGCGCAACCGCAGCATTTCCGCCCGGACGGTGCTCACCGGGGCGCTCTCCGGATACACCATGACCGAGAGCTGATCAGCGGTCAGGCCTTCGGGGTGAAGGGCCAGGAGGGTCAGGAGTTCGGAATGCCGGATGCTCAGGGAAATTGCCTGCCCACCCACGCTCAGCACGGCCTGGTCCCGGCCCAGGATCTGCAGGCTGTCCTGCCGCAGCGCGGCGCCGGACACCGGGCCGGGCATGGAGGAGGTGGCAGGCGGGCGGCGGCGCGCATTGCCGGCCTCTTGAAGCCGCTGCACCCGCAGCTGCATCTCGGCGGCAGCGACGGCGGCCTCGACCAGGGCCAGGGTGTGTTCGGCCACCGCCTGGTCCCGGCCGGTGATGTCCACGACGCCCAGCACCGAACCCGTGTCCGGATCCCGGACCGGAACCGCAGTGCAGCTCCAGGAATGGACCTGCCGGCTGAAGTGCTCGGCCCCGGTTATCTGGACGCTGCGCCCAGAGGCCAGCGCCGTTCCGGGTGCGCTGGTACCGACCGATTGTTCTGACCAGTCGGTGCCCGGAATAAAGAGCATCCCCTCCGCCCGGCGGCGCAGCTCGGCATCGCCATCCACCCACAGCAGCCGGCCCAGCTCATCCCCCACCGCCACGAGCAGGCCGCTGTCTGTTCCCGGCAGCACCAGCAGTTGCCGGATGACGGGCATGATGCCGGCCAGCGGGTGGGAGCGGCGGTAGTCGTCCAGTTCGGACCCGGTGAAGACCAGCTGCGGAACGGAGGTGTCGGGGTCGGCATGGTGGCGCAGGGACCGCTGCCAGGATTCCCGAACCGGTGCCCGCAGCGCCTCAAGTTCGGCGGGAAGATAGCTGCCCAGGCTCTCGTGTGCGCGGTGTGCGGCACGGTGAAGCGCATCCAGGGAATACGGTGCCTCAACACCGGTTTCTTGGTTTTGCACTCGTCCGACCTATCCGCACTGATAAGGAGTCGTTGTCCCGCGCGAAGCGCGTTGCACGACACCCTACATGCCGGAACCGTTCCCCTCCAGCGTTGCGCCGCTAGCGCTGAACCGGATCGGCGTGCTCCAACGGGCCCAGGTCACTGCGCGTGGGCAGGCCTTCCCAGTCACCGTCCGAAAGGCAGGAAAAGGCACCCGCCCGTACCGCCGTTTCCAGCCGGACCCGTGGCCCCTCCCCCTGCAGCAGTTCCGCCAGGTAACCGGCGACGAAGGCGTCCCCGGCACCAACGGTGTCCACCACCCGCACCGGGATAGCGGCCTGCACGGATTCCACCCCGTCGATGAGCGCCAGGCATCCTGCCGCACCCAGCTTGATGACGACCTGGGACGGCCCCAGCCCTGCCCGCCCCGCCGCCAGGATGGACGGTGCTCCCGTGGCACCGAGCGCAATCCCGGCTTCGTCGTCGCCGGCAAAAACGATGTCCGCGCCGGCTATCAATTTGCGCAGCACCGGCCCCGCTGCGTCCCTGTCCCACAAGGCCGAGCGGTAGTTCAGGTCCAGCGACACCAGGGTACCGCCGTCGCGCGCACAGTCCACCGCGTACGCCACCGCAGCGGCAGCGGACTCGGACAGGGCCGGCGTAATGCCGGTGATGTGCAGCAGCTTCGCGGCTGCAACGGCATCCCCCGGCACATCGGCGGGAGCCAGCCGGGAGCCGGCACTTCCGGACCGGTAGTACCAGACCTTCGCCGTGTCGGGAGTGCGCCGCTCCTTGATCATGAGTCCCGTGGGAGCGGCGGCATCCCGGATGCCGTGCACCCGGATGCCCTCCGCACGCAACTCGCGCAGCACCTTCTCGCCCATGCTGTCCGCGCCCACCCGGCCGATCCAGGCCACGTCAATTCCGAGCCGGCTCAGGCCGATGGCCACGTTGCTTTCGGCACCGCCGATGCCCAGGTCCAGGGTCGCGGAGGTGGCCAGCGGGCCGGGCCGCGAGGAGCGCATCAGCACCATGGTTTCGCCCAGGGTCACGACGTCGGCGGCCCCCACCTCTTCCCGGCTCACGCGAGGCCCCTGGTCTCGAGAGCTGCTGCGGCTTCCGAACTCAGCCTGCGTGCCCGTTTGGACAGCGCGGTCAGGCTGCCGCCGGAGAACGCGTCCTGCAGCAGCGGCCCGCCCACGCTCACGGCGAGCGCCCCGGCCCGCAGCCAGGCACCGGCGTCGTCCACTCCGATTCCGCCGGAGGGAATCACCTGGATATCCGGAAACGGACCCCGCAGCTGCGAAAGGTAGCCCGGGCCCACCACGGAGGCGGGAAAGACCTTGACGGCGGGTGCTCCGGCTTTGACGCCGGCGAAGAGTTCCGACGGCGTCAGTCCGCCGGGAACGATCGGGATTCCGGCGTCGACGGCTGCGCGCACGATCGCGGTATCGGTCACCGGCGTCACCAGGAAGGCCGCTCCGGCAGCGGCCAGGGGTGCGACCTCCGCGGTGTCGGTGACGGTTCCGACGCCGATCCGCGCCCGCGTCCCGTAGCGGCTGACCAGCTCCGGCAGGGCATCCAGTACTCCTGCGGTGCTCAGCGTGAGCTCGATGTTGAGCACGCCGCCCTCGATGAGTGCCTCGAGGACCGGACCGTATTCGGAGGCGTGCCGGGCACGCAGCACGGCGATGACGGGGCTGGCGGCCAGCGCCGACAACCAGGCCTGCACCGGATCCTCTGGTGCCGGGGCCTGACGTACCCGGGCGGCTGCTGACCCGAGGGCTTCCGGCCCGGTGGCCGCTGTTTGCAGCGGATTGACGCTCATGTGACTGTCCCCAATTGCCATGGCACAAACTCGTCCTGTCCCAGTTCCAGTTCTTCGCTGACGGTCTGCCGGCCGGAGGCAGTCTCCAGGATGCGGGCAAAGATCGCCCCGCCCAGTTCCTCGAGCCCCATGCCGCCGTCGATCACCACGCCGCAGTTGATGTCGATGTCCTCCGGCATCCGCCGGTACAGCTCGGTGTTGGTGCCGAGCTTGATGCTCGGCGCCGGGCGGCAGCCCAGGACGGAGCCGCGTCCTGTGGTGAAACAGACCACGTTGGCCCCGCCGGCAACAATCCCGGTCACGGACACCGGGTCATAGCCGGGGGTGTCCATGAACACCAGGCCGGGACCGGTGACGGGGGCGGCGTACTCCACCACCCGGGACAGCTCCGCCTTCCCGGCCTTGGCCACTGCGCCCAGGGACTTCTCCAGGATGGTGGTCAACCCGCCGGCCTTGTTCCCCGGAGAGGGATTGTTGTCTAGGGTGCCGCCGCCCTGCCGGGCATAGTCCTGCCACCACGCCAGCCGCCGCAGCAGGTGCTCCCCCACCGCGGGCGAGACGGCCCGGCGGGTAAGCAAATGCTCGGCGCCGAAAACCTCCGGCGTTTCCGCCAGCACCGAGGTGCCGCCGTAGGCGACCAGCAGGTCGGAGGCGACGCCCAGCGCGGGGTTCGCCGTAATGCCGGAGAAACCGTCGGACCCGCCGCAGTTCATGCCGAGCACCAGTTCGGAGACATCGATCGGCTCACGCTGCAGGCCGTCCACCAGCGGCAGCATCTTGCCGATCAGCTCCACCCCCGCCCGCACCGAAGCCCGGATCCCGCCGGATTCCTGGATGGTGAGCCGTTCCACCGCCACCGCGGACACCGCATCGTCCAGGAACCGTTCGGTCTGCAGCATTTCGCAGCCCAGGCCCACCACCAGGAGCGCGGCAAAGTTGGGATGGTGCGCGTAGCCGTGCAGCGTGCGGACCAGCACTTCGGCGCCTTCGCTGCCCAGCACCATGCCGCAGCCGCTGCCGTGGGTCAGCGCCATCACGCCGTCCACATTGGGGAAGGCATCGAGCACCGGCCCGCGGAACTGGTCGGCGATCATCCGGGCAGTGCTTGCCGAGCAGTTCACCGAGGTCACGATGCCGATGTAATTCCGGGTCCCGGCGCGCCCGTTGGCCCGCCGGTAGCCCTGGAACACCGGCCTCGGTCCGGCCGGTGCAGCCGGAGAAATCCGTGCGGTGCCGAACTCGTAGTTCCGGCTCAGGGCGCCCATGCCCAGGTTGTGGGTGTGGACGTGGTCTCCCGGGGCGATCCTCGCCGTGGCCTCCCCGATCGCCTGGCCGTACTTGTGCACCGGGGCGCCGACACCGCAGTCCGCCAGCGCTACCTTGTGTCCCTGCGGAATGTGCGAGCCGATGGTGATCTCCCCGTGGGCTCCGGCCAGGACGGTGCCGGCCGGCAGGTCGCGCAGCGCAACACCGACCTCGTCACCGGGGGCGAGGCGCAGCACCGCTTCGGCCAGGGCCATCACCAGTCATGCACCGTCCCGTCCAGCAACCGGTTCACCGGCAGGTACGCCGGTGAGTATTCGAAGGCCTTGGCCCTCTCGTCGTCGTACTCCACTCCCAGGCCCGGCAGCTCGCCGGGATGCAGCAGGCCCTCGGAGAAGGTGTAGCTGGTCTGGAACACCTTCAGGGTGTCCTCGGAGTGCTTCATGTACTCCTGGATCCCGAAATTGTGGATGGCCAGGCCCAGGTGCAGCTGCGCGGCCTGCCCGACCGGGGAAATGTCGGTGGGGCCGTGGAATCCGGACTTGATCGAGTAGATGGCGGCGAAGTCCATGAGTTTCCGCAGCGCCGTGATGCCGCCCGTGTGGGTCACTGCGCTGCGGACATAGTCGATCAGCTGCTCGGTGATCAGGGTCTGGTAGTCGTAGACACTGTTGAAGACCTCGCCGATGGCCAGCGGCACAGTGGTCTGGGACCGCACCCGCCGCAGCCCCTCCTGGTTTTCGCCCGGGGTGCAGTCCTCCAGCCAGAACAGGTCATAGGGTTCCAGCGCCTTGCCCAGGGAAGCGGCCTGGTTCGGTGTCATCCGGTGGTGCCCGTCGTGCAGGAGGACCAGTTCCGGGCCGAATTCGCGGCGCACCGCGGCGAAGACCTCCGGTACATGCCGCAGGTAGGCGCGGGTGTCCCAGGCTTCCTCGGCCGGCAGCGGCGCCCGGATGGCCGGTTCGTAGTCATAGCGCTGGCCTGGACGCTGGTCGGTGGCCACCCCGTAGACCTGGCCCAGGCCCGGAACGCCGGTCTGGACGCGGATCGCCTTGAAGCCCTGGTCCAGGTGGTTCCGGATGGAGGTGAACAGGGAGTCGAAGTCGCTGCCGGAAGCATGTCCGTAGGCCAGGCAGCCAACCCGCGACGCCCCGCCGAGCAGCCGGTACAAGGGCAGTCCGGCGTTCTTGGCCAGGATGTCCCACAGCGCCATGTCGACGGCGGCGATGGCCGCCATGGTGATCGGCCCCCGGCGCCAGTAGGCACCGCGGTAAAGGTACTGCCAGGTGTCTTCGATCCGTCCCTCGTCCCGGCCGATCAGCAGCGGAACCACGTGTTCGCGCAGATAGGCGGCCACGGCGAGCTCACGGCCGTTGACCGTGGCGTCCCCGAGCCCGACGACGCCGGTGTCGGTGGTCAGCCTCAGCGTGACAAAGTTGCGGCCGGGACTGGTGACCAGTACCTCCGCCGATCGGATGGCCATGGTTTCTCCTTGGGTGCGGTGCGGTCTTGGATGCAGTGGGGGCTTGGGTTCAGCGGGCTTTCGGTTCAGTGGGGTCAGGCGCGCTGTGCGTAGGCGAGCAGCGGAAGGTTGTAGGCGAGGTCGACGGCGGTTTCCACGGCTTCGGCCAGATCCAGCCTGCCTTCGGTAACCAGCCGTGCCAGGAAGCCGGCGTCGACCCGGCGGGAGAGGTCGTGGCGGGCCGGGATGGAGGCCAGGGCGCGGGTGTCATCGACGAAGCCGCTGGTGTTGTAGAAGCCGGCGGTCTCCACCGCCGATTCCCGGAACCGGCGCATCTGTTCCGGGCTGTCCAGGAACCACCAGGGCGCACCAAGGCGCAGCGCCGGGTAGGCGCCGGCCAGCGGAGCAAGTTCGCGGGAGTACACCGTTTCGTCGGTGGTGAAGGCAATCATGCGGAAGTCCGGATTCATGCCGAAACTGTTCAGCAGCGGCTGCAGCGCACGGGTGAACTCGATCTGGACGGGGATGTCGAAGCCTGCGTCGGCGCCGTACCGCTGCCGGACGGCGGAGTTGTGGTTGCGCAGCACCCCCGGATGCAGCTGCATCACCAGGCCGTCCTCGGCAGACATCCGCGCCATCTCGAAGAGCATTCCGCCGGCAAAGGCCGCTGCGTCGGCGTCGTCGGCTTCGCCGCGAAGCGCGGCCGCGTAGATCCGCCGGGCCTGTGACGGTTCCAGCTCCGTGGTGTCGGCGCTCAGGTGGCCGTGGTCGGTTGCGCGTGCCCCGGCGGCGATAAACACGTCGCGGCGCTGCCGCAGTGCCTGCAGGAAGGAATCGAAGTCCCCGGCGTCGATGCCAGAGACCTCCGAGAGCCTGGCGACGTCGTCCGCCCAGGACCGGTGGTTGATCTGCAGCAGGCTGTCAGGCCGGAAGGTGGGGACAATCCGCTGCCCGCCATCGAGCTCTGCCAGTTTGCGGTGGGCGGCCAGGTCCGACAGGGCGGAGTCAGTGGTGGCCAGCACTTCAACGTTGAAGCGGTCCAGGAGCGCCCTGGGCCGGAACTCGTCCCGGGCCAGGGTTTCGAGGAAGAAGTCGTAGAGTTCATCGGCGTTCTGCGCCGACGGCGGAGCCGGGGCGCCGAACACGACGGCGAATTCATGTTCCAGCCAGTAGCGGGTGGGGGTACCCCGAAACAGCTTCCAGTTCTGGCAGAAGCGGCGCCAGATCTCCCGCGGATCGGTCTCGAACGGCGTGCCGTCGCGGGTCTGGACGCCCAGATCCGCCGGCGTCATGCCCTGGGATACCAGCATCCGGACCAAGTAGTGATCGGGGATCACCAGCAGCTCGCTGGCGTTGGCAAAGGGCTGGTTGTCCAGGAACAGATCCACGTCCACGTGGCCGTGCATGGACACGATCGGCAGCGCCCCGCTGGCGGCGTAGATTTCCCGCGCCACGGCGCGGGCCGTGGGTTCGGCTGGCAGCGCCCGGTCGGGGTCCAGTGTCCAGCTGTTTGCGTCTTCGGTCACAGCTTGCCTCTTTCGTTGAAACAGAAATGCCTAGTCCTGCAAAAGGGTCTGCCGTCCAATATGTGCCCCAGATCTGAATAAAACAAGGGGCTTTAACTGGTTTTCTGGCGAAGTAAAAATGAAGTACGAAACGCTCTTGACACGTCCTGCAAACGATTGCACTCTGTGATGGACGCCACACCCCAGGTGTCACTGACAATGAAGTTAGGCGGGTTACCCGATGGCTGGTGCGGTTACTGTGCGGGACGTGGCAAGGCTCGCGAGCGTCTCGGCGTCCACCGTGTCCCGGGCCCTTTCGGCCTCCGACCTGGTGGCTCCCGTGACCCGCCAGAGGATCCTCGACGCCGCACAGCAGCTGGGTTACACCCCCAACAATTCGGCCCGCGGCCTCATTACCGGACGAACCAACAATTTCGGTCTGGTGGTGCCGGACCTGGAGAACCCGTACTTCGCCTCGGTGACCAAGGGAGTGCAGGGCCGGGCACTGCGCGAGGGATATGCAGTGTTCGTCGCGGACTCCGACGAAGACGTCCGCTCGGAAATCGAACTGGTCCGGAAGCTCGCCAGCCAGGTGGACGGGTTGATTCTCTGTTCCCCCCGCATGTCCGACGAGGAACTGGCAGACATCACCGAAGGCACCACCACCGTGCTGATCAACCGCCGGCTGCCGGAGGTTGAGAGCATCACGGTGGATGACGCCGAAATTGTCCGCCAGGCACTGGGCCATCTGTACGCGCTGGGCCACCGCTGCGTCGCGTACGCAGGCGGCCCGGCCACTTCCTGGTCCGACGGGCAGCGCCGGCACGGCATCCATACGGCCCTGACCGACCTGCCCGGACTGGAAGTCATCGAAATCGGTTCCTTCACCCCGGTCTTCGGAGGCGGACAGTCAGCGGCGGACCTCGCCGTCGCCACCGGTGCCAGCGCCGTGCTGGCCTACAACGACCTCATGGCCCTGGGCATCCTCTCCCGGCTCCAGGCCAGGGGAATCCAGGTTCCCCGGGATATGAGCGTGGTCGGGATCGACGACGTCAATGCCGCCACCCTCGTTTCACCCGCGCTCACCACCGTCCGTGCCCCGCTGCGAAAAGTGGGGACGGCCGCCGTCAATGCACTGATCGACGGCATCCGCCCGGAGAACCCCCGGCTTGAACCCGAAGCCCTTCCGGTGCAGCTGATTGTCCGCTCCTCCACTTCCGTTCCGCGTTCAGCAGTGCCCCTCACGTCCCGCGAAGAAGCCGGACCCAATGAAAGGTCAAGCAATGCGCATCACTAAGAAAATGCAGATGGTTTCAGTCTTCGCGGCGGCCGCGGTGCTCGCCGCCGGTTGCGGGGCTCCGGGAAGCGATGCTGCCAGCACGCCGCTGGCCACCGGCGACGTGCCGGACAAGCCCTCGGAAGCCGTCACCCTCAACATTCTCGACGTGGCCGGCAACAAACAGCTGACCGGTGACATTTTCGACTCCTTCGCCAAGGAAAACCCGGACATCATTTCCGAGGTCACCTGGGAGACGGCGGGGGCACCGGACATGGCCGGCAAGCTCAAGGCCCAGCAGCAGGCAGGAAACCTCCAGATCGACCTGGTGCTCACCGGCACCGATGGACTGTCCGCCGGGATCAGCGAGGACCTCTTCGTTCCCATTGCCGCTGACTTCTCAGACCGGCTCTCCAATATGGAGAACTATCAGGAGCCGGCAGCGGAAATGCAGAAGCTCGCCCAGGACAAGGGCGTCGCCCTGACCTACTACCCCTCGGGTCCGCTGCTGGAATACAACCCAGACAAGGTGCCCAACCCGCCCACCACGGCCGAGGAACTGCTGGCCTGGACGCAGGAGAACCCCGGCAAGTTCGGCTACGCCCGACCGGCCAACTCCGGGCCGGGCCGCACCTTCCTGATGGGCCTGCCGTACATTCTCGGCGACTCCGACCCGAAGGATCCCGAGGCCGGCTGGGCCAAGACCTGGGACTACCTCAAGCAGCTGAACCAGAACATCTCCTCGTATCCCACGGGAACCGGCGTCACCATGAACAACCTCAAGAACGGCACCTGGGACATGGCCATGACCACCACCGGCTGGGACATCAACCCCCGCGCCCTGGAACAGGTTCCCGCCAATTTCAAGGTCCAGGCCCTGGAGGGGTTCACCTGGGTCACCGATGCCCAGTACGCCGTCGTACCCAAGGGCGTCTCCGAGGACACCATGTCGGCGATCCTGGCGGTTCTGCAGTACGCGCTGAGCCCGGAGCAGCAGGCCAAGACCTACGACTCCGGCTACTTCTACCCCGGCCCCGCAGTTGAGGACGTCACGCTGGACATGGCCCCGCAGTCCAGCCAGGACATCATCACCAAGTTCGGCCGGCCCGAATACGACGCCTTGATCGAGGACAATCCCAAGGCAACCCCCATCAGTGCAGAGGACCTCGTCACCGCGTTCAACACCTGGGACACCGAAGTGGCGAGCGGAAAGATTGAAGAAAAGAAATGAGCATTCAGGCAACCCGCTTCGATGAACTGGCGCTGGACCATGTGGCCCGCAATTTCGGCGGCCAGGCAGCCCTGACCGACCTGAACCTGACCATCCGCAGCGGGGAGTTCATTGCCCTGCTGGGGCCGTCGGGCTGCGGCAAGTCCACGGCACTGAACTGCCTGGCCGGGCTCCTCCCCCTCACCGGAGGGCGGATCCTGATGGACGGCCGGCAGATTGACGGCCTGCCGCCGGAAAAGCGCGGCTTCGGCATGGTCTTCCAGAACTACGCGCTCTTTCCGCATCTGTCGGTGGAGAAGAACATTGCCTTCGGCCTGGAAATGCGCAATGTTCCCCGGACCGAGCTGAAGGCGCGCGTGGCCGAAGCCATTGAACTGGTCCAGCTGGGACCGCATGCCAAGAAGCTGCCCGGCCAGATGTCCGGCGGCCAGCAGCAGCGCGTCGCCATTGCGCGCGCCGTGGTCCTGCGCCCGCCGCTGGTGCTGATGGACGAGCCGCTGTCCAACCTGGACGCCAAGCTGCGGCTGGAAATGCGGACCGAGATCCGGCGGCTGCACCAGTCCCTGGGGCTGACCACCATCTACGTCACGCACGACCAGGAGGAAGCCCTGTCCCTGGCGGACCGGCTCGTGGTCCTGCGGCAGGGCGAGGTGCAGCAGGTGGGGACCCCGCAGGACCTGCACGAGCAGCCGGTGAACTGGCATGTGGCGGACTTCATGGGCTACCGGAACCTGCTCGACGGCGTCGTCGAACGCGTCAGCGGGACCTCGGTGACGGTCTCGGTGGCGGGAACCACCATGACCGGATCCGCGAAGCAGCCAATGGCCGCCGGCGACAAGGTCAAGGTGGGACTGCGGCCGGAGGACTTCAGCATTGCCGAACCCGGCACACCCGCCGCGGGCAGCACCGCGCTGGAGGCAACAGTGGAGGTGGTGGAATACCAGGGCCGCGAGTTCGCGGTGGAAGTGCGCACCGACGGCGGGCAGGCGCTGCATATCCGCTCGCCGCTGGCACCGGCGCCCGGAGAGCGGATCACCGTGTCCGCCCCGCACCAGCGGGTCCTGGTGTTCCCCGAGTCGTTGGAGAGCCCCGCCCCGGACCGCCAGCTGCAGGGCGTGGCGCCGTGACCGTGGGCACGGGGAAGGCGGCAAAACCCAGGCGGCGGGAACCGACGTCACGGCCTGCCCTGTCCCACCGGCTCGCCGAGCGCGGCATCGACCGCCTGCTCCTGCTGCTGGTACCGGCGCTGCTGTTCGCGCTGGTGCTGTTCGTGTATCCGTTCATGTACGGGCTTGGCCTGTCCTTCCAGCCGAAGGAAGGCGGACTGTTCGGTGCGTACATCAAGTTCTTCACCGATCCGTCGATGCGCGGACTGGAATCCATCTGGATCACGCTCAAGCTTGCCGTTCCGGCCGCGGTGTTCAATGTGGCCGCGTCCATCCCCATCGCCTACAAGATGCGGGGCAAGTTCCGCGGGAAACGGGCACTGACCACGGTGCTCGTGGTGCCGATCACCCTGGGCACCGTGCTGACCGCCGAAGGCCTGCTCAACTTCTTCGGACAGCGGGGCTGGCTCAACCGGTTCCTGGAGGTACTCGGCGTCGGTCCGCTGGATCTGGTCCAGAACTACTGGGGCGTGCTCTGGTCGCTGATCATTTCGGGGTTCCCCTTCGCGTTCCTGCTCATCCTCTCCTATCTCTCCGGGATCGATCCGTCGCTGGAGGCAGCGGCGCAGACCCTGGGCGCCGACTGGAAGCAGCGGTTCCGGAAGATCACCCTGCCGCTGCTGGCCCCGGGGCTGGCGATCACGTTCTGCCTGACCTTCGTGCTCGCGTTCAGCGTCTTTCCATCGGCCATCCTGGTCGGTGATCCCTCGGGTTCCACCCGGGTTATCGCCTACGTCGCGTACAACGCCTGGGGACAGCAGTTCGACTATCCCCTGGCCTCTGCCGCAGCCATTGTCATGGGTGCCGTGGAGCTGCTAGTCATCATCCTGGTGCTGCTGTGGCGGTCCCGGATGTACAAGGGAACTACCGGAGGTAAGGGCTGATGAGCACTGCAACTCTCAAGACCAGGGATGCGACGACGGCGCCCGGCCGTCCTCCGCGCCGGGCACTGAAAGCCACTCCGGGAACGTTCCTGGTCTGGGGCGGCATGGCGCTGTTCCTGATCCTGCTGCTGGGCGTGGTCTCCTCGGTGCTGGTCAATTCCTTTGCCGGGCAGTGGTTCGATACCTGGCTGCCGTCCAGTTACACCACCTCCTGGTACGGCGAAGCCTGGCGCGAGTACGACCTCAGCCAGGTGGTCAGCACCACGCTGATCGTGGCGGTCGCCGTCGTCGGCATCTCCGTCCTCATCGGTGCGCCGGCCTCCTACGTCCTGGCCCGGCGCAACTTCCCCGGCAAACCGCTGGTGATGCTCGTGTTCCTGCTGCCGATCATGATGCCGCCCATCACCTACGGCATCCCGCTGGCCACCCTGCTGACCTATTACCACCTGGCACCGGGCCTGACCGGCGTCATCCTGGCCAACCTGGTGCCGTCGGTGCCCTTTGTCATCCTGACCATGACCCCCTTCATCGAGCAGATCAACCCGTCCATCGAGTCGGCTGCCCGGATGTGCGGGGCGAACATGACGCGGCTGTTCACCAGGATCCTGGCTCCCCTGCTGGTTCCCGGGATCCTCGCCGCAGCCGTGCTGGTGCTGGTCCGGACCGTGGGCATGTTTGAGCTCACCTTCCTGACCTCCGATTCGCGGTCCGACACCCTCGTGGTGGCACTGTTCACCGCGATGACCGGGGCCGGGATCCGCGCCCAGCAGTCGGTGGATGCCATGGCTGTGATCTACATGCTGATGATGATGGTGATGCTGGTCATTGCGCTGCGGTTCGTCAATCCCACCCAGCTGGTGTCGCAGGTCCGTGAAGATGTCGACTGATCCGTCGCTGCCGGGCGGGGAGACGGAGGCGGCTGCGGGGCTCCGGACCCTGGAGCGGCTCAGCCTGGCAGCGCTGGAGAAGCTGGGGCCGGGGGCCGCCTCGGCTCCGGGCGTGGATCCACGCGGACTGGAGATCGGCGTCGTGCACTTCGGACTGGGGGCGTTCCACCGTGCGCACCAGGCGGTGTTCACCGAGGACGCGTCCTCGCTCACCGGCGATACAGGGTGGGGCATCCTGGGGGTGACCGGGCGGTCGGCCCGGGTCGCCGATGCGCTGGCTCCGCAGGACGGGCTGTATTCCGTTCTCACCAAGGGCCGGGCATCGTCGCTGCGGGTTATCGGATCGATCCGGTCGGCGGTGTCACCGGGGCGGGATACCCCGCTGGTGATCCGCACGCTGGCCGCCGCCGGAACGTCGGTGGCGTCGCTGACCATCACGGAAAAGGGATACCGGCGCGACGCCGCCGGACACCTGCACCGAAGCGATCCGGATGTCGCGGCTGACCTGGCAGCCCTGAAAACGGAGGCACGTTCCGGGGCAGGGGCCCCTGCTGAACCGGCCCGGACACCGCTGGGCCTGCTGACGCGCGGATTGTTTGCCCGTTACCGGGCCCACGGGGCGCCACTGTCCGTAATGTCGTGTGACAACCTGAGCAAGAACGGGGCCCTGACCCGCACGCTGGTCACGGAGTTCGCCGCCGCTGCCGGCGGGGGCTTCGCTGACTGGGTGGGTGACGCCGTCGGCTTCCCCTCCACCATGGTGGACCGCATTGTTCCGGCAACTACCGATGCGGACCGGCGCCGGGCCGCGGAGCTGCTGGGCCTGTGGGACGAAGGGCTGGTGGTCGCTGAGCCCTTCGGGCAATGGGTCCTGGAGGATGCGTTCACCGCTGCCCGCCCCGCCTGGGAGCAGGCCGGGGCCACCATCACGGCCGATGTTGCGCCCTTTGAAACCGCCAAACTGCGGCTGCTCAACGGTACGCATTCCCTGCTGGCGTACCTGGGTGCGCTGAAGGGCCACCGGACCATCGCGGAGGCCGCCGCGGATCCGGAGCTGGCCGATGCCGCCGCGGCGCTGCAGGGCGAAGCGATGCGGACCCTGGTTCCACCCGCCGGACTGGATCTGGCCGAGTATGCCGAGTCCATCCTGGCCCGCTTCAGGAACCCGGCGCTGGGACACACCACCGTGCAGGTCGCCATGGACGGTTCCGAAAAACTACCCATCCGGGCGCTGGGAACTGCTGCGGATCTGCTGGAACAAGGGGTGGTTCCCGACGCCGTCGCCCGGCTTGTTGCCGGCTGGATGGCCTACGTGTTCCTGGGCCGGGACAGCTACGGACACGAGCTGCCGCTGGATGATCCGATCGCCGGGGTGCTCACCGACACCGCACGCGGACCGGCGGGCGGGCTCGCCGACCGGATGTTCGGGCTGGACACGGTGTTCCCGCCCGCCGTGGCCGGTCATCCGGGGTTCCGGAGCGCTGTGGCCAGCCACCTTGCGGAGCTGTTGAGGGAGAGCGCTTAGCGCCGGGCCCTAACGGCCCGGCGTCGGGCGTCGGCTGAGACGGGTCGCCAGGCTTTACTGGCCGCGGGCGACCCGGATCATTTCCTCGCGGTCGACAACCTTCACGCGCTCGCGCACGAGTTCACCGGTCGCCGGATCCGGGTGCACGTAGGAGGCGCCCAGGCTCTTTTCGTAGGCGTCCAGCTTCAGCCAGCCCTCCCACGTGGTGTATTCGACGCCGCGGTCCTCGAGCAGCTTGATGATGGCATCCTCATCCGGCTCCTCGGCGGCCGGCAGGCCCAGCCGGTCCTCGAGCAGGAAGCCGATGGTCTCCAGCGCGTCGCCCTTGGTGTGGCCGATCAGGCCCACGGGTCCGCGCTTGATCCAGCCGGTGGTGTAGATGCCCGGAACCGGGGTCCCGGACTCGTCGATGACGCGGCCGCCGTCGTTCGGGATCACGCCGCGGCGGGAGTCGAAGCCCACTTCCGGAAGCTCGGAGCCGAAGTAGCCGATGGCGCGGTACACGGCCTGGACCGGGTAGTCGACGATTTCGCCGGTGCCGCGGGCGTTGCCGGTGCCGTCAAGCTCGTTGCGCTCAAACTTCATGCCGCCGACCTTGCCGGGATTGGCCGGGTCCTCGTAGATCTCCACCGGGCTGTGCAGGAAGTGCAGGTGCAGGCGGCGGGAGGCGCCGGTGTCCTGCTCCTCGACCAGCCAGTTGGTCAGGGTGTTGACCATGGTCTTGGTCTGGTTGTTGGAGCGGATCTGCTCGTCGGAGCCCTCGTCGAATTCAAAGTCCTCGGGGTAGAGCACAATGTCCACGTCGCGCGAGTGCGAGAGCTCGCGCAGTTCCAGCGGAGTGAACTTCACCTGCGCCGGGCCGCGGCGGCCGAAGATATGCACGTCGGTGACGGGCGACTTCTTCAGTCCCTCGTAAACGTTGTCCGGAATCTCGGTGGTCAGCAGGTCGTCGGCGTGCTTGGAGAGGATGCGGGCCACGTCCAGGGCCACGTTGCCGTTGCCGATCACGGCAACTTCCTTGGCATCCAGCGGCCACTCGCGCGGCACATCGGGGTGTCCGTCGTACCAGGAGACAAAGTCAGCGCCGCCGAAGGAGCCTTCAAGCTCCACACCGGGAATGCTCATGTCCGCATCCTTGATGGCCCCGGTGGCGAAGATGATGGCATCGTAGAAATGCCGGAAATCGGTGAGGGTCAGGTCCTTGCCGTAGTGGACGTTCCCCAGGAAACGGATGTCGCCGCGGTCCATGACCTTGTGCAGGGCGTTGACGATGCCCTTGATCCGCGGGTGGTCAGGAGCCACGCCGTAGCGGATCAGGCCGTACGGCGCCGGGTACTTGTCGAAGAGGTCGATGCTGACCTCGAAATCCCGTTCAGCTTTGGTAAGGATATCTGCGGCATAAACACCGGCAGGGCCAGCGCCGATAATGGCGACTCGCATGGGGCGCTGCGACCGGTCCGCGGCTGAATTAGACACTGATAGTCCTTCGTCTCGGGGAAAACCTCGTGCGGAATAACGCACAGTTTCCTATTCTAAATGCCGGGCACGACGGCGTCTAAACGGTTCCGCAGTCATGTTCCCCGACGGGGCCGTGCTGCCGGCTGCCGCCCCGTCCCCTCGGGCCCGGCGGCGGTCTCCGCTGTTAGCGGACGGTGCCCGCAGCCCTCTTTGGGAATACCCGGCGCGGCCCGTATGTTGTCGCTCACGTGTCTGCATCCGACGGAATAGGCGCTCAGCGCTCCGCACCCCCACTCCCGCCCGCGTCCTCGGCGACGTCGTCACCGGGACGGCCCACGCCGTCGTCGTCCCCGGCTGCACCCGGCCCGGCCTCGAATACGCCCGGCATCTTGTTCGGCATCGGCGCCTACGCCATCTGGGGACTGCTGCCCCTGTACTTCCTGGTCCTGGTGCCCGCCGGACCGGTGGAGATTGTCGCCGCGCGGATCGTCTTCTCGCTTGTCTTTTGCGGTGTGCTGCTGACGGTGATGAAGTCCTGGGAGGCCACGGCCACTGCCGCGCGTGACCGCAGGCTGGTCGGCACCCTGGCCCTTGCCGCGGTCCTGATCGCGGCCAACTGGCTGACCTTTTCCTGGGCCGTGCTGAACGGGCATGCCGTGGAGGCGGCGCTGGGTTACTTCATCAATCCGCTGGTGTCCGTGCTGCTTGGCGTGATCGTGCTGAAGGAGAAGCTGCGGCCGCTGCAGTGGGTGGCCATGGGCGTGGGATTTGTTGCCGTCCTGGTCCTGGGTCTGGCGTACGGAACCGTGCCATGGGTGGCGCTGATCCTGGCGTTTTCCTTCGGTCTCTACGGGCTCGTCAAGAAGGGGGTGGGCGGCAGGGTCGATGCCATTTCCAGCCTCACCATCGAGACGGCGGTCCTGACCCCGGTTGCCGTGGGCGTGCTGGTGTGGCTCGTCCTGACGGGGTCGGCGACGATCCTCTCCAACGGACCCGCGCATTTCTGGCTGCTGGCCTTCTCCGGCATCGCCACCGCCATTCCGCTGATCTTCTTCGGTGCCGCTGCCCGGCGGTTGCCGCTTTCCACGGTGGGCATGCTGCAGTATCTGGCTCCCACGCTGCAGTTTGTCGTGGCCTTGACCATCTTCAACGAGACCATGCCGCCGGAGCGCTGGGCCGGCTTCGGGCTGGTGTGGCTCGCGCTGGTCATCCTGACGATCGACATGATGGGCGGTCCGCGCCGGAACCGGATCCTCCGCGCGGCGGCCGCTGCGGGCTAAGGCGGGGCGTCGGGCCCGGAGCCTGGCGCTGCTGGTCGGGCCTTGTTGCTGGTCGGGCATTTAGGGCCGGTGGTCGGGCCGATGATTGCGGTGATCATGCTCAAAGACCTCAAAGACACCGAGTGTGGGGAAGACGCCGCTTTCCTTCGCCCAGTGTCGGGATGACGCCGTTATCAGCGCCGGGAACTGGCAATATCTCGACAATGGATGCGGGCAACGGGCGTGATCCCAACACTCGGCGCTGGCATGAACAGACCACAACAAAGCCCCGCTCTCCCGGATTGGGAGGGCGGGGCTTCGTTGGTACAGGTCCTCCGGTACAGGAGGGCTTACCGGCTCTCTAGCGGGCCGAGATGGTGCGCTGGCGCTGGACGGCGATCAACGCCACAGCGCCGATCAGGGCCATGAGCGCACCGATGCCGCCGATGGCGATCTGAGCCGGGTTGAGACCGGTAACTGCCAGTTCGGCACCGGATCCTGCCTGCACCGACTGCGCCGCCAGGACGGTAACCGCCGGCTCCACAGTGAAGGACGCCCAGCCGGTCAGCCCGCCGTCGGTAAACAGCGCGACTTTGTGCTCACCGGCAGCAAGCACCGGCGGAACCGAAAGCTTGAGTTCGCCCTTGGCATCCGCGCTCACCGTTCCGAGGTTTACCCCCGCGGACGGAATGACGGCGTCGACGGCGGAACCCGGCTTGGCCCCGGAGATGCGCAACTGGCTGCCGGCAGCTGTGGCCATGACGGTTCCTCGTGCCGCACTGGTGAGCAGCGACTCGTCCCCGAGCACCACCTGATCCAGCGATGAGAGGACGGATACCGGGTTTTGCAGCCCCCGGCTGATCCCTCGTGAAGCAGCAGGCTTGCTGGCTGCAGCCTGGGCAGCGGCTTCGGCTTCCACGGCTTCGGCTTCCGCGGCCTGCGCTGCTGCGGCTTCAACTGCGGCGGTCTCGGCTGCCGCAGCTTCAGCTGCTGCCTGCTCCGCGGCAAGCTGCTCGGCGACAGCAGCATCCGCAGCCACCTTCAATTCGGCCTGCCGTGCTGCTTCGTCTTCGGTTGCCTTGACGGCGGCAGCTTCGTTGGCAGCTTTCAGTGCCGCCTCCTGGGCTGCCTGATCCTTTGCTGCCTTGTCCTGCTCCGTTTCGTTCTGGACCGGCTCGGGGGCGGCAGGTTCCTCGGCTGCGGGGGCGGCAACGTTTGCGGCGTCGGCAGCAGCCTTATCCACAGCGGCCTTCTCGGCCGCAGCCTTGTCCGCAGCGGCCTTCTCGGCCGCAGCCTTGTCCGCAGCAGCCTTCTCGGCCGCAGCCTTGTCAGCGGCAGCCTTGTCAGCGATGGCCTTGTCAGCAGCAGCCTTATCGGCAGCAGCCTTCTGCTCGGCAGCAGCCTTCTCAGCAGCAACACGCTGTGCTTCAAGGGTGGCGGCCTGTGCCGCTGCGTCAGCCGGAGCCTTCGACCAGCCGAACTGCGCCGTGGCGAGGAAGGTGCCGCGGTTCGGTCCCGCGGTCAGCTCGACGGCGCCGATACCGACATCGGTGGCTCCTGTAATGAGCATATTGGCCCGGTGAGGAGCCGAATTAACCCAGGACTGGAACGCCGAGTCGGCACTCATGTTCCAGACGATGTTCTCGTGGAACGCGTAGGAGCCCGGGCTGTGCTGGAACTCGCCGGCGCCGGCGGTGTTGGCGATGTCCGCCGACTGCTGGGTCCAGCTTTGCGAGTCGGCGCTCATCTGGGGATCCAGCCGCAGCGGCGCCAGGCCATGCTGCTGCCGGTAGTCATTGATCAGCACGTACAGCCGGTTGGCGAACTGTTCGTCGGCGGCGCTTGCTGCAGCGGAGGGAACCGCTATCACCGCCGTCATAAGCGTGATGGCCAGGGCAACGAAGACCCCCACCAGTTTTTTTACCCGCATGTTTAATCCTTTTGCCTCGAGACCCAGTGCGCAGACACACCGAAGCCAGACCATGCGCAGCTCCCCCACAGAACCGCGGTGCCCAACGAGAAAGTCACGGGGCAACGAGGAGAACTTACCTCAGGACACGTAAATGAACAACAGCCCCTCTAATAACATCAGTAACATAAATCACAAACGAGACACGCGGGCGCGGCCGCATTTTCCACAACCGCACCCGCCCCCGGACGTCCTCGCGCCCCCTGGGCAGGAACTTCGGGACCCCCGGGAGCCCGCCCTTCGCCTGATCGACAACTACTCAACCAATTTCTCGACGGTTACTCCCCGCCGCCCCCTGCCGCCACCCCGCGGCGCAGGGTTTCACCCCGGAAATAGCCCGGGTTCCTGCGGTACATCAGCAGCATCAAGACGGCCCCGAGCAGGATCACGCCGGTGCCGAGAATGAAGACCAGCCCCACTCCGCCAATCGATGATCCCGAGCCGTAGTCGGGGTCCATCGAGTCCACGGCGGTCTTGAGGAACATGACCAGCAGGATCACGGCCCCCAGCAGCGGTGCCAGGAACTTGAGCGCGAAGTTGCGGGCGGAGCTGAAAGCCTCGGCCCGGAAGAACCAGACGCAGGCCAGGGCGGTGATGCCGTAGTAGAAGCAGATCATCAGGCCCAAGGCGGTGATGGTGTCCCAGAGGGCGTTCTCGGACAGCAGCCGCGTGACGGTATAGAAGCCTGCCGCGGCAATGGCCGAGGCCACGGTGGCGTAGCCCGGCGACTTGTGCACCGGGCTGATGCTGCCAAAGCGCCGGGGCAGCGCCCGGTAGTGGCCCATGGCCAGCAGGGTGCGCGCGGGCGAGACGAAGGTGGACTGCAGCGAGGCGGCCGAGCTGCTGAGGATGGACAGTGACATCAGGATTGCGAACGGCCCCATGACCGGCCCGGCCAGGACGGCGAAGATGCTCTCCTGGTTGTCAGGGTTTCCGGCCCCGAGTTCGCCCTCCCCCACACCGGCATAGGAGAGCACCGCGAGCGCCACCACCATGTAGACGGCAACGATCACGAACACCGTGAGCGTGGCGGCCCGGCCCGGGGTCTTGTCCGGGTTCCTGGTTTCCTCGTTCATGGTCAGGGTGACGTCCCAGCCCCAGTACACAAAGATCGAGAGCGAGACGCCGGCGGCGAAGCTGGAGAAGGACTCCACGGCGAAGGGGTTGAACCATTCCGCGGTGATCGGGGTGGCATCAAAGGCGGTTCCGGCTCCGACATGGATGAAGGCGGCCACGGAGAACCAGCCCAGCACCAGCAGCTGGAAACCGACCAGGACGTACTGGAAGACCTTGGTGGTTTCCAGGCCGCGGTAGGAAATCCAGCAGGCACCGGCGATGAACACGCACGTGGTGAGGATGTTCAGCGGCAGGTTGGTGGTCAGCTCGGCCAGGGCGTCATTGCCGGTGACCTGGGCCAGCATCAGGTAGAAGAAATCCACCGCCACCGCCGCCAGGTTCGAGAGCACAATGATGGTGGCCGCGATCAACCCCCAGCCTCCCATCCAGCCCACCCACGGCCCGAAGGCCCGGGTGGCCCAGGTGAAGGAGGTCCCGGAGTCCGGCATGGCGTTGTTCAGTTCCCGGTAGCCCAGCGCCACCAGGATCATCGGAATGAACCCGACCAGGAAGATCGCTGGCAGCTGTACGCCCACCTCCGAGACGGTGGGGCCCAGCCCGGCGGTGAGCGTATAGGCCGGCGCGATGCAGGAAACACCGATGACGACGGCGCCCAGCAGGCCGACACTGCCGGATTTCAGTCCCTTGCGGGTGATTCCGCCGGACTCCCCTTCCCGGGAGGCCGTCACTTCGTTGGAACTCATTCGGTTACCTCGCTCTGGCTGGGTGCGGTGCCGGTAGTACTGCCGCGGAAGTTCCGGGGCACCACCACCATGGGGACGGGCAGGCTGCGCAGGATCTTGCTGGCGGTGGCGCCCAGGAAGAGCCGGTTGTTCCCGGCGAGCCGGCTGGAGCCGATGAGCATGACTTCGCCGTCGTCGAACTCCAGCTCATCGATGGCGTTTTCGATCGTCCGGCCCTGTACGACGACGGCGGTGACCGGACAGCGTCCGGCCGCCAGCTGCTGGGCGCGGGCCAGGCGGTCGTCCGCGTGCATGCGGGCCTCCGTGACCGCATTCTCATCCCGTGAGGGTGCGTCCAGCGCGACCAGCGACACCAGCCGCAGCGGCAGTCCGCTGCGCGCGGCGGTATCCACGGCCGCTTCCAGCACGTCGTTGGCGCCGCGCCGGTTGCCCACCGCGCAGGTGATCCGCGTCAGCGGGGCGGTGCGGCTGTAGCCGTGCGGAGCCAGGGCCACGGGCACCGGCGCGGCGTGCAGCAGCGCGTTGGCAACGCTGCCGATGGTGAAGCGCTTGAAAATCCCGTTGCTGGCCGCCCCGACCACAATCAGGCCGGCACCCAGCTCTTCGGCTGCATCGATCAGCCCATGCGCATCGGAGTCGGCGTTCCGGATGTGCCCGGCCGCAGGCACGCTGCCGGGCACCAGATCCAGGCCCTCCCGGAGCCAGGTTTCCAGCTGTTCTTCGAGCAGGTCGCGGTAACCGCTTTCGGGCGGATACACAACGGTGTAGGGCGAATGCTCCGGGTCAACCATGACCAGGTCCAGCTCGGCGCCCTGGGTGCGGGCAATGACCGCAGCCAGGTTCACCGCATCCCGGCCCCGTTCAGTGGCGGTGTACCCGACGACGTAGCGCATGGGGATCTCCCTTCAGCCCTGGCCGGGCACGGTGGAAAGGCCTGCGGCGGAAACGCCTGCGGGGCCTGCGGTGGCAACCTCGAGGATGCGGTCCGCGGTGAGCAGTCCGATCCGGACTGCTCCGTCCACATGCTGGTACCCCTCGGCGGCCAGGTCTGAGCAGGACCAGTAGATGGGTCCCACGGGAGCCAGCTGGTCCGGCCCGTAGCGGTGCAGGCCACCGAGGTCGTAGCTGGCGGCATAGGCACCGCGGGTCCATTCCTCGGAGCCCCAGTCGGATTCGTAGTAGACCTCCGGCGTGAGCGCCTCCTCGCCCAGGAAAGCAGCGACCGAGCCGAGAATGGCCTGCTTGCGGTCTTCGGCGGAGAGTTTGAACATGGCGTCCGCCTTTTCATCGGAGACGAAACCGACGAGGGTGCCGCGGGGGTCCTCGTGGTTGGTGTTGTCGTAGACCTCCTGCACCAGTTCCCCGGCGCCGAAGCAGGTGCCGGACAGGCCCTTGTCCCGCCAGAACGGGGTGGCGTAGACGGCATGGACCTTGATCACGAGCCCGAGCGACTGGTGCTGGTGCATCTGGTGCTGGCGGCGCGGCAGCGGCGGGTCGAAGGACACCCGCGAGTACAGGTTCGGCGGCACGGCCATGACAGCAAAGCGGGCACGGACGGTGACGGAGTCCGAAACGGCGGTGACGCCGTCGTGCGCCGTGCCGTCCTCGCCCGGCCAGCGCAGGAAGCGCACCGGGCTGGAGAGCACGACGTCGTCGCCCAGGTCGGCGGCCATCCGCTCGGAGACCTGCTGCATACCGCCCGCCACGCGCCGGTCCAGGATGAAGTCCTCATCCACCAGATGCGAGAAGGAGCCGGCCGACGCCGCCATCAGCACTGCCTGCAGGGTGGAGAATGCATGCGCCGGCTTGGTAAGCATGCCGCCGGCGACAAACAGGCCGATGTTGTTGCAGGCCTCTTCATCGCTGGACTGTTCGTGGAGCCAGTGGGCGAAGGAGATGGTGTCCAGCTCGCGGGCCTGCGGGTGTTTCCAGGGCGCGGCCGGGTCCGTTTCAGCGGCCAGGGTGTCCAGGATGCCGATCAGCCGGAGCATTTCCTTTTCGGTCTGCCCGCCGACCGGGAACATGTCGCCGGTGTAGGTGCGGCGGGTGCCGTCGGCGCCAATGTATACGGACTCTCCGGTGCGGTAGCGCTCGAAGGTCTCCAGGCCGAGCTCCTCGACGAGGGACTCCAGCACGGTCTGGTCCGGGGAAATCCACTGGCCGCCGATTTCCAGCATGGCGCCGTCAATGGTGTCGGTCCAGGTCCGTCCACCCACGCGGTCGCGGGCCTCCAGGACTGCAACACTCAGCCCTGCCGCCTTCAGCCTCCGGGCCGCGCTCAGCCCCGAAGGTCCGGCTCCGATGATCACAACGTCACGTTCCAGCGTCTTCACAGTGTCCTTTCCTTGCGGCCGGGAAGGCCGCCACCAGTCATTAAATGAATGGTGTTCATTTATTAGAAGGAACTGTAGCGTGGGTCACTCCCGCGTGGAAGCGGTCGGCGGAAAATGACGGCGGTGTGACACCATGAAGGCCGGTACCGCGGAAGGAAACTCGGCAGATGAGCAGCGACGAACCGCGCCGCAGGGGCGCCGGACGGCCGGTGAAGCGTGTGCTGTCGCAGGCACGCATTGTGGCCGCGGCCCTGGAAGTCATCCAGGCCGGCGGCTACGGCGCGCTGACCATGTCTGCCCTGGCCCGCCGGCTGGAGGTGGCGCCGTCGGCGCTCTACAACCATGTGGAGTCCAAACAGGAGGTGCTGCGCTGGCTGCAGGACTTCGTGATGTCCTCCGTGGACACCTCGTGTTTCGCTGACCTGCCGTGGGACCAGGCGTTGCGGGCGTGGGCGCGCTCCTACCGCGACGTATTTGCCCGGCACACACCGCTGATTCCCGTGATTGCCGTACTGCAGGTGAGCGGGGCGCCGCGCACCCTGGCCATGTATGAAGCGGTCACGCAGGGCCTGCAGCGGGCGGGCTGGCCGACGCCGCAGATTGTGCCCGCCATCGTGGCGCTGGAGTCCTTCATTTACGGCTCGGCGTACGACGCCGTGGCCCCGCAGGACATTTTCGACACCGGTGCCCTGGCCGCCGACAGCCCGCGCTTCACGGCGGCCGTGGAACTGCAGACCGGGCGTGCGGACGGCCGGGCCGCCGACGCCGCCTTCGAGGCCGGGCTGTCGGCACTGGTCACCGGTTTGGCCGGCGGGGCCGGACTCCCGTTGGAATCCGGCCCCGCCTGAGCCCGCTAACGGGTCTCGCTCAAAAGCCCCGTCAGGGTCGCCCGAAGCTCCGTCAGAGCTGCGCGCGGACGGCCGCTTCCAGCACGTCCAGGGCGTCGGAGAGCAGTTCGTCGCTGATGACCAGCGGCGGCAGCAGCCGCACCACGTTGCCGTAGGTGCCGCAGGTCAGGATGATGACTCCCTCGGCCAGGCAGGCCGCGGCGACGGCCTTGGTGATGTCGGCATCCGGGGTTTTGGTTCCGGGCTTGACGAATTCCAGCGCCAGCATGGCGCCGCGGCCGCGGACCTCGCCGATCACGCCGGTGTCCTCGGCCAGGCGCTGCAGGCGCGGAACGGTGGTTTCCTCGATCCGGCGGGCACGGCCGGACAGGTCCTGGGTTTCCATGGTGGAAATCGCGGCCAGCGCTGCGGCACAGGCCACCGGGTTGCCGCCGTAGGTCCCGCCCAGGCCGCCCGGGTGAACGGCGTCGAGCAGTTCGGCGCGGCCGGTGACGGCGGAGAGCGGCAGGCCGCCGGCAATGCCCTTGGCCATGGTCAGGATGTCCGGAACCACGCCCTCGTGCTGCACGGCGAACCATTCGCCGGTGCGGCAGAAACCGGACTGGACCTCGTCGGCGATGAAGACAATGCCCTTGGCCTTGGCCCACTCGGCCAGCCGCGGCAGGAAGCCCTCGGCCGGGACAATGAAGCCGCCCTCGCCCTGGATCGGTTCGATCAGGATGGCGGCAGTCTGGTCGGCGCCGATCTGCTTTTCGATGGCCAGGATGACGCGCTCGGCCGCTTCGGTGCCGGTGATCTCCGGGTTTTCCTCACGGTAGGGGTAGCTCATCGGCATCCGGTAGATCTCGGAGGCAAACGGGCCGAAGCCGGTCTTGTACGGCATCGCCTTGGCGGTCAGGCCCATGGTGAGGTTGGTGCGGCCGTGGTAGGCGTGGTCAAAGGCGACGACGGCGTCGCGGCCGGTGGCGGAGCGGGCAATCTTGATCGCGTTTTCCACGGCCTCGGCGCCGGAGTTGAAGAGCACGGTGCGCTTTTCGTGGTCGCCGGGGGTGACCTCGTGGAGCTTTTCGGCCAGCGCAATGTAGCCCTCATACGGGGTGACCATGAAGCAGGTGTGGGTGAAGTGCTCCACCTGGTTCTTGACCGCCTCGACGACGGCGGGGTCCGAGGCGCCCACTGACGTCACGGCAATGCCGGCGCCCAGGTCGATGAAGGAGTTGCCGTCGACGTCGAGCACAATGCCGCCGTCGGCGTCTGAGACGTAGACCGGAACCGAGGAGGCCACGCCCTTGGCCACCACGGCCGCCCGGCGGGTGTTCAGCGCAACGGACTTCGGGCCCGGAAATACGCCGTTGATGTTGCGCTTTTGTTCCAGCCGGTAGGACGGCGAAACGGTCTGGGTGCTCATAGGGGTGTGCCTTTCGAACGGTGCTGCGTGTGCTGCGGTGGGGTGTTGGGGCGTGCCGGTGCCGGCGCGGGTGCCGGCGCTGTGCTGGCTGGTGAGTGGTTGCTCAGGCGTCCAGGGCCGTCATGACGTGCTTGATCCGCGTGTAGTCCTCCACGCCGTACATGGAGAGGTCCTTGCCGTAGCCGGAGCTCTTGAAGCCGCCGTGGGGCATCTCGGCCGTGAGCATGATGTGCGTGTTGATCCAGACGGCGCCGAAGTCCAGGTCCCGGGCCAGGCGCATGGCGCGGCCGTGGTTGGAGGTCCAGACGCTGGACGCCAGGGCGTATTCGACGTCGTTGGCCATTTCCACGGCTTCTGCCTCGGTGGTGAAGGTCTGGACCGTGATGACCGGGCCGAAGGTTTCCTTCTGCACCACGTCGTCGTCCTGGCGGGCTCCGGTGATCACAGTGGGCTCGAAGAAGAAGCCCTTGGCGCCGGCCCGCTTGCCGCCGGTTGCAATGGTGCAGTGCTCGGGCAGCGAGTCGATCACGGAGTTGACCGCGTTGAAGTGGTTGATGTTGTTCAGCGGACCGAAGTAGTTGGCTTCGTCGTCCTCGTGGCCGGTTTCCAGTGTCTTGGTGTGGGCCACCAGGGCTGCGACGAAGTCATCCTGCGCGGATTCTTCGACCAGCACGCGGGTGATGGCCGTGCAGTCCTGGCCGGCGTTGAAGAAGGAGAACTCGGCCACGGCTTCGGCGGTTTTCTGCAGATCAGCATCGGCGAAGACCACGGCGGGCGCCTTGCCGCCGAGCTCCAGGTGCGCGCGCTTCAGCGTCTTGGCGGCACCGGAGGCCACGGCGATGCCGGCGCGGACGGAGCCGGTGATCGAGACCAGGCCCGGGGTGGGGTGCTCCACCATCGTGGCGCCGGTTTCGCCGGTGCCCAGGACGATGTTCAGGACGCCGGCCGGGAAGATTTCCCCGGCGAGCCGGGCCAGGACCAGGGTGGATTCGGGCGTGGTGTCGGAGGGCTTGAGCACCACGGTATTGCCGGCGGCCAGCGCGGGGCCGATCTTCCAGATGGCCATCAGCAGCGGGTAGTTCCAGGGGGCAACCTGCGCGACGACGCCGATCGGCTCGCGGCGGATGAAGGAGGTGTGTCCCTCCATGTATTCCCCGGCGGACTTGCCTTCCAGCAGTCGGGCGGCACCGGCGAAGAAGCGGAGCTGGTCGGCACCGACGGCCACTTCTTCCGCTGCGATGACGGAGCGGACCTGCCCGGTGTTGCGGTGCTGGGCTTCGACCAGTTCGTCGGAGTTGGCTTCCAGGGCATCTGCGAGCTTGAGCAGCATCAGCTGCCGCTCGGACGGCGTGCTCCGCTTCCAGGTCTTGAAGGCGGCCGCTGCTGCGTCCATGGCGGCGTCGACGTCGGCCTGCACCGACACCGGCGAGGTGGCCACCACCTCGCCGTTGACCGGGTTGATGATTTCCAGCTGGTCGGTTCCCCGTGCCGGGACAAACTCTCCGTTGATAAAGTTCTGCAGCGTCTGGGCCATGGCTCGCACTGTCCTTTCAGGAGGAGGATGCCCGGACGCGTGCCCGGGGCTGTACTCCAAACTAAGGGCTGAAGCGCACGTCACATAGGGGCGACCGGACAAGACTTAATGTGTCCAACTGTGCAGCCGACCAAAACACGGCCCTATAGTTGCCCCATGCCGATTTACCTTTCCGACCTGCTGGACGCTCCGGCACTGGATCTTCGTCCCTGCGGGACGGCGCCGGTCACCCGGACTCCCCTGCAGTGGGTCGCCGTCACCGAGCTCGAGGATCCGTTTCCGTTCCTCGGCGGCGGCGAGGTGGTGCTGACCACCGGGCTGCGGCAGCGCACCGGCGCCGCCCAGCGCGCCTTCGTGGACAGCGCGCACCGGGCCGGGGCACTCGCCGTCGGCTTCGGTACCGGGCTGAGCCACGCGAAGGTGCCTGCAGCGCTGATCGAGGCGGCCAATGCGCACCACCTTCCGGTGTTCGAGGTCCCCTACGACACCCCGTTCGTGGCGCTGGGCAAGATGGTGGCGGACGCGCTCTCCGCGGACCACGTCACCCAGCTGCGTGAGCTGCTCGCCGCGCACCAGTCCCTGGCCGGGGCACTGCTGGGCGGCAAGGGGCTCTCCGGACTGCTGCAGGAACTGGCCTCGCTGCTGGGCAACCATGTGGCGCTGTACCAGTACGGCTCGCGGGTACTCGCGACCGGGTCCGGGCCCCAGGGCGCCCGGCAGCACCGCGTTCCCATTGCCACCGGCCTCCGCGACCGCTGCACCCTGGCCGTCACCGAGCCCTTCCAGCGCCCGGATATTGTGGCGTACGCGCAGAGCCTGGTGAGCGTTGAACTGAGCAACCAGGCCCGGCGCCGGGCCCGGGACCGCGCGGTGACCGGGCAGCTGCTGACCGATGTGGTGGCGGGACGGCTGGCCGGCAGCGACGCGTCGCTGCGGCTGCAGGCGGCCGGGATTTCCGCGGCCCGCCGGCAGCTGACCTTCCTGGTCGAGGTGGCCTCCGGGCAGGTGCGCTCGCTGCCCACTCTGCCGCTGCCGCCAGCGTTCGACGGCGCCGTCACCGCCGTTGTCGACGGCCGGCTGGCGGTGGTGGTGGCCGACGGCGACGGCGCCGCGCTGGCTCCGGTCCTCAGCACCTACCTCTACGGCACCGGGCTGACCGCGAAGGTCGGCTACGGCGGGTCCTATGCCGAACCCGCCGGTCTGCGCTGGAGCTACTTCGAGGCCAAGGAATCCCTGCAGCGCGGGCAGGCCGTCAACGAGCCCGACCGGCTGAGCCTGACCTCGCTGCTGATGTCCGGCACGGATGTTCCGCTGGCCGATCTGGCCGCCGAGGCACTGGATCCCCTGACCGGATTCGATGAGCTGCACGACGCAAACCTGATGGAGACCCTGGAGCAGTATCTGGGGCTGAACGGGTCGGTGGCCGCCGTGGCCGACGCCCTGGGGCTGCACCGGAACACCGTCCGCTACCGGCTGGGCCAGATCACCGAGCTCACCGGCTACGATCCGGCCGTCACCGCGGACCGGGTGCACCTGTTCCTGGCGCTGCATGTGCGCCGGCTGGGTGTCGGCCGGGCCTGAGGCCTGTCTCGCGTTGGTGCAGGGCTTGGCTGGCGTGCCTGCAATCCTGGCAACCTGGCCCGCCACGTTCTGGCGGCTTGCCCCGAGAGTGCAGCTCTGGCGGTTCCCTCCGCGCGAGGGAGCGCGAGAGTGCAGCTCTGGCGGTTCCCTCCGCGCGAGGGAGCGCGAGAGTGCAGCTCTGGCGGTTCCCTCCGCGCGAGGGAGCGCGAGAGTGCAGCTCTGGCGGTTTCCCCCGGGCGAGGTAGCACGAGAGTGCAGCTCTGGTGGTTTCCCCCGGGCGAGGTAGCACGAGAGTGCACCTCTGGTGGTTTCCCCCGGGCGAGGTAGCCCGAGAGTGCAGCTCTGGCGGCTTTCGTCGCCATTTGGCCGCCAGACCTGCACTCTCGGCGAGCGAGTCCCGGTCGAATGCCGCCATAAGTGCGCTCTCGGGGTCTCCTTGCGCTGGTCGGCGCCGAGTGTCGGGATAACGCCCCTTGCTCCCGCCGAGTGTCGGGATAACGCCGGAATTCGGCGCTGGAAACGGCATAGGCCCGACACTGGATGGATCCAAAGGGCACGACGTCAACACTCGCCGACCGCCCCGTGCCAGCACCGGCACCGGCACACCCACAGCCGCCGGAAACCCGTCGTTGCTCCCTACCGCCCGGTAACCATAATGTGTAGGGATGGACATCAGCGTGCAGCCCGCCCAAACCCTCCGCTGGCAGGGTGTGGACGATCCGGCGCGCCACGACACCGCAGTGGTGTCTTTCCGGCCCCGTGAGCTGGCCGCATCGGGCACTTCGGTCACCGGGGACTACACCGCCACCTGGTCGCTGTCCACGTCAACCGGCTGGGTGACCCGCCGGTTCAGCATCCGGGTTGAAGCGCCCGCCTGGTCCCGCTCCCTGGTGCTCAGCCGCTCCTGTGAGGGCCAGTGGACCGCCGAAACGCAGACCACCGGCGACCCCGGGCTGCCCGACCCAGGCATCACCGACCACCGGGCGCTGGAAAACGCACAGGACGTTGACCTGGGGCTGTGCCCGCTGACCAACACCATGCCGATCATGCGCCTGGACCTGCTCAACAATGCCGCCCCGGACGATGACACCGCCCTCACCATGGCCTGGGTCGAGATGCCCAGCCTGCGGGTGTTGCCCAGCACCCAGGTCTACTCCCAGGTTTCCGCGTACGACGACGACCGCGGCAGTGCCGTCGTGCTCTTCAGTTCCGCGAGCCACGGGTTCACCACCGAGCTGGCCGTGGATGCCCACGGCGCCGTGATCGACTATCCCGGGCTGGCCGTCCGCGTGCGCTGAACGCCCTCCCCACCGGGCTACGATTGAAGTACACCACCCGCAATTTTGGAGACCCCCATTGAGTCAAATGTTCCTGGACAAATTCAAAGCCCTGGTCCCCAAGTACCTTGAGGATGACTGGCGCGAAGAGGAAGACGGCATCCCGGCCGACATCCTGAACCAGATGCTGGACGCCCACGATTTCAGCATTCCCCTGGTGCTGCGGGAGTTCTACCTGGCGCTGGGCAACTGCGAAGACCTCATGGAGGCCTTCCACTTCTTCTGGGATCCGGACGAGCTGGAGATCGAAGACGGCTACCTGCTCTTCCTCGAAGACGAGGACGAGAAGTTTGCCTGGGGCTTCCGCGTGGACCAGCTGGAGGTCCCGGACCCCATCGTCTGGCGGCGGAACAATTCCCGCGGCGACTGGCAGAGCGAAGAGGGCACCTTCAGCGAGTACGTTTTCGACATGTTCGAGTGGGTCTTCGAGGAAGATCCGAACTAAGCAGCGGAAGGAATCCTGGATGCAGCAGCCCGGCACGGTCGGTGGCGCCCTCAACGGCGAAGCACCAAGCAGTGACGCCCTGAACGGCGAAGCAGCGAACGGTGAACCCCTGAGCGAGGCCCCCTGGCGCAGCCACGCACCGGAAAACTACCAGTGCCCGTTCTGCGACATGGCCTCCGGGGAGTTCACAGCCCCTGGCAACCTCTGCGAGCCCGGTGACCTGGTCTATGCCGATGACCTGGTGCTGGCCTTCATCGCCTCGCACGGCTTCGACCCGGAGCCCGGTCATGTCCTGGTGACTCCGCGCGAGCACTTTGAGCTGCTGTATGAGCTGCCCGACGACGTCGCCGCCCGGCTCATGATCGTTACCCGAGATATTGCGGTGGCCATCAAGAGGGCCTGGCGGCCCGACGGCGTCACCACCCGGCAGCACAACGAGCCGGCCGGCAGCCAGCATGTGTGGCACTACCACCAGCATGTGCTGCCGCGGTGGACCGATGACGGGCTCTACTTCACGCCCAAGCGCCCCATCGTGGACCCCGCCATCCGCGCCCGGAAGGCCGCGGAACTACGCGCTGTCCTGACGGTCTCGCCGTCCCGGCCCTAGCCAGGTCCTGACGGTCTCGCCGTCCCGGCCAGGTCCCGGGCTACCGGAACCAGATATCCGGCCCTAGACGTCCCGCTCCACCACGGCCCGGGCAAAGCCGGCCAGCGCCTGCTTCACCACGGAATCCGGAAGCGGCTCCAGAGCGGCCACGGCGTCGTCGGACCACTGCCGTGCCACGGCCCAGGCCTGCGCCGTGGCCGGGTTTTCCCGCAGCGCCTCGACGGCGGCGGCCAGCGCGGCATCCGAGCTCAGGTCTCCGTCCACCAGCTCCAGCACGGCGGCGGCTTCGGCGTCGCCCGCGGCGGCGTTGTCGCGCAGCAGCAGCACCGGCAGGGTGGGGATGCCTTCGCGCAGGTCGGTGCCCGGGGTCTTGCCGGACTTGGCCTTGCGGCCGGTGACGTCAATGACGTCGTCGGCCAGCTGGAAGGCGGTGCCCACCTTCTCGCCGTATTCGACCATGATGTCCACGGCCTCGCGGTCCGCCCCGGCAAACAGCGCACCCAGCTGCCCGGAGGCCGCGATCAGCGACGCGGTCTTGCCGGAGATGACGGCGAGGTAGTGCTCCAGCGGCCCCTGGCCGTCGTGCGGGCCCACGGTTTCATGCAGCTGGCCCAGGCAGAGCCGCTCGAAGGTGCGCGCCTGGATGCCCAGCGCTTCGCCGCCCAGTTCGGAAACCAGCGACGAGGCGCGGGCGAAAATCAGGTCGCCGGTAAGCACTGCCACCGAGTTGCCCCACACCTCATGCGCCGTGGGGGCACCGCGGCGCAGCGGCGCGGAGTCCATAACGTCGTCATGGTAGAGCGTGGCCAGGTGGGTCAGTTCGACGACGACCGCGGCCTGGATTACCTTGGCGTTGTCCGGATCCGGGCCCAGGTGCGAGGCGAGCAAGGCCAGCAGCGGCCGGATGCGCTTGCCGCCGGCCTGCGCGAGATGGCGCGAGGTGGCGTTAGCGAACGGGTCGGAGTTGGCGATGGCTTCCAGCAGCTGGGTTTCCACCTTTTCCAGGGACGCAGCGATCGACGGACCCAGCTGCGGGTCTTCGGCGATCAGTGCGAATCCGGCCGGCAGTGCGCGCACGGCGTCGTCAACGGCAGTGTCCGGGCTGGTGTTCGAGGATTCAGTCACGGTTTTAGACTAACTTTTCGTCGGAGCGGAGTGGACTGCGGGCCGGGGCCTGCATCTTGGTTCGAGGCGGCCGGGACCAGGGCTTCCAGCACGGAAATAACTCTATCCTCCAAACCCTTGGTGCTGCGGTCCGTGAGGTTGGCCAGCATCCGCACCACAAAGCGCATCAGCACGGGAACCGGCATTCCGGTGCGCAGCGCCAGCTTCATGATGGCGGGTTTGCCGATCATTGAGGCAAAAATGCGGCCCAGGGTGAAGTGGCTGCCCCATTCTGCGCGGATGTGGTCCGCGTAGCCGGACAGTCTGTGGTCGTAGGCGGCGGAGGATGAGAAAAGTCCCGGGGTGCGGGCCTCGCTCTCGGCGGCCACGATGAAGTCTGCCGCGAACCGGGCGGATTCCATCGCGTAGGAGATGCCCTCGCCGTTGAACGGGGACACCATGCCGCCGGCGTCGCCGAGCAGCAGCAGCCCCGGTGAGTAGTGCGGGGTGCGGTTGAAGCCCATGGGCAGCGCCGCCCCGCGGATCTCCCCCACCTGGTTCTCCGGAGTGAATCCCCACTCGGCGGGCATTCCTTCGGTCCAGTCGCGCAGCACCTTGCGGTAGTCCAGCTTGCCGAATTCCTTCGAGGAGTTCAGGATGCCCAGGCCCACGTTGGAGGTGCCGTCCCCCACGCCGAAGACCCAGCCGTAGCCGGGCAGCGGATTGCCGGCGGCGTCGGGAAGTTCCAGCCAGCCTTCCATCCAGTCGTCGTTGGTGCGCGGGCTCTGGAAGTAGGTGCGCACGGCCACGCCCAGCGGCCGGTCGTCGCGTTTTTCCAGGCCCAGGCTCAGCGCGGTGCGGCTGGAGTTGCCGTCGGCGGCCAGGACGACGTCGGCGAAGAACTCGCGGGTTTCCCCGGTCCGCCGGCCGTCGTCGTCGAGCACGTTGGCCACCACCCCGGTGACCCGGCCGGCGTCGTCGCGCAGCGCAGCGGTGACCGAGTGGCGCTCCAGGATGCGGGCGCCCGCGGCCTGCGCATGGCGGGCCAAGGCTTCGTCAAAGCCCAGCCGGGTGCGGATCAGCCCGTAGGCGGGGAAATCCGAGAGCACCGGCCAGGGCAGTTCGACCGTGCGGCCGGCGGCGATCAGGCGCAGCCCCTTGTTCCGGCGCCAGCCCTCGGCCTCGTCATGGGGCAGGCCCAAAAGCTGGATCTCGCGCACGGCCCGGGGCGTCAGCCCGTCGCCACAGACCTTTTCCCGCGGGAAGGAGGTCTTTTCCAGGACGGTGACGTCCACGCCCGCCCGGGCAAGGTAGTAGGCCGCGGTGGAACCGGCGGGGCCGGCTCCGACAATGAGGACGCCCACTTAGATGGCTGTCCTCCCCGGCTTCACAGCGCGGTGGACAGCCACGATGCCGCCGGTGAGGTTGCGGTAGGCCACGTTGTCCCAGCCCGTTTCCGTGATCCAGGCAGCCAGTTCGTCCTGGTTCGGCCAGGCACGGATGGACTCGGCCAGGTAGACGTAGGCGTCCGGGTTGGACGCGACCTTGCGGGCGATGGGCGGAAGGGCGCGCATCAGGTATTCGGTGTACATGGTCCGCCACACCGGCACGGTGGGCGAGGAGAACTCGGCGATGACCAGGCGGCCGCCGGGCTTGGTGACGCGCAGCATCTCGGAGAGCGCCTTTTTGGGCTCGTTCACGTTGCGCAGGCCAAAGGAGATGGTGGAGGCGTCGAAGGAGTTGTCCTCGAACGGCAGGTTGGTGGCGTCGCCGGCGACAAAGTCGATGTCCGGGCGGCGGCGCTTGCCCACCTTGAGCATGCCGAGGGAGAAGTCGCAGGCCACCACGTTGATGCCGGCGTCGGCGTAGGGCTCGCTGGAGGTGCCGGTTCCGGCGGCGAGATCCAGGACCCGCTGGCCGGGGACGGCGCCGACGGCGTCCACCACGATGCGGCGCCAACGGCGTGTCTGCCCCAGGGACAGCACGTCGTTTACGACGTCGTAATTCGGTGCCACGTCATCAAACATGGCGGCGACTTCATCCGGGCGTTTATCCAACGATGCGCGATTCACTCGATCATTGTCTCAAAGAATGTGCACGGGACCGAACGCAGCGCGGCAGTGTCGTGCGCCCCATTCGGCAGGCACGGGAACGACGACGGCGGCGGGCTGGCGGGGCGGCGCCGGGGACGGTAACACACGGCACATCCTTAGCGGGGAGTAGGCTGGAGACACTATGACCACCCTGCGTTCCCTGACCGTGCCCATTGGTGAGCTCTCTGCCACAATCGGGCTGCTGGAGTATCTGGTCCTCAATGACCAGCTGGCCTGGATCCGCAGCGGTGAAGGACTGGTGGGGTTCGGCGAAACCGCCCGCTTCACCGCCAGCGGCCCCGAGCGCTTTGCCGACGCCCAGCAGTGGTGGCTGAAACTGTCCGGCGACGCCGAGGTACAGAATCCGTTGACGGTTCCCGGCAGCGGGCTGGCCGCCTTCGGCTCGTTCGGGTTCTCCAAGCGCTCCCCCTTTGAATCCCGGCTCATCGTTCCGGAGATCATTGTCGGGTCCCGTGACGGGATTGCCTGGATCACGCAGACCACGGCAGACCCCGACGCCGAGCTGTCCCTGGCTTCCGCCCAGACGGCCCTGGCCCATTACCTGGACGTGATTCCGGTCGCCCGGGAAGCGGATCCGGCCGACCGCATCCTTCCGGGCATCCTCAGCGAGGCCGAGTGGAAGAACGCCGTTGCCCGCTCCGTGGCGCACATCAAGGCCGGAGAGCTGAGCAAAATCGTCCTGGCCCGCGACATCGTGGCCTCGCTCGGATCGCCGGTCTCCGCCGCGCAGGTGCTGCGCGAACTGGCGCTGCGCTACCGCAGCTGCTGGACCTACTCCGTGGACGGACTGGTCGGCTCCACACCGGAAATGCTGATCAAGGTGGAAAACGGCGTCGCCCGTGCCCGCGTCCTGGCCGGCACCCTGGACCGCGCCACCGCACCGGCCGATGATCCGGACTACCCCCAGCGCGTGCTCGCCGGCTCCGACAAGCAGCGGCATGAGCACCAGATCGCCATCGATTCCCTGACCCGCCACCTGGAACCCTTCACCTCCTCGATGACCTCGCACAGCGAACCCTTTGTCCTGGAGCTGCCCAACGTCTGGCATCTGGCCTCCGATGTTTCCGCCGAGCTGGCGCCGGGTCACGACGGCGGGATTCCCACCTCGCTGGCGCTGGTGGAGGCACTGCATCCCACCGCGGCAGTGTGCGGTTTCCCCACGAGCGTTGCCGGGGAACTGATCAGTGAACTTGAGCACATGGACCGCGGACCGTACGCGGGTCCGGTGGGCTGGATGGACGCCGCCGGAAACGGGGAATGGGGCATCGCACTGCGCGGGGCCGTCATTGAAGATCCGCACACCGTGCGCCTGTTTGCAGGCTGCGGCATCGTCGCCGGCTCCAATCCCGCCTCCGAGCTGGCCGAAAGCTGGAGCAAGCTCCGGCCGATGCTGGAGGCACTGGACCTGGACCGCGCCGTCGGCGCCGTGCAGGGCTCCTAAACTCTTAAACTGGAACCTGCGGCAGCACCCGCCGTCTGCCGCCGCCCGTGTCAGCGCGCCCTCCAAAAGTGCGTATAATTGAGTGAGCCTGCATAATTATGCATGCTTGACGCGTTCCGGCCCCCTGGAACCCATCCCCTCATTTTCCCGATCCGAGGTAGACATTCCCATGCTGCACAAAGCACGTACCGCCCTGGCGGCTATCCTGGCGCTCGGCGCCCTGACCACAACCGCATGCAGCGGTGGCGGTACAGCGCAGACGGCATCAGGGATTCCCCTGGTAAACGAAGGTTCCCTCACGGTCTGCTCCAACGTTCCGTTTGAGCCCTTTGAATACGTGGGCGACGACGGCGAATACACCGGCTTTGACATGGACCTCTCCCGGGAGATTGCCGCCGGGATGGGCCTGGAGCTGGAAGTGCAGAACGCCAGCTTCGACGGCCTGCAGAGCGGCACCGTCCTCGCCGCCAACCAGTGCGACATGATCGCCGCAGCTGTCACCATCACTCCGGAGCGCGAGAAGAACATGGCGTTCTCCGATCCGTACTATGACTCGCTGCAGTCGCTGCTGGTTCCGGCCGATTCCGCGGCCAAATCCCTGGAGGACATGGCCGGCAAGAAGATCGGCATCCAGCAGGGCACCACGGGTGAAACGTATGCCCGCGACAATGCGCCCGCCGACGCCGAGGTCATCGCCTACCAGACCGACGCAGAACTCTTCCAGGCACTGCAGGCAGGCAACATCGACGCCGTCCTGCAGGACCTGCCGGTCAACCTGGCACACACCGATGGCGACGCCTTCACCATTGCGGCCAAGTACGCCACAGGCGAGTCCTATGGACTGGCCATGCGGAAGGCCGGCAGCGAGGACCTGGTCAAGGAGGTTAACAGCCAGCTGTCGACCATGCGGGAAAATGGAAAGTACACCGAGATTTACGACAAGTACTTCGCCGAATAAGGTCCTGCCGCCGGGCACGGAGCCGTATCTGCGCGATTCCCGATACCTCTACGAAATATGAGGTGCGTAGAATCTAGATTGCTCTCCATTGTTTACCAAGGGGCAATCGCCACTGGCTCCGTCCACGAAAAGGTTGTAGATCCATGCTGAACAAAGCACGCAAGACCGCCCTGGCCGCCATGGCCCTGAGCGCCCTGGCCCTGACGGCCTGCGGCGGCGGTGACACCGAGGCATCCGATTCCGGGCTTGGCCTGGTCTCGGAAGGCAGCCTGACGGTCTGCTCCGACATTCCGTACCCGCCCTTTGAATTCGAGGAAAACGGGGAATACACCGGTTTCGATATCGATCTGATCCGCGAGATTGCCACCGGCATGGGCCTGGAACTGGATGTGCAGAAGCAGGGCTTCGAAGCCATCCAGGGCGGTACTGCGGTAAGCGCCGGAATGTGCGACCTGAATGCCAGCGCCATCACCATCACGCCGGAACGCCAGGCAAACCTGGAATTCAGCGATCCGTACTATGAATCGCTGCAGACCCTTCTGGTACCCGCCGGATCGGACATCAAGTCAATTGCCGACCTGGCCGGCAAGAGCGTTGGCGTGCAGCAGTCCACCACGGGTGCCGCCTATGCGCAGGAAAACGTCAAGGATGCCGAGATCATCGAATTCCCCAGTGACGGCGAACTGTTCCAGGCCATCCAGGCCGGCAACATCGACGCCATCCTGCAGGACATCGCCGTCAACACCGATCACACGAAGGAGGGCGACTTCGAGATTGTCGAGGAGTACGAGACCGGCGAGTCCTACGGTTTCGCGGCAAAGAAGGGCAACACCGCCCTGATCGAAGACATCAACGCCCAGCTGACCGAGCTGCGGGACAACGGCAAGTACCAGGAAATCTACGACGCGTACTTCGCCGAATAAGCACTGACCAGCACTGAACGTTCCGCCGTCCCGGGTTGTGATCCAATCCGGGACGGCGCCACACATCTTCCGCGGAAGGCTCCATTTTGAAACCGTCCACCCGCAGACGCCTCTTCCGAGGCGTCCTGTATGCCATCTTTATCCTGGTCGTCGTGGCCGTAGTCCTGCTCGCGGACTGGAAAGCCATCGGGGTGAACTTCTTTGACCCTGAGGTTGCCCGGGAGGCCTTCCCCACCATCATCACGGTGGCCGCGAAGAACACCGTTATCTACACCGCCATCGCCTTTGCCGGCGGCCTGCTCCTGGGCCTGATCCTGGCACTGATGAAGCTCTCCCCCGTGGCGCCCTATCGCTGGGCCGCCACCGCCTACATCGAAATCTTCCGCGGCCTGCCGGCCCTTCTGGTGATCTTCGCCTTTGCCTTCGCCGTACCGATCGCATTCCAGTGGCGCCCACCGGGCGGCAACGCCGGTGCCGGCCTGATGGCCCTGATCGTGGTGTCCGCCGCGTACATCGCCGAGACCATCCGTGCCGGAATCCAGGCTGTTCCTTCCGGGCAGACCGAAGCCGCCCGTTCCCTGGGCATGGGTCCGGCCTGGACCATGATCTCCGTGACCCTGCCGCAGGCTTTCCGCATCATTACCCCGCCGCTGACCAATGAGCTGGTGATCCTGATCAAGGACACCTCGCTGCTGTTCATTGCCGGCATGGCGCTGGCGGACCGCGAGCTCACCACGTTTGCCCGCGACGCCGTCTCGCAGAACGCCAACGCCACTCCGCTGGTGCTGGCAGCCCTGATGTACCTGATCATCACGCTGCCGCTGACGCAGCTGGTGGCCAGGCTTGAACGCCACAACCAGAGAGGCCGGTGACTGCCATGAGCACTGCAGCATTCAGCTCCCCCGCCGCCGCCAACACCGCGGTCCCCGCCATTGAAGTGCGGAACCTGCACAAGAGCTTCGGCTCCAACGAGGTCCTCAAGGGCATCGACTTCCATGTGGCCCAGGGCGAAGTGGTCTGCGTGATCGGCCCGTCCGGGTCCGGCAAGTCCACTCTGCTGCGCTGCGTCAACCGCCTGGAGGAGCCCACCAGCGGCACCATCATGGTGGAGGGCGTGGACATCACCGATCCCGAGACGGACCTGGACAAGGTCCGCACCCGGATCGGCATTGTGTTCCAGCAGTTCAACCTCTTCCCGCACCTGAACGTGCTGAAGAACCTGACCCTGGCCCAGCGCCGGGCCAAGAAGCGCGGCAAGGCCGAGGCCGAGCTGATCGCCCGCAAGAACCTGGACAAGGTGGGCCTGGGCGACCGCGGCGCAGCCTTCCCCGCCCAGCTCTCCGGCGGGCAGCAGCAGCGTGTGGCCATTGCCCGGGCGCTGTCCATGGATCCGGACATGATGCTCTTCGACGAGCCCACGTCCGCCCTGGACCCGGAACTGGTGGGCGACGTGCTCGCCGTCATGCGCAAGCTGGCCGAAGAGGGCATGACCATGATGGTGGTGACCCACGAGATCGGCTTCGCCCGCGAGGTCGGCGACCGCGTGGTCTTCATGGACGGCGGCGTCGTCGTCGAGCAGGGCCGCCCCACGGACGTGCTGGACAACCCGCAGCACCCGCGCACCCGCGAGTTCCTCTCCAAGGTCCTCTAGCCGCTGCAGCTTGCACGGCAACAGCCCTTCCGCACATTGCGTGCGGGAGGGCTGTTCCCGTTTCCGGGCCGTTATGCCGGGCTACCTGGCGCGGGGTGCCAGCACCGCCTGGACCGCGCCCTTGACCTTCGCATGCAGCCCGCGCAGCGAGGCCCGCTGCACCGGAACCTCCAGGATGGACCGGCCGGAAATAGGGGCGTCCAGGGCGGCGTCGAGCTCCTCAATGCTGCGGACCACTTGGTACTGCACCCCGTAGGCAGCGGCCAGCGCCGCCAGGTCAGCGGTGTGCGGCGTACCGAAGAAGCGCTCGACGACGGCGGTGTATTCCGCCTGCTCCTCCCCCAGCGCGCCGTGCTCCAGGGTGGAGAAGATGCCGCCGCCGCCGTCGTTCAGCACCACGATCTGCAGGTCGGGCTCGGGTTCGCCGGTGCCGAGCAGGAGGGCGCCGGCGTCGTGCAGGAAGGTCAGGTCGCCGAGCAGCAGGCGGGTGGGGATGCCGTTGGCCAGCGCGATGCCCGACGCCGTGGCGATGGTGCCGTCGATGCCGGCCAGTCCGCGGTTGGCGTAGACGTCCAGCGGGTGCCAGTCCGGGGCGGCCATCAGGTCCAGGTCGCGGATCGGGTTGGAGGAGCCGAGCACCAGGTTGCCGTCGGTGTGGTCCCAGACCAGGTCGGCGACGTGCAGGCCGTTGAGTTCACTCTGCCCGTCCAGCAGGGAGGCGATTGCTGCAGTCGCTGCAGCGGAGGCTTTCTGCCAGCGCCCGAGCCAGCCGGGAGTGCCTCGGCCGGCGAAGTCGAAGAGGCCGGACAGGTCGGTGATGATGGTTTCGGGCCGGCGGCCGGGGGTGAACCAGTTGACCGGCCGCGGCACGTAGATCGCCTTTTCCACATCGCGGCGGGCCAGCAGGCCGGCCACCGGACGGGACAGTGTGGGACGGCCGAAGACCACCACCCGCTCGATCTCCGGGCCCAGCTCCTCGAGCAGCAGCCGGTACGCGTTGATTGCGTTGGGGCCGAAGCGCGCATTGGAGGACGGTTCTGCCAGCAGCGGCAGACCGGCACGGCGGGCAAACAGGGCGGCGATCTCCCCTGCGCCGTCGCCGGCAATGACCACGGCACGGTGCGTGCCGTCGTGGTTCGCCAGCACTGCGGCTTCCCGTCCGGTGGCGACGGGGTCGGCGGGCAGATCCGCGTCCGGGAGTTCGGCGTAGGCTGCTGCCAGTTCGCCGGTGTCACCGTCCTGCGGGATCAGCGGGTCGCGGAACTGCAGGTTGATGTGGATCGGTCCCACCGGGTTGCCGGCACTGACCTCGTCGAAGGCCGCGCTGATCGCCCCTGCCGGGTCATCGCCGGCACGGACGTTTGCGGTGGAGGCGGGGAACTGGGCGAAGATGCCGGGCTGGACGGTCGTCTGGTTGGCCCCGGTGCCGTGCAGTTCCGCGGGGCGGTCGGCCGAGAGCACCACCAGCGGCACACCGGCGTGATGGGCTTCCATCACGGCCGGCATCAATTCGCCCACCGCGGTGCCCGAGGTGGTGACGACGGCGGCCGGCCGGTGTCCGCCGCGCGCCAGGCCCAGGGCGGTGAAGCCCGCGACCCGTTCGTCGATCCGCACGTGGACCGTCACCCGGCCCTGCACTTCGGCTTCCGCCAGGGCATAGGCCAGCGGGGCGCTGCGCGAGCCCGGGGCGATGACGACGTCGCGCACCCCTGCCGCAGTCAGTGCCGACACCGCTGAGCGGGCTGCCTGCAGGGAACTGAGGTTGCTGGCCGACGCCGGGTCAGCGGAGTCTGCGGCGGAGGACGGGCTGGGGGACTTCGAGGTTCCGGTCACCCCTCCATCCTAGGGTTCCGGGTGCGGGTTATGACCTTGAGAGCCGCCGTCCTCCCCTCTGCGGCCCTTCATCAGTAGGCCCGAACCCGCTGTTCCACGACCAGGTGGATGAGCGCAAAGGTCTTGTCCACATCAATGGCCCGAAGGGCTGCCTCGACAGCGGCGGGCACATCGGGGTCGCGCTCCACCTTGATGCCGAAACCGCCAAAGGCCTGGGCCATCACCGCAAACTCGGGGTTTTTCAGCTGGGTTCCGGAGACCCGGTCCGGATAGTGGCGCTCCTGGTGGGTGCGGATCGTGCCGTACTCCTGGTTGTCCATCACGATCACCAGCGGAGTGGCCCCGTATTGGGCGGCCGTGGCCAGCTCCTGGCCGTTCATCAGGAACTCGCCGTCACCGGCAATCGTCACCACGCGCCGGCCCGGGTAGGTCAGTGACGCAGCGACCGCCGACGGCACGGAGTACCCCATGGAACCGTTGCGGGCGCTGACCATCGAGGCGTACCGCTTCGTGGGGAAGTACCGGTGGGCCCAGTTGGTGTGCTCGCCCGCGCCCAGGGTGACCATGGCGTCGTCGGGCAGCGTGGGCACCAGATGTGCCATCAGCGTGTCCATCTTCGCCGGCCCCTGGCCGGGGGCGGCCGTCGGCAGGGCGGCGAATGATTCCTGTTCACCGCGCATGCGGGAGGTCCAGGCTTTCCATTCGTCCTTGACCGGCAGATCCATCAGCACCAGGTCACGGACAAAGACGTCCGGCTTGGCGACGATCTGGTAGGAGACCGGACCGGAGCGGCCGCGCAGCGAGGGATCGATTGTGACGAGGAAGTTCTTCTTGCCCCAGTCCTGCCGGGCGACAAAGCCATCGGTGAGCACGTCACCGGGCACGGTGCCGACAAAGACCAGCAGGTCCGTCTCTTCGAGCAGGTCGTAGGTGGGCTTCGGCCGGCCGTACCCGATCGGTCCGACGTAGGAGGGTGAGTCAAAGGGTACGGTTCCTTCGCAGCGCCATTCGGCGGCGGCGGGGAGGTGGTGTTCCTCCAGCCACCGGGTGAGGGCATCCGCGCCTTCCTGCGTCCAGTCATTGCCACCGGTGACAAACAGCGGCTTGTCCGCTTCCTTCAGCGCAGCCTGCAGCGCTTTCCAATCCGTCACGGTCATGCCGCCGGGAGCAACAGGAATCGGCGGATGCAGGACGGCGCTGATTTCCTTGCGGATGATGTCTTCGGGAAGGCCGACGACGACGGGGCCGGGACGGCCGCTCATGGCGGCAAAGATCGCCTCGGCCACAATCTCGGAGGCCCGCTCCGGGTGGTCCAGGACCATGACGCGTTTGGCTCCCGTGTCGAACCAGGCTTTGATATCGAACTCCTGGAAAGCTTCACGGTCCCGGTGCTCAAACGGAATCAGGCCCACAAAGAGCACCATCGGCGTGGAATCCTGCCAGGCAGTGTGCAGGCCAACGTGCGCGTTGGCGGCGCCCGGCCCGCGCGTGACCATGGCGATCCCGGGCAGCTGCTGCATCTTGCCGGCAGCCTCGGCCATATACGCGGCCCCGCCTTCGTGCCGGCACACGATCGTCTCGATCGGTGAGTGGTGCAGCCCGTCCAGCACATCCAAGAAGCTCTCACCGGGCACCACGTACGTGCGTTCCACCCCGTGGGCAGCCAGCGAATCAACAATCACATGGCCTGCCGACTTGGTGGCGGGGGCGTCGGAAAAGGTGCATGCCTGAGGCAGCTCTGACATCGTTGTCATCTCGTCACTTTCGTTGCTCGAATCAAAGGCGCCGCCAGACTGTCAACGACGTTCGAAATCCCCCAGCGGGCCACCCATCTCGGCTCTGAGGTGGGATTATCGTAACCGCACGGGGTTCTAATCCGGTGAAGTGTGACGAAGGCCGAACTCTGCGCCACAGCGCCTCGAGCCCGGGTCAGGCAGTGGTGCCCAGCCCCGCTCAGCCCGATCAGCGCCGGGCGGCATCCGCAGCGAGAATGGGCGCCATGCTTTCGCGCATGTAATCGGCAACCTCGGTTTGGGTGACGGCCACATCAAGCACGAAGAGGCCCTCGGCACCGGCGCAGAGCCATTCCTTGAGCATCTGAAGGTCGGACAGGGAACGCACTTTCACGCCCTGCGCACCCATGGCAATGCCGAGGGCGCTGAAGTCGACTTCCGGGATCTGCATGGCGGTATCGTCCAGGCCGCGGGCTGCGTACTGATGGACTTCGGCGCCGTAAGCGGCGTCGTTGAAGACCACCATCACACCGCTCGGAATGGCACGGACAGCTGATTCGAGGTCGGCCAGGGCCATCAGGGCCCCGCCGTCGCCGGCGATCAGCACGGTGGTGCGGTCCGGGCGGGCCACCGCCGCACCCACCGCTGCAGGGATTCCCAGGCCGATGGACTGGAACGCGGTGCCCACCATCATGAGGCCCTGCGGATCGGGCGCCTCGCAGTACATCGGGATCCAGCCGCAGAAGTGCCCGCCGTCCTGGACGATGGTGCGCTCGGTCGGCAGGAGGGTATCGAGGGCCTGGGCGACGGCGCGCGGGTTCAGCCGGCCGTCGGCCGCAAATTCCTCTGCCGGCTGGTCCTGGGCGAACGCGGAAGTGGTCACCTCAGGGTGTTCGGTCCGCCAGCCGTCGACGGCGGAGACCGCGGCGGTCAGCGCAAGGGCCGTTTCCCGGACATCGGCCTGCACAAAGGTGGAGACCCGGGGGTTGGTCGGGGCGGCAAGTTCATCGATCTGGATGACCTCGGCATCCTCGGCGAACAGCGAGCCGTACCTGGTCTGGAAGGCATTGAGGCTGGCGCCGGCCACGAGGACCAGGTCAGCGGAGCGCATCAGCTGCAGCGGCGCCATCCGTGCGAACCCGCCGGCGATGCCCAGGTCCCAGGGGGTATCGAGGCTGTTGCGGGCCATGACGGAGGTGGCGAACAGGGCGCCGAGCTTATCGCCCAGCTCCACCAGGGCCGTCCCCGCGCCGGAGATCACGGCGCCGTTGCCGGCCAGGAAAAGCGGGCGCTTGGCCCGGTTCAGCAGGGTAGCCAGGTGTTCGACGACGGCGGGTTCCGGTGCCGTCCGAACGACCGGCAGCGGCTGTGCTGAAGTTTCCTGAGGCCCGGCGGGTTCGTTGGAGAGGTCGTAGGGAATGGACAGGACAACGGGGCACCGTTCGCGGCGGGCGGTGGACCAGGCTTCTTCCGCGAGACGCTCGGCGTTTCCGGTGCCGACGCTGAGGGTCAGGACGCCCAGGCCCCGGGCGACCATCAACTGGTCGATGTCCCACGGCCGGGGACCGGTGGTCGGCGCTTCGCCCACGACAACCACCATGGGCGTGCGTGCCTTGGCCGCTTCGGTGAGGGCGGTCAGGGAGTTGGTGAACCCTGCCCCGTAGGTCACCGTTGCCACCGCAACTTTGCCCGAGGCCCGGTAATAGGCGTCGGCCATGGCGACTGTTCCGGCCTCATGCCGGGCGCTGATATACGGCAGGCCCCGGGCGGTGAGGTTGGAGGTGAAAAACGCGTTGCCGTTGCCCATCAGGCCAAAAACAACCTCGGTGTGCCGCGCGCATACCTCGGCGACGACGTCGGAAACGTTCGGGTGCTCTGTCATGTCTGTATTCCTTGAGGTTAGTGCAGGGGTGCCAGCAGGGCGGCGGCGTGCCGGGCCACGTCCAGGATCCGGTCGTTGGCCTCGGGAGAACCAACGGTGATGCGGATGCCTTCGTCGGCGAAGACGCGCACGGAGAGGGCTTTCTCCTCGAACAGTGCGGCCAGTGCCGCGGTGTGGTCTCCGCTGTCGAGCCAGAGGAAGTTCGCCTCCGAGGGCTGGACGGGCAGGCCGGCCTCCAGCAGGCCTTCGTGCAGGCGGCGGCGCTCCTGAACAAGGATGTCGATCCGCTCCTGCAGTTCGTTCTCGGCCTGCAGGGAGGCCACGCCGGCGGTCTGGGCCAGCGACGTCACGCCAAACGGAACGGCGACCTTGCGCAGGTTGGTGACCAGTTCCGGTGCCGCGATGGCGTAGCCCAGCCGCAGCCCGGCCAGGCCGTAGGCCTTCGAGAACGTGTGCAGCACTGCAACGTTGGGGTACTTGCGGAACATGTCGATGCCGACGGCGGTGTCCGCGTCGCGGTTGAAGTGGACGTAGGCCTCATCGAGGACGACGAGCGTGTCAGCGGGCACCGACTGGATGAACGCCTCCACCGCCGCGGCGCTGAGCACTGCGCCGGTGGGGTTGTTCGGGTTGCAGACAAAAATCAGCCGCGTCCTCGGGGTGACCGCGGCAGCCATCGCGGCGAGGTCATGCCCGCCGTCGGCCGTCAGCGGAATGGGCTGCGGTGTGGCGCCCGCGGAGGTGGCCAGCAGCGGGTAGGCCTCGAAGGACCGCCAGGCAAACATCACCTGGTCGCCCGGGTTCGTGACGGCGAGGATGATCTGGCTGGCGACCTCAACGGACCCGGCGCCGAGTGCAATGTTCTCCGCGGAGACGCCCCACCGGCCGGCGATGGCAGCGGTGAGTTCCCCGGCCGCTATTTCCGGATACAGGTTGATGCTCGAAACCGCTCCGGTCACGGCCTCGATCACGGAGGGCAGCGGCGGGTACGGATTCTCATTGGAGGAAAGCTTGAATGCCTTGAGCCCGTTGGTGCCGCCGGGTGTTTTTCCCTGGCGGTAGGGCGGAAAGTTTTCGAGTCCGGCACGGTGCGGAATGTTCATGGGGGTTCTCCTGGTGAGCCGGAGGTGAAAGATAGTCGCAGCGCCGGAGCGCTTCCCGACGAGGCTAGGGTAATTTCGCTCACATAAACAAGCTGCACAGCGATCGCCGGACAGAGTGCATCATAAAACGACCCGCAGTGCCTCTTTTTATGTACAAATTGCACAGTTTTCAGCGGCCAATTTGCCCACCCCATATTTTGTGACTAGCGTCACGTCGGGTGCCAGGCACGGACGGATCCTCTTCCACTCACCGGTTGTGCCGCGGGCAGCCCCTTGTTTTTCCGAGGCGGGTTTTCTCCGCCTCCCTACGCTTGTGAGGCATCTGCATGACTGCTGATACGACAACAACCGGTGCGCTGCGCGCGACGCGGCCCGGACTGGGACGATCGATGAATTCCCGGCAACTGACCATGATGGGCCTGGGCAGTGCCATCGGTGCCGGACTCTTTCTCGGCTCGGGTGTGGGCGTGCAGGCAGCCGGACCGGCCGTCCTGATTTCCTATCTGGTTGCCGGCGCCCTGGTCATCATCGTGATGCAGGCCCTGGGTGAACTGGCAGCAGCGAATCCCAGCAGCGGGGCGTTTTCCGTCTACACGCAAAAGGCCTTCGGCAAGACTGCCGGTTCCGCCGTCGGCTGGCTTTGGTGGTTCCAGCTTGTGGTGGTGATCGCCGCCGAAGCCATCGGTGCTGCCGGTCTTCTCTCCTCCGTTCTGCCGACTGTCCCGGTCTGGCTGATGGCCCTGTCCTTCATCGCCGTGTTCACCCTCATCAATGCGACGGGAGTGAAGAACTACGGTGAGTTCGAGTTCTGGTTCGCCATCCTCAAGGTCGCCGCCATCATCGTGTTCCTGGCGATCGGCGCGGCTCTGGTTTTCGGCTGGCTGCCCAACGTCGCCTCCCCCGGGCTGGGCAACCTCTTTGACCACGGCGGTTTTGCTCCGGCCGGCTGGCCCGGCATCGCGGCCGCCCTGCTCGTGGTGGTCTTTGCCTTTGGCGGCACGGAGATCGTCAGCGTCGCCGCGGCTGAAACGGCCGATCCGGTCCGGAGCGTGGGCAAGGCCATCCGGACGGTTGTCTGGCGGATCCTGGTCTTCTACATCGGCTCGCTGACCGTGATCGTCCTGGTCGTTCCGTGGGAATCCGAAGCGCTCAGCTCCCCCTTCGCCGCGGTCCTGGCTACCGCGCAGATTCCGGGAGCGGAGACCGCCATCGTCCTCGTGGCCGCCGTCGCCCTGCTGTCGGCACTGAACGCCAACCTGTACGGCGCCTCCCGGATGCTCTACTCGCTGGCCGAGCGCGGGGACGCCCCCAAGGCGGTGCTGAAGCTGAACAAGGCAAAGGCTCCCGTTCTCGCCGTGCTGCTGTCGGTAGCCGTCGGCATCGTCTCCACCGTGCTGGAACTCTTCTTCCCGGACCGCGTCCTCCCGGCGCTGCTGAATCTTGTGGGGTCGACCATTCTCCTGGTGTGGGCGTCGGTGCTGCTGTCCCAGTTTGTGCTCCGCCGCAAGGCTGACCGCACCGGCCAGGACCTCATGCTGCGGATGCGGGCCTTCCCTTACCTGACGCTGGCCGGAATCGGGTTGCTGGCAACCATCCTCATCCTGAGCTGCTTCGACGGCGCCGCCCGGACGCAGCTGCTGTCCACCGTTGCCCTCACCGCCTGCATCGCCGCCGGCTGCTGGTGGGCACACAGATCCCGCGACCGGCGGCCCGCCCCCACGGATGCCTAACCGTTCCCGCCCAGGTTCCCTGGATACAGGCGGTTCAGCCCGACGGCGGCGTGAACTGGCTGGCCGTGAATGCCGCGCCCTGCGGGTCGCGGATCAGCGCTGTGCGGGACCACTGCTCATCGTCCTGGTCCAGGATGGTGGCGCCAAGCCGCCCGGCCAACGCGGCCGTCTGGTCACGGTCGGCCACGGCAAACGTCACATGCCAGTGCGGGCGTTCTCTCGGGGTGGCTGCCGCAATCCAGGCGACGGCATCCTCGAAGCCGGAAGGCGTAAAAACTGCCGCCTGCCGCTCGCGGATGTCGGGGTCCACCGTCGCCGCCAGGTGGTCGCCGTAGCCCGGCCTGCGGACCAGCCAGCCGTAGCCAAGGTCGTCGACCTCCCAGTTGAACGCCTCACGGTAGAACGCCGTGGCCGCGCCGACGTCGGGCGTATGGAGATCACTGAAGTTCCACGCCCCCGGTGAATTGACCACCTGCGTCCCCGGCCGCCGTCGGGCCTGCCAGAGGCGGAACCCGGCGCCGTCCGGATCGGCCAGCGCCGCGGCGCGGCCGCCCTCGCCCGCATCGACAGGGGCGGACGTCACGGAGGCGCCCAGGGATTCCAGCCGGCGGGCGGCGGCATCGGCGTCGTCTACGGCTATATAGGTGTTCCATGACGCGGCAGCCCCGGAGGTGCCGGCCAGCCCGCCGATGTCCCCGCCATCGAGCCTTGCTATCAGATAGCGGCCCGGGACGCCCGGCGGCGTGGCGTCTTCGAAGGTCCAACCAAAGAGCCCGCCGTAGAACTCAGCGGCCGCGTCGACGTCGGGCTGCTCGGTGTCGATCCAGCTCGGCACGCCCGCCGGATAGGTCCTTTGCGTCATGGCTGGCTCCCGTCCACGGCCCACAGCCTAGTCTGCCGGGAACCCGCAAGGTACCCCGGAGACGCCGGAGGGTTATTGCCTGACCAGCCCCACCGCTCGTTAAAGACCGGGAGCGGGAACCACACGGTTCCCGCTCCCTGTTCTACCCGGACAGAGCCTTAGTCGATGGCGCCGGTTTTCGCTTTGTCCGGCTGCTCCTCCTCCGGACCCTCTAAGACGTCCTGATCCTGCACGTTGTCCGTGTACCAGTCGGTGAGGGCGGGATCGTTGCTCTTGAAGTCGGCGCCGGCGCCTTCGGCCTCCGGCACGTGCGCGGTGCCGAAGACGAAGTCGTCACCGTGCTCGTCAATGCCGCGGCGCACCCCGCCGCTGATGGCCTCCAGCGCGTACCGGCGCCGGATCATCAGCGGGTCGTTGCGCAGGTCCTTGGCCCAGGAGACCATCACGCCGACCAGGATGATGGTGAACGGCAGCGCGCAGGTCACCATGATGGACTGCAGTCCCGAGAGGGCGTTGCGGCCGCCTGCCAGCAGCAGGAACATGGCGATCAGCCCGAGTGCCACCGACCAGATGATGGTCACCGATTTAGAGGGCACGGGCCGGCCCGACTGGGACATCGAGCCCATGACGTTGGCGGCCGAGTCCGCGGCGGTGACGAAGAAGACCAGAATCGCGAGCAGGCACACGATGGGCGTCACGGAGCTGAGCGGCAGGTTGGCCAGCAGATCGAACATGACGTTCTCTCCGGTGCCCTCCACCGTCAGGTCCAGCCCGTTCCGGTTCATCCAGATGGCGGTGCCGCCGAAGACCGTGTACCAGCAGACGGAGATGGTCAAGGGAACGAAGACGACGACGGTGACGAACTGGCGCAGGGTGCGGCCCTTGGAAATCTTGGCGATGAACATGCCGACGAACGGCGACCAGGAGATCCACCAGGCCCAGTACAGGGTGGTCCAGCCGGTCAGGAACTCCTCCTGCTCGGCGCCCTGCCCGGCGAAGACGGTCAGCATGTCCGGCAGGTTGCCGGCAAACGCGATGAGCGAGGCCGGCAGCAGATCGAGCAGGAAGAACGTCGGCCCGGTCAGCAGGACAAAGAGAATCAGCAGAATGACCAGGGTCATGTTGAGGTTGGAGAGCAGCCGGATGCCCCTCTTGATGCCGGCGACCGCGGAGATGGTGAAGACAACCGTCAGGAGGCTGATGGCGACGACGACGAAGCCGTTGCCCAACTCCTGGCCCGTAATGATCGAGACTCCGGTGCGGATCTGGATCGCGCCGATGCCCAGCGAGGTCGCGGTGCCGAACAGTGTCACCAGCACGGCGGAAACGTCGATGATCTTTCCGAGCACCCGGTTGTTGCCGTCGGGGAAGACCGGTTCGAACAGCGACGAAATCAGCGGCAGCCGGCCGCGCCGGAACGAGGCGTAGGCCAGGGCGCCACCCACCAAGGCGTAGATGACCCAGGCGAGACTGGCCTGGTGCAGGAAGGTGATCGACATGGCCGGCAGGATGGCGGCGGAGGTGCCGGCCTCGGCATCAGTCGAGGGCGGCGGGGAGAGGAAATGGCTGAGCGGCTCCATCGGCCCGTAGAAGATCAACGCGATGCCCAGACCAGCTGCGAACAGCATGGAGATCCAGGACGTCGTGGAGTACTCCGGCGTGCTGTCGTCGGCCCCCAGCCGGATCTTGCCGGTCGGCCCGAAGCCGACCACCAGCATAAAGATCGCGGCGGCAACCATGGTGGCGTTAAACAGCCAGCCGAAATGCACAACCACCCAGCCCTGTATGCCGGTGCCCACGGAACTGAGGTTGTCCGGCGCAAAGATCGACCACGCCAGAACGGTGAGAGAGATGGCCATGGCAAAAATGAACACGCTGCGCCGGGTCGGATAGCTGACCCCGGTGTCCTCAACGCTGATGCCCGGGATCAGCCCGGGATGGAGGCTGAGCGCTGGGGCGGAAGCAGCAGTACGCAGCGCTTTTTTCACACGCTCAACCGGACGCCCGGCGGGCTTGCGCACCGGAGACCCGGACACGCTCGATCCGTCGGTACTGCCGGAGACATGCTCTGGGGGTGAAGAGTCGAAATTCATAACGCTAAACATTAGTGCAAGGACGTAAATTACTCTAATTCATGTGAATTGCTCCGCACCTTCCAATTCACCAGGCAAGCGCGGCAAGCACTCTCATATCATACCGCGGCAGCACGAATCTCACCGACGGACCCAAGGTCCGGTTGGTCACAGTGCGGCCACTCCAAACCGCCGGAACCGTGCTCCACGCCCGGGTCCGACTCCCGGAAGAGTGCATCGAAGTTGCCGGCAGCACAGCCGGCAGATATACGCAAAGTCCCAACAATTGAAATTCCCTGCATTAATCATTCCAATCATTCTTAGGCGCAATATCAACAGCCGTATCGTTGGCAAAGATTCCGTGTCCCCATGCACCCATCCCGCGCAATCCAGACCTCGGAAAGTTATTGCCTGACCAGCCCACCGCTCATTAAAGACCGGGAGCGGGAACCACACGGTTCCCGCTCCCGTTTCTACCCGGACAGAGCCTTAGTCGATGGCGCCAACCTTCGCTTTGTCCGGCTGATCCTCCTCCGAGTGCTCCTCCTCAGGACCCTCAACGACGTCCGGCTCCTGCACGTTGTCCGTGTACCAGTCCGTGAGGGCGGGATCGCCGCTCTCGAAGTCGGCGCCGGCGCCTTCGGCCTCCGGCACGTGCGCAGCGCCGAACACGAAGTCATCGCCATGCTCGTCAATGCCGCGGCGCACGCCGCCGCTGATGGCCTCCAGTGCATACCGGCGCCGGATCATGTAGGGATCGCTGCGGAGCTCCTTGGCCCACGAAACCATCACCCCGATCAGAATGATCGTGAACGGCAGCGCGCAGGTCACCATGATGGACTGCAGTCCCGAGAGGGCGTTGCGGCCGCCAGCCAGCAACAGGGCCATGGAGATCAGCCCAAGTGCAGCCGCCCACACAATTGTGACCGCCTTTGAGGGCACGGGCCGTCCGGACTGGGACATGGAACCCATGACATTGGCTGCGGAGTCCGCAGCGGTGACGAAGAAGATCAGGATGGCAAGCAGGCAGACAATCGACATTACGGAGCTGAAGGGAAGGTTGCCGAGCAGGTCGAACATAACGTTCTCCCCCGCGCCCTTCACCGTCATGTCCATTCCGTTCTGGTTCATCCAGATGGCGCTGCCGCCAAAGACCGTGAACCAGCCAATGGAGATGGCAGAGGGAACGAAGACCACAACGGTGACGAACTGGCGCAATGTGCGGCCCTTGGAAATCTTCGCAATAAACATCCCAACAAACGGGGACCAGGAGATCCACCAGGCCCAGTACAGAGTGGTCCACGCAGTCAGATATTCCTCTTCGCCGGCGCCTTGGCCGGCAAAGACGGTGAGCATGTCCGGCAGGTTCCCGAAAAACGCGATCAGTGCGACGGGCAGCAGATCAAGCACGAAGAACGTCGGCCCGGCCAGCAGGACGAAAACGGCAAGCAGGATAACCAGGGCCATGTTGGCATTGGACATCAGCCGGATGCCCTTTTTGATGCCCGCCACGGCGGAAACCGTGAAGACAATGGTCAGGATGGTGATCGCGACGACGACAAACCCGTTCCCCAACTCCTCCCCGGTAATGATTGAGACTCCGGTGCGGATCTGAAGCGCCCCAATGCCCAGCGACGTCGCAGTTCCGAAGAGGGTAACCAGGACGGCAAAAATATCAATGATCTTGCCCAGAACGCGGTTGTTGCCGCCAGGGAAGACCGGCTCAAACAAGGAGGAAATCAGCGGCAGCCGCCCGCGCCGGTATGAGGCGTAGGCCAGGGCGCCGCCCACCAGCGCGTAGATGCACCAGGCGATGCTGGCCTGGTGCAGGAAGGCATCCGTCATGGCCGGAAGGATGGCGTCGGAGGTGCCCGCCTCGGCATCCGTAGAGGGCGGCGGGCTCAGGAAGTGGCTGAGCGGTTCCATCGGTCCATAAAAAATCAGTCCGATGCCGAGGCCCGCGGCAAACAGCATGGAGATCCAGGAAGCGGTGGAGTACTCAGGTGTGCTGTCGTCGGCACCGAGGCGGATCTTGCCGGTGGGTCCGAAGCCCACCACCAGCATGAACACCACGATGGCCACCACGGTGGCGTTGAACAACCAGCCGAAACGAGTGACCACCCACCCCTGCATGGTGGTGCCCACCAGATTGAGATTCTCCGGCGCAACAGCTGCCCAGGCCAGCACGGCGAGCGAAATGGCCATGGCGAAGATGAACACGCTGCGCCGGGTCGGGAAGCTGGCACCGGTATCTTCGACGCTGATGCCCGGAACGAGTCCGGGGTGGATGCCGAAGGATGGCTGCGAGGCAACATGGCCAACGCGTCGGAGGGCTTTCTTGACCCGACCAACGGGTCGGCCGGGGGCGGCATGGCCCGCTGCTGAAACGGTGACGGTTGACCCGTCATTACTGCCTGAGACGTGCTCTGGAGGTGAAGAGTCGGAATTCATAAGCAATGACATTATCTCAAGAGTTATGACAACTCCGATTCTTTGGAGACAACCGGATGAACCGTAGCAGAATCACCCGCCGTCAAACTCCGTCATATGACTGCAGCAATCCCCGGATTTGTGAAAAGGTATGCGCCCGAAATGCCAGCGGAGACAATTGCTGCAATTCCAGCCGTGGTTTAAGGAGCAAACTACTTGGATGGCTGCCCCGGTTCCCTTGCAGCCGCTGCGTTGACTCGCCACAACCCCCTCCCTAGGCTGGCGGGCAAGCCGGAGCGGCACGCGTTTTCCTCCATCGCCGCCCGCAGCTGCTTGAAGGGATGGCCATGCCGCTCTATGCCTACCACTGCCCGGAGTGCTCAGACTTCGAGTTCTCCTGCCCCATGGGCTCCGCGCCCGGTTCCCTCCCCTGCCCGGCCTGCGGTGCACCCTCGCCGCGGCGCTTCACCGCCCCCAATCTTTCCCGCACGTCGTCCAGTGCTTATCAACTGATCGAGAGGACGCAGCGTTCGGCGGCGGAGCCCGACGTCGTCCGCTCCCCCGCACCCGGCCCGCGAACCGGCGCGCAAAACATCACCACCAATCCGCTCCACCGGAAGCTGCCCCGCCCCGACTAAACCGGACAGACAAGCCCGCACCCAGCTAAGGAGTCCGTTATGCCCCAGAATGTCTTTCCCCTTGATTCGTCCAGGAAATTCGAAAACCAGGAAAAGGTGGGCCATAACCGGTGGCATCCGGAGATTCCGCCCGTTGCCGTACTGAAGCCCGGCGATTCCTTCCGGGTGGATTGCCGGGAATGGTTCGACGGCGCGATTGTCAATGATGACTCGGCCGAGGACATCCTGAACGCTCCGCTGCTGACCGTGCACAAGCTCAGCGGTCCGTTTGCCGTGGAGGGCGCGCAGCCGGGGGACCTGCTGGTGGTGGATATCCTCGACGTCGGGCCCATTCCGCAGGAGGACAGCGGTCCGCTGGCCGGCCAGGGCTGGGGCTACACCGGGATCTTCGCGCGGGAGAACGGCGGCGGGTTCCTCACCGAGCAGTTCCCCGACGCGTACAAAGCCATCTGGGATTTCACCGGACAGAGAGCAACCTCCCGGCACGTACCCGGTGTTTCCTTCACCGGACTGATCCATCCCGGGCTGATGGGCACCGCGCCGTCGGCGGCCCTGCTCGCGAAGTGGAACCAGCGCGAGGGCGACCTGATCGCCACCGACCCGCACCGGGTGCCGCCGCTGGCCCTCCCGCCCGAGGCCGAACACGCCGTGCTGGGCAGCCTGCCCCGGGATCAGTGGGGGCGGGTGGGTGCCGAAGCCGCACGCACCGCGCCGCCGCGGGAGAACGGCGGCAACCAGGACATCAAGAACCTGTCCAAGGGCAGCAGGATTTTCTATCCGGTGTTCGTGGACGGCGCGAACCTCTCCGTCGGTGACCTGCACTTTTCCCAGGGCGACGGCGAAATCACCTTCTGCGGCGCGATCGAGATGGGCGGCTTCATCGACCTGCGGGTGGACATCATCAAGGGCGGCATGGACACCTACGGGGTGCACGAAAACGCGATCTTCATGCCAGGGAACGTGGATCCGCAGTTCACCGAGTGGATTGCCTTCTCCGGGACCTCGGTGACGCTCGACGGCGAGCAGCGTTACCTCGACTCGCATCTGTCCTATCAGCGGGCCTGCCTGCACGCGATCGATTACCTCACCAAGTTCGGCTACAGCCCGGAGCAGGCCTATCTGCTGCTCGGGGCCGCGCCGATCGAGGGCCGGCTTTCGGGCGTGGTGGATATTCCCAACTCGTGCTCAACGGTCTACATCCCGACGTCCATCTTCGACTTCGATGTGCGGCCCTCAGCGTCCGGGCCGTTCCAGATCGACCCGGGCATCGGGGCGCCGCGGGCCAGCAACCCGTAAGCTCTACCCATGCCCCTTCCGGCCACTCCTTCCGTAGACCTGCACGTCCTTGCCGGGGACTACGTGATCGCCCGGCTTCCGCCAGAGGCAGCGGCTCCCGCTGCCCTCTTGGCGGCTCGGCTAACAGCCGGATTTGTGTCAGTCACCCGTACCCCGCAGGAACTTTCGATTGTCTGCCCCGCCGCGCTGGCCCCGGACGCCGCCGAAATCGACGGAACCTGGGCTGCCCTTTATGCCTCCGGCCCCATTCCCTTCGGCCTGACCGGCGTGGTGACGTCGCTGGTCGCACCGCTTTCCGCAGCCGGATGTCCGGTGTTTGTGGTCTCGACCTTTGACGGCGACATCCTCATGGTTCCGTCAGCGCAGTACGAAACGGCCCGCGGCCTGCTGCACGCGGCAGGCCACACCCTTCATTAGGGATTGCCCGCGGCAGCACGCCGCTCGGCATCGCTGCGCAGGATGCAGAATTCGTTGCCCTCCGGATCGGCAAGCACCACCCATCCGGTTCCGTCCGGCAGGCGCCGGTCGTCAACTTCACGGGCGCCCAGTCCCAGCAGCCGCTCGAGTTCCTGGTCCCGGGTGCCCTCGGCCGGCTGGAGGTCCAGGTGGACGCGGTTCTTGACCTGCTTGGCGTCCGGCACTTCAATGAACAGCAGCCGCTGGGTGCCGTCCGGGGAAAAGATCATGCACTCCTCGTCCTGCGGACCGTTCGGGTCATCGGGGTCCTCGCGGAATCCGAGCACCCCGCTCCAGAACACCGACTGGGCGAAGGCATTGAGGCTGTCAAAGGACGTGTGCGAGATCAAAGCTGTCATGACGCCCAGCCTATTCGTACGGGGTAGGCGAGACGCCTGCGCCAAGCGCCGATACGATTGCCGGGATAGTTATTGGAGAAGAGAAGGGCGCCACATGATTGAGCTGATGACCCCCGCCGAAATAGAGCGGGGAAAGGTAACGGGTGCCCTGGTCGCAGACATCCTGCAGGCGATGAAGGCCCGCAGCACCGTCGGAACCAACCTCCTGGACATCGACCGCTGGGCCAAGGCCATGATCCTCGAAGCCGGTGCCGTCTCCTGCTACGTCGACTACGCCCCGTCCTTCGGGCGCGGGCCGTTTGGACACTACATCTGCACCTCCGTCAACGACGCAGTGCTCCACGGCCTGCCGCACAACTACACGCTGGCCGACGGCGATCTGGTCTCCCTGGACCTCGCGGTCTCGAAGGCCGGAGTGGTTGCCGACTCCGCCATCAGCTTTGTCGTGGGTGAGTCGGTCTCAGCGGCGGATACCGCCATGATCAGCGCCACCGAACGCGCGCTGGCCGCAGGCATCGCCGCCGCCGGCCCCGGCGCCCGGATCGGCGATATCTCGCACGCCATCGGCTCCGTCCTCACCGCGGCCGGCTATCCGGTGAACACCGAGTTCGGCGGGCACGGCGTCGGCTCCACCATGCACCAGGACCCGCACATCACAAACACCGGACGTCCCGGCCGCGGCTACAAACTGCGCCCAGGGCTGCTGCTGGCACTGGAGCCGTGGGTCATGGCGGATACCGCCACGCTGGTGACCGACGACGACGGATGGACGCTCCGCAGCGCCACCGGCTGCCGCACCGCGCACAGCGAGCACACGATCGCCATTACCGACGACGGCGCCGAGATCCTCACCCTGCCGAGCTAGCGTCAAGGCCCGGCCCAACTCCCGCCCAGACATCCAACCGGCGGCGTCGCACCTGCGACGCCGCCGGTTTTTTCTGTCCGTTCTAGGCCAGTGTGAGGAAGAGTTTTTCCATATCGGCGCGGTCGGCGGTGGAATCCTCGTTGGCCAGGCACTGTTCCAGGCCGGTGGCGATGATGGAGAACCCCGCCCGGTCGATCGCCTTGGAAGCTGCGGCAAGCTGCGTCACCACTGCTTTGCAGTCGGTGCCTTCTTCCAGCATGCGGATGACAGCGTTGAGTTGCCCACTGGCCCTCTTGAGCCTGTTGATGGCTGGTTTCATGTCGTCTGACTCAAGCTGCATGGGTTGCCCCTTTCCGTGTCCGTGTCCCACCAGCTTATACCCCCTGGGGTTTTAGTCATCGGTGAAAAAGCGGGATTTGGATACCCCTGGGGGTATATGCCAGACTCGAAGCAGACGGGGTTCTTCCCCCAACCCACCTGCCTCAAAGGAGAAACCCATGTGCCGTGCCGTTACGTGCCGCAACTGCCGGAAAATGACCTGGGCCGGATGCGGCCAGCATGTCCAGCAGGTCATGGCCCATATTCCCCGCGCCGAGCGCTGTTCCTGCGCCGCAAACCCGCCCGCCGGGAATTCAGCTGCCCCCAAGGGCTGGCTGGCCCGGCTCTTCAGCCGCTAGGCCGCTGCAGCCCCGCTGATCCGGGGCGCAACCGGGACCACCCCTGGACCCGGATACCCCTCGGGTATCAATTGCTGGAAGAATCCAAGGAGAAAAAATGCTTCTCGAACGTATTTATGATGAAGACCTGGCCCAGGCCAGCTACCTGATCGGCTGCCAGGCCAAGGGCGAAGCCATTGTGGTGGACGCCCGCCGCGACATCGAGGTATACCGCCGGCTTGCTGCCGCCAACGGCATGAAGATCGTTGCCGTCACCGAAACCCACATCCACGCCGACTACCTCTCCGGCACCCGCGAACTCGCCGCCGCCACCGGCGCACAGATCTACGTTTCAGGCGAAGGCGGACAAGACTGGCAGTACGGCTTCGAGGGCGAGCGGCTCTTCGACCAGTCGGCCATCAAACTGGGCAACATCACCGTCAAGGCCCTGCATACCCCCGGTCACACCCCCGAGCACCTGTCCTTCCTGATCACCGACGGCGCCTTCAGCGACAGCCCCGGCTTCCTGCTGTCCGGAGACTTCGTGTTCTCCGGCGACCTGGGCCGCCCTGATCTGCTGGACGAGGCCGCCGGCGGCGTCGACACCCGCTTTGCCGGGGCGCACGACCTGTTTGTCTCCCTAAAGGAAAAATTCCTTACCCTGCCTGACTACGTCCAGGTCTACCCCGGCCACGGTTCGGGCAGCGCCTGCGGCAAGGCCCTCGGCGCCATCCCGTCCTCCACCGTGGGCTACGAGCGCAGCTTCGCTTGGTGGGGCCCGTTCCTGGAAGCCGACGACGAGGCAGGATTCGTTGCCGCACTGCTCGACGGACAGCCCGATGCGCACGCCTACTTTGGCCGGATGAAGCGCCAGAACCGCCAGGGCCCGGCCGTGATGGGCGAACGCCCGGCACTGACTGAAATCCCGGTGGAAACGGTTGCCGCCCGTCTGGCTGCCGACGAAATCTCACTGGTGGATACCCGTTCCCACAGCCTGGTCCATGAGGGCACGGTGCAGGGGGCAGTGAATATCCCCGCCGGAACGAAGTTCGCCAGCTTCGGAGCCTGGGCCCTGGACCCGGAAAGTGACGACCGCCCGGTTCTCCTGCTGGCCGGGAACCAGGAAACAGCCATGGACATGTGGGACCACTTGGTCCGGGTGGGCATCGATGCCGTCGCCGGATACATCACCTCGCTGGACGGGCTCCCGGTCTCTACACCCCGGACCATTTCCCCGGCGGAACTGGAGGACTTCAACGCCGCACTGGTGCTGGACGTCCGCAACAAGACCGAGCACGCTGCCGGCCATGTGCCCGGCTCCGGCCAGCTCAGCGCCGGGCGCGTGCTCTGGAACACCGACCAGCTGCCGGCCGAGGGCACCATCGTGACCTACTGCCAGTCCGGTGTCCGCAATTCGGTGGCTGCCTCCGCCCTGCGCCGCGCCGGGTTCGACGTCGTCGAGCTCGAAGGCAGCTACGCAGGCTGGAACGCCTGGCGCCAGACGCAAAACGCCTAACCCGCCAAACCTTCGAGAGAAAAGAACCCCATGAGCAACACTCCCCAGACCGTTACCCCCGAAGACCTCAAGGGCTGGATGTCCTCCGGCGAGGAGGTCGTTGTGCTCGACGTGCGCTCCGCCGCCGAATTCGAAAACCTGCACATCCTGGGCTCCTACAACGTGCCGCTGCCGTTGCTGGCAGAACACACCCGCGAGCTCGCTGCCAAACTCGATACCAAGGTTGTGCTTGTCTGCCAGTCCGGTGTCCGTGCCACTGAAGCCAAGAAGAACCTTGCCGGCGTCGGCTTCGGCAACGCCCATGTCCTGGCCGGCGGCGTTCCGGCCTTCCAGCAGGCCGGCGGTGAGACCGTTGAAGGCGCCAAGCGCTGGGACCTGGAACGCCAGGTGCGCATGGCGGCCGGTTCACTGGTGATTGCGGGGCTGGCGGGCGGAAAGTTCCTGTCCCCCCGGATCCGCACTGTCGCCGGAGTTGTCGGTGCCGGCCTCACTTTCTCCGCGGCCACCAACACCTGCGCCATGGGCAAGGCCCTGTCCGCAATGCCGTGGAACAAGACGGCCAACGAGCCGACGCGTGAATCGGTTATCGCTGCACTGCCCGCTGTGAAGGCCTAACGCCCGCCATGACCGTCACCCTCGTCGCGACCCTCCTGCTGTCGGTGCTGATCGGCCTGTCTCTCGGCCTGCTCGGCGGGGGCGGGTCGATCCTCACCGTACCGATCCTGACCTATGTTGCGGGCATGAACCCCAAGGAGGCCATCGCCGCGTCACTCTTCGTCGTCGGCGTGACCTCCGCCGTCAGCGCTGTCACCCACGCCCGCAAGGGGCGCGTGAAGTGGCGCACCGGACTGATCTTCGGTGCCGCCGGCATGGCCGGGGCCTTCGGCGGCGGGCTCGTGGGAGGGCATATCCCCGGAACCATTCTCATGATCGCCTTCGCCCTCATGATGGTGGCCACCTCCATGGCGATGATCCGGGGCCGCAAGGACGTCTCTGCGGCAACCCACAACAATGATCTGCCGGTGGGCAAGGTCGTCGTTGAAGGCCTCGTCGTCGGCCTGGTCACCGGGCTGGTCGGCGCCGGCGGCGGGTTCCTCGTGGTCCCCGCGCTGGCGCTGCTCGGCGGGCTGTCCATGCCCGTGGCAGTGGGCACCTCACTGGTCGTCATCGCCATGAAGTCCTTCGCCGGGCTCGGCGGTTACCTCACCAGCGTCAGCCTCGACTGGGCTCTGGTCGGCGGAGTCACCGCTGCCGCCGTCGCCGGCTCCTTCCTCGGGGCCCGGCTGGCCGGCCGGATTCCGGAAGCTGCCCTGCGGAAGGGCTTCGGCATCTTCGTGCTGCTCATGGGCGTGTTCGTGCTGGTGCAGGAACTGCCCTCACCCGCCAATACCATCGTCGGCATAACCGCTGTCGTGCTCGCCGTGGCTGCAGTTATCTGCTGGTTCCTCGTTCCCGCCTGCCCGGTGCGCCGGGTGCTGGCCTCCACTCCAGTTCCCGCCCCGAACCCCTGACAGCCCGGGGCAGGCCTGAACGGATCCGCTCAGCTCCTCACCGGATCCCCTGAGTGGATCCGTTCAGGCACCGGGGCTTCGGGAGCCGTTCCCTTCTTGCCCACGACGTTGAAGATGAGGTTCAGGATGATCGCTCCCAGGCAGGCGAGCACGATGCTGTTATCCATGACAATCTGCAGCGAAGCGGGAAAGTTGCCGAAGATCCCGGGCTTGCTGACCGGAATCATGGCCAGGCCGAGACTCACGCTGACAATCAGCAGGTTGCCGGGATTGTTCAGGTCTGCCTTGCCGAGGATCCCGATTCCCACCGCGGCCACCCCGCCGAAGAGCACCATCGCGGCGCCGCCAAGAACCGGCATGGGAATGGCCGCGACTACCGCCGAGATTTTGGGGAACAACCCCATGAGGATCAGCAGTCCGCCCGCCGCAGCGATGGCCCAGCGGCTTTTCACTCCCGAGAGCCGGATCAGGCCGACGTTCTGCGCATAGGCGGTATACGGGAAGGAGTTGAAGATCCCTCCCACCAGGGTTGAGAGCCCGTCTGCCCGAAGCGTTGCAGCGACACGCTTTTCATCAACCTTTTCACCGGTAATATCGCCGATCGCCAAGACGTCGCTGGTGGTTTCAACCATGGTGATGAGCATTACCAGCACCATGGCCAGGATCGCGGAAATGTGAAATGTCGGGAGGCCGAAGGCAAACGGGGCGGGCAACTCGAAGACGGAAGCATCCCTGACTCCGGAGAAGTCCACCATTCCAAACGGCAGGGCCAGGAGCGTCCCCAAGACAAGGCCCAGCAACACCGCGATGCGCCCCAGGAAGCCCGCAAAGACCCGGGCAACCACGAGGATGATCGCCAGCGTTGCCACCGAGAGCAGGAGGTTCGGAACAGAAATCGCCGTAACTGACTGATCTCCGCCATTCATCCAGTTCACGGCAATAGGCACGAGGGATATGCCGATGGCCGTAATGGTTGTCCCCGTGACGACGGGCGGAAAGAGGAACAGGACCTTGCTGAAGTGCCTGGCAGCCAGGAAGGTGAACAGCCCCGCGGCCATCACCGAGCCGAAGATGGCAGGTAAACCCCACTGGCCGCCGATCAGGATCATCGGAGCCACCGCCGTGAAGGTGGTGCCTTGGACGATGGGCAGTCTCGCACCGATGTTCCAGACGCCAACGGACTGCAGGATGGTGGCCGCGCCACTGGTCAGCGCTGTGACGGCGAGAAGGTAGATCACCTGCTCCTGGGGCAGGCCCAGCGCGACGGCCAGCACGAGCGGGGCTGCCGCGATGCTCGCGTACATGGCCAGCAGGTGTTGGGCGCCGGCGAGGACCAGCTTCACCGGAGGGAGTTTTTCATCCACTGCCGAGGGTGTTTTGGTGATGGATACCGAAGCCATGCCGGCCCCTTTCAAACGGAGGATGGGAAGTGGGGTGGCGCTGTCAGGCCAGGCTGCGGGCTCTCAGGGCATGCGCGCTTTCAGCAAAGCGGCGCCGCACCTCGCCCTCGTCCACGCCGGGGATCTGCTTGTCATCAAGCAGTACATTGCCGCCCACAATGGTGAACCGGACATCGTCAGCCCGGCTGGAATAGACCAGGGTCGATTCCGGGTCGTACACCGGGAGCGTATGGGCCGTGTCGAAGTCGACGACGATGACATCGGCCGGGTGTCCCGTTGCCAGCTGTCCGAGGTCCGGGCGGTGCATCGCCGCGGCCGAACCCGTGGTGGCCAGGTTCAGGAGCTGTCGCGTGGGCAGGAACAGCGGATCCTGCGTCCGGTCCTTGTGGATCAGCCCGGCGAATTTCATTTCCTGGAACATGTCCATGGTGTTGTGGCTGGCCGGGCCGTCTGTCGCCAGCCCCACGGTAATTCCGGCGTCCACTACCGCCCCCAGGTCCAGGGTGCCGGAGACCAGCTTCGCGTTGCTGACCGGACAGTGCGCGATCTTCACGCCCCGTTCCGCCATGATGCTGCGGTCCACGTCATTCAGCCGGGTGCAGTGTGCGGCGGTGACATCCGGTCCCAGGAAGCCCAGGGACTCCAGCCACTGCACACTGGTGGTGCCGTAGGTCTGCTCCATGTATCGGACTTCGTTCATGCCCTCAGCCAGGTGGGTGTGTATGGAGACGCTGTGGTCATCGGCGACGGTCCGTGTCAGCTTCCACATTTCCTCCCCCACGGAATACGGTGCGTGGGGTGACAGAGCCACATGGATCCGCCCCTCGGCCGAGAGATGATGGCGGGCCACCTTTTCCTCGAAATGTTCCAGGGCATTCCATGACCACTGCGATATGGGCTCATAGATGCCGCGGTCGGCAAATCCATAGCCGAGGGTCGCGCGCAGTGGAATCACCTTCAGCGCTTCGGCCTCCGGTTCCACGGCATACGCATCAAAGTGCTCGTTAAAGCACGTGATTCCGGATCGCACCATTTCGATCAGCCCGCAAAGGCTCGCCCAGTAAAGCGTTTCAGGGTCGAAATTCCGCTTAAGCTTCCACATGGATTCCAGCCAGGACCACAGCTCAGCATCTTCGTCCAAGCTGCGCAGGAGCATGTTCGATGCATTGTGCGTGTGGGAATTGATGAGGCCGGGCATAATGGCCCCGCCCTTGGCATCAATGACCCGCTTGGCGCCGCTTACATCAACGGATCCCGCCTCGCCAACCCCGGCGATCATCCCGTTCCTGATGGTCACCACGCCATGGCTTATCGGCGCCTTATTATTCATAGGCAAGACGTACCCATTGATGATCGCAATATCCACATGATCTAACGTCATGGACCGACTCCTCCGTTCTGAACGCTCATTTCCGCTACAACGGAAAGATTGCGGAGGCCGCTCGGCGGATTCCCGTCCAGCGAGGCTTTAGGGCATTGGTTCGCCTCCATGCGGATCAGAATCGCAGTTCATTGTTTCCATCATGTTGTGGATTGTTTCGGGTCTGTGTTTATACGCCGCCCGGACGGGCGGCAGCGACCAGCGCCCTGACTTCCGGGGCCACCTCCTGGCCGAAGCGGGCCAGGTCCGCCGCGCTGTCGGTGGCGAGGATGAACCCGGAGGTTCCGTACTCCAGGGCGACCTCCGCCAGCTCCCCGGCCCACTGGGCGGCCGGTCCGTGCAGCAGCCCGCCGCCTGCGTCCGTGAAGGTTCCGCTGATGTTCAAAAGCCGGCGCACGACGGCGGGATCGCGGCCCGCGGCGCCGGCAGCGTCGTCGATCCTGGCGTTCAGAGCCGCCAAATCCCCCGGCCCGCCGGGCAGATAACCCAGCGTGGGCACCCAGCCGTCCGCGGTTTCACCGGTGAGCCGGAGCATGCGGGGCTTGTAGGCGCCAAGCCAGATGCCGACGTCGTGCGCCGGCGCCGGGCCGCGCTTGGCCCCGTGAACGGAGTGAATCGTTCCGTCCGCGACCAGCGGGGTCCGTTCGGACACGTCCCAGACGCCGCGGATGATCCGGATGGCTTCGGCCAGGCCGGTGACCGCTTTTCCCGGATCAAGCCGCTGCCCGCCCATCGCCACGATTGCATCCCAGAACGCTCCGGCGCCGAGCCCGAGCTCGAATCTTCCGCCGCTGAGCAGATCCAGGCTGGCGGCGCTGCGCGCCACGACCACCGGCTGCCGCAGGGGCAGGTTCAGCACATTGGTGGCCAGCGTGATCCGCTGCGTGCAGGCCGCCGCATAGGACAGCAGCGTCCAGGTGTCCAGGAACCGCGGCTGGTACGGATGGTCCTGGAACGTGGCAAGGTCCAGCCCCGCAGCCTCGGCTGCGACCACCAGTTCGACTGCCCGGTGAGGCGGGGATGCATCCGGGGTGAGGAAGGCGCCGAACAAAAGGTCGCGGCCATAGTCGGGCATGGGGACTCCTCGGAGCTGGGCTGGATGTCTGAAGTTTGCCCAGCGTAGCTGCCGACGTCGTCAGGCCGCAGCGGTGGCCCGGCGGGCGGTTCCACGGTTGAGCGCCAGATGCCCGCCCAGTCACTGGCACCGGCGAACGCGGTGGGTACAGGTGCCGCCCGCCCTGTCCCGAGAAGGAGCGTTGCACCGTGCCGCGTCTGAGCTCCTCCGGCCAGGTCCAGAATGGACGCTGACCCAGCGCCCGAGTGTCAGGTCGGTGAGCGGCGGATGGATCGAGTGTCCCAGGACGGCTGTGTGAAAAGGGGCTCCGCCGAACCCAGTCGAGCACCGGCCGGTAAAGGAATTCCTGTGCGGCAGCGTCCCGTTCGGAGACGGGGCTTTCGCCCACGGCCCGGGTCAGGCGCTGCGGCAGTGACACATCGTTCACGGACCCTAACGCTACGCCGACGCGGCGAACCCGCACAGGCCCGCTGGCTGTTCGTCATGTTCGATATGCCCGAAGACACCGGATTCTGGTTCCCCGGAACTCCGCGTAGGTTAGGAAGCCCCTAACTATTGGAGATTTCATGGCCGCCGAATACGGATTCACAAAAATCATTGTTGGCGTCGACGGCTCTGAAGCCTCGGTCGAAGCGCTGCGGCAGGCCCAAGTGCTGGCAGGGCCGATGAATGCTGAAGTTGAGGCGATTGCCTGCTGGGAATTTCCGCAGATGTACGACGGCTACGTGATCATGGGAATCGACGGTTTTGAAGAGAACGCCCGCAAGACTCTCGACGAGGCAGTTTCACGCGCCTTCGGACCCCAGACGCCGGATAACGTCCGGACCCGGCTCATCAAGGGAGAGCCGAAGTCCTCACTGATCGAGGCCGGCAAAACGGCCGACATGCTCGTTGTCGGCCGGCGCGGACGCGGCGGGTTCGGCGGACTGCTCCTGGGCTCGGTCAGTTCCTCCCTCATCGCCCAGGCCACCTGCCCGGTGCTCGTGGTCCACGCACCCCAGGACTAGCAGCGCAGGCGCCCGCCTGCACCGGACCGGCCGACGGCGAGCCCAAATATGTGGCTGCCTCCAGCCAGCACTCACCACCTAGGGGATCTTGGAAGTCCCCACCCTTACGAATCGCGTGCGCACCCGGCGAGGCTGAGCAGCAGCACCAAAACCGCAGCCGTGTATCGTGCCCGAATCATTCCAATACCTCTCGGAGTGCGACGTCAAGCAAATGTCTAGAACTTTCCGCCTTTATACTCACCCTCAGGCCACGTGAAGCATTCAGAACTTGAGGTAATAAGGATCGTATCGGGATCCCATCCCGCGCCAATGATGTAGATTTCCGCGGTGTCCGGAGAGCGCAACTGGACTTCATAGCTTCCCGCCGGAGAGGGGTCACGCGTTTTAATGGTGAACCGACTGTCCTGGTACTTCGCTTCAAGCGCCCTGACAAGAGGCTCTAGCTCTGTCCCAGCACTCAAAGTAACGATGGTCCCCCCGTTCCAGTTAACTAAAGGACCGCCACAATTGAGCAAAGTGCCGGTCGCCTTCAGATCGACCTTGACTACTTTGCCTTCGGGAATCGAATTGACGATTTCCAATTCCATAGCTTGTGTTCGCGCCTTGGCTTCCTGCCACATCAACTCTTTTGCCCCGGGCGTCTCCCCTTCCGTTGAACTCGTATGTGCCGGTACCGCTGAGGAATCGCGCGCACACCCGGCGAGGCCTAGAAGCAGCACCAAAACTGCGGCAACATATCGTACTGAAATCATTTCATTACCTCTCCTAACACGTCTTGAAGCACTTCCATGTGGCTCTGGTCTCTCGGGTGCACCTTCTGTGTCGGAAGCATAGACTATTTCAGCCAAGGCAGAGGCCACCGCCGGGGAAACCGCTCATGCCTGATGGGCCATTCTCCTTTATTCCTTGGGCGTGTAATTAGATCGAAGACGTCGTTCACCCAGCCGAAATACCCATCGGTTTTTACCAAATGGAACCACCAGGTTTTGACCACCAAATCGTCCATTTCTTGTCCCACCCACATTGGATTCATCGTATTTGAGGCTGAAAAGACGGTGGGCTTTCCGCACTCGACCGGCTGGGGCCGGTTGGGAGCCGGTTTAGGAAAACCGGCAGCAGAAGCCACCACAGCTGGACCCTCGGTGGTCACAAGGACGGTGGAAAGTCCCGAGGGTGCAGATATGGCGGGCAGGAGTCATCGAGTGCGCACATACGCTGAGCAAACCGCCGCGGGAGCCACCAGAGCTGCACCCTCGGTGTGATCAACAGCGCGGGAGCCACCAGAGCTGCACCCTCGGTCGTCACAAGGAGGGCGGAAAGTCTCGAGGGTGCAGATATGGCGGGCAAGAGTCACCGAGTGCCCCGGCGCCTACCTCTATCGCCCCTTATCGCTCAGCCAGCTGCCCGTAGACCCGCCCCAGCCGGTCCAGCCACCACTGGGTGACCTCCGGGCTGGCAGCCCAGCGTTCCAGCAACTCCCCGGACACCGGCACGTCGCGCACCGCCAAGGCACCGCCGTCGGGCAGCATCAGTTCCCCGGAGACATCCCCGCTCATCAGCGACAGCGTGCCCAGCCCGCAGGCGTAGGGCAGTTCGGGCAGGGATGCAGCCAGGGCGACACCGGCGCGGATCCCCACCGATGTGTCCAGCGCGGAACTCACGACGGCGGGCAGCCCGGCCGCCGCCACAATCTCCAGTGCCCGGCGCACCCCGCCCAGCGGCGCCACCTTGACCACGATCAGATCGGCGGCGTCCTCGCGGGCCACGCGCAGCGGATCGGTTTCCTTGCGCACGCTTTCATCGGCGGCGACCAGCACCGGAATCCCGCGGCGGGCCAGTTCCAGCCGCACGGCCCGCAGCCCGGCGATGTCAGGAACCGGCTGTTCGGCGTATTCCAGTCCGGCTTCGGCCAGGGCTTCCAGGGCGCCGACGGCGGTGGGCACGTCCCAGCCGCCGTTGGCATCCACCCGGATCCCGGCGTCGGGCAGCAGCCGGCGGACCTCGGCCACCCGGGCCAGGTCCTCGGCGACGGTCTGGCCGCGCTCGGCGACCTTCACCTTCACCGCCGGGACGGCTCCGAACCGGGCCAGCACGGCTTCGACCTGCTCCACCCCGACCGCGGGTACCGTGCCGTTGACCGGCACCGAGTCACGGACCGGTTCGGGATAGCCCTCCCCCGCCGCTTCCAGGGCGGCCGCGAGCCAGGGCGCGGCCTCGACGTCGTCGTATTCAGGGAACGGCGAGAACTCGCCCCAGCCGGCGGGGCCGGGGATCAGCAGCGCCTCGCGGTGCAGGATGCCGCGGAAGCGCACCCGCATCGGAACGGAAACCACCCGGGCCGCTGCCAGCAGCTCGGCCAGCTCGGGGCGGGGACCGGACACCGGGGAAATTTCAGGGATAGCCACCCTTTCAGCCTAGTCCCGGAGCCCGCCCGGACCGGCATGAGCGAAGGCCCCGACACACGTTCAGGCAAGAGCCATCTTCCAATGGCAGACTAGGAGGCAATGAATACCCGCAACCTCCTGAACAGCCGTGCTCCGATCCAGCGTCCGCCTGCCCACAACATCGCTATGTTCCTGTTCGGAGCCCTGCTGTGCGCTGCCGGGGTGGCTGTAACCTACTGGGCATTTGTCCGCACCACTACGGGTCAGCTGGCCGATGAGACAGCGTGGCGCGAGGCTGAGGTGGCAGCCCCCGCCGCGCAGCTGCCCGTCCTGGCGTTCCTGGACGAGCTGCCGATGCTCTCCGTGTTCATCGCCGGCGCGGTGATGCTGATAGTGACGATCCGACGACGGCGCCTGGCCCCCGCAGTAATTGCGCTGGGTACCTTCGCGGCGGCGAACATCACCAGCCAGCTGCTGAAGCGGCTGTTCCTGGACCGTCCCGACCGCGGCGTCGCCACCCTGGACTTCAACTCGCTGCCGTCGGGCCACACGACGCTGGCGGCCTCCGCTGCGGCGGTCGTGTTCCTGCTGGCCTCCCCGCGCTGGCGGCCCGCCGTTGCGGCGGTCGGCGGCAGCTACGCGGTGCTTGCCGGCGCGGCGACGTTCGTAAATCTGTGGCACCGCCCGGCCGACGTCGTCGCCTCCTTCCTGGTGGTGGGCGCGTGGACGCTGATCGGCGGGCTCGTGATGATGCGGACTGCGCCGGACTGGAACTACTGGCCGCCCGGAGGCCGGAGGCGCGGCGGTGTCCAGATATTTGCCGCGGTCTGTTGGATCCCGGGACTGCTGGCGCTGCTGATGAGCGTGGGGACGTACGTGTACGCGATCAGCGGCACCACGATCCTGGGCAGCAGCGGCACCCTGCAGTTGTACTTCTGGTCCGGACTGGGCCTGATCGTGGGCGTCGGGTACGTCCTCAGCGCCCTGGCCTGCGCTTTGTTTTCTATGCAGGCGGGCGATCCGGCCCGGTAACCCCTGGCCGGGTGCCGGTCTGCGTGCCGGCAGCCTGCCCATACACCGGCTTGCCCTTGGGCACCCAGCGCCACAGCGCCACCGCACCGAGCAGGCCCAACACCGCCGTTGCGCCGATGCCAGCCGAAAGCGAGGCCAGGGCGGTGACCGCCGAGAGCAGCGCGGGCCCGGCCATGGTGCCGCTGTCCGCGAGCAGCCGCCAGATCCCCAGGAACTGCGGGCGTCCCGGGGAGGGTGAGAAGTCGGCCCCCAGGGTCATCACGATCCCGGAGCCGATGCCATTGCCAAAGCCGATCAGCAGGGACACCAGCAGCAACCCCGTGCTGTCGCCGGTCAGCGGCATCAGACCCAGCCCGGCGGCCATGATCAGCATGCAGGGCACGGCTACCCAGCGTCGACCCCAGGCGTCCATGGCCTTGCCGGCCGGATAGAAAATCAGCATGTCGATGGCGCCGGAGAGCCCGTAGATCAGCGCGGTCTGGGTGGGGTCCAGGCCGATGTGCTGGGCCCAGAGGGGAATCACTGCCTGCCGGGACGCGCGCACCGCGGCGATCAGCAGGATGCCAAGGCCCAGGGTCCGGAACACCCGGCCGTGGCTGCGCAGCACGGAGCGCACGGTGGGCGCCGGCAGGACAGCTCCGGAACCGGTTCCGGCGCGGCTGGCTGCAGGACCGCCGGGTCCGCCGCCGCCACCGGCACCGGCACGGCCGACGCCGGCCGGAACCCGCAGCTCGGGCACCTTCAGGCTGATGGCGGCGGCCAGCAGAGCCGCTCCGGCACCCACCCAGTAGGCGCCGGAGGTACCGGCGAAGTGGATGACGCCGGCGGCGGCAAAGGGGCCGGCGAACACGCCGATCCGGTTCACCCCGCCAAGAGTGGACAGTGCCCGGGCCCGGTAATACAGCGGGACGGCCTCGGTCAGGTAGCTCTGCCGGGCCAGGCCGAAGACGGAGCCGGCCATGCCCACCATGAACACGGCCAGGGCAAAGAGCCACAGCACCGGGGCCAGGGCGGCGGTGGCCATGGCTGCCGAACACCACAGCGCGGCAATCACCAGCGCCCACTTCTCGCCGAACCGGGTGGTCAGCACGGTCGCCGGGACATTGGTGAGCAGGGAGCCGATGCCGGTCAGGGTGATGACCAGGGCTGCCACCGCCACGCTGGCCCCCAGGTCCCGGGCGGTCAGCGCGATCACCGGCAGGATGGCGCCGGTGGCCAGGCCGTACAGCAGGGTCGGCCCGAAGGCCGGAACGGCTATCGTTTTGAGGCTGAAGGATTCGGCAGGCACCGGTTCAGGGTACCGCCGTTACTGCTTCAGCCACTTCCACCGGGCCAGGGTCCGCAGCCGCATCAACAGCGCCCTGGACTGCTCCGGGCCATAGGGCAGGATCGGAATCGCCTTGGTCATATCCACTGACGCCTGTTCCATGGCGCTGCGGGTCACGGCGACGGCGGTACGCATCTTGTTCATCTGCGTGGTCACGAAGTCCACGGTCACCGGAGCGCCGTGGCCGGGCACGAACACGTTGTAGAGATCGTCCAGCGCCGCCACCTTGCCCAGGGTGCGGATCCATTCCTTCGGGAAGGAATCATCGAAGTTCGGATCCGCACCCTGTTCCAGCAGGTCTCCGGTGAACAGCACCTCGCCGGCTCCCACCAGCAGGTCATGGTCGGTATGGCCGCGGCCCAGATGGAACAGCGTCACGGAGATGCCGCCCAGATCCAGGTCAACGGGGGCACCGTCCACCAGCTGGTTGGGTACGACAATATCTGTGTACTTGCCTTGTCCGGCGGCCATCTCAGGTTCCAGGCCGGCGACGGCGGGACGCTGGGAGTCGCCGGATTCCGCGATGACGGCGGCGCAGCGGCTGGTGGCCCAAATGTCCTCCACTCCATTGGCAGCGAGGACGGCGTTGCCGAAGTAATGGTCAAAGTGCGCGTGAGTATTGACCGCGATCAGCGGCAGATCGGTGCGTTCCCGGACGGCCGCCAGAATGGCCTGGCCCTGCCGCGGGCCGGCGCCGGTGTCAACAACCAGGGCACACTCGTCGCCGATGACCAGGCCCGTGTTCATCGAGTACCCGGGGTTGGTGCGGACCAGCACCCGCGGGGCGACCTCCCGCCACGTTGCGGTGTCCTGCCCTGCTGCGTCCGTCATGAGTCGGTCCTTTGGTTTGGTGAGCTCTTTGTTGCCTCCAACCTATCGCGGGCCGTGCATGGATGGTGTGCCCGGCGGCGATTGTTGCGGTCAGAGGTCGGCGAGCACGCTGCCGGGATTCTCGATGGCGTCCGCCACGTAGCGCAGGAAGCCGCCGGCGGTGCCGCCGTCGCAGATCCGGTGGTCAAACACGAGGGTCAGCTCAGTCATTTTCCGCACCGCCAGCGCCCCGTCAACGACCCACGGCTTGTCGATGATGCGCCCGACGCCGAGGATCGCCGATTCCGGATAGTTGATGATCGCGGCGCTTCCGTCCACGCCGAACACCCCGTAGTTGTTCAGGGTGAAGGTGCCCGAGGACAGCTCCGCCGGAGTGGCCTTGCCGTTCCGGGCCGACGCCGTGAGCCGGCGGATCTCGACGTCCAGTTGGCGGGCGCTCATCGTATCGGCGCGGCGAACCGAGGGCACCACGAGGCCGCGGTCGGTCTGCGCGGCGAAGCCCAGGTTGACGCCGTCGTAGGCGGTGATCTGCGCGCCGCTGTCTTCCTGGTCGAACCGGGCGTTCAGCTCGGGGAATTTCGCCAGCCCGGCCACGACAAAGCGGGCCAGGAAAGCCAGCAGTCCCGGGGTGTTCCCGGGGTCGCGCCGTTTGAGGTCCGCGCGGAGCTCCAGCAGGGCCGTGGCATCCACATCCACCCAGACGGTGGCTTCGGGGATGTTGCTGCGGCTGGCGGCCAGGTTCGCTGCGACCGTCTTGCGCAGTCCCTTGACCGGTGTCTGCGAGGCGATGGCCAGGCCGGTGCGCGGGTCGACGGCGGCGGTGTCGGTTTTGGTGATGATGCTCGGGGAAGTGCCGGATCCAGCCGGCATGGCTGTAGCCAGGGCTGCTTCCACGTCGCTGCGCAGGATCAGTCCATTGGCGCCCGAACCGCTGAGGCCCCCAAGCCGGACTCCGCCGTCGCGGGCGAGTTTGCGGACCAGCGGCGAGATGCACCGCGGCGCCTCGGCCGGCGGGGCAGCCGGCACAGGCAAGGGGGCCGGCGCAGCTGCGGGTGCAGGCATAGCTACAGGTCCGGCAGGTGCGGCAGCCACATTCCGGGACCGGCGGGTGCGACGGGCCACGGCCAGGCCGCCGGGAGTGCCATAGCCAATCAGCACATTGCCCGATCCTGCCTTCTCCTCCTGACGGTAGGCTTCGCCGGCAGGATCGCTCTGACCCACGGGCGCAGCTCCGGTGTCAGCGGCAGCGCCGGTGTCTCCAACGGCCTCGGAAGCTGCATCGGGTGCCTGGCCAAAACCACTCCCGCCGGCCGGAGCCACGGAAATCAGCGGCCGCCCGACGTCGAGCGTCTGCCCGGCCTCGCCGTGCAGCACGGCCACGGTGCCGGCATACGGCGACGGGACCTCCACCAGGGACTTGGCGGTTTCCACCTCGGCGACCGGCTGGTCAACCAGGATTTCGTCGCCGACGGCCACCAGCCAGGTAACCAGTTCGGCCTCGGTCAGGCCTTCGCCCAGATCGGGCAGCAGGAAGGTACGCACGCTCATCGGTCCTCCCACTGGAGTTCGTCCACGGCGTCAAGGATGCGGTCCACGCTGGGCAGGAACCAGTGCTCGAGCTTGGGCGCCGGGTAGGGAATGTCGAAGCCGGTGACCCGCAGTACCGGTGCGGCCAGCGAGTGGAAGCAGCGCTCCTGCACGCGGGCGACGATCTCGGAGGCCACCGATGCGAAGCCGGGGGCTTCGGAAATGACTACGGCGCGTCCCGTCCGGCGGACCGAGGCGGTCACCGTCTCGTCGTCGAACGGCACGATGGAGCGCAGGTCGATCACTTCCAGCGACCGGCCTTCCGCTGCGGCGGCTTCGGCTGCGGCCAGCGCGGTGGACACAGACGGGCCGTAGGCAATCAGGGTGGCATCGGTACCGGCCCGGGCCACGGCAGCGGTGCCGATCCCGCCCGGGAGGCGGCCGGCGTCGGGCGCTGAAACTGCGCTGCCCGAAGCATCACCGCCCGAAGCGTCGAAGCGGCTGCGCAGCGCCGCCAGATCCACGTCCTCCTTGGTCCAGTACAGCTTTTTGGGTTCCAGGAAGACCACCGGATCGTTCAGCCGGATGGCTTCGCGCAGCAGCGTGTAAGAATCGGCCACGGTGGCGGGAGCGACGACGGTCAGCCCCGGGGTGTGCGCGTAATAGGACTCGGAGGAGTCGCAGTGGTGTTCCACTCCGCCGATGCCGCCGGCGTAGGGAATCCGGATGACCAGCGGCAGGCGGACCTTGCCGCGGGTGCGGTTGGACATCTTGGCGACGTGGCTGACCACCTGCTCGAAGGCCGGGTAAGCGAAGGCGTCGAACTGCATCTCCACCACGGGCCGCAGGCCGTTCATGGCCATCCCCACGGCCATGCCCATGATGCCGGACTCGGCCAAGGGCGTATCGAAGCAGCGCTCCTCGCCGAACCGGGCGGTCAGGCCGTCGGTGATGCGGAAGACGCCGCCGAGCGGGCCCACGTCTTCACCGAACATGATGACGGCGGAATCGGCGGCCATTTCATCGGCCAGCGCGGTGTTCAGGGCCTTGGCGAAGGTCAGCGATTCGCGCTGGGCCGCGGCGGCTGCGGGAGCTTCCCGGGTCTGGGTAACAGTCATGGTTGCTGCCTTTCAGCCGTCGGTGCGCGAGAGTTCGTCGCGCAGTTGGGCGCTCTGTTCCGCGAGCTGCGTGGTGCGCTGCGTGTAGACGTGGGCGAAAAGTTCCTGCGGGTCGGGGTCGACGTCGGTGTTCAGGCCCTCGCGCATGTGGGCCGCGGTGGTCTCGGCGTCGGCGGCGAAGCGGGCTTCGGCGTCGTCGTCGAGCAGGTGCAGCCCGCGCAGGTAGGTGCGCATCCGGGTGATGGGATCGCGCGGCACCCAGGACTCAACGTCCTGCTGGGTGCGGTAGCGGGTGGCGTCGTCGGCGTTGGTGTGCGCCTGCATCCGGTAGGTGTGGGCCTCCACCAGGGAGGGGCCGTGGCCTTCGCGGGCACGGTCGACGGCGGAGCCGAGCACCGCGAGCAGCGCGGCCAGGTCATTGCCGTCCACCCGCTCGCCGGGCATCCCGTAGCCGATCGCCTTGTGCGCCAGCGACGGCGCCACGGACTGGTTCTTCAGCGGCACGGAGATGGCGTATTCGTTGTTCTGCACGAAGAAGACCACCGGAACATGGAACACCGCGGCGAAGTTCAGCGCCTCGTGGAAGTCGCCCTCACTGGTGGCGCCGTCGCCGCACATGGCCAGGACCACGGTGTCCTCGCCCTTGAGCTTGGCGGCGTGGGCGACGCCGACGGCGTGCAGCAGCTGGGTGGCCAGGGGCGTGGCCTGCGGGGCGGTGTTGTGTTCGTAGGGGTCGTAGCCGGAATGCCAGTCGCCGCGCAGCAGGGTCAGCACCTGCAGCGGTTCCACGCCGCGGGTGATCACGGAGACGGTGTCGCGGTAGGTGGGAAAAAGCCAGTCGCGGTCTTCGAGGACGACGGCGGCGGCCACCTGGCAGGCTTCCTGGCCGTGGGAGGAGGGGTAGACGGCCAGCCGGCCCTGCCGGACCAGGGCGTTGGCCTGGTCATTGATACGCCGGCCGAGAACCAGCCGGGCGTAGGCTGCCAGCAGGGCTTCGCCGTCGGGCAGCGGATAGCGGTCGTCGTGGCGGTGCACGCCGTCGGGGTCCACGAGCTGGACGGGCTGTTCCGAGGGCAGCAGGCCTGCGCTGCCGGGGGCCTGGGGATGCGCGTTCCGGTGCGGATCCTGCATAGCGCCGGGGGGCGGGTTGCCGGTCGAGATAGTCATGGTGCCTCCATCAGCTGCCATTCCGCAGGCGCCTTCACCCGTGGATGTTCTGTTATGCCAGTATGCTGACGGACCCTTATTCGTATCCACCTAATGCCGTAATCGTGGATGATGCCGTCCTTTTCGGCTACGCTGGCAGACAGATTGAAGATGTGAGCTGGATTACTCTCAGGGGGTGTGGACGTTATGGCGAAGGACGTCATGGAAGCAGCCGGGGTACGGCGCCTGGACGATATCGACCATGGGATTCTGGCCGAGCTCACTGCCAACGGTCGGGCATCCGTGACCGCAGTGGCGGAGGCCGTGCACATTTCGCGGGCGCACGCCTATGCACGGATTGCGCGGCTGACCGAGACCGGCGTGCTGAGCCGGTTCACCGCCGTCGTCGACCCGGTGAAGGCCGGACTGCGGTCCTCCGCCTACGTCACGCTCAAGGTGCGCCAGCATTCCTGGCGGGAATTGAAGGAGCAGCTGCGGGCGGTCCCGGAAATCCACCACATTGCACTGGTGGGCGGGTCCTTCGACGTCATCCTGCTGGTGCGGGCACAGGACAATGTGCACCTGCGGCAGGTGATCTTCGACCAGCTGCAGTCCATGCCCGGCATTCTGGACACCCAGACCTTCCTGGTCTTCGAGGATCTGGATTCCCGGTAGGCCGGGGGCTCGAATCCGGCCCGGGTGGCACATCAAACCCGGGACGAAATGAAGCGGCGGCCGCCACCTGGAAATCCGGGTGGCGGCCGCCGCTTTCGTTCCGGGCTTGGGGTTCCGGCAGTGGGGTTGCGGGGCGTCAGTCCTCGTCGTGCCCCTGGTCCATGCTCATCTGGTCCTCGGCCGGCGGGGTCTCCCCCGGTGGCACTCCCCCGCCGGGCTCGAGCCCGGTGATGTTCCCGGCCGCGGGATCCGGGTTGGCATGTGCGCCCTTTTCCGTGCTGGGCGCGGCGTTGCCGGAACCTTCCCGCGTGGTGTCCTGCAGGTTTTTACCTGCGTCCTTGGGCTTGTCGGGGTTGGCCGGGTCATTGTTCGGATCGTAGCCGTCCGTCATTTCTGCCTCCATCTCACCGTAGAAACCAGGTGCTTGTTGAACCAGGTGCCGGTTCCGCCGCTTGGAACACGGCAGTGGAACATCAGCATGCTGATCATTACTCCCAACCTAGCCGTGGCGGAGCGCTGATTCAACCGGGCCGAGTTGGCCTCAGGAGAACAGCTGCTCGCCGACGAATCCTCCTTCGAACACGCCGGGAGGCACCGCAAACACCGCCGATCCCACGGGGACCGTCCACTCGTTGAGGATGTCCAGCTGGTCCAGCCGCTGCTGGATCGGCACAAACTGCCGGTCAACGTCGGCCTGGTAGGACACGAAGATCTGCCCGGAATTCGAGATTCCGCCCGGGGCGCCGTCCGCCGCAGCGGGAGCGTCGTCGTAGTTGTATGGCCGCCGGAAGATGCGCTGCCGCGCATCTTCCGGCCGGGCTCTGCGCAGATGGGAGGAATCGGCGATGACCGGGAAACCGAGCGGGCCGCGGGCCGCGAAGTCCGGTTCGTCATGTTCTGCCGTGCCGGTCAGCGGCGCACCGCTGGCCAAGGTTCGCCCCACGCTCTCTTCACGTCCGCGGCGGTCCAGTTCATCCCAAGTGTCCAGGTTCATGGCGATGCGCCGGATGACCAGTGACGTGCCGTTTTCCAGCCACGGCTTGACCGCCGAATCTCCCCACACGACGCGTTCAAACTCCGCGCTTCCCACCCGGGGGTTGCCGCTACCGTCCTTCTGGCCGAAGAGATTGCGCGGAGTGGCACCCGCCGTTCCCGCCCCGTAGGCGTGCAGGAATCCCTGCTGCACCCAGCGCAGGGAGGCGAAGGAACGGCTGTCCTTTAGCAGCATCCTGCGGGCGTGGGCCACCGCCACCGGATCATCGGCGCAGATCTGGATCAGCAGGTCGCCTCCTGTGTACTCCGCCTTCAGCCGGTCGATGCCGAAGGCGGGCAGTGGTTTCAGCCAGGGCGGCGACTTTTCCGGTGCTGCCAGCGCCACCAGTGCCGGCCCGAACCCAAAGGTGACAGTCAGCCGCGCCGGCTGCACGGCCAGCTCGGGTTCGGTGTCGGCCAGGGCCGGGCGCCCCTGGGTCAGGGCGGCGGCATCGTCGGTGAGGAGCCGCAGGAGTGCCGCCAGCCGCTGGGCCGTCAGGTCCGGTTTCAGGTCGAGGGCCAGGAACACGGCGTGGGCCTGCGCCGGTGTCTCGATTCCCGACTGCCTTACCCCGTAGAAGGGCACTACCGATGTGCCGTTGGCGCCGGTTGTATCGAGCCCAGCGCCGGCGGCCTCCGCTCGGTGCTCCGCGTCCTCTGCAGCGGACCGCCCGGAACCGGGGCGGCCTCCGGTCAGCTGGATGCCTGCGGCAGCCAGGGCACCGAGTCCGGTTGCCGCGCCCCCGAGCAGCAGGTGCCGCCGGTTCAGGCCCGGGCGGCTGGAGCCGCCGGCTTTGCCTGCAGCCCTGTCTGCGTCCCTGCCTGCGTCCTCGTCCCCGGGTTCAGCGGCAGTGATGTCCGGGGCCTTGTCATCGCTGGTCACGGTTATCCTCCGTGATAGCTCTCATTGGCTCCGGCGAAGTCCTTCGCCGGAGCCGTGAACTCGACGGTGCTCCCGTCGGAAAGTGTCAGTGTGAAGGAGATTTCCTCGCCGGCAAGCACCGGCTTTTCGAGGCCCATGAGCATCAGGTGGTTCGCTCCGGGCTCCAGCAGGAAGGTCTCTCCGGCCGGAATGGTAAATCCGTCCCCGCTCTCAGCCATGGCTGCGGTGCCGTCGGCCTGCTGCACGGTTTCATGCAGCTCAACGGATGCCGCTTGCGGTGATGATGCGGCGACCACCTGCAGGTCCTCGGTGCCGCTGTTGGTAAGGCTGCCGAAGGCTCCGGTCATCGCGCCCTCTGTTGCCTTCACCCACGGGTGGGCAATGCTCAGAGAAGCTGCCTGGTCCGAGGTTCCGTCCGAGGTTCCGTCCGGGGACCCGGCAGACGGGCCGGCCGCGGCGGAGGCGGTGCCGGACGCTGTGGCCGATACCGGATCAGGTGTCTCCGGGGAGGCGGTGCAGCCGCTTGTCACGGCGGCTGCCAGGACTGCCGCGGAAAGGACCAGCAGCGCTGAGCCGTGGAATGAATGACGGGAAGGATGAAAGGACATGGTTCTACTCCTGTGGTCGGGCGCGCCGGTTCGCAGGGAACCGGGTGTTTTGGGCGCCGCAAGGTGGAGGAACGCCGCGCGGGCGTCTCCTGGGGAAGCTGCGCCTGGGATGCGCAGCAGTGGCGGGCAGCGCTGAAGGCTGCCGGGGTTTACTCGGTCCGGCTGCGCTTGCGGCGGGAGACCACGGTGTACACGGCGTAGATCAGCAGACCGGTGACCCCGCCGAGGATGCCCGGAACCAGCCAGGCCGGGAGCCCGCCGTCGTCGGAGGCATCAGCAGTGTCGGTCTCTTCCGCACCTTCGGAGGCACCGGCGTCGGGCGCCTCGGATGCTTCCGAAGGCGTGGCCGTGGCGGCGGACCCGGCCACCGCGTCGGCTCCAACCAGGAACTCGAAACTTCCGGTAATCGGGTGGCCGTCAGAGGACACCGCGCGCCAGCGCACCGAGTATTCCCCGTCAGGCATATCCACGGGCAGGGGCTGGACGAGTGTTTCGCGGTTCAGGACGGGTGCGCTTTCAGCCCAGTTCCGACCGTCGGCATCCAGGACCTGGATCTGGTTGCCCAGGTCCATCAGGGCCGAGCTGAAGGTGAGCTCCAGTTCCGCCGGCGCAGCGTTAAGGCGCTCTCCGGCTGCGGGCGTGGAACTGACCAGTTCGTCATGGGCCAAGGCTGCAGGAGCCGTGGCCAGAGCTGCACCGGAACCGGCGAAAAGCAGGGCTGCGAAAAGCAGGGCCCGGACCATCAGGGGCCTGCGGGATGAACGGGGCTGTGTTGCCTGGGCCCGTGCTGCTTGGGGCCGTGCTGAAGGGGACTGAGGGGACGACAAGAGAGACATAACTGCTTCCTGTGCCGGGCTGGTGCCGGCCGCTGCTGCTGGATGAAGGGTCCCGCGCGGAACTGCGCGGAACCTAGAACGTCAGCGCAGCAGCAGGCGGCCCCCTGTGCCTCATCGCCAAGAGGGGCACTCCGAGGCTCGGCAGCGGTGCGGCCGGAACCAGCAACGAAAGCTTGGGAATCCGCGGGCCGAGGGGCAGCGGAAGGAAGAGCGGGAGGATAGCGGTGATCCGGAGCCGCATGGCCTCGACGATGCGCAGCAGGGCGGCTTCACCGTAGCGGATCAGCGCCACGGTTGCCGCAGCGGCGAGCAGGTGGCCGAGCCACATCAGGGCAGAGGTGTGGCTGGCTGCAGCCATTCCGGCGCCGGCCTGCGAAGCATCGCCCAGTTGGGCCAGGGCCGCCGGGTCCGCATGCACAGCATGGGCAGCATGGGCTGCTGCGTGGGCGGCGCCTTCAACGCGGGCGCCGGCACCTGAGGCAGGCAGCCCCGCGCCGCCGACAGTGAAGAGCAGATGGAAGATGCCCTGGCTGGCCAGCACTGCACCGGCGGTTCCGGGCAGGGACATCGCCCGGCCGGCCAGTGCGCAGGAGACCATGGCGGAAAGCGCCAGGCAGAACAGCACAATGGAGGGGTTCGGAATCACGCCGCCGGCCAGGACGTGGGAGGCTGCGGCTACGGCCGTCGCGGCCAGGGCTGCGGCCCAGCCGCGGACCAGGCGTGCGGTGCGCGTGCTCATGGTCCCTCCCCGGTCGGCGTGGACCGGGCAAACAGATGGATGCTCCGGCACGTCATATTGTTCCGGTATTTCTACACGTTGTCGAACGCCGCGGCAGGGGCTGCATCTCGGCGGGTATCGGGATCCTGCTCCCCTGCCCGGGCGAGTGTCGGGATCCTGCTCCCCTGCCCGGGCGAGTGTCGGGCTCATAGCCGGATAAGACGATGCACGCCGCATCGTCCCGTCATTCGATTAAAGGGTGACGGTACGGGCGCGGGCCGGGAGGCAGCGCACCCCACATCTACCCCTGGAAGACCGGCTTGCGCTTCTCGATGAAGGCGGAGAACCCCTCGGCGTAGTCATCGGTGCCGCAGAGCACGCCCTGGGCCTTGTTTTCCTCTTCCATGGCCGTCCACAGCCCCACCCGGGAGTCGCGGATCTGCGCCACCAGCTCCTTCGAGGCAAGGAACGCCCCGGTCGCACCGGTGGCCACCCGCGCCACGATCTCCCGGGTGCGGTCCAGCAGTTCGTCGGCGGCGAAGGCCCGGCTGAACAGTCCGGCCGCCACGGCTTCGGATCCGCTCATCAGGTCAGCGGTGTAGATCAGGTCCAGGGTGCGGTGTGCGCCGAGGCGTTCGGTGAAGAGCCAGTGGCCGCCGGAATCCAGGGTGGCGCCGAGGTTCGCAAACGGGGAACCGATCTTGGCGTTCTCCGCAACATAGACGACGTCGGCGGCCACCAGCAGCCCGAGCCCGACGCCGAGGCAGGCGCCCTGCGCGGCGGCGAAGGTGGGGGCCGGGAAGGCCGCCATTTTCTTCAGCAGCGGTGTGACCAGGCCGCCCAGGTAGGCGTAGGCGTCGTCGTTGGCGGGGTCCACGGTGGAGATGTCGCGGCCGGCGCAGAAGGCCCGGCCCTCGCCGCGCAGCAGGAGGGCTCGCACTCCGGCCGCTTCGGCGTCGTCGTACGCCTGGGAGAGCTCCGCCAGCGCCTCCTCGTTCAGCGCGTTCAGCTTTTGCGGCGCGTTCAGGACTACTTCGGCGATGCCGTCGTTGATGTGCAGCTCAATCAAGGGATGCTCCGCTTCTTTGGGGGCGTGGGGCTTAAGCGTGGGGGCTCAGGCGTCGTAGTCGACGGTGACGTCGGAGCTGGTGGGCCGGGACTGGCAGGTCAGGATGTAGCCCTTCTCCAGCTCGTCCGGTTCCAGCGCGTAGTTCTCTTCCATCTCCACGGTGCCGGTGACCAATTTGGCCCGGCAGGTGCCGCAGACGCCGCCGGCGCAGGCGAACGGCACGTCGGGACGCACGCGCAGCGCTGCGTTGAGGATGGTTTCACGGGCATGGGTGGGGCTGGCGACCTTGCCCTGCAGTCCGTCCAGCCGGAACGTGATGTCGTATGCCTCGGCCCCGGGGTCGGCGACAACCGGCCGGCCGGCCTGCCCCTCGGGACGGTTGGGCTGCCCGGTGGTGAAGAGTTCGAAGCGGATCTTTTCAGCCTCGACCCCGCGGTCCGCGAGGGTGTCCCGGCACATCTGCACGAGTTCGAAGGGCCCGCAGAGGAACCATTCATCCACGTTGCGGGTGGGCAGCACGGAGTCGATCAGGGCGGCAAGCTTCTCGGCATCGATCCGGCCGGTGAGCAGCGGCGAGATGCGCTGTTCGCGGGAGAGCACGTGGTGCAGCGCGAACCGGGACGGATACTTGTCCTTCAGGTCCGCCAGCTCCTCCAGGAACATGACGTCCATGGCGGCCTTGTTCGCGTAGACCAGGTCAAACCGCACGGTTTCGGAGGCGGCCAGTACGGTGCGGGCAATGGAGATCACCGGGGTGATGCCGGAGCCGGCGGCCACGGCCACGAAGACGTCCTCGGTGCTGAGGTCGATGTCCTCGGGGTGGTTCAGCCCGTTCATCGGATGCTTCGAAATAAACCCGCCGGAGGGGCTCATCACGTCCAGCACGTCGCCGGCCTTGAGGAACTCATTGGCCCAACTGGAGAACAGCCCGCCCAGGTCGCGCTTGATGGCGACCCGGATCTCACCGGGCTTCGGTTCGGCGCAGATGGAGTAGCTGCGCCGGATCTCCTGGCCCTCCAGTGTGGTGCGCAGGGCCACGTACTGCCCGGGCAGGTAATCGTAGGAGCCTTCGAGGGACTCGGGCACGGCAAAGGTGACCTCGATGGCATCTTCGGTCAGGCGACGGACTTCCGCGACGGTCAGGGGGTGGAACGCCGTGCGGCGGGTCGGCACGGCGGCCGACGACGACGGCGCGGCGGCAGGCGCTGAAGGTGCGGCGGCAGGCGCTGCGCCCGGCTCGAGGGCTGTCTCGGCGGGAAGGGAAGTTGTCATGGGTTAGAGCACCTTGAAGTAGTCGAAGGGTTCGCTGCAGTCCTGGCAGACGTAGAGGGCCTTGCAGGAGGTGGAGCCGAAGCGGGTGAGTTCACGGGTGTTAAGGGAGGAGCACTGCGGGCACTTCACGCTCAGACCCAGCCGGACCGGACCGGCGGCGGCCTTGCCGGTGGGCGGGGCGATGCCGTAGGCGTTGAGCTTGGCCTTGCCTGCCTCACTCATCCAGTCGGTGGTCCAGGCCGGGGCAAGGACCAGGTCCACCCGCACCTGCCCGTACCCGGCGGTGTTCAGCGCAGCAGTGACATCCTCTCGGATGGCATCCATGGCCGGGCAGCCGGAGTACGTCGGCGTGATCGTCACGGTGACGGCTCCGGGCCCGGTCAGTTCCACGCCGCGGAGCACACCGAGGTCCTCAATGGTCAGCACGGGAATCTCGGGGTCGCACACCGTGGCGGCAATGTCCCAGGCCTTGGCGCCGGCCGGATCAACGGGACGGAGTTCGTCGACGGTCTGCTCCAGATCGGTCATGGCTGCTACCAGCTGGCGCCGGGATGCTCGCGGGCCAGGACCTGCATCTCGGCCAGCAGGTATCCCAGGTGTTCGCTGTGCTGTCCGCGGCGTCCGCCGCCCGGGGCGGCCGGAACCTGCGGAACCTCGAGCCCTGCTTCACGCAGGACGGCGCCGATGCCGGCGTCGAAGTTTGCGCGCAGGGCCGAGGGCAGCGGCGCGACGCCGTTCCCGGCGAGGGCGCGCACGGCGTCGTCGTCCTCGAACAGCTCTCCCACATACGGCCAGGTCAGTTCCAGCGCGCGGCTGATGCGGCGGCGGGATTCCTCGGTGCCGCCGGCCAGGCGCAGGATCCACTGGGCGCTGTGGTCGCGGTGGTAGTCGACTTCCTTGACGGCCTTGGCGCTGATGGCAGCCAGGGTGGGGTCGGTGGAGGACAGCAGCGCAGTGTACAGCTCGAACTGGTAGAAGGAGACCACCAGCTGGCGGGCGATGGTCAGCCCGAAGTCCCCGTTGGGCTGCTCGAACAGGTGCGCGGAGCGGAATTCGCCCTCGCGGCGCCAGTACGCCAGGTCGTCTTCGGTCTTCGAAGTGGCCGAGCCGGCGTAGGTGAGGAAGGACCGGGCGTGCCCGAGCAGGTCGAGGGCGATGTTGCCCAGGGCCACATCCTCCTCGAGCTCGGGGGCGCGGGAAATCCACCAGCCCAGGCGCTGGGCCAGGATCAGGGAGTCATCGCCCAGGCGCAGCGCGTACTCGGCGGCGTCGGCTGGCGCCTTGGTGCCGGAAGCGCTGATGTCCTCGGGCCGCAGGGCGTTGCCGGGGGTGATGCGGGTGGCGCTGTCGGAGCTCACAGGTGCTTCACTCCTTCGGACTTGGTGTAGTACGTGGCGTGCCGGTAGTCCTTGCCCTGCGGGGATTCGAAGAACTGTCCCTTGGAGTCGGGGTCGGAGGCAATAATGGCCGACGCCGGCACCACCCAGAGCGAAACGCCCTCGTTGCGGCGGGTGTAGAGGTCGCGGGCGTTGCGGACCGCCATGTCAGCGTCTGGTGCGTGCAGCGACCCGGCGTGGACGTGGGACAGCCCGCGCGAGGAGCGCACAAAGACCTCCCACAGCGGCCAGGCCGAGCTCAGGGCTGCGGCTTCGGCCGCCGTCCCCGCTTCAGCGGAAGTCTGCGTGCCGACGGGCTTGGCGCCGTCGTCGCCCGTTGTTGAACCGGAAACCATAATTCAAGCCACCTCGGTCTTTCGTGCCTGTGCCGCTGATTGTTTTGCCGCGTAAGCGGCTGCTGCTTCGCGCACCCAGGCGCCGTTCTCATGTGCCTCGCGGCGGCGTGCCAGACGCTGCGCGTTGCAGGGCCCGCGGCCGGCGAGGACTTCCTTGAACTCCGCCCAGTCCAGCGGCGCATGCTCCCACTGCTTGGTGTCCTCGTTGTAGCGGATCTGGTCATCGGGCAGGGTCAGGCCGAGCGCCTTGACCTGCTCCACGATCATGCCGACAAAGCGCGAGCGCAGTTCGTCGTTGGAAAAGCGCTTGATGTTCCAGGCCATGGACTGCTTGGAGTTGGGCGAATCATCGTCCGGCGGGCCGAACATCATCAGTGACGGGGCGTACCAGCGGTTGATGGCATCCTGCGCCATTTCCCGCTGCGCCTCGGTGCCGTTGGCCAGTTCCAGGAGGATCTCGAATCCCTGCCGCTGGTGGAAGGACTCTTCCTTGCAGACCCGCACCATGGCCCGGCCGTAGGGCCCGTAGGACGCCCGGCACAGCGGGACCTGGTTGCAGATGGCGGCGCCGTCAACGAGCCAGCCGATGGCACCCATGTCCGCCCAGCTCAGGGTGGGGTAGTTGAAAATCGAGGAATAGCGGGCCTTGCCGGCAATCAGGTCCTCGGTCATCTTCTCGCGCGGCGTGCCCAGCGTCTCGGCTGCGGAGTAGAGGTAGAGCCCGTGGCCGGCCTCATCCTGGACCTTGGCCATCAGGATGGACTTGCGCTTGAGCGAGGGGGCCCGGGTGATCCAGTTGGCCTCGGGCTGCATCCCGATGATCTCGGAGTGCGCATGCTGGGAGATCTGCCGGACCAGGGTCTTGCGGTAGGCCTCAGGCATCCAGTCCCGCGGCTCGATCCGGGAGTCCTCCGCCAGCAGGTGCTCGAAGTACGCCTCCGGGCCCTGGGAGTCGGGGCCGGAGCCGCTGGGGAAACCGGAGCCTGCGGACGGAACGGCCTGCAGGTCGGGGGATGCATCGGTCTGCAATGACATGGGAGTCACCTCACTGTGCGGGGGCGAAGGCGGGCGGAACGAATACCGGACGCAAGGCGCCCCGGTGAATTACCGACCGTTCGTTCAGGATATGCGTGTGAGCGCCGACACGTCAAGATGTGTCACTAGATAGACAGCCGAACTAGTTAATGCCAGTATCTAGCCGTGCAGACAACTTCCTGGCCCAGCGACTGGATGCGGGCAGCCCTGGGCCTGTGCGTCCTGAAGGCGCTCGACGGCGGAGCCACCTATGGATATGCGATCGCCTCTGCCCTGGAAGAACAAGGCTTTGGCACCGTGAAGGGCGGAACGCTCTATCCGTTGCTCACCCGCTTCGAGGCTGCCGGCTGGGTCACTATCCAGTGGCAGGCCGGCGACGGAGGTCCCGGCCGCAAGTATTTCTCGCTGACCAGGCAGGGCCGGCGGGAACTGGCCGAACAGCGGCAGCTCTGGGACCTGTTCACCGGCACCGTGAAAACCCACCTGCACCGGCAGGAACATGATGAAGACCCCGAAGGGATGACCGATGGAAACCCGTGACGGCGCCCCCGCTGCGAAGCCGGACAAAGCCACGCGGCGCTGGTTCGACGATTTCACCGTGGAGCTGCGGATGCTCGATGTTCCGGGAGACGCGATTGGCGACGCCGTGGCCTCTGTCCGGGAATTCCTCGCCGATTCCGGCGACTCACCGCAGGCGGCCTTCGGCAACCCGCGCGAATATGCGGCCAGCCTGGACCTGCCCCGCACTCCGGGGACCCGTTCCGCCCTGGCTGCAGTGCTGGTTCCCACCTGCCTGGGCCTGCTGGGATTCTTTGCGGTGGCCGCCGCGGTCAGTTCCACCGATGCCAGAGTTGCCGTCACCGTGCCCGGTTTGCTGCTGGTGCTGACAGCCCTGGCCCTGGCGGCGTGCGCACCCCTGCTGCTGGGCTTCCTGGTGCGTGGCTCGGCCTGGCGGGCCGGCCTATCCGGAGCTGCAGTGTTCGCGGCCCAGCTTGCGCTCGGACTGCTGGCCCGGGATGTTGTGCTCTTTACCTTCCCTGCCGTGCCCATCGCCCTGATTGGCGGAGCCGTACTGCTCTCCACCTCGCTGTGGGGCCAGTTCCGGAAAGGAGCTACCGATGACCCGGTCGTGGATCCGCTGTCCGGGCCGCCGCACCGCTCCTTCGGCCTGACGGTGCTGGAGGTCCTCGGCAACTGGATGCTCTTCCTGGGCGCCGCAGCCATGGCTGCCTGGTTCCTGCTGCGCTGAGTCAGGCCGCCGAGTCAGCCCCACACCTCACGGACCTGCTCCGCGACCGCGGCCGCGCCGGCGTAACCGGCCCGCGCCGCAGCGGCCCGCCATGCCGGATCCAGGGAGTGCCGGCCCATGGTTGCCCGCGCCGCCCGGTCCGGCGTGAGCGCAATGCTTCGGGTACCGGGCCCCAGTGCGGCCAGTTCCGCCCGGATCCCCCAGCGCCGGCGCACCGTCTGGGCGATGGGCGCCACGGCAACCACGGCGGAGCAACCGGCGGCCAGGTCCGCATTGGTCGAGGACACCGAGCCGCCGTCAATGTACATCCGTCCGCCGATCGGAATCGCCGGCCAGACCGTGGGCACGGCACAGCTGGCAGCCACGGCATCCACCAGTCCCACCCCGGTGTTGCGGTCAAACACCCGGCGTTCGCCGCTGACGGCATCGATCGCGGTGATCATCAGCGGCGCCTCCGGCCAGCCGCCGCCGCCGATCCGCTTTTCGATGACAGCCAGGCGCACCTCGGGATCCACTGTCCTTGCCCTCAGTGCCGCCCGGCCGATGCGGCGGCCAATCGCGGCGTCGGACCCGCCCAGCAGCTTGGGTCCCACCAGTTTGCTGATGCTGCGCAGGCCAAGCGCCGCCGGGATCTCGTCCCCGGGCGGCGCCAATTGCCGGCGGTAGGCGTCCTCCAGTGCTACGCCGCTGCGGAGCCGGGTGCCCACGACCGACCCTGCGGAGGTGCCGATAACGACGTCGGCCGCCCCCAGATCCAGGCCGCGCTCGGCCAGCCCCAGCAGCAGGCCGATCTCCCAGCCGATCCCGCTCAGCCCACCCCCGCCGAGCACCAAGGCCCTGCCGGTGGTGGATGGTTCCCCTGCTGTCATGAGTTTCTCCCTGTCGCGGCACGGTAAGCCGCCAGCATAAACGGTGTGGGGCCCTTCGCCCCCCGGAGGCAGGTCGATATATTCGTCAGATGACTACTTCTTCCACCCCTCCCGTTGCCAAAAAGGTCCCCACCGAACGCGTCCACCACGGAGACACCTTCGTTGACGACTATGAGTGGCTGCGGGAGAAGGAAAACCCCGACGTCGTAACCCACCTCAAGGCCGAGAACGCCTACATGGAAGAGGTCACCGCGCATCAGGAGAAGCTGCGCCAGGCCATCTTCGACGAGATCAAGAACCGCACCGAGGAAACCGACCTCTCCGTCCCGGCCCGCAAGAAGGGCTGGTGGTACTACACCCGCACCGAAGAGGGCAAGCAGTATGCGATCCACTGCCGCACCGCCGCGCAGGACACCGGCGACCTCGACGCGGACTGGACCCCGCCCGTCGTCGAGCCCGGCGTTCCGGTGCCCGGCGAGCAGATCCTGATCGACGGCAACGCCGAGGCCGAGGGCAAGCCGTTCTTCTCCCTTGGCGGCCTGGCCGTGACCGAGGACGGAAACCTGCTGGCCTACTCCGAGGACAACGCCGGCGACGAACGCTTCACGCTGCGCATCAAGGACCTGCGCACCGGCACGCTGCTGCCGGACACCGTGGAGAACGTCTTCTACTCCCTGGCCTTCTCCCCCGACGGCTCCCGCGTCTTCTACACCGTCGTCGACGATTCCTGGCGCCCGTACCAAATCAAGGCCCACACCCTCGGCACCGAGGTGAGCGACGACGTCGTCATCTACCAGGAGGACGACGTCGCCATGTGGACGGGCTTTGACCTTTCCGCGGACCGCAAGCAGCTGCTGATCGGGATCAGCAACTCCGAATACTCCGAGTACCGGGTCCTGGACTTCGAGGATCCCGCCGGCGAGGTCCGCACCCTGATCCCGCGCAGCGAGCGGATCCTGTACGAGGCCGAGCCCGTGACCCTGGCCGGCGAGCGCCACTACCTGATCACGCACAACAAGGACGCCCTGAACTCCATGCTCTCGCTCGTGGCCGAGGCGGACTTCGCGCTGCCGCTGGCCGAGCAGCACTGGAACACGGTGGTGGCGCACGACGACGCCGTCCGCGTCAACGGCGCGGCCGTCACCAAAACCCATGTCATCGTCTCGGTCCGCAAGGACACCACCGAGCGGGTGCAGGTGCTCCCGCTGGAGGGGCTGGGCACCGAGATGCAGGGCGATCCCGTGGAGCCGGCCTTCGACGAGGAGCTCTACACCGCGAACCTGGCCAATGCCGAGTTTGATTCCCCGATCATCCGCCTGAGCTACACCTCCTACCTGACGCCTCCGCGCGTCTACGACTATGTGCTGGCCACCGGCGAGCTGGAGCTGCGCAAGGAAACCCCAGTCAAGGGCGGCTACAACCCGTCCGAATACGTTGCTGAGCGCGCCTGGGCAACGGCCGACGACGGCACGAAGATTCCACTGTCGGTGCTGCGCCGGGCCGAGCTCAAGCAGGACGGAACCAACCCTGCCCTCGTCTACGCCTACGGCAGCTACGAGATCAGCATGGACCCGGCCTTCAACGTGGCCCGGCTGTCCCTGCTGGACCGCGGCGTGCTCTTCGTCGTCGCGCACATCCGCGGCGGCGGCGAAATGGGCCGGACCTGGTACGACCAGGGCAAGAAGCTGCAGAAGAAGAACACCTTCACCGACTTCGTGGCCGCCACCGACTACATTGCCTCCTCGGGCTGGGCCGACCCGTCCCGGATCGCGGCGATGGGCGGTTCCGCCGGCGGACTGCTGATGGGCGCCGTCGCGAACCTGGCCCCGGAGAAGTACAAGGCGATCGTGGCGCAGGTGCCGTTCGTGGATGCCCTGACCACCATCCTGGATCCCGAGCTGCCGCTATCGGCGCTGGAGTGGGAGGAATGGGGCAATCCCATCACCGACCCCGAGGTCTACCGGTACATGAAGGAATACACCCCGTATGAGAACGTCCGGGCCGTGGATTACCCGCGCATCGCCGCGGTGACCTCCTTCAACGACACCCGGGTGCTGTACGTGGAGCCGGCCAAGTGGGTGGCCAAGCTGCGCGAGGTGACCACCGGATCCGAGCCGATCGTCATGAAGATCGAGATGGACGGCGGACACGGCGGAGCCTCAGGCCGGTACGAGGCCTGGAAGGACCGGGCCTGGGACTACGCCTTTGTACTGGACGCCTTGGGCGCCACCGAGCCGATTCCAGCCCCTGCCAGCCAGGGCAGCACCGGAAACTGACGGCTTAGTTCACCGCATTCCGCCGGCCCCGTGGCCGGGCGATCAGTCGCCCGGCTCCGGGGCCGGATTGTCTAACGGCTTGCTCTTCGGCGCAGGCTTCCTCGCTGCACCCTTCCGCTCCGGGGACTTCCGCTCCGGAGACTTCCGCAGCAGCGTGAGCACGATGGTGAGAACGGTCAGCAGCACCACACTCACGATGATCAGGTCCAGATGGTCGCGGATAAACGGGAACCGGTTCCCCAGGACATAGCCCAGCAGGGTCAGGCCCAGCCCCCAGAGCAGGGCGCCCGCTGCGTCATAGGCAACGTATGCGGGGTACCGCATCCGGCCGACTCCCGCCACCACCGGGGTAAAGGTCCGCACTATCCCCACGAACCGGGCCAGGGTGATCGCCTTGCCGCCGTGGCGGGCGAAAAACTGTTCGGCACGGTCGACGTTCTCGCGCCGGAATATCCGTGACTCCGGCCGGGTAAAGACCGCCGGGCCGGCCCGCCGGCCAATCCAGTATCCGAGCTGGTCGCCCACAAACGCCGCCAGCGAGATCAGCAGCCCCAGCACCCAGATATTCACGTCTATGGTGCCCGTGGACACCAGCAGACCTGCAGTGAACAGCAGGGTGTCTCCGGGCAGGAAGAACCCCACCAACAGCCCGGTTTCGGCAAAAACGATGCCGCAGACCACCAGCACCACCCATGGACCCAGCGCAGGATCAGCCAGGAATACCTGCGGATCCAGCCACTCAGGCAGCATCGGACACCACAGCCCCGCCGGCCGTTCCCCCAGCCGCGGCCGCGGCGTTGAAAATCATCACCCCTTCAACCTACGGCACGGCTGTCGGGGCTGTCCCGGGCCCGCCGAAAGCGGTGCGTTCCCGGGCCCGCCCATAGTGCTGCGTCATGTTCGTCAATGCAGCTCCCTCCGGCTTGACAGTGACGGCCCTCACAGGATTACCTAATGAACATTCGGTAAATAAAACGAGAGGGTCCCATGGCTGACACCGGTGTCACTGCCCAGGTGCAGGACGCACTGACTCATCCGATCCTGGAGGACGACGCCGTCTCCCGCTGGCTGGGTTTCGCCGTCGAGCATCTTGGGCCGGGTGAGGCAACCATCAGCATGGAGCTGCGCGCCGACATGCTCAACGGCTTCAGCATTGCCCACGGCGGCATTGTCTTTGCCTTCGCCGACACGGCTTTCGCCCTCGCCTGCAACCCTGCAGATGCCGCCAGCCTGGCAGACATGGAACTGATTACCGTCGCCGCCGGCGCCGACATCAATTTCATTTCGTCCGCCCTGCCCGGCGAGATTCTACGGGCAGCCGCCACACACCGGATTTCGGCCGGCCGCAGCGGCCTGTACGACATAACCATCACCGCGTCCGGTCCCGAGGGCAGCCGCGTGGTTGCCGAGTTCCGCGGCCGTTCCCGTTCCATTCCCAATCCCCGCCACCACTCCCGGGCCTGATTTTTCCGCCCGGCTTCCTTCCTCCCCCACCCCTCCCCATGTTCCGGGTCCCATCCCGGTCCGCTAGTCAAAGGGCACGTTTTGAAAACCACTGCAGCAGCCAGCCACACCACCGCAGCCGACCCGGCATCACTCGACCCGGAAGAGCGGATGAGCCGGGATGAGATTGAAGCCCTCCAGCTCACCCGGCTGCAGCACACGTTGGCGTATGCGTATGAGCGGGTGCCGCTGTACACGCAGAAGTTCGACGACGCCGGTGTGCACCCGTCGGATCTGAAGGAACTGTCAGACCTGTCCAAGTTCCCGTACACCACCAAAGAGGACCTGCGGCAGACGTATCCGTTCGGCATGTTCGCCGTACCGCAGGATAAGGTTGCGCGGATTCATGCCTCCTCCGGCACCACCGGCCGCCCCACCGTCGTCGGCTACACGGCAGGCGACCTGGACCGCTGGGCTCAGCTGGTGGCCCGCTCGCTGCGCGCCTCCGGCGTGAAGCCCGGCTATAAGGTGCACAATGCCTACGGCTACGGGCTGTTCACCGGCGGCCTGGGTGCCCATGCCGGCGCCGAGAAGCTGGGCTGCACCGTGATTCCGATGTCCGGCGGCCAGACGGAACGGCAGATCCAGCTGATCCAGGACTTCGAGCCGGACACCATTCTTTGCACGCCCACGTACCTGCTGACGATCGCCGACGCGATGCGCTCGGCCGGAATCGATCCCCGTTCCACCTCGCTGAAGAACGCAGTCCTGGGTGCCGAGCCGTGGACCGAGGAAATGCGCCATGAGCTGGAGGTCATGATGGGCATTGATGCTTGTGACATCTACGGCCTGTCCGAAGTCATGGGCCCGGGCGTTGCCGGCGAATGTGTGGAAACCAAGGACGGCACCCATATCTGGGAGGACCACTTCCGCCCCGAGATCATTGACCCGTTCGATGAGACCCGGGTCTTGAACGACGGCGAGCACGGTGAACTGGTGTTCACCTCGCTGACCAAGGAAGCCCTGCCGATCATCCGCTACCGCACCCATGACCTGACGCGGCTCCTGCCCGGAACCGCGCGTCCGGGCATGCGCCGGATGGGCCGGATCACCGGACGCAGCGACGACATGATCATCCTGCGCGGGGTGAACCTGTTCCCCAGCCAGATCGAAGAGCTTGCCCTGAAGATCCCGGCACTGAGCCCGCACTTCCTGCTGGAGATCACCCGGCCGGACCGGATGGACGAGCTGACGGTCAAGATTGAACGCCGCGAAGACTCCAGCTCCGATGACTGCCGCAGCGCCGCAGCCGAGCTCAAGGCCCAGATCAAGATCCATGTGGGTTCTTCCTGCACCGTCCTGGTCGCTGAACCGGGGACGCTTGCGCGCTCCAGCGGAAAGCTCCGCCGGATCTACGACCTGCGCAGCAAGGAAGCCGGCCTGCTGCCGAGCTGATTCCTCCGGAACTGAACCCAACCGCCAAAGCGGACCCGGCCACGAACGTCCAGGCCGCCCGAACGTTCGTGCAAAAATAGGACCCATGCCTTCCACACCATCCGCCGCCTCCGGGGCAGCTGCCGGCGCCACCCGCCGCGGCCGTCCCGGCTATGACCAGCAGTCGGTCCTGACCATCGCCGTCGACGTTTTTAACAAGCACGGCTACGAAGCCACGTCGATGGGGATCCTGGCGGAGAACCTGGGCATCACCAAGTCAGCGATCTACCACCATGTGCCGTCCAAGGGCGATCTGCTGCGCCTGGCCCTGGACAACGCATTGGATGGCCTGGAGGCCGTGCTGGATGATGCCCGGGCTTCCAACGGTCCGGCCGATGAGCAGCTGGAGTTCGTACTGCGGGGCACCATCCAGGTCCTCACCGAACGCCTGCCGTTCGTGACCCTGCTGCTGCGACTGCGGGGCAACACCGAGATTGAACGGGATGCCCTGGCCCGCCGGCGCGAATTTGACCACCGGGTGGCACAGCTCGTGGACGCGGCCCGGAGCGAGGGGTCGCTGCGCAGCGATATCGATCCGCGCACCACCACGCGGCTGTTGTTCGGAACGATCAACTCGATTGTCGAGTGGTACAAGCCCGGAGGCCCCATTTCGCCGGAGAAGCTGGCGGACGACATCATCCTGATGGTCTTCCACGGGCTGCACAGCAGTTAAGCCCAGCTGAAATAAGCCCTGCTAACACGGGCCGGTGCTGCCGGAAACCGGTGCTGCCCTTCTGTCCCGCCTTTCCCAACTCCTAGACTGTGTCCAGGAGCTGAAGGAGGGCCCATGGCATCCGAACCAGCTGGACACCCCCTACCCGGTCCGCGTCCGCCCATTCCCCGCAGCGCCGTTATTCTGCTGACGCTGGCGGGCGCGACTGTTGCCACTTTCGGCCTTGCCGCGGTCAGCGGGATTTTCACCCCCGCGTTCCTCGCCTTTGTGCTGACCCTCTGCGTGCACCCGCTGCGGCAACGGCTGCAGCGGCGGGGAATGCCCCGGGGATTTGCCACCGGCATCACCATCGCGGCGGTTTTTGCCCTGCTGGCCGGGTTCGCAGGTGTCTTCGTTGCAGCACTGGCGCAATTCTCCGCACTGCTGCCGCAGTTCGGTCCGCAGCTCAGCCAGGCGGGTTCTTCCGTCTCGGGGTGGCTCAGTGCGGCGGGATTCGGCCCGGAGCAGGTGCAGTCCGTCCAGGACAGCTTTAATCCCGGCCGGCTGGTGGGCTTTGTCGGCGGACTGCTGGGCAACATCACCAATCTGGTGGGCGCCCTGGTCATCATCCTGACCCTGCTCATCCTCATGGCTGTGGACGGTTCCCGGACCCCGGCGCTGCTGACCCATTTGAAAGCGCACCGCCCCGATCTGGTTTCCGCATTGGACGGGTTCGCCACCGGGGTCCGCCGCTACATGGTTGCCACCACGATCCTGGGGATCGCCCAGGGGCTCTTCAATTGGCTGGTCCTGCTCATCCTGCAGGTTCCCGGGGCGCTGCTCTGGGGGCTACTGTCCTTCATCTGCAGCTTCATCCCCAATATCGGCTACTTCATCGCGATCATTCCTCCATTATTTTTCGGCTACCTCACCGGAGGCTGGCCGACAGTGATCGCCGTCGTCATCGTCTTCGGCGGGATCAACGCCGTCATCCAATCCATCATCCAGCCCAAGTTCGTCGGCAATGCAGTGAACCTCAGCGAGACGCTGACCTTTGTCTCCGTGCTGTTCTGGGCCGTGGTCCTGGGACCCGTCGGCGCCATTCTGGCGGTGCCACTGACCCTGCTGGCGAGGACCATCCTCCTGGACTCCGATCCGTCGCTGTCCTGGTGGCGTCCAATGACCGGTGACCGGAAGGACCTGGAGCCTTTCCTTCAGCAGGAAGACGCCGCCATCCGGGCGCACCGGTCCCGCCAGGGGCGACGGGCGCGGCGCGGGGCAGCCCGGCCCCGTCCCGGCGGGGCCTCAACGGCCTGACCCATGCTGAGTCTTCTCACCAGCCTGGTCTCCGTCGCCGTGGCCGGGGCAATGAGTTCGGTTCCGGTGAGCGTCACGATCATGATCCTGCTCTCGCCCACGCCCCGGCGCCGCGCCGTGCTGTTCCTGTGCGCCAGCATTGCCGGATCCGTCATTGTGGTGGGCCTTTCCGCTGCCGGGCTATACCTCCTGCCGGGAAGGCCGCGGTTGGACCAGGTGTCGGTGCCTGCTTTCCTGGGCATCCTGGTCGGTGTGGGGCTCACGCTCTACGCCACCTATCTGTTCCGCAGGCAGGCCCCGCCCAACAAGGGCAGAATGGAGAAACTGCGGACCCGCATCGAAACCGCCAGGGCCTGGGAGTTCGCCGTCCTGGGTCTGGGATTGAACCTGCGGCCGAAGGCCATTTTGCTGGCCGTCGCTGCCGGAACCATGATCGGCGTCCGCGGACAGCCGCCAATAGAGGCTGCCATGCTCGTTCTGGCGTATGCCGCGGTGGCCCAATCCGCAGTCGTCGTCCCCATTGGGATCTGGCTGCGCTCCCCCGACCGGGCGCAGGACCATCTCAGGGCACTCGCTGCCTGGATGCAGCGCAACGGCCGCACGATCACGGCCATTGTCGTGCTACTGATCGGGGTATTCCTGCTGGGATACAACCTGCTGCAGCTGCCATGACGGAATCCCACGAGGCCAGTCTCACGTCTCCTTGTCCAAGACCAACCGCTAGAACGGCGGGGGATCGTCGCCGGGCCGGGATCCGAGGGTTGACCCGGTTCCAGTAGCGCCGGTGCCTGAACCCGTAGCGCAGGGGCCGGATCCGTTAACGCCGGGGCCGGCTGGAGCAGATGCCAGTTGCAGGTGGGGTTCGGTGCGGTAGGTCCGTCCGCCCGGTGAGGTCCACTCGATAACCCCGGCTGCCGGCTGGCAGGCCTTCCAGAACCCTTCGGTCTTGAACATGTGGTGCCGCCGGCACAAATGCTCAAGGTTGTCATGGTCCGTCGCCCCGCCCTGTGCCCACGGTCGAGTGTGGTCGATCTCGGAAATCACGGCGTTCGACCGGCAACCCGGGAACCTGCAGGTTCCGTCCCGTGCGCGCAGCCAGCGTTGAAGTCCGGCCGGGATCTTTCGTCGTCGGCCCACCCTCAGGATTTCCTCAGTCTCGGGATCCCGCTCGACCGGAGTCCATTTCGCTGCCTCCCGGGCCATCCGGCGGGCAGTTTTCGGACTGATGGGTCCGTAGCCATGCAGCTCTGCAGGCTGCTCATCGGCACCAAAGAGGGTTTCGGCGTTGATCAGCACCAGAATCTCGCCCCGTGCCCGGTTGCTGTTGGTCTTTCCGCCGCCGCTGGGGGTTTTGCCGCCCGAGGTAGCCCGACCTTCACGGTCCAGCAGCAAATCCTCGAGAATGTCTGCCCGTAGCTGATCCACCATCCGCGGGTCTCCGGCGGACCGCTCACCCCGGGCGGCCTTCGAAAGCTGAGTGAAGATCGCTTGCGCCTTCTCCGCGGGCAGGAACGCCGAGAGCCAGGACATCCCGTCACAATCCGGCTCCAGCACCACACGGCGCTTCTCAAACGCCGTGCGCTGCCGCTTCAGAATCGTCTCCGGATACTTGTTCTCCCGCAGCCGCCGGGCCTTGACCCGGAACTGGGAACCCGTCTGCCCCGCAACAGCCACCCCCAACAGCTCCGCTTCAAACCCCGGCAGTTCGCCGGCGGGAATGCTCTGGGACTGATCCAGCACCGTCTGCACGTGTCCGTAGCTCAGCGCCCCGGACTCCAACTTCGCCAGCGTGGCAGTGTGCGTTTCACAGAGGGTTCCGGCTTCGCTCATCCGCATCGCCGCCGTGCCCGTGGGAATCCCGAGAATGGTGGCTGCCTCTTCGGCGGCGAGACTGAACGCCAAACCGGGCTCGAGTTTCCCTGATGCGAACAGGATTTCGTCCCGGAAGATAACTTCCATCCGGTGCAGGACTTTCGCCTGCTGCGCCTGCGCCCAGCAGATCAAGTGGTCCAGCCGGGACAACACCGCACCGGCTTGCTCCTCATCCAGGATTTCGACGCCCTGCAGGACCAAGGATCCGGTGAAGGAATCCAGGCCGGCGTCGAAACCCGACCGGCTGCGCTCCGCCGCGGTCTCGCCCGCCCCGCCACAACCGCCGTCGGCCCCACCCCCGCCGTCGTCGCCGACGTCGCCGGCGACGTCGCCGGCGTTATTGCCCGCGTTGGTACCGGCCTCGGTGTCGGGAAAAGATCCGTTCTGATCCATGTCTTCAGGCTTTCATCTGCCTCTGACATTTCCGGGCCGAAAAGAGCCCGAAAGAGCCCCAAAACGGGGTCTTTCGGGCTCCACAAATACCCGTCTTTTTCCGGTAACTACGCGCCAGCTACCCGCAGAGACCCAGCGGACCAGGCTGCGCAAAACCGCCGGGGCCAGAACCCTGGCGCCGGCGGTCTCGGCAGACCCTAGCCGCGGTTCTTCTCCACCAGCGTCAGCACGTCGTAGGTGGCGACAATCTCGTCGTCCTGGTTGGTCAGGAGCGCATCCCAGGCGACCTCGCCGTATTCGTCGGTTTCGCGCGGGGTGATCTTCTTGGCGGTAAGCGTTACCCGGATCGAGTCCCCGGCCGCCACCGGGGTGATGAAGCGCAGGTTCTCCAGCCCGTAGTTGGCCAGGACCGGCCCCGGCGCGGGCTCCACGAACAGCCCGGCGGCCCAAGAGAGCAGCAGGTAGCCGTGCGCCACAATGCCCGGGAAGAACGGATTGGCTTCCGCGGCCTCCTGGTTGGTGTGGGCGTAGAAGGTGTCGCCGGTGCTGTTGGCGAAGGCGGTGATGTCCTCGAGCGTGACCGTCCGCAGTTCCGAGCGGACCGCATCGCCGATCTTCAGCTCCGCGAGATCCTTGCGGAACGGATGGGTGCCGTCGAAGTTGCGGTCCGCGCCGGTATGCCAGATTCCGGTCAGCGCCGTAAGCATGTTCGGGGAACCCTGCACCGCGGTGCGCTGCATGTGGTGCAGCACCGAGCGGATGCCGCCGAGTTCCTCGCCGCCGCCGGCCCGGCCGGGTCCGCCATGGACGAGGTGCGGCACGGGCGAACCATGCCCGGTGGAGGTGCGGGCGTCTTCGCGGTTCAGGATCAGCACGCGGCCGTGGTGCGCGGCGATGCCGAGAGTCAGCTCCCGGGCGGTGTCCGGATCATTGGTGCATACGGTGGCCACCAGCGAGCCGCTGCCGAGGGCGGCCAGCCGCACGGCGTCCGCGGTGTCGTCATACCCGATCACCGAAGCCACCGGGCCAAAAGCCTCCACCGAGTGCAGTGCCTCCGCGTTGGCATCTTCCCAGGTGAGCAGGATCGGGGCCAGGAACGCGCCGTCGGCCGCGACACCGCGGGTACCGTCCGAGAGGAGGACCTCAGGAGCATCCAGCGAGCCGTACGCCAGGGCGGCGCCGCCGTCGAGCAGGGCCTGCACCGAGGACCGCACGCCGTCGAGCTGCTCGGTGGAGGCAAGCGCGCCCATGGTCACACCCTCGGCCCGCGGGTCGCCCAGGACCACGCGCTCGTTTATGCGCGCGGCTGCGGCGGCGACGACGTCGTCCACCAGGGCGGCGGGCACGATGGCGCGGCGGATGCTGGTGCACTTCTGGCCCGCTTTGACGGTGATTTCAGTGACCAGTGACTTCACGAAGGCGTCGAATTCCGGGGTGCCGGGAACGGCGTCGGGGCCGAGGATCGCGGCGTTCAGGGAGTCGGTTTCGCAGGTAAAACGGACGCCGCCCTCGGCCACCTGAGGGTGGGCCTTCAGGAGCTTGGCGGTGGAGGCGGAACCGGTGAACGACACGTAGTCGCGGTAGTCCAGGTGATCAAGCAGGTCGCGGGCGGAGCCGGAAATCAGCTGCAGCGACCCGGCGGGCAGGATCCCGGAGTCCACGATCAGTTTCACGGCCGCGGCCGTGAGGTATCCGGTGGGCGTGGCCGGCTTGACGATGCTCGGCACGCCGGCAATGAAGGCCGGAGCGAGCTTTTCCAGCATGCCCCAGACCGGGAAGTTGAAGGCGTTGATCTGCACGGCCACACCAGGCAGGGAGGTGAAGATATGTTCGCCCAGGAAGGATCCGTCGCGGGACAGGGTTTCCGCGGGGCCGTCCACCAACACGGTGGAATTGGGCAGTTCGCGCCGGCCCTTGGATCCGAACGTGAACAGCACGCCGATGCCGCCGTCGATATCCACCAGCGAATCCTTGGCGGTGGCGCCGCTGCGGGCGGAGATCTCGTAGAGCTCGTCGCGGTGCGCGTTGAGATAGGTGGCCAGTTCCTTGAGCTTCAGGGAGCGCTGGTGGAAGGTGAGCTGCTGCAGCCCTGCCCGGCCCACCGTTCGGCCGTGTTCGACGGCGGCGGCCAGGTCCAGCCCGGCACTGCTGACGAGGGCCAGCGGCTCTCCGGTGCTGGCATCGCGGACTTCGGCCGGCTGGGCGGCGGTGAGTTCTGAGCGCTCCGGCGTCCACCAGGAATCGCGGACATAGCTGGGCACAATCTGGACGTCAATGGCGGTGGAGGTCATCTTCGACGGGTCCTTTCACAACGTTGATCCTGACCGCGGCGGGCGGTCCCGTCTTGCGGCAGTTGCGGAAGGGCTGGAGCCCGCCGATAAACTGACCGGACGGTCGGTAATACAATTCAGCGTACAGGAGGATGTGGTGCGACACACAGCAGATGACGGGAAATCTACCTGTCTCCGGGCTCCCGAGCTGCTCCTGACAGCCCGATAGCTGTCTGCGGGCGGGCGGCAGGACTACTTTGGTGCGCACATCCGTCACGCAGAGGAGCGATCATGTCCAAGTCCATACCTCCGGCCGCGACCGAGGCCGCTGAACCCGTCCAGCCGTCCCCGCCATCCTCTTCCCGCAGGCTCCGCCGTGCCGGCGGTATCGGCGTCATGGTCGTGGCGCTGAGCGGCCTCCTGCCGGGAACGGCGGCGCTGGCGGCTCCGGCCACGGCCGCCGAGACAAGGCACGCAGCCTCCGGATGGAGCGGCGGGAAGTCCGCTGGATGGGACGCCGGGCGCGAGGGCGGCCGTGATGCCGCGCGCGAGGGCGGCCGTGATGCCGCGCGCGACGCCGGGCGCGACGCCGGGCATTACCAAGGGTACGGACGCGGCGGTGAGGGCCGCGGACATGGTGAGAGCCGCGGACATGGCGACGGTCGCGGGCACGGTGACGGGCACGGGCACGGTGACGGGCACGGTGACGGGCACGGGCACGGTGACGGACAGGGCAAGGACCGTGACCGGAATGTCGACTATGTGGCCTTGGGTGATTCCTATGCGTCGGGCTACGGTGGCGGGCCGGTGCTGGACGCCTGCGGCCGCACCGCCGAGGGGTACCCCACCCTGCTGGATGCCCTTCCGCGTGTGGAATTGGATAGCTTCCAGGCCTGCGCCGGCGCCACGGCCCTCACCACCGAACCTGCTCCCCCGGCCGGCCCGGTAGACCTGCCCGAGCAGATTACAGCCGCTGTCTCAGCCGATCTGCTGAACCGTCAGACCGACCTGGTCACCGTCACCATCAGCGGCAACGACGTCCAGTTCGGATCCGTCGTCGCTGCCTGCGCCGGAGCTGTCCTGCCGCAAACCTGTGCCCCGGCCATTGCCGCGGCGCAAGCCTACGCCGAGACCGCCGTCGTGCCTCAGCTCCAAACCAGCTTTACCGCCATCCGGGAAGCGGCGCCGGGGGCCGAACTTGTTGTGGCCGGTTATCCGTATCTGTTCGATGGGACCGTTCCGGGCGCGTTGAGCATCGAAGCCCAGAACCTGTTCAACGCTGGCACCGACGCGCTCAACGCTGTGGTCGCCGCGCAGGTCGGGGAGGACGGCACTTTCGTGGACGTCACCGAGGTGTTCACAGGCCACGGCATCGGGTCCGCTGATCCCTGGATCCTTCCCATTGGCGCACCCTTTGCCCTGCACCCCAACGCCGCCGGATACCGGGAGGGATATCTGGCGGCCATCACGGAAGCAGTGGATCTGCTGAACCAAAACGAGGGCGACGACGACTGCCGCGGCCACGGTCGCGGCTGACCGTCTCACCGGGGCCAGGACCCGCTAGGACCCGCCCCGCGCCCGGACCGGCCGCGCGTTCCTGCCGGAGCGGCTACGATCCCGCAGGCACGGTGAGCACTTCGCCCAGATCGAATTTCACTGGTTCCTCGAGCTGGCCGTACGTGCAGGAGTCCGGGCTCCGGTCCGGACGCCAGCGAACGAACTGGGCCGTGTGCCGGAACCGCTCCCCTTCCATGTGGTCGTACTTGACCTCCACCACCCGCTCGGGGCGCAGCGGAACAAAGGACAGATCCTTGTCCCCGCTCCAGCGGCTCCCCTCGGAATTCCGGGGCGTGCGGGTTCCGGCATCCTGCTTGTCCGCGGTCCAGGGATGATCGGCGGAGTCCGAGACCAGCGGCTGCAGTTCAGAGAACAGTTCCCGCCGCCGGGCCATGCTGAAGGCGCCTGCCACACCCACATTCGTGAGGTCGCCGTCGTCGTTGTAGATGCCCAGCAGCAGCGACCCCACCGCGTCCGGCCCGCTCTTGTGTACCCGGTAGCCGGCCAGCACACAGTCAGCGGTGCGCTGGTGCTTGAACTTGGCCATGGTCCGCTTGCCCGGCTGGTACACGCCGCCAAGGGGTTTGGCGACGATACCGTCCAGTCCGGCGCCCTCAAATTCACCGAACCAGCGCTGCGCCGTGGCCGGGTCGGTGGTCCGGGTCGTGAGGTAGACCGGAGCGGACGCGCCGGCCAGGGCCGCTTCCAGGGCGCTGCGGCGTTCGGCATAGGGCCGGTCCAGGTAGCTGGTGTCATCCAGGGCCAGCAGGTCGAAGGCGGCGAAGGCAGCAGGTGTCTGCTCGGCCAGCAGTTTCACGCGGCTGGCGGCGGGATGGATGCGCTGCTGCAGCACCTCGAAGTCCAGGCGCTTGCCGGAGGCACTGATCAGGATGATCTCGCCGTCCACCACGCAGCGCTCCGGCAGGTTCTCCTTGAGCGCCGCCACCAGTTCCGGAAAGTACCGGGTCATCGGCTTTTCGTTGCGGCTGCCAATCTCCAGCTCATCCCCGTCACGGAAAATGATGGACCGGAAACCGTCCCACTTCGGCTCGTAGGAGTAATCCCCCTCAGGCAGGGCACTTACGGCTTTGGCCAGCATCGGGGCCACGGGCGGATTTACCGGAAGCTTCATGCGCCCATTCTTACCCGACTTTCAGCCGAGGGGAATGCTGACGCCCAGCCCAGCCGCGAACGCAGTCAGCAGGTTCCGGCCCTGCGACCAGGCGCCCACGCCGCTTTCATCATTGATGTGGACCAGCGCCCCGGCGTCGATCAGCGGAACGTCCCAGGCACCTGCCAGCAGCCGGGCTCCCGGCAGCGTGCAGTACGGATCGTTCTCGCTGGCCACCAGCAGCCCTGGCACGGGCAGCGGTTCCAGCCTCGGGTCCCGGAACGAGCCTGCCAGCTCTGGGAAGGCGGGCTCGGCCGGGTCCGGCGGCGCAACCAGCAGCACGCCCCGGGCACCGTCCGGATTGCGCAGCAGCCACTCCGCGGAAGCCAGGCAGCCCAGGCTGTGGGCCACCAGGATGGTGTCGCCGTTCCGAGACCCGGCGGCGTCGTCGAGCGCGTCCATCCAGTTCTCCAGGTCGGGGTCCTCCCACGACGACGGCGAAATCCGGGACATCTCCGGCGCACCGGCCTGCCACAGGCTTTGCCAGTGGCCTTCGTTGGAACCGCCGATGCCGGGAACCATGGTCAGGTGCATGCGTGAACCTCGATTCTGGGAATATCCACTGGGAAACAGGCGCTGTGCCTGAACATGAAGAAGATCGGTTTCCTGTCCTTTGGACATTACCGGGACGTGCAGGGTTCCTTTGTACGAACCGCCCGCGACGCCCTGCTGCAGACCATTGACCTGGCCGAGGCGGCGGAGGAGCTGGGGATAGACGGCGCGTACCTGCGCGTCCACCACTTCGCCCCGCAGTTCGCCGCTCCGTTCCCGCTGCTCTCCGCCATGGCCGCACGGACCAGCCGGATTGAGCTGGGAACGGCCGTCATTGATATGCGGTATGAAAATCCGCTCTACATGGCGGAGGAAGCCGCGGCGGCGGACCTGATCAGCGGCGGCCGGCTGCAGCTCGGCCTCAGCCGCGGCTCACCCGAGCCGGCACTGCGCGGTTATGAGGCCTTCGGTTATGTTCCGTCCGACGGCAGCACCGACGCCGACGAGGCACGCAAGCACACCCTGGTCTTCCGTGCCGCGATTGCCGGCGCCGGGCTGGCCGCCGCAGACCCGGTGATGACCGGCAGTTCCGGTTCGCTGGCGATCGAACCGCAATCCCCTGGGCTGAGCGAGCGGATCTGGTGGGGTTCCGGAACCCGGGCCACCGCCAAATGGACCGGAGAGCAGGGCATGAACCTGATGAGCTCCACCCTGCTGACCGAAGACACCGGTGTTCCGTTCGACCAGCTGCAGGCCGAGCAGATCGAGCTGTACCGCGCCGCCTGGGCGGATGCCGGCCATGCCGGTACGCCGCGGGTCTCGGTCAGCCGCAGCGTGGTGCCCCTGGTATCCGACGACGACCGCCGGTATTTCGGACTGCGCGCCCAGGCAGATTCCCGGGACCAGGTGGGCCGGCTCGACGGCGGCCTGGCCCGCTTCGGCAAGAGCTACATCGGCGAACCCGATGTGATTGCCGACCAGCTGGCCGCCGACGCAGCGGTGCAGGCCGCCGATACGGTGCTGATCACGGTCCCCAACCAGCTGGGCGTGGACTACAACACCCAGCTGCTGGAGAACATCGTCAAGCTGGTCGCTCCGGCGGCGGGCTGGCGCTGAGGAAGGCGCCGTCGTCGGCTTCATGGCCAGGCCGACGACGGCGGTTCCCAGTGTCGGCGCCGTGCGCTAAGGTGGTCTCAGCTTCACGAGAGGTGGCCGTTGGCCGGATCTGATCCGGCCATAAAAGCTCCGACTGGCCTCACACCAACCCCATTGTTCGGCGGGTGGTTCGGATGACGAAGCGGCCTGCCGCCGCCCGGCGCAGGCAAGGACAACCTGAAAAGGAACACACTGTGAGCATTTCCAGTGACGCCCGCTGCATCAGCTACACGCCCGGCCACAACGTGCATCTCATCCACGGCAAGCGCTTGGCCGGCTTCGACGACTGGGTGGATGCCCAGGCCTATGCCGACGTTGAACTGGACCTGATCCAGCTGGTGGTGGACGGTGAGCAGCGCCTGATGTGGTTCCACGACATTCCCGCGCTGGCGTTGGCCCTGGCCGCATCCGGAGGGCAGGCGCAGTGGTGCGCGCGCTATTCCTCGCTGCTGGTTCCGGGCGGCTTCACCAGTGAAGCCAGACGCTCTTTTTTCTACTTGGCGACGCCGGAAAGGGTGCATCCGTGTAAGCGGATCAGCGCAAACGACTCCGAAGACGCCCGATCTCAGCTGGGCTAAGCCCCGCTGAGCGCAGGTACTGTTCCGCGTCAAAACCGTCCAGGGCACGGAGCAGTTCCTTCCGGCCCTCGGCCACCCGGTCTTCCAACTGTGCGGCGGTCAGCGGCTTCTCCCGTGGATTCGCCTGCGTTGCGTGGAAGGCGCTGATTCCGCGGACCGCCCGCTCATAGTCGTCCGCGATAGCGTCCGGTTCCGCGCCGGCCAGTTGCAGCAGCAGCATGGCGATCAGGCCGGTGCGGTCCCGGCCAGCCGAGCAATGGATCACCACGCCGCCGTCGTCGGCGTCCGCCACAGCGCGGGCGACGGCGGCAATCTTCTCCGGCCAGCGCCGCAGGTTCTCGCGGTAGAACTTGGGCGAATCCATGTACGGCCCGGTCAGCGCCGTGAAATCCGGGTCCGTCGCTTCCTGGGTGGGGCGGGTCAGGAATGTGAGGCCGACGACGGCGCCAGCCGGCACCTGCGGATCGGTGTCCCGCCGGCCCTGCTCCTCCGGGTTGCGCAGGTCGACGACGGTCCGCACGCCGGCGGCACGGGCCTGCGCCCAGCCGCGTTCGGTCAGCCACTCGGACCGGCCCATCCTGAACACCCGGCCCGGTGCCACGGTGCCGCCGCCTGCCAGCGGAATCCCGCCAAGATCACGGGCATTGCCGGCCCCGTCCCACTCCACGTCGGTGTTCACATCCATGTCTCCAGCGTGGTCCCTGTGGCTGCGCATTTCCCGGACTCTACGGGACGTGGCGGAAAATCTCTGGGTGATACTTGACCCTGACACTGTGGCAGACGGGAGAACTGAAGCATGTTATCCATCGGGGCGTTCGCGCAGATCGGCCAGGTTACCCATCGCATGCTTCGGCACTGGGATACCTCCGGGCTGCTCGTTCCCGCCCATGTTGATGAGTTCAGCGGCTACCGCTCCTATGACCCGTCCCAGCTCGAACGGCTGCATCGGATCGTTGCCCTCCGCCACCTCGGCTTCGGGCTCGAGGACATCGCCGCCATGCTTGAATCCGGTGTTGATGCACAGCGTCTTGCCCTGATGCTGCGGATCCGGCGTGCGGAGGTCGAGGACGAGCAGCGGACGGCAACCGTACGGCTCATCGATGTGGAACGAAGGCTCCACCTCATCGAAAAGGAAAAAGCCATGCCACAGATCGAAATCGTCCAGAAGTCGCTCCCCGCTCTCCGTCTGGTTGCTCTCAGCGCCGTAGTCTCGGAACAGCCCGAGGTTCCCGGCGTCGTCGGGCCATTGTTCGACAGCGTTGCCCGCGCGTTGAAATCCACCGGCGCACCGATGGACACCCCGGTAGCGCAGTATGAGATGGGCGAAGACGGGATGCGGATCGTCGCCGGCTATGCGTGCTCCGGGCAACTGCCCGACGGCGTGGAGGCCATCAACCTTCCGCCCGTTCCGACGGCGGTCTGCGGCGTCCATCTGGGCACCATGGAGCACATCGCCGAGAGTTGGCAGGCGGTCCACGCCGAGATCTTTGCCCGCGGCTTGGTTCCCTCGGGACCCTGCCGGGAGCTGTACGTCCGCGCTGTCTCTGATGACCAAGCAGACTGGGTCACCGAGCTGCAGCAGCCCGTCGCGCCGGCTTAGGCGCCCCTCCGGGCGGTAGGGCAGGGAATCCGGTTTACTTCCAGTCGAAGAAGCCCGTGCCGGTTTTGCGGCCGAGCTCGCCGCGGGCCACTTTGTCACGCAGGATCCGCGGCGGCTCGAACCGCGGGCCCAGCGTGGCGGCCAGGTATTCGGCAATGCCCAGCCGGACATCCAGGCCCACGATGTCAGTGGTCCGCAGCGGGCCGGTGGGGTGCTTGTAGCCCAGGACCATGGCGGCATCGATGTCCTCCGCCGAGGCCACGCCCTCCTCGACCATCCGCATGGCCTCCAGGGCAATGGCGACGCCCAGCCGGGAACTGGCAAAGCCGGGGGCATCGTTCACGACGACGGGTGTCTTGCCCAGGTCCTGGGTCCAGGTCCGGGCAGCCCCGGCGAGTTCTTCGGAAGTTTGCTTGCCCAGGACCACTTCGATCAGATCCGAGGCCGGCACCGGGTTGAAGAAGTGCAGGCCGCAGAAACGCTCCGGCCGTTGGAGTTTCTCCGCAAGTTCCGAGACCGAAAGCGAGGAAGTGTTCGAGGCCAGCCAGGCGTCCGGGGCCAGCTGCTCCTCCACAGCAACCAGTGCGGCAGCCTTGAGGGCAAAGTCCTCAGGAACGGCTTCGACCACGAGTCCGGCCGGGGCGAAATCGGCATAATCGGTGGAGACGCTCAGCCTGGACAGCAGAACCTCCAGCGGTTCCGTGACGGTTCCACGCTCCACGCTCTTGGCGAGGTTGGCGGCCACACGCTCGTAGGCGGCGGCAGCGGCGTCGTCGTCGCGCTCCACCACCACCACGGTGGCTCCGGCGGTGCAGAAGGCATGGGCGATTCCCGCGCCCATCCGGCCGCCGCCGAGGACTCCGACGTTGGAAGGAACTGTCATTTCTTTTTCCTCTCGAGGAAGGCGTCCATGCGGTCGAACTTGGCGGAGGATTCGAAGAGGATCCCCTGCGCCAGGGTGTCAATGACGGGGTGTGCTGCCGCGGGAGCGGCGAACACGGCCTTGGTGAGGCGCACGGCCAGCGGATCCTGGCGGCCGATCAGGTCCGCAAGGGCGTCAGCGGCGGCCAGCAGCTGTTCGGGTTCGACGATTTCGGTGACCAGGTGCACGGCCAGGGCTTCCTCACCGGTGAGGATGCGCCCGGCAAGCAGGATGTCCTTGGCCAGCGGCTCGCCCACCAGTTCCTTGAGCCGCCAGGTGGCGCCCGCGGCGGCCATGATGCCGAGCGAGGTTTCAGGGTTGCCGATTTTCAGCCGCGGAGTGCCGATGCGGAAGTCGGCGGCGAAGGCCAGCTCCGCTCCCCCGCCCAGGGCGTAGCCGTCCAGGGCGGCGATGACGGGCATCGGCAGCTGCGCGATCCGCGAGAAGACGGTCGAATTGATGCCGCGCAGGGCGTCGTCGCGGCGGCGTTCGCGCAACTGGCCAATGTCCGCGCCGGAGGCGAAGACGCCGTTACTGCCGGCCAGGATCAGGATCCGCGGGTTTTCCTCCAGATCGGCGCAGAGCAGGTGCAGCTCCTGAACCATGGCGGAGTCGATGGCGTTGCGGACCTCGGGGCGGTTCAGGACGGCGGTGACGCGGCCTTCGCCTTCGGTGACCTGCAGGGTGGTGAAGGAGCTGTAGTCGACGCCCACTTAGACGGCCTCGATCAGCATCGCGGTGCCCTGGCCGACGCCCACGCACATGGTGGCGATGCCGCGGGAGGCGCCCTCACGTTCCATCCGGTTCAGCAGGGTGATGGCGATCCGGGAACCGGAGGAGCCCAGCGGGTGCCCCAGGGCGATGGCGCCGCCGTCGTTGTTCACAATGTCCTCGTTCACGCCCAGGCGGCGGATGCAGGCCAGTGACTGGGTGGCGAAGGCCTCGTTGAGTTCAAAGGCGCCGACGTCGGCCAGCTTGACGCCGCTGCGGGCCAGTACTTTCTGGGTGGCCGGGACCGGACCGATGCCCATGATTTCCGGCGGCACTCCGGCGGAGGCGCCGTCGACAATCCGGGCGCGGGCGGTGAGGCCGTATTCACGGATCGCCCGTTCCGAGGCGACGATGATGGCGGAGGCGCCGTCGTTCAGGGAGCTGGCGTTGCCGGCGGTGACGATGCCGCCGGGCTTGACCACCGGGCGCAGCTTGCCCAGGACCTCGGCGGTGGTGCCCGCGCGGGGACCTTCGTCGGCGTCGACCACGGTGTCGCCCTTGCGGCCCGGGACAGTGACCGGAACGATCTCGTCCTTGAACCGGCCGGCGGCAATGGCAGCCAGGGCGTTCTCATGCGAGCGGACGGCGAAGGCATCGGCATCCTCGCGGGAGATGCCGTCCACAGCGGCCAGTTCCTCGGCCGTTTCCGGCATCGAGTAGGTCATCTTGCCGTCGCGGGCGAGCTCCCCGGTGGTGAACCGTTCGTTCACAAAGCGCCAGCCGATGGAGGTATCGAAGGTCTGCCCGGGCTTGGCGAAGGCCTTGGTGGGCTTTTCGGTGACCCAGGGGGCGCGGCTCATGGATTCGGTGCCGCCGGCAATAACAATGTCGGCCGCACCGGACTTGATCATGTGCGAGGCCATGATGATGGCCGAGAGTCCCGAGGCGCAGAGCCGGTTCACGGTGATTCCGGGAACGTCCGAGGGGAAGCCGGCCAGCAGGGCCGCCATCCGGGCCACGTTGCGGTTTTCCTCGCCGGCACCGTTGGCGTTGCCCAGGATCACTTCGTCGACGACGGCGGGATCCAGTCCCTCGCGCGCCACGAGTTCCTGCAGCGTCAGTGCCGCCAGGTCATCGGGGCGGACGCTGGAGAGCGCTCCTCCATATCGGCCTACCGGAGTCCGTACTCCGCCCACCAGAAACGCTTCAGCCATGTCTGCTCCCGTGCTCGCTTGCCTGCCGGCCGCGGTTGCCCGCCTGCCCGTGCCGGATTTACCGACCAATCGTTCTGTAAACAATCGCAGAACGCGGCAGGCCGGTCAAACAGGTGACGGCGCATTGAGGCCGGTGCTGCTTCTTGGGGCTGGGGCCGGCACGTGCCCGCATCCCGTCCCGCCTCCCCGGGCTGAGTGTTGAGATCATGCCTGGTAACGGGTCGATGCCGCCGAGAACGGGTATCGACAGTGCAGCTCCGGCGGGTAACCCGGAGGATCACGCATCGAGAGTGCAGCTCCGGCGGGTGAAATACGGGATTGGCCACCATATCTGCGCTCTCGATCCACGAGTTCAGCCGAATCCCGCCAGAGCTGCACACTCAGTGATATGGACATGCCGATTGTCGGGCTCGCGTTCGAACCCCCTGCCGATTGTCGGGCTCGCGCCGGAATAACCGCGCGCGAACGGCATTTTCCCTACTCTCGGAGAGCAGCCCAGGGTTTTCCATCGAGGGGGCGGGTCCGGCGGTTACATGCCGCCGATTCACAAGCAGGCGAAACGGCTTCAGCCCAACAGCTCCGCAGGAATGGCATAGGTCAGCAGCACGGCCAGCAGGTTCTTCGCGGCGTGGACCGCATAGGAGAGGATGAAGTTCTTCCCCGCCCAGACGTAGATCCCCACGAGCACCGCACCCATGGCCAGGTACGGCATCAGCACCGGCAGTGCCAGCGCCTCCTTGCCCGCGACATGGATGCCGGCGAACAAGACCACGGAAATGGCGCAGCAGGCCCAGATGTTCAGGTATCTGCTGAGCTTGCCGATAAGCAGGTGGCGGAAGATGTACTCCTCGACAAACGGAGCGATCACCACCAGCAGGGGGATGATCAGCAGCGGCGGCAGGGACACCACCAGACCCTGCACCGCTTCCTGGTTCACCGCGGTTTCGGGCGGTCCGGAAACCAGCACGGCGACGGCGGTCAGCAGCAGCATGGCAAACACGCCGCCGGGAATGATGGCCAGGGTCAGCCACGGGCGGGTGGCCAGGATCCGGGCCTCCCGCACCGCAAAGCGCCAGGAGGCCCAGACCGCCAGCGCGCCGGCGCAGAGGTAGAAGACCAGGTTCACCACGTAGCCGGCCAGCAGCGGATCGGGAATCAGCCGGGTCAGCCCGGGGATGCCCAGACCCGGGGCGTAGCTGAAGATCAGGACAAACACCACGTAGAAGCCGGCCGCGAAACCGTCCCGTCGGCTGAAGGTGTAGGGCAGGGGCGCGATCGCAGCCCGGTTCATACTCGCCACCGCTAGACCGTCAGCTCCGCCATCACGCGCGGCATCGCGTCCAGCAGCTCCCCGGCCAGGAAACTCAGCGGACCCTGCGCCGCGGCCAGCCGGTCTCCGGCCGTGGAGTGCAGATAGGTTCCCCAGCAGGCAGCCTGTTCCGGGCTGGCCTGACGGGCCAGGAAACCGCCAATCGCACCGGCCAGGACATCCCCGCTGCCGGACGTGCCGAGCCCGGCGTTGCCGGCCGGCACCTCCCAGAGGCGGCCGTCCGGAGCCGCGATCAGCCCTTGGACGGCGACTACGGCCTGGTACTTGGCTGCAATGTCCGCAGCGGCGTGCGCCAGATCCAGTTCCGCGTCCGGATCCTTTTCCAGCAACCGGGCAGCTTCCTTCCGGTTCGGTGTCAACACCAGGCGCCCGGCCCACGGCCCATAGACCTCCGGCAGCCCGGGCAGCACGCCCAGCGCGTAGGCGTCCAGCACCACGGCAGCGATATCGTTCAGCAGCGGAGCGATGCCGCGCAGCAGCTGCCTGGTCGAATCGGCGTCGTCCAGCCCCGGACCGATGACGACGACGTCGGCCGTTTCCAGATCGGTACCCAGAGCCTGCGGGGCCCGCTTCCCGGAGATCACGCCGTCGTCCTCCGGCAGGGCCACGGCCCCCGATTCCGGCACGGCCACCGCGACGGCAACGGCGACGGACTCCGTGACGGCGAGGGTCAGCCGCCCCGCCCCGACCCGGAGGGCGGCCCGCCCGGTGAGCATGGCAGCCCCCGGTGAGCGCCGGGCACCGCCGACCACCACAACGGTGCCGCGGTCCGATTTGTCCGAGGCCTCGCGGTTCACCTGCCAGGCCTTCAGCAGTGCCGGCGTGATGGCTTCAGCGGGGGTGGACATGGTCTTCATCTCCTGCATGCTCGGTAACGGGTGCTCCGCCGGAAGACAGATGGTCTACGGCGTTGAAACTTTCCATGCTCCAGCGTCCGACCCCGCCCGGCCTCACCAAACGGGTAATGGAAGCGTTGCGGACGCTGGTGCTCGCGGCAATGTCCAGCAGCTCCTGCTCATCGAGGCGTTCGCAGACGTAGCGGATCAGCAGGATGACCGCGTCGTGGCAGACGATGGCCACCCGCTTGCCGTCTTCCTCCTCATCCAGGTCGCGGAGGACCGAGCGCAGCCGGAGGGCCACGTCGGCCCAGGATTCCCCGCCCGGCGGACGGTAGGCGAACTTGCCCAGCCAGCTGCGCCGTCGTGCCTCCTCCGGGAACCGGGCTTCGACGCCGGTGGAGGTCAGGAGGTCCAGGATGCCCAGCTCCCGGTCGCGCAGTCGTTCGTCCAGGCGAATGTCCTGTGGCGTGCCCGGGTCCTGCATGGTGGTGAGTTCGGCGGTCTGCCGGGCCCGCCGGTACGGGGAGCACCACACGGAATCCGGGTGCTGGTCCGGCGGCAGGTTTGCCAGCCAGCGGCCCAGTGCCCGGGCCTGCTGAACCCCGGCATCGCTAAGCGGGACATCGGGATCGCGTAGGCCGACATCTATGACTTCGGCTCCGGAGCGCTGGGCGTGCGTCGCGGCAACGTTGCCGGCACTTTCGCCATGGCGGATGAGGATCAGCTCGATTGCACCCATCCTCAGACTCTACCCGGCGGCAAATCACCATCGAAGGGACCAGCCCGGTTGGGGCGCCGGCAACCGGCCAACAGGCGGTTGAACCACCCGTGAAATAGCGTGAATTATGCGGCAGAATTCGCATTCTGCACCCTCTGCGCATACGGCAAATCCACTTCCTGCACAACCCAAAGAATGTTGGATTGGTTTTCGGAATTGCTTGATTTGCAGCAGCCGATTGTGTTTAGGCTCATTAATGGAAACCTCATTGAGAGAAAGCGCAACTGACGTAGCCGGTCCTTCCAATTCACCGCGGCGCCGGGGCAACAGCTCGGGTTTTCGGGCCGGCTGGACCCTACTGGCCTGTTCGGCGGCTCTTGCTCTGTCATCCTGTTCGGCAGGAGAGACCGGGAGCGCCGAAGGCGGCAGCGCCAGCAGCGCAGATTCTTCCAGTTCCTCCAATTCACCCGCGACGCCTGCGCCTGCCACAAACGCCGCCCCGCCGGCGCCATTCCCCACGGGATCTGCGGTTGAAATGTCGGAACTGATTGAGCCCGCACCACCCCGCGGGAAAGACAATAATCCCACGGCGGCACGCGCCCTCCTTTCGGTGAAAGGTACAGGTGCCGGCGCCCATGCAGTTTCGGGCACATTGGAGCCCGGGGAAGCCCTGAGTATGTCCGCGTCCTGCTCGCCTGGCAGTCAGATAACCATCAGGCTCAACAATCCTCAGGGTGGTTCGACCATCCCCTGTGACAACCCCACCGGGTCCAGGCTCACCAGCAAATTCGCCGCTGAGGCAGTCGGAGATATGACGGTCACTGTGGAAACCGCCGATGCCGGTCCCTACTGGGTCGTTGCATGGGCCCACCCGCAGGAGTGACAGGCGCTGGTCCGCCCTCTCAGGTCCGGGTCCGCTCATCCACCTTGCCGCCGTTGCGCACGGTAAAGGTCAGCAGCAGCGCGACGGCGGCAAAGGCCGCGAGCAGCATCAATCCGACAAAATAGCTGCGGTTCGCCGGATCGTAGGTGGCGCCCATGACCAGCGGCGGAAAATAGCCGCCCAGCCCGCCGGCTGCGGCGATGATCCCGCCGATGGTCCCTACGTCCTGCGCCGGAGCGGCACGGCCCACCCAGGCAAACACCCCGCCGGTGCCCAGGCCCAGGAACAACGCCATCAGGATGAACGCGGTTCCGTACACCCGCTCCTCCTCGGGCCGCAGTGCGACAATCACGGCCAGCACCACCGTTCCGGCCAGGGAGGCCAGGGTGACCAGTTTCGGGCCCACCTTGTCGGCGATGGTGCCGCCGATTGGGCGGGCGATGACCGCTGCCACCGCGAACCCGGCGGTCCGGGTGCCGGCCGCCGTCGCGTCGTAGTCGTAGACGTTGCCCAGATAGGTGGGCAGGTAGTTCGAGAAGGCCACGAAGGCACCGAACACCACGCCGTACAGGAAGCACAGCTGCCATGTGACCCGGAGAGTGAAGGCGTGGGTGATCTTGGGCAGCACCGGCGCGGTCGGCGCCGACCAGGCCGGAGACTCGCGCAGGATCAGCCAGCTCAGCAGCGCCATGGCGGCCACGACGACGGCGATGGTGATGTGGGTGCCCATGTAGCCCACCGCGTTGACCAGCCGCGGGGTGAAAAACGCCGACACCGCGGTTCCCACCATGCCGGCCCCGAAGACTCCGGTGGCGAAGCCCTTGCGGCTGCGGTCATACCAGGCCGAGCAGAAGGGAATGCCGATGGCGAACACGGTGCCGGCAATGCCCAGGAAGAACGCGATCACCACCAGGAACGGAAAGTTCTCCAGCTGCCCCACAATTCCGGTGAGCAGCACCAGCGGAGCCGTTACCCCCAGGATCACGGTGAACATGATCCGGCCGCCGTACCGGTCGGTCAGCGCTCCGACGGGGATCCGCGCCACGGATCCCACCAGGATGGGCATGGCTACCAGGATCGAGGTCTGCCCGGCACCCAGCTCCATGCCTGCGGCGTACCGGCTGGAGAGCGGCCCGATGATGGTCCAGGCCCAGAACCCCACGGTGGAGGCGATGGTGGCGACGATCAGGTTGCGCAGCTGACCCGATTTGAGGTCGGCTGCGGCCGGGGGCGGCGTTGCGGCTGACATGGCGGTCCTTCCCTGGGGCGGTACGAGTCGCGGATGGGTTCAGGCGCGCGGAGTGCCTTTGCGGTCGCGGTCCGGTGTTCCCACCGGGGCCCAGCTCCCACGGGGTGTCGGAGCCCCTGCAGCGGGCCGCTTCCCCCGTGAGCGGTACACGATGTAGGGGCGGAACAGGTACTGCAGCGGCGCCGTGAATGCGTGGACCAGCCGGGTGAACGGCCAGAGGGCAAACAGGGCCAGCCCCCAGAGGGTGTGGATCTTGAAGGACAGGGACGCGGCCGTCATCCCCGCGATGTCCGGGGAGAAGATAAAGATGGAGCGGAACCACGGAGCAACGGTGTCCCGGTAGTTCACGATCCCGTGGTCAAACACCGAGAACACCGTGGTGGCCAGCCCGGCAAGGATCGCGGCTACCAGGAAGATGTACATGACCTTGTCATTGACGGTGGTGGCCATGAAGACCGGCCCGGTGGTGCGCCGCCGGTAGATCAGCAGCACGATGCCGACGAGGGTGGCGAAGCCGGCGATGGAGCCGATGCTGAGGGCGAAGAAATGGTAACGGTCCTCGTTGATGCCCACGGCGTCCATCCAGGACTTGGGGATCACCAGCCCGATGAAGTGGCCCACGATGACCGCCAGGATTCCGAAGTGGAACAGCGGCGAGGCAATGCGCAGCAGCCGGGATTCGTACAGCTGGGAGGAACGGGTGGTCCAGCCGAACTGGTCATAGCGGTACCGCCAGATCGACCCGAGGATCAGCACGGCGATCACCACGTACGGCAGCACGCCCCACAGCATCACGTCGGCCAGCCCCACCTCTACGTTGGCCGGCGGCGGAACGTCCAAAGGAACCTCCCGGGGAACATCAAGGGGAACAACCAGCGCTCTCATGGGGAGTTCCTTTCATGCACCGGCAGCAGCCGTGAGCTGTAGGGTTCCAGGCCCACCGTTTCGGTGGGCGGGCCGTAACCGGCTGTCTGCATGACGGTCTGCCGGTCCTCCGACGAGACCCCGGGCAGGGTGGAGCAGACCAGGGCGAGCACTCCGGCATAGGGCAGGCCGTCATCACGCAGGGCCAGGCGGAGCAGCTCCAGCGAGGGCCGGTAGCGCTGCAGCAGCTCGTAACCGTCTTCCGGGGAGACCCTCGCGGCGAACTCCAGCACCAGCGGCAGGTAATCGGGCAGCTCCGAGCCCTCGGGCAGGGCTCCATGCGCCCGGTACACCTCCTTAAAGGCTGCGAGCGCCTCGCCCCGGCGGCGGGTATCGCCGTCCGTCCAGTAGGTCAGGTGCAGGCTGTGCCGCTTGGACAGGTCGAACTCCTGCACATACGACGATTGGAGCTCCGGCAACGGGTTAGCGGTGAGTTGGGTGAACAGTTCCTCGACCGGCCCGGCGTCCGCACCGGCCTCGGCGAGCGCGGCCCGCATCGACGGAACCACGCGCACAAGCTGTTCATCCGGATACTCCAGCAGCAGCCCCGCGGCCTGCCGGACGACGGCGCTGCGCCGCGGATCGGTGTCGCGGTACGGCTCCGGCTCGTAGGTGCCCTTTCCGGGTTTGCCGAGCAGTCTCTCCAGCAGGCTCACGGCCGCCCCGCTCCGCCCGGGCCACGGCCTGGCTCACCCGGGTCCCCGCCCGGGTCCGGCCCGCCGGTGTCCTGCCTGCCAGTGTCCTGCCTGCCTGGGCCCGACGCCGGTCCGTCCCCTTCGGCCTGGTCATACCCGGCGCCCTTGCCCTCACCTGCGTCCGGGTCCGGTGCCCCGCGGTTGTTGTTCGCCGGAAACAGTCCCTTGGGCGCGCCCCGGCCGTCCCAGTTGAGCAGGTTCACCCGCCCGCCCAGGTCACCGTTGCCGGTGGGATCCTCGCCGCGCTGCCGTGCCTGCAGGGCCGCGAAGTTCTCCACTGCCACCGGGGTGGGGCGTCCGGATGCTTCACCGAAGACACCGGTCTGGCCCATCCCCGGGCCGCCCTCCACATCCAGCGAGCAGCCGATCTCCTCCAGGTTGTGCGCATCCTCCAGATGGGCGCTGGGAATGACGTAGCGCTCCTCGTATTTGGCCACCGCCATCAGCCGGTACATCGCCACGATCTGTGCCCCGGTCATCCCGACGTCGGCAGCGATCCGCTCATCGGGTGCGTCGCCAAGGGTGATGTCCCGCATGTAGGCGCGCATGGCGGCGAGCTTGCGCAGCACCCCGGTGACCAGGTCGGTGTCTCCGGCGGTGAAGATCTCCGCCAGGTATTCCACCGGGATCCGCAGTGCCTCGATGGCGCCGAAGAGATTGTCCGCGCTCTCGCCGTCGTGCCCCTGTTCCTGGAGGACATCCACGATCGGGGACAGCGGCGGCACGTACCAGACCATCGGCATGGTCCGGTATTCGGGGTGCAGCGGCAGGGCCACCCGCAACTCCTTGGCCAGGGCGTAAACCGGAGAGCGCCGGGCGGCGTCCAGCCAGTCCTCCGGAATGCCTTCGGCGCGGGCGGCCGCGATCACCGCCGGGTCGTTGGGATCCATCATCAGGTCCAGCTGCGCCTCGTAGAGGTCCTGCTCGTTGGGGACGGAGGCAGCGGCGGTGACCCGGTCGGCGTCGTACAGGAAAATCCCGATGTAGCGCAGCCGGCCCACGCAGGTTTCCGCGCAGACAGTCGGCAGGCCCACCTCGATCCGCGGATAGCAGAACGTGCACTTCTCCGCCTTGCCGGAGCGGTGGTTGAAGTACATCTTCTTGTACGGGCAGCCGGTGACGCACTGCCGCCAGCCGCGGCAGCGGTCCTGGTCCACCAGCACAATGCCGTCCTCTTCCCGCTTGTAGATGGCACCGGAGGGGCAGGAGGCCATGCAGGAGGGATTCAGGCAGTGCTCGCAGATCCGGGGCAGGTAGAACATGAAGGTGGAATCGAACTCCAGCTTCACCTTCTCCTCGGCGTCCCGGCGCATCTTCTCCAGCACCGGGTCCTGCTGCCCGGACCGTTCCGAGCCGCCGAGGCTGTCATCCCAGTTCGCGGACCATTCGATTTTCATATCCTCGCCGGTGATCAGGGACTTGGGTTTGGCCACCGGAAAGTCGTTGCCCGCAGGGGCGTTGATGAGGTTCTCGTAGTCGTAGGTCCACGGCTCGTAATAGTCGTTCAGCTCCGGCTGGACCGGACTCGCGAAGATCCCGAAAAGCTTGGCCAGCCGCCCGCCGGCCTTCAGCTTGAGCTTGCCGCGGCTGTTCAGCTCCCAGCCGCCCTTCCATTTCTCCTGGTCCTCGTACCGGCGCGGATAGCCCTGCCCGGGGCGGGTCTCCACGTTGTTGAACCAGACGTATTCCGTACCCGCCCGGTTGGTCCACGCCTGTTTGCAGGTCACCGAACAGGTGTGGCAGCCAATGCACTTATCCAGCGCCATCACCATTGCTGTCTGGGCCATGATCCGCATCAGTAGACCACCTTCTGGGAACGCTTGCGGACCACCGTGACAATGTCGCGCTGGTTGCCTGTGGGGCCGAGGTAATTGAACGCCCACGACAGCTGGGCGTAGCCGCCGATCATGTGCGTGGGTTTGACCAGGATGCGGGTCACCGAGTTGTGGATACCCCCGCGCCGTCCGGTTGCTTCGGACTTCGGGGTGTCGATGATCCGCTCCTGCGCGTGGTGCACGTACAGGACACCGGCAGGCATCCGGCTGCTGACGATCGCCCGGCCCACCAGCACCCCGTTTGTGGAAACGCATTCCACCCAGTCGTTGTCGTTGACCTCGATCAGCGCGGCGTCCTGGGTGCTCATCCACACCGCGGTTCCGCCACGTGAGAGCGAGAGCATCAGCAGGTTGTCCTGGTACTCGGAGTGGATGGACCACTTGTTGTGCGGGGTCAGGTAGCGCACCGCCACGGAGAGTTCGCCACGGGTGCCCAGCGCCGGTTCGCCGAACAGCCGGTGCATGTCCAGCGGCGGCCGGTAGATGGGCAGGGCCTCCCCCATGTCCTGCATCCAGTCATGGTCCAGGAAGAAGTGCATCCGTCCGGTCAGGGTGTGGAAGGGCTTGAGCCGTTCAATGTTGATGGTGAACGGGGCATAGCGCCGGCCGCCGGTCTCGGAGCCGGACCATTCCGGCGAGGTGATCACCGGCGTCGGCCGGTCCTGGGTGTCGCGGAAGGTGATCTGCTTGTCCTCCGCCCCCTCGGCCAGATCCGCCAGCGGCACGCCGGTGCGTTTCTCCAGGGTCTTGAAGCCCTGCACGGCCAGCGCACCGTTGGTGGTGCCGGAGAGCATCAGGATCGCCTCGGCCATCCGCGCGTCGGTGTCCACCGCCGGACGTCCCGCGGCGGCGCCGCTGTCGAAGACCCCGTGCTTGCGGGCCAGCGCCTCCAGCGGTTTGGCCACGTCGTATTTCACGTACTTGGTGGTCAGTCCCAGCTTGTCCGCCAGCGGTCCGACGGCGACGAATTTCTCCCCGATCGCCGTGTAGTCCCGTTCCACGATCTTCAGATCGGGCAGGTTTTTTCCTGGCACGGCGGGGATATCCGTCCCTTTCCAGTCCGGGGCGTGGCCGCCGGGCTGGGCGATCTCGCCGGGTGTGTCGTGGGTCAGGGCGGTGGCCACCAGGTCCTGGCGCACGCCCAGGTGGGTGACGGCCTGGCGGGAGAACTCCTCGGCCAGCAGGCGGAACAGGTCATAGTCCGTCTTGGCCTCCCAGGGCGGCGCGATGGCCGGCGTGAACGCATGCACGTAGGGGTGCATATCGGTGGAGGACAGGTCGTATTTCTCGTACCAGGTGGCTGCCGGGAACACGACGTCGGAGAGCAGGGTGGAACTGGTCATCCGGAAATCCGCCGACACCAGCAGGTCCAGCTTGCCCTGCGGGGCGTTGTCCCGCCACACGACGTCGGCGGGCCGGGATTCGCCGTGGTCCGCCCCCATCACGTTGTTCAGCGTGCCCAGCAGGTGCTTCTGGAAATACTCCTCGCCCTTGGCCGAGGAGCCCAGCAGGTTCGAGCGCCACAGGACCAGGGTCCGCGGCCAGTTTTCCGGCGCATCCACATCCTCGATGGCGAACCGCAGCCGCCCGTCCTTGAGCCGCCGGGCCACCCAGGAGGCCTCGTCGTCGGCCTCGCCGCGGGACACCCCGGCAATGGCTTCATCAGCCACGTCCAGCGAGTTTTTCGCGTCGAACTGCGGATAGAACGGCATCCAGCCCATCCGGGTGGACTTCGCGATGACATCCGCCGTGTGCATTCCGCGCAGATGCCCCTGCGCCAGCGGGGACTGCATGGAATCGGAGGAATAGCCGTCGGAACGGAACTGGTCGGTATGCATGTACCAAAAGGCCGTCCCGATCATGAACCGCGGGGGCCGGTTCCAGTCTCCGGCCGAGGCCATCGCCGCCCAGCCGGTGATCGGGCGGCACTTTTCCTGGCCCACATAATGCGCCCAGCCGCCGCCGTTGCGTCCCTGGCAGCCGGTCAGCATCAGCATCGCCAGGATCGCACGGTAGGTGACGTCCCCGTGGTACCACTGACAGATGCCGGCGCCGAGGATGATCATGGACCGGCCGTTCGACTTTTCGGCGTTGGCCGCGAATTCCCGGGCGGTGCGGATCACCGCTTCGGGCGAGACATTGGTGATTTCCTGCTGCCAGGCCGGGGTGTAGGGGGTTTGCGCGTCGTCGTACCCCGTTGCCCACTCCCCCGGCAGCTCCCCGGGAACCAGGCCCGGCCGCGCCACCCCGTACTGGGCGAGCATCAGGTCAAAAACTGTGGTCACGGTCCGCCCGGCAACGGTGGTCACCGGCACGCCGCGGCGCATGACCGAGCCGACGCCGGTGGGATCGGTGAAGGCGGGCAGGTCGACCCTCGCGGTCTGCTGCTCCCAGCAGGACGCGTCGGCGATGGACAGGGCCGGCACCACACCCTGCAGGTCAAGGTTCCACTTGCCGGCGTCGTCGTCGTTGTACCGAAAGCCCACCGAACCGTTGGGCACCACCGGGGTGCCGGCGTCGCGGTCCAGCAGCACCGTCTTGAAGGCCGCATCGGAGGCCTTGGCCTCGCCGCCGCCGAGGTCAGCGGCGGTCAGGAACTTGCCCGGCACCACGGTGCCGTCCGTGCGGGATTCCAGGGCAACCAGGAACGGCAGGTCGGTGTACTGCCGGACGTAATCCTCGAAGAACGGCACCCGCCGGTCCACGAAGTTCTCCTTCAGGATCACGTGGCCCATCGCCATCGCCAGGGCCCCGTCGGACCCCGCCTGCGCCGGCAGCCACTCGTCGGCAAACTTGGTGTTGTCGGCGTAGTCCGGGCTGACCGAGACCACCTTCGTGCCCCGGTAGCGGCCCTCCACCATCCAGTGCGCGTCAGGGGTGCGGGTGACCGGAATGTTCGAGCCCCACATCATCAGATACGTTGCGTCCCACCAGTCCCCCGATTCGGGCACGTCGGTCTGGTCACCGAAGACCTGCGGGCTGGCCACGGGCAGATCCGCGTACCAGTCGTAGAAGCTGTTCATCACCCCGCCGATCAGGTTGATGAACCGGGCACCGGCCGCGTGGGAGACCATGGACATGGCCGGAATCGGGGAGAAGCCGGTGCAGCGGTCCGGGCCGTAGTTCTTCACCGTGGAGACGTGCGCGGCGGCGGTCATCTCCAGCGCCTCGGCCCAGCTGGAGCGCACCAGCCCGCCCTTGCCGCGGGCCCGCTGGTAGCTGCGGCGCCGGACGGGGTCGTTGATGATGGATTCCCAGGCGAGCACCGGGTCGCCGGTTTCACGCTTCGCGGCCCGGTACATTTCCAGCAGCACCCCGCGGATGTAGGGGTAGCGGACCCGGGTGGGTGAATAGGTGTACCAGGAGAACGCGGCCCCGCGGGGGCAGCCGCGGGGTTCGTATTCGGGGCGGTCCGGACCGACCGTCGGATAGTCGGTCTCCTGCGCTTCCCAGGTGATGATCCCGTCCTTGACGTACACCTTCCAGGAGCAGGACCCGGTGCAGTTCACCCCATGGGTGGACCGGACCACCTTGTCGTGGCTCCACCGGTTCCGGTAAAAGGAATCGCCTTTCCGGCCGCCTTCGCGGAACACCGCCCGCCCGTCGGCGGTCTCATCCCAGCGGCTGAAAAACCGGCCGAGCTTGAGCAGAGCATCGGATGCGGGGCCATCAATCCCCGGGGAGACAGACATGCTGCCAAGGTAAACGTTGACAGGGGCGCCGGGACAGGGTTCACGGGCAAAAGACCGTCCGGGCGGCCGGTTTGGGGTGGAGCGATAAACTCGAAACCGTGAGCATAGAACTTCCAGAACAGGTGTCCGATATTTTCGACCCGCAGCAGTGGCGTCTTGTCTCCGGGTTTGAGGACCTGCAGGACATGACCTACCACCGTCAGGTGGAGCGCGCGGCCGACGGCGGCATCGTGCGCGATTTGCCGACGGTACGCATCGCGTTCAACCGTCCGGAAGTCCGCAACGCGTTCCGGCCGGGCACCGTGGACGAGCTGTACCGGGCCATGGACCACGCCCGGATGACCCCCGACGTCGCCACCGTCCTGCTCACCGGCAACGGCCCCTCCGCCAAGGACGGCGGGCATTCCTTCTGCTCCGGCGGCGACCAGCGGATCCGCGGCCGCGACGGCTACCGCTATGCGGAGGGGGAAACCCGCGAAACCATCGATCCGGCCCGGGCCGGGCGGCTGCACATCCTGGAGGTGCAGCGCCTGATGCGGACCATGCCCAAGGTGGTTATCGCCGTCGTCAATGGTTGGGCCGCCGGCGGCGGGCACAGCCTGCACGTGGTCTCGGACCTGACCATCGCCTCCCGCCAGCACGGCAAGTTCAAGCAGACCGATGCCACGGTGGGCAGTTTCGACGCCGGCTACGGGTCAGCGCTGCTGGCCCGGCAGATCGGGCAGAAAAAGGCCCGCGAGATCTTCTTCCTCGCCCGGGAATACTCCGCCGAGGACATGGTGGCCATGGGCGCCGTGAACGAGGCAGTGGACCACGAGAACCTGGAGAAGGTGGCGCTGGAATACGCCGCGGACATCGCCCGGCAGTCCCCGCAGGCCATCCGGATGCTGAAATTCGCCTTCAACCTGGCCGACGACGGCCTGGCCGGCCAGCAGGTCTTCGCCGGCGAAGCGACCCGGCTGGCCTACATGACGGACGAAGCGGTGGAGGGCAAGGAAGCCTTCCTCGAAAAACGGGACCCCGACTGGTCCTCCTTCCCCTACTACTTCTAGGCCTTTAGATGGAACTGCTGACCGTCCACACCCCCGCCGGCTTCAACGCCGAGGAACTGCTGGCCCCGCTGGCCGCAGCCCTCGCCGGTGAAGGCCCCGCGGTGGCACCGCATGCCGACCCGCACCAGGGCTTCCCCGGCGAACTGCCCAACGACGACATAGCCCTGGTCATCAGCACCTCCGGCTCCACCGGCACCCCGAAGCAGACGATGCTCAGCACCGATGCCCTCGCCGCTTCCTCCATGGCCACCGCCATGGCGCTGCAGGCGGACGGCCAGTGGCTGATGGCCCTGCCGGCGCATTACATAGCCGGCGTCCAGGTGCTGATCCGGTCGCTCTACGCAGGAACCCAGCCGGTCTTCATGGACACCTCCGGATCCTTCAGCGCTGCGCGCTTCACCGCCGCGGCGGCGGACATGACGGACCGGAACCGTTTCACCTCCCTGGTGCCCACCCAGCTGCACCGGCTCCTGACTAACCCCGAGCCTGAGACGGTGCGCGTGCTGCGCCGCTTCAACGCGATCCTGCTGGGCGGCGCGCCCGCCGGCGCCGGGCTGCTCGCCGATGCCGCGGCCCTGGGCATCAACGTGGTCACCACCTACGGGATGAGTGAAACCTGCGGCGGCTGCGTGTACGACGGCGTCCCCCTGCCGGGCGTCGATGTCACCGTCGAGTCCGGGGCACTGTGGATCGCCGGGGACATCCTCGCGGACGGCTACATGGGCCAGCCGGAGCTGACCGCCGACCGCTTCCGCTTCAACTCCGGCAAGCGCTGGTTCCGCACGGATGACACGGGCAGCGTGGCCGATGGGCGGGTCAGTGTCTCGGGACGGTTGGACGACGTCATTGTCAGCGGCGGCATCAAGATCTCCGCCGCTGCCGTCTCCGCCGCGATTGAACAGCTGCCGGAGGTCTCCGAGGCCCTGGTCCTGGGCGTGGACGACCTGGAGTGGGGCGCAGTGGTGGGCGCCGCCGTCGTCGGCTCCGTGGACCCGGAAAAGGTGAAGGATATCGTCCGCAGCGTGCTCGGCGGGCCCGCGGTGCCCAAGGTGGTGCTGCTGCTGGAGGCCCTGCCGCTGCTGCCCAACGGCAAAACCGACCGGGTAGGGCTCCGCCGCCTGCTGGCAGCCGCGGGTCATACCCACCCCTGAGCGCCGCACTTTCACGCCGCTCAGGCTGCGGGAGAATAGATCGTTAGAGAACCATGACTAAGACAAGAGGACGTTGATTGTGGCTACAGCCGCGCAGTGGTTAGAAGGAGCCCGCCCCCGCACTCTGCCGATGGCGGTGGCGCCGGTGCTTATCGGTACGGCGGCAGCCTACGACCTGGGATCCTTCAAGCCCCTGAACGCAGTGCTGGCGGCCGTGGTGGCGGTGCTGCTGCAGGTGGGCGTCAACTACGCCAATGACTACTCCGACGGGATCCGCGGAACGGACGACAACCGGGTGGGCCCGCTGCGGCTGACCGGGTCCAGGGCCGCGAGCCCCGAACAGGTCAAATACGCCGCGTTCGGCTGCTTCGGGGCTGCCATGGCCGCTGGCCTGGCCCTGATCATCCTGTCCTCGAGCTGGTTCCTGATCCTGGTGGGCGTTGGCTGCATCGCGGCGGCCTGGGGCTACACCGGAGGCCGGAACCCGTACGGCTACATGGGCCTGGGCGACGTATTCGTGTTTGTGTTCTTCGGGCTGGTGGCCACTCTGGGCACCACGTACACCCAGGCCGGACAGGTCAGCGTTCCCGCGCTGATCGGCGCGGTGGGGACCGGGCTGATTGCCATGGCCCTGCTGATGGCCAACAACGTCCGGGACATTCCCACCGACCGTGAGGCCGGTAAACGCACCCTGGCCGTGCGGCTGGGCGACGAAGCCGCGCGCATCAGCTACGTCATGATGCTCGCGCTGGCGATCCTGCTGCCGCTTTTCCTGGCCGCTGACTACCCGTGGGTCCTGCTGGTGCTGCTGCTGCTGCCGGCCTGCCTGATGCCCAGCTGGCTCATGCTCAAGGGGAAGAAACGCCGCAGCCTGATCCCGGTGCTGAAGCAGACCGGCCTGATCAACCTGGGCTTTGCCGTGCTGTTCAGCCTCGGCCTGGTGCTGACCCGGCTGCTCGCCTAAGGCCTGCCGGGCCACCGGCGACAAGCACGTCCCGCGGGGGCCTACTTTTCGCGGGGCTTGCGGTCGTTGTCGATGGTGACGTTGGGGTGGGCGTCGAGCATGCTGTCCTCGGCACCGGCGTCGTCCAGTTCCACCTTGTTGCGCGAGGGCGGGTTGTCGCCGTGGAAGCGCTTCTGCACGTTCCGGGCGGCAGCATCGCGCATGTCGCGGAAGAACAGGTACGTGACGCACCAGGCGAGGATGGCTCCGACAATCGCCGAGAGCACCAGGCCCAGGCCCAGCCAGACACATGCTGCGAAGAAGACGGCCACCAAACCAAGGCGGAGAGCGGTAAATTTCCAGAAAGCCACAGCCCTATTCTAGTGTCTGCCTCCGCTCCGGCCGACTCCCTGCAGCAGCCGCGGCGGCCCGACCCGCCCGAGCCGGGTCCGGCAGGTGCGCCCGTGCCCGGCTCCCCTACAATTGATTCATGCCTCGCCTCGTGCTTTTCGGTGTCATCATCGTCGCCGCTGTCATTATTTATGCCCTCATCGACTGCATTATGTCCCGGGCCCAGGAAGTGCGGAGCATCTCGAAGATCGCCTGGCTGGCCACGATCATCCTGCTCCCGGTCCTCGGTGCCCTGCTCTGGTTCCTCTTCGGCCGGCCCATGCGCGGCCCGGAGCCGAAGAACCGCCAGCCCCGGCATCCCACAGCGCCCGACGACGATCCGGAGTTCCTGCGGAACCTCGAGATCCGCCGGCGGCAGCAGGCCAAGGAGGCCGAGCTCAAGCGCCGCGAAGCCGAGCTGCGCGAGCGGGAGAAGCAGTCCGGCCATAAGAAGAACGACGACGAGAAGCCCAGCGCCTAACCGTCCCGAATCCGTTCAGATCCCAAGCCCCGCCTTCCGGTCTCCGGAAGGCGGGGGTTTTTGTGGGGGCACCGGAACCCGGCCCTGCGCCGAGGGGGTCGGGATCATGCCCAAACCCTGCGCCGGGTGTCGGGATCATGCCCCGGCCCTGCGCCGGGTGTCGGGATCTTGCCCCAACCCTGCGCCGGGTGTCGGGATCATGCCCAAATTCGGGAGTCAAAGCGGCATCACCTCCACACTCGATGGGCCGTAGCGGCATCGTCTCCACACTCGACGACGCACAATGGCGCGAGCTCAACACTCACCGAACGCCGCGCCCTGAGATAACAAAAACCCGCCCCCGGAGAACCGGAAGGCGGGTTGATGTCGGCGGCGCTGGCAGGTGCCGCTCGGTGTTGCCTAGACGCCGGAGTAGCTGTGCAGGCCGGCGAAGAAGACGTTCACAATGGTGAAGTTGAAGATCACGCAGAGGTAGCCCACGATCGAGAGCCAGGCGGCACGGGTTCCGGTCCAGCCGCGGGTGGCGCGGGCGTGGAGGTAACCGGCGTAGACCACCCAGATCACGAAGGTCCAGACTTCCTTGGTGTCCCAGCCCCAGTACCGGCCCCAGGCCTGCTCGGCCCACACCGAGCCGGCCATCAGGGTAAAGGTCCACAGCACGAAGGCGACGGCGTTGATCCGGTAGGCGAAGTTCTCCAGGCTCTGGGCCGAGGGAACAATCCGCAGGAAGCCCAGCTTGGAGGTGCCGCCGGCGCGGATCTTGGTTTCCCGGTCTGCCTGCAGCAGCTGCAGCACGGACATGGCGAAGGTGAGGGTAAACAGTGCGGAGGCAATGACTGCCACCGAAACGTGGATGATGAGCCAGTAGCTCTGCAGGGCCGGGATCAGGTGCGCCACCGGAGTGGGGAACCCGATGGTGGCAACCATCATCATGACCAGCACCAGGCCCAGCACGAAGGTGCCCAGGAAGCGCAGGTCGCGGCGCAGCAGCACCAGCAGGAAGACCACTGCCACCACCAGGGCGCCGGTGGTGCAGAACTCGTACATGTTGCCCCAGGGCACGCGGTGCGCCGCGAGGCCGCGGGAGATGACGGCGGCAGCGTGGATGAGGGCACCCAGGACCGTCAGGGCCACGCCCACACGTGCAGTGTTCCGGCGGGCGCCGACGTAGCCCATGGAGGCGTCGGCGGTCTGGGCCACGCGGTTGCCGTTGTCATCCCAGCCACGGACGTTGCCGTCGGCCAGGTAGGTGTCGGCACCGGCGGAGCGGGCCGGGGCGCCGGCCATGGCCTGGACCTGCTCGGAGCCCTGCTGCGTCAGTTTGGACTCCACCGCCTGGATGGTTTTGCTGCTCTGGGCGAGGTCCCAGGTGAAGGCAAGGAACGCCACCGTATAGGCGAACGCGGCCAGCAGCATGAACAGCTCGCTGTACTCAGCGAGGGTGTAGTCAATGTCGGGCATTACGAGTCCTTACCTGTTTCCTTCTTCTGCGCGGCACTGCTGTCCGCTGCTGATGCGCCGGGCTCTGCGTCCCGGTCTTTCGTCTGCTCTCCGGTGCCCGGAGCTGATGCTTCCCCCGCGCCATTGTCCTCCACTGCGCCGGAGCCCGCCAACCACTGCTTTTCCAGCAGGCCGCGGATGGCCGTGGCCTCGCTGGCCAGGCGCTGGTCCTCGCCGCGGGCCAGCAGCCCGTATTCGACCATGATCCGGCCGTCGGCATGGGTTCCGGTCCGGACCCAGACGCGGCGCCGGGCCAGGAACAGCGAGGCGGACAGGCCCGCGAGCGAGATGACGGCGAACGTGAGGACCCAGATTTTCGCCGGGTCGTAGTGGATGTCCAGGGCCGCGTACCGCTTCAGTCCGTCGAAGGAGATGGAGCCCTTGCCCTCGGGCAGCTCGTAGGTCTGGTTGGCGCCCAGGACAATGCCGCCCTCGTCCAGGTTGCGGCTGTTGATCTCGGTCAGGTTCTCGGTGTCGAGCACGTAGACGTTGCTCGGCACGCCCTCGTCGAGCCCGAGGTCGCCGTAATAGGCATTGAGGTTCAGCTGCGGGTTGAACGGATCCGGGTCGCCGGAGAAGGAAACGCCCTCCTCGTCCAGCATGGCGGTGGGCAGGAAGAAGCCCACGAAACCGAGCTGGTCCGGCTTCGCGTCCGGGGCCTTGATCACCATCAGCGAGGTGTACATGCCGTCGCTGGGGACGGAGACCACCGGCCCCTGCAGCGCAATGTTGCCGTCGCCGTCGCGCACCGTGACAACCGGGGCGTAACCGTTGCCGACGAGGTAGACGCGGCTGCCGCCGATGGTCAGCGGATCGTTGACCTTCAGGGTTTCGGTGTGTTCCTCGGCGTCGGGGCTCTCCTTCACGGTCATGGTGGCCGCGAAGTCCAGCGGCTGGCCGTAGTGGGTCTCCGATTTCCGGTCGAATTCGACGTTGAACTCGTCCAGGGTCAGGGAGTACGGGGCGAGCTGGTCCTCGGTGAAACTGGTACCCGGCTTGAAGGAGTCGTAGCCGACCAGGGTGTTGACGAAGGACTCGCCCTCCACCACCACCTTCTGCCCGCTGTAGCCAAAGAGCCCGCCGACGGCGATGGAGACCAGGACGCCGATCAGCGCGGTGTGGAAGAGAAGGTTGCCAACTTCCTTGGCGAAGCCGCGCTCGGCACCGACGGAGGGCCGGTCGGTGTCGCGGTCCCGGACATCCACCCGGTAGCCGCGCTTGCGCAGCAGTTTGGCGGCTTCCTCGGCGGCGGTGAGGGCGGTAAGGCCCGACGACGCCGGGATGGCCAGGGTGCCGTACTCGGGCAGCCGGGACAGGCGCTTTGGGGTGCGCGGCGGTTTGGACCGCATGGCCCGGTAGTGGGCCTTGGCCCGCGGAATGACGCAGCCGATCAGGGATATGAACAGCAGCAGGTAGATGGCGGAGAACCAGACAGAGGAATACACGTCGAACAGCTGGAACCGGTCAAGCCAGGGCCCGGTATCCGGGTTGTCCTTGAGGTATTGGGTGACGACGGCGGGGTTGGCCGGGCGCTGCGGAAACAGCGAACCGGGGACCGCGGCGACGGCCAGCAACAGCAGCAGGAACAGTGCCGTGCGCATGCTGGTGAGCTGGGTCCAGGCCCAGCGCAGCAGCCCGAGCGGGCCGAGCAAGGGCAGCTGGACGTCCCCGGCAGCGGCGCGGGCCTTGCGGCCGGTGCGTCCCTTGCCGGACGCGCCGGACTGGCCGGCGGCCGCGGAACGGTCGCCGTTGTGCTCGGCATCGGTCATTACATCCGGTTTACGGTTCAACTGGCTCTCATGGTTCTTTGTGTTGGTGCTGGACGGGAAGAAGGCTCGTGCGGCAGCGGGATCAGATCGGCAGGGTCACACTATCCAACCAACCTTGGAGTTCGTTGATCCAGATGTTCCAGACACCCGTGACCATCAGCAGGCCCAGGGCAATCAGCATGCCTCCGCCGAAGCGCTGCAGGGCCAGCCGGTGGCGGCGGAAGACGCCCAGGGCGCCCATTCCCCGGCGGAAACCCAAGGCGATGAGCAGGAACGGCAGCCCCAGCCCGAGGCAGTAGATGAAGGTCAGGAAGGCACCCTTGGCTGCACTGGCATCGTCGCCGGAGAAGGAAAGCAGCTGCACTGCCGACAGGGTGGGTCCCAGGCACGGCGCCCAGCCCAGGCCGAAGGTGACCCCCAGCAGCGGCGCTCCCCACAGCCCGGCCGGCGGGCGGGCCGCAATTTTCCGGTCCCGCTGGAACCAGCTCAGGCCGCCCATGAAGACAATCCCGAGAACGATGATCGCCGCACCCAGGGCCTGGGAAATCCACTCCTGCTCGGAACCGCGCAGCCAGCCTCCCAGCTGACCCACGCCGGCACCGATGATGACGAAGACTACGGAGAAGCCCAGCACGAACAGGCCGATCCCGGCGAGCATCCGCCCGCGGCGCTGCTTCTGCAGGTCGACGCCGGTCAGCCCGGTGACGTAGCCCAGGTAACCCGGAACCAGGGGCAGCACGCACGGTGAAAGGAAGGAGACCAGGCCGGCCAGGGCTGCGACCGGAATGGCCAGCAGCATTGAGCCGTTGAGGATGGTTTCGGCAAAGACATTCGCCGCAGGCAGGGCTGCCGCGGGCACAGAGGCAGCGGTGGCGACGGAGGCAAGCATGCCGGTTATGCCGCCAGCGCGTCGCTGATGAGCGCCTTCAGGGTGCTCTTGTCCGCCAGGCCCAGGATGCGGGCGGCCACGCGGCCTTCGCGGTCCAGGACCAGCGTGGTGGGAACGGCAGACGGCGGCACGAACTGCGTCATCGCGAGCAGGATCCCGCCGTCCTTGTCTTGGAAGGACGGATACGGAATCTTGAAGGACCGTTCGAAGGCTTCGGCGGTGTTCCGCTCGTCGCGGATGTTCACCCCGTAGAAGCGGGCGCCTTCGGAAGCGAACTGGTCATGGAGTTCCACGAGGTCCGGTGCTTCCTTGCGGCAGGGCGCGCAGGCCGCGTACCAGAAGTTCAGGACCACCACGTTGCCGGCAAATTCCGTTGCGGAGACGGCGGTGCCGTCAAAAAGGGTGCCCTCGAACTGCACCGCTTCACCGCGCGCTTCCGCAGCATATTCGGTGACTGAGCCGTCTCCGGCAATGTAGTTCTTGTTGTCGCCGGCCTTGGCCTGGGCCGCCAGCGGATCCTCGACGGCGCAGCCGGATGCGGCAGCGAGCAGGGGCATGCCGAGGGCCACCCCGGCGCCGAGCTTCAGGAAGGAGCGGCGGCCGATGGGGTCCGGCTGGGAGGTGCTCTGGGGGTTTTTCAACTATTTCCAGCTTTCATCGCGGCGGAAGCCACTTCTACAACGCGTAGTAATCCTATTATGCGCCGGGAATGTTCGCAGCACCGGGCAGGAGGTCGGCGGAGGGTTCGGCGTAGCGGACGCCAAGCAGGGTGTCGCCGTCAAAGTCCAGCGTGGTGATGGAGGTCAGGGTGCACTCACGGTTGCGCGGGTCATGCCAGAGTTTCCGGCCCTCGGCAGACAGGCGGGTTACCCAGATGGGCAGCTGGTGGCTGACGAGGATGGCCTGGGCATTGTCTCCGCCGCGCTCGACGGCGATGCGCCGGGCGTCGTGCACGGCCGTCATGACCCGCTCGGCCTGTGCCGCATACGGCTCGCCCCAGGAGGGCTTGAACGGGTTGTACATCAGCGGCCAGTACTTCGGGTTGCGCAGCCGGTTGGTGACGCCGGAGAGTCCCTCGAAGCGGTTTGTCGCTTCCAGGATGCGCTCGTCGGTCACGACGTCCAGGCCCAGGGCTGCGGCAATCGGCGCCGCGGTTTCCTGTGCCCGGGTCAGCGGAGAGGCAACCAGATGTACCAGGGACGCGCCGTCGTTCTTCTGCGCTTCAAAGTAGCCAGCCACCCTGCGGGCCATCTCCTGGCCCAGCTCGGAGAGATGGAATTCCGGCAGCCGTCCATAGAGCACCCCGTCGGGGTTGAAAACTTCTCCATGGCGGACGAGGTGGATCGAGGCACGCGACATGTCTTCAGTTTCGCAGAGAGAACGCGGCAGGACTAAATTCGTAAAGATACTTGAAGCTTGAACCAATCTGTGCGACAGTAGATGCAAATGCATGAAGATGCAGCGGGGCAGCCGCCTCGTTACCTTTACTTATAGGAGCTCACCATGATCCCCAGCGGACTCACCACCGGTACCTGGAACTTCGACGCATCGCACAGCGAGGTGGGCTTCACAGTCCGTCACGCCGGCATCAGCAAGGTCCGCGGCAACTTTGACGACGTCAGCGCCGTCATGAACGTCGGCGCCTCCCTTGAGGATTCGGCCATCAACGCCGTCATCAAGTCCGCTTCCTTCAACTCCAACGATGCCAACCGCGACGGCCACGTCAAGGGCGCCGACTTCTTCGACGTCGAGCAGTTCCCGGAACTGACCTTCGTCGCCACCGGCATCGAGGGCTCGGGCGAAACCTACAAGGTCTCCGGTGACCTGACGATCAAGGGCACCACCCGCCCGGTCGTCCTGGACACCGAGTTCAACGGTGTGGCCGTGGATCCCTTCGGCGCCACCCGCGCAGGCTTCTCCGGCTCCACCGTGATCAGCCGCAAGGACTTCGGCCTGACCTGGAACGCAGCCCTGGAAACCGGCGGTGTCCTGGTCGGCGACAAGGTGACCATCAATGTCGACGCCGCGTTCGTGGCGGCATAGGCTTCACCGACTCCGGTGCAACGGGCCGCACCGGCTGCTGCCCGGCGGTCGCCGCGGCAAAAGGACACCCCGGCCACGTCGCCGGGGTGTCCTTTTGCGTATACGGCCCTTGGCGGGATCGGCTGCCGGCAGGGGCTGCCGGTCCCGGGTCACAGGATGGAATCCTTGCGCACGCCCTCACCTGCGCCGGAGGGCCGCGATAGGCTGGGGACCAACTCCATGCAGAGCATCTGCACCGACTAACAAGCAGGCGGCTATGACCACACCTGAGAACAGCCCGGACCCCCGTGACCCAAACGTGCCGGATTCCCCGCGCGATCCGAATGCGCGGCCGGACACTGACGAGCCGAAGTACGGCCAACGCCTCCCCCAGCCTCCGCAGCAGGGACAGACTCCCCCCTATGGCCAGGTTCCCCCGTACGGCCAGAACCAGGGCCAGCCCTATGGCTCCTACGGCCAGCAGGGGCAGCCCGGCGGGGCCGGACAGCAGCCGGCTCCCTATGGACAGCCCTATGGGCAGCAGCCGCAGAGTCCGTACGGCTACCAGGCGGCACAGCCCTCCGGTTACGCATACCCGGGCGCCGGAGCGGACCGGCCCGGCAAGGGCCCGGCACCCCGCGAGGTGATGAGGGGCTTCTGGCTGATTATCGCGGCGGGAATCCTCACCTTCATCTACATGATCATCACCGTCCTGTCCTCCTCGGACGCTGTCACCTTCGACACGCTCTCCAACGAGGACCGGCGAACGGTCGAAGACTCGGGCATGACGGAGGAGATGCTGAGCAGCGTCTTCGTGACGACAGGCATTGTCCTGGCAGTCATCGTCTTGGCGGTCTACATCCTGCTCGCCTTCCTGATCCGCAAGGGAAAGAACTGGGCCCGCATCCTGGGTACGGTATTTGCGGCGTTCTCGGCTGTCGGCGTACTGGTCTCCCTGCTCAGCGGCCTCGCGTTCGCCTCGCCTCTGGAGCTGCTTTCCCTCGTTGCTTCCCTGGCCGGGATTGCCGGCATCGTGATGCTTTACCTGCCGCCGTCGCAGCCGTATTTCCGTTCACGGCCGCGCTTCGGGCCGTACTAGCCAAAGAGCGCCTGACAAGGGCCGGGCCGGAATCCAAGGATTCCGGCCCGGCCCTTTTTTGCTGCCCGCCGGTCGGGGCCAGCCGGTCCTTTGCCTATTTGATGTCCGCCTGCCTGCATCCCGGGCTGCAGGGGTCACAGGCGCGGACTGCGGGAGTAGCGTTTTATGACCCGCCGGGCAGCCAGCCGGTTCCGGCGCGGGGCTAATTCCTTGTGACGAAGGCGGCACCCGCTATGAGTTCATTTCCTGCTTCCCCCACTCCCCCACGTCAGCGCGAGTCCCGCCGGGGCCGCGGCATCCGATCCGCGATTTCCCTTCGGGCCGGCGCCCCTGGAGTCCAGGCAAGTTCCGGTGTTTCCCACCCGACGGCGAACGCCGGACAAGGCATGGCACCTCCCGACTGGGCCCCGTTGCCGGCGGCTCTCATCCGTGTTCCCTACCGCGAATGGAAGGGACCGCGGCCGCGCGTGGTCAGGCTGTCCGCGGCCCTGATTGTGCTCGGTGGCATCATCACCCTGATTGGCGGTGTCGCAGCGACCCGGGCACCCGTTTCGGAACTATCCGCCACCGCTGCGCAGCTCGAAAGGTTCGGTGTCGATGTCACCCGCTATGCGGCCCTGTTCCAGGGGCTCGCCCTGGCCACCGCGCTCGTGGTGTTTGGCTTGTACCTGCTGTTCGCCTTCCTGATCAGGGAGGGCCGGAACTGGGCCCGGATCGGCGGCACTGTCCTCGTCGGTCCTGCACTGGTGGCGGCCCTGGTGCACGGCGAAGTGGCGCAGGTCTATGCCGCGGCGGCAGCGGCGGCCGGCCTGGCCCTGTTGTACCGCAGGGACTGCAACAGGTATTTCCGCCCCCGGACCCCCCGGTACCGCGGCGGCGGAGGCTGACTTGCGGGCGCCGGCCGGGCCGGGCTCCAAACGCGCGGGGACGGGGGGCTATTCGGCCAGCCGGGCCCTGGCTTGATCCGCGATATCGGAAACCCGGGCCCGCTGCGCGTGGTAGGCGAGGATCTGCAGCTCGGTAGCCATGTCCACCTTCCGCAGCTGGACGTGGTCGGGAACCTGCAGCACCACCGGTGCGAAGCTGAGGATGCTGGTGATGCCACACGCCACCAGCCTGTCGCACAGGCCCTGGGCCACATCCGCCGGTACAGAGAGGACCGCCATGTTGGCCCGGGTGCGTTCAAGCACGGTTTCCATCACATCGACGGGGCTGACCCGCAGCCAGCCGATTTCCTGCCCCACCACCAGTGGATCGGAGTCGAGCAGGGCCACCACCTCGAAGCCGCGCGACCCGAATCCGGGATAGCCGGCCAGGGCCTTGCCCAGGTTTCCGGCCCCGACGATCGCCACGCGCCAGTTCTGCGTCAGGCCCAATGCGGCGGCAATATGTCCGCTGAGGTACGACACCTCGTAACCGACACCGCGTGTGCCGTAGGAGCCCAGATAGGAAAGGTCCTTGCGGACTTTGGGCGAATTCACTCCTGTGGCTTCGGCCAGTTCATCCGAGGAGACGCGCTCGACGCCGTCGGCCAGCATGGTGCCGAGCGCGCGCAGGTAGATGGTCAGACGGGCAAGGGAGGCAGGCGGAATGTTCCGGTGGGCTGCCGCAGCGCCGGCCGGCCGGGCTGGTTCCTCCGAGATGCTCACATGTACCTATCGTCGTTGTCGTCATTTGGGTGCGCGGCCCGAGCCCGGTCCGGTCGCCTGGAGGGCCCCGGTTTCCCCACTCTAGTCCGCGGCCGGGTGCTGACAAAGCACTTGCCGGGGTGCGGTTAATGGCCCAGCAGCCGGCGGATCCGGGTTTCGTCGAGCTGCCAGAAGTCGCGCTGGATTCCGTCTATCAGCAGGACCGGGATTTCCTCGCCGAAGCGAGAGGCCAGTTCATCATCCCCCTCAATTGACTGCTCACGCCAGGGGATTCCCAGATCGGCGCTGATCCGGTCCAGGACCTGCCGCGCGGCAACGCACAGATGGCAGCCCGGTCGGGTCAGGAGCAGAAGGTCCGGAGAGGGGCCGGCGGCCGAAATGTTCATCCTTCCAAAGTAGCCGCTCCACGGCTCCCGCCTGCGCCGGGATCTGTCGTTCCGCGTCACGTGCCGGTTTCTGCGTAGACTCAGGGGTATGCCCAGAACCACCGTTGTACGAGCCGCCGAGCCCACGGCAGCGGCGGTAACCCCTGGCGAAGCCGCGTTCTTCGACGTCGATAACACCCTGATGCGCGGGGCCAGCCTGTTTCACGTGGGCCGGAAGATGTACCAGCGCAAGATCTTCACGCTGCGCGAGGCCTTCGGATTTGCCCGGAAGCAGGCCCGCTTCCTGCTGCAGGGCGAGAATCTCAAGGACGTCCATTCGGTCCGGGACGCCGCCCTGACGCTGGCCACCGGCCTGGCGGCCGCGGATATCCGGGTCCTGGGCGAGGAGGTCTACGACGAGATGATCGAGTCCAAGATCTGGCCGGGGACCCGCGCCCTGACCGAACAGCACATGAAATCCGGCCGGCCGGTATGGCTGGTGACGGGAACCCCGGTGGAGGTGGCCTCGGTCATCGCCAACCGCCTGCACCTGACCGGGGCGCTGGGCACGGTGAGCGAGATAGACGACGGACTCTACACGGGCCGTCTGGTGGGCGATTTCCTGCATGGACCGGCCAAGGCCGAAGGCGTCAAGATCCTCGCTGAGAAGGAAGGCCTGGACCTGCAGAGGTGCTGGGCCTACAGCGACTCCTACAACGATGTTCCGCTGCTGAGCATTGTCGGCCATCCGGTGGCCATCAATCCCGACGCGAAGCTGCGCCGCCACGCCCGGGACCGCAACTGGCCGATCTACGATTTCCGCTCCGGACGCCGGGCGGCCACCCTGGGCCTGAAGGGCGCCACCGTAGCCGGCAGTGCCTACGGCCTGTGGCGGGGTTTCTCCTGGGTCCGCTCGCGCTGACTGAAGCAGGCGCCGCAGCGGAAGCGGAGCAGGGGCGCTTAAAACGACAAGTCCGCCGGTCCCGTAAAGGGGCGGCGGACCTGTCCAGGAAAAATCCTGGTTACTTCTTATTGCGACGCTGGTGGCGGGTCTTGCGAAGCAGCTTACGATGCTTCTTCTTTGCCATACGCTTGCGGCGCTTCTTAATAACTGAACCCACAGAGTCCTCACAAACTTATTAGTCAGACGCCGGCTCCAACACCGGCACCGTTGGCACCCGCGCGTTGACACCGGCAGATAGTTGCCACGATGTAAAACGTTCCTTAACAGGGTACCGCCTCGCCGCGGTATCCAGTGACAGCGCTACGCGGTGTCTGAGCGCCGGTCAATCACGGCGTTTTTCAGCACCTGCTGCACTGCTGACTCGGGCACCCGGTAGGAGCGCCCGAAGCGGACAGCGGGAAGCTCACCGGAATGCACCAGCCGGTACACGGTCATTTTGGACACACGCATGACATCCGCGACCTCTGACACGGTCAGAAACCGCACGTCTGAGAAATTGCCCTCGTCTGCCATTTACTCTGGTTCCTTTGCTGATGTGCAAGAACAGGACTTCAGTGCAGCTTCGCCTGAAGATGTGTCCACCTGTTGGTGTTCGACTGAAGACGTGGAGCCTGCCCTTGGAAAACCGTCCAGTCTTCCACTCTAGTGTCTTGAGTCACGATAGTGGAAGTTCTCGCGTTTCCTAGATGACGCCCTGGGCCAACATGGCGTCCGCGACCTTCACGAAGCCGTTGATGTTCGCGCCGACGACATAGTTTCCGGGCGCACCGTATTCCTCGGCGGTGGCGGCGCAACGGTCATGGATATTGACCATGATCTCCGTGAGGCGCCGCTCGGTGTGTTCAAAGGACCAGGAATCCCGGCTCGCGTTCTGCTGCATTTCCAGTGCCGATGTGGCAACCCCGCCGGCGTTGGCCGCCTTGCCCGGGCCGAAGAGCACCCCGGCCGACTGGAACATCTCGATTGCCTTGGGCGTGCAGGGCATGTTCGCCCCCTCGGCCACAGCGATCAGCCCGGATTCGATCAGAGTGCGGGCGTCGTCGTCGTTCAATTCATTCTGCGTCGCGCAGGGCAGGGCGACGGCGGCGCCGGCGTCCCAGATGGAGCCGCCCGCCACATAGCTGACCGCATTGCCGCGGCGCTTGGCATAGTCGGTCATCCGGCCGCGCTCAACCTCCTTGATTTCACGCAGCAGGTCCACGTCGATGCCGGCTTCATCCACCACGTAGCCCTGCGAATCGGAGCAGGCCACCACGTTGGCTCCCAGGGACTGTGCCTTGGCAATCGCATTGATGGCAACATTTCCGGAACCGGAGACGATTACCCGCTGTCCTTCCAGGTTCAGGCCGCGGGTCTTGAGCATCTCGTCAACGAACAGGACCACGCCATAACCGGTGGCCTCGGGACGGACCAGCGAGCCGCCCCAGCTGACACCCTTGCCGGTGAGCACGCCGGATTCGTAGCGGTTGGTGATCCGCTTGTATTGGCCGAACAGGTATCCGATTTCGCGGCCGCCCACGCCGATGTCCCCGGCCGGGACGTCCGTGTATTCACCGATGTGGCGATAGAGCTCAGTCATGAAGGACTGGCAGAAGCGCATGACTTCGGCATCGGACTTGCCGCGCGGATCGAAGTCGGAGCCGCCCTTGCCGCCGCCGATGGGCATGCCGGTCAGGGCGTTCTTGAAGATCTGTTCAAAGCCGAGGAACTTGACGATGCCCAAGTAGACGGACGGGTGGAAGCGCAGCCCGCCCTTGAACGGTCCCAGTGCGGAGTTGAACTCCACCCGGAAGCCGCGGTTGATCTGTACCTGTCCCTTGTCATCCACCCAGGGCACCCGAAAGATGATTTGGCGTTCGGGTTCGCAGATGCGTTCCAGGATGGCTGCTTCGGCGAATTCCGGGTGTTTGCGGAGCACTGGTTCCAGGGTGTCAAAAACCTCTACTACTGCCTGGTGAAACTCGATTTCACCCGGGTTGCGGCGGAAAACCTCGTCGCGCACGCTGATGAGTGATGCGTCCATAACTGTTCTAGCTCCTTAGTATTTCCCCTTACAAAACTAGCGGCTGCATGCCGGGGCCGCGATGTGTGACGGGGAAAGTCGGGCTAGGAGCGGCGTCGTCGGAACTTCGGCAGTTGGCCCAGCAGGTCGGCGGCGCGTTCAGCGGCCCGGCCGACGGTGCGCCCGAGGTTGGGCTGGAGCGGGGCGTCGGCGGCGGAGGGCCGGACGGCGGTCCCGGTGAGGGTTGCGGCGGCGGGCCCGGAGGCCGGGGCAGCGGCCAAAGCGGGCCGGAGCTCGGCGGCCACCGGGCGCAGCGCCGGAAGATCGAAGGCCCGCAGCCACAGCAGGATTTCCTCCAGCGGAGCCGTCTGCAGTGAGTAGTAGCGTTTCTGCCCTTCGGCCCGCATGGTCACCAGCCCTGCCTCGCGGAGCACCTTCAAATGCTTGGAAACCGTAGGCTGGCTGACTTCCAGCTCCTCCACGAGCGCGCCTACGGATTTATCGCCGCTGCGGAGCGAGCCCAGCAGCTCGCGGCGGGTGCCCTCCGCAATGACGGCAAAAACATCATCGATGACCATGGACCCTACTTTATCCGCTTCCCGGTCAAAGCCCGGATCCGCGAATCCGGCTAGTCGAACTGTGCTAGTCGCCCCCTGCTAGTCGAACCAGAGCTAGTCGAACCAGGGGTCAAGTCCGTGCAGCGGGAACACTTCCTTGCGGGTGGCCATCACGGTGCGGTCAATTTCATCGTTCGGGTCATAACCGACTTCCCAGGACCGCCACCACAGCTCCACGCCGTCGCCCATCATCGCAGGGGTGTCTTCACCGTATTGTTCCTTGACATAGCTGCGCCAGGTTTCGGGCACGGGAGTGTTGCAGCGGACCCGTCCGTTCGCCGCGACGGACAGCAGCAGGGACCAGGACCGCGGCACCACGGACACCACGTTGTATCCGCCTCCGCCGGTGGCGATCCACCGGCCACCGCAGAAGGTGGACGCCAGATCAGCGATGGTCAGCGCGGCCTGCCGCTGTGTTTCCACGCTCAGGCGCAGGTTGGTCAGCGGGTCGTCCCTATGGCTGTCGCAACCGTGCTGGCTCACAATGACATCCGGGGCAAAGGCCTCGGTCAGCTGCGGGACCACGGCATGGAAGGCCCGCAGCCAGCCGGCGTCGGACGTCCGTGCCGGCAGGGCCACATTGACCGCTGTGCCCTCCGCTCCCGGCCCGCCGGTTTCATTGGCGAAGCCGGTGCCCGGGAAGAGCGTCAGCCCGGTTTCATGCAGCGAAATCGTCATGACCCGCGGATCGTTCCAGAAGATGCTTTGCGTACCGTCCCCGTGGTGGGCGTCAACGTCGATATAGAGGACCTTGGAGGCACCACCGGCGAGCAGGCGGGCAATGGCTGCCGCGGCGTCATTATAGATACAGAAGCCGGAGGCGCGGTCTGCAGCAGCATGGTGCATCCCGCCGCCAAAATTCACCGCATGCAGCACCTCGCCGGAGAGCACCGCATCGGCCGCGGCCAGGGACCCGCCGACCAGCCGGGCGCTGGCTTCGTGCATGCCGGCGAAGGCAGGATTATCCTCGGTGCCCAGCCCGTACGGATCCTGGCTGGTGGTGGGGTCGGCGCTCACCGCGCGCACGCCGGCGACGTATCCCGCACCGTGGACCGTACCCAGTTCCGCGTCACTGGCGACAAACGGCTCCCCCACGGAAACCCCGGGCAGGTCAAAGATGCCCAGCTCCCGGGCGAGCCTGGCAGTGAGGTCCAGGCGCAGCGGGCTCATCGGGTGGCCCGGGCCAAAGTTGTAATTGAGCATGGACTCGTGCCAGATGATGCGGGTCGGCATGACCGGAAGGCTGAGTCCACGGTTGATCATGCTGAACAGGCTACGCGATGTGCGCGATACTTGGAGTTTGACACCGCGGCGCACCCGCCGGAACCGCAGCCCAGGCCCGCATTGGTGGTTTACTACTGATGCAGAGGACTGCGCCCACCTGGAACCAAGGAACAAGCACCACTTATGTCCACCACCCGCCAGCCACGGCTGCAGTTGCAGCAGTTCCATCCCGCGAGGATGTTCGCCAGCCTGCGGGACTTCGTGGACGCCCTGGCCGCCGGCTCCCCCGCACGGCTGGCCCTGATGGTGTTTGCACTGGTTATCCTGGTGTTCACCGGTCTGCTGTCACTGCCGGCCTCCTCCAGCAGCGGAGAGGTCACGCCCCTGCACGACGCGCTCTTTACCGCGGTGTCAGCCGTCTGCGTCACCGGGCTCACGGTGGTTTCCACCGCCACGCACTGGTCCGGCTTCGGGCAGGTCCTGATCCTGATCGCCATCCAGGTGGGCGGACTGGGCATCCTGACCATGGCCTCGCTGCTGGCGCTGGCGGTGAACCGGAAGCTGGGCGTGCGTGGAAAGCTGATCGCGCAGGAGGGCATGAACACCGGACGGCTGGGCGAGGTCGGATCCCTGCTGCGCATCGTCGTCACCACCACGGTAGCCATTGAGTTGATCCTGGCGGCCGTGATGGCCCCGCGCTTCATGCTCCTGGGCGAATCCGCTGGCCAGGCGATCTGGCATGCCGTCTTTTACTCGGTCTCGGCCTTTAACAACGCCGGCTTCACCCCGCACTCCGACGGGCTGGTCCCCTATGACGAGGATCTGTGGATCCTGGTGCCGTTGATGGTGGGAGTCTTTGTCGGCAGCCTGGGCTTCCCGGTGATCATGGTGCTGATGCGGAGCAAGTTCCATGTCCGGCAGTGGAACCTGCACACCAAGCTCACCCTGCTGGTCACGACCATCCTGCTGGTGGGCGGCAGCATCCTGTGGGGCGCCTTCGAGTGGTTCAACACCGCCACCATCGGGGAGATGAACGTTGCGGACCGGATCCTGCATTCGGTGTTCGCCTCCGTGATGACCCGCTCCGGCGGTTTCAGCCTGGTCAATATGTCCGACCTGGATTCGAGCACGCTGGTCATCACCGACATGCTGATGTTTGCCGGCGGCGGCTCGGCGTCCACCGCCGGCGGCATCAAAGTCACCACCCTGGCCGTGATTTTCCTGGCCGTGGTGGCCGAGGCCCGCGGCGACGCCGACGTGCGGGCCTTTGGCCGCACCATCGCCGCCAGTGCCATGCGGGTGGCGATCTCCGTGGTCATTCTCGGCGCGACCCTGGTGGCCGTCTCCACCGTGGTGCTGCTGGCCATCACCAAGGAGACGCTGGAGCCGGTGCTGTTCGAGGTGATTTCCGCGTTTGCAACGGTAGGGCTGAGTATTGGATTGAGCGAGGCGCTGCCGCCGGAGGGCAAATATGTGCTCTCCGCCCTGATGTTCGCCGGCCGGGTGGGCACCATTACCCTGGCTGCGGCTCTGGCCATCCGGCAGCGCAACACGCTGTACCACTACCCCGAGGAAAGGCCGATCATTGGCTGACAGACCAGCTCATAATGCTCCCGTCCTGGTGATCGGACTGGGACGCTTTGGCTCCGCCACTGCCGAACAGCTGGTGAAGCAGGGGCGGGAGGTCCTCGCCATCGAACGCGATCCGGTCCTCGTGCAGAAGGCCTCCGGCATCCTCACGCACGTTGTGCAGGCCGACGCCACCAACATCGACGCGCTGACCCAGCTTGGGGCGCAGGACTTTTCCGCCGCCGTCGTCGGCGTGGGCACCTCGATCGAATCCAGCGTGCTGATCACCGTGAACCTGGTGGACCTGGGGATCGAGCACCTGTGGGTCAAGGCCATCACCTCCGCGCACGGCAAGATCCTGACCCGGATCGGCGCCAATCACGTGATCTATCCGGAGGCCGACGCCGGCCGGCGCGCCGCCCACCTGGTGGGCGGGCGCATGCTCGACTTCATCGAGTTCGACGACGATTTCGCCATCGTGAAGATGTATCCGCCGCGCGAGACCCAGGGCTTCACGCTCGGCGAATCCAAGGTGCGCTCCAAGTACGGGGTGACAGTGGTGGGCGTGAAGTCCCCGGGCGAGGACTTCACGTACGCCCGGCAGGACACCAAGGTCTCCTCCCGCGACATGCTCATTGTCTCCGGGCACGTGGACCTGCTCGAGCGCTTCGCCGCCCGGCCGTAACTTTCGGGGCGTGACCCGCGGCGAGAGGGCACGTATGGCGGCTTCCCGGGCAGACCGTCCGGGCTCGGAGACGCCGAGAGTGCACGTATGGCGGCTTCCAACGCGTCTTGGTCGCCAGATCTGCACTCTCGCTTCAGCCCCGCGGCGAGAGCGCACGTCTGGCGGCTTCCCGGGCAGACCGTCCGCTCGGGGACGCCGAGAGTGCACGTATGGCGGCTTCCAACGCGTCTTGGTCGCCAGATCTGCACTCTCGCGACACCGAAGTCGCCCGATCTGCACTCTCGCTTCAATCCCGCGGCGAAAGGGCACGTACGGCCGCGGCTTCCGCGGGGCGTTCGCCCCGGCCGGTGCTACTTCGCGGAAAGCTCCGCGGTGATTTCCGCCGCGCGCTCAGCTGCAGCACGGGCGCCGCGCGCTATGACGTCCGGCAGGCCCTGCTCGTCAAAGCTGCGGATGGCCGCCTCGGTGGTGCCGTTGGGGCTGCTCACGGCCCGGCGCAGCGCGGTGGCGTCGGCACCGGGTTCGGCCAGCATGTAACCGGCGCCGGCCACGGTGTCCCGGGCCAGGATGGCTGAGAGCTCAGGATCCAGGCCCAGTTCCACACCGGCCCGGGCCATGGCCTCGGCGAGATAGAAGGCGTACGCGGGTCCGGATCCGCTCACGGCCGAGACGGCGTCGACCTGTTCCTCGGGAACCTGCACCACGCGGCCGGTGGAGGAGAGCAGCTCGGCGGCCAGCGCCATCTCCTCCTCGCCGGCGGACGTGCCGGCGGACAGGGACACCACGCCGCGGCCCAGCCGGGAGGGGGTGTTGGGCATGGACCGGATCACGGGCTGGCCGGCGGGAAGCCCGGCTTCGAGCAGCTCCAGCGACACAGCCGCCGCCACGCTGATCACCACGGTGCCGGGCTTCAGCACGGGCGCAATCTCCGCTAACAGCGCCGCAACGCCCACGGGCTTGACCCCGAGGATGACGACGTCGGCGCCGGCCGCAGCGGTGCGGTTGGCTTCCGGATCCTCGTTGCCTGCCAGCACGGTGAGCCCGTCGTAGCGTTCGCGCAGCTCGGCTGCCCGCTCCGGGCGCCGCACGGTGGCGCTCACCTGCGCAGCCGGCAGGCCGCCGGCCAGGATTCCGCCAAGGATGGCTTCGTTCATTGAGCCGCAGCCCAAAAAGGTCAGATTGATATGTCCGGTATCCATCCACCGATTCTGTCACGGCACCCAGGCAGCGCCCGTATCGCGGGAAGCGCTCCGGTGGTTATTCGGAGATCTGGCCGAGGTTCATCCGCGCGAATTCCAGCGTCTGCTTGAGCTGGTCCTCCCGCTCACCGGCCCCCTTGACCTTGCGGGTGCTGACCTCGATGGCCACCACGCCGCTGAACCCGGTTTCGCTCAGGTATTGCAGGGCCTCGGCGCAGCGCTGGGTTCCCTCCCCGGGCAGCATATGTTCGTCGCGGCCGTTCGGCGTGCCGTCGGTCAGGTGCACGTGGTGCAGGCGGGGGCCGAGCTTGAGCAGTTCCTCGTAGGAATCCATGCCGGCGATCGCAGCGTGGGAGAAGTCCCACGTGACGTGCTCGTAGGGTTCGGTCACGGGATTCCAGTGCGGCAGGTAGGCCTTGGCCTCGCGGCCGCGGACCCGCCACGGGTACATGTTCTCCACGGCAATGATCACGCCGTACTGCTCGGCGATGTGCCGCACGCCCTCGGCAAAGTTCTCGGCGTAACCGGACTGCCAGCGGAAAGGCGGGTGCGCGACGACGGTGGTGGCCCCCACCTCCGCAGCCATGGCGGCGGAGAGTTCAATCTTGGTCCAGGCCTTGCCCCAGACCTGCTGGGTCAGCAGCAGGGTGGGCGCGTGGATGGCCATGATCGGCTGTCCGTACCGCTCGCTCAGGGCGTTCAGTGTCTGCGGGTTCTGGCTGTCGGCATTGCCGGTGACCATGATTTCCACGCCGTCGTACCCCAGGTCGTGGGCGATGGCGAAGGTGTCATGGACGCTGAGTGGATACACGGAGGCACTGGACAGGGCTACGGGAATGGCTGCTGCACTGGTGTCCTCCGGTACGGAGATCTTCGGTGAGGTACTCATTCAGTGGGACTTTCCGTAGAAGTGGCTGTGCCGGCCGTCGTAACCGAGGCTGCCAGCGGTGGCAAGCCCTGATTCCGACGGCAGGCCGCCCGGGCCTTGCGGGCGGGCGGTTGTTTCAGGTGCTGTTTCGGGACGCGGGGTTTCGGGCAGGGCGCCGTCGGTCTCGAACCGCAGGTTGTCGAAGCGCTGCAGGATCAGGCCCTCGCGCAGCGCCCATGGACAGATTTCGAGGACTGACAGGTCAAAGGCCTTCATGGCGGCGTGCGCGGTCATCGCCCCGGCCAGCACCTGGGAGGCGCGGACGGCTGAGACTCCGTCCAGGTTGCTGCGGTCGTCGATGCTCATCGCTTCCAGCCGCTTGGTCCACATGCCCAGGTCGGTGCGCTGCAGCTGCCGGCGCACGTAGTGCCCATCAGCGGAGGGAGCGGCACCGGCGATACGGGCCAGGGACCGGAACGTCTTGGACGTTCCCACCGCGAGATCCGGCCGTCCGGCCTCGCTGAACGCCTCGGCGGCTTCCTGGACGGATGCCTTGATGTACTTGCGCAGCTTTTTGATGCTCTTGGCTGTGGGGGGATCCCCGGCCAGCCAATCGCGGGTCAGCCGTCCGGCACCCAGCGGCAGGGACAGCGCGGTCTGGGGAAGTTCGTCGGCGCCCTGCGCCATTTCGAAGGAACCGCCGCCGATATCCAGGTTCAGCAGTGTCCCGGCACCCCAGCCGTACCAGCGGCGGACGGCCAGGAAGGTCAGGGATGCTTCCTCCGGGCCGCTCAGTTCCTGCAGCCGGACCGATGTCTGCGCCTCCACCCGGGCCAGCACGGCTTCGCCGTTGGCCGCTTCGCGGATGGCCGAGGTGCAGAAGGCCAGCAGGTCCTGGGCGCGGTGCCGCCGGGCGAATTCCCCGGCCTCGGCCACGAAGGTGGTCAGCTCGCGCTGGCCCGCTTCGGTGATGGCGCCGTCGTCGTCCAGGTAAGCCAGCAGCGACAGCGGCCGCTTGTGCGAGGCGAACGGCACCGGCCGGGCACCGGGATGGGCGTCCACCAGGAGCAGGTGGACGGTATTGGACCCGATATCAAGGACGCCTAAACGCATGACCCTATTATCCCGCGCCGGAGGGCAGCTCCCGCACACGGCAGCTGCACCCCCGACACCACACCGGCAGGAACCAGTGCGGCCTACTTCTTGGCCGGCGTGCGCTTGCGCGCCGCCGGCTTGCGGGCGGCCGGCTTCTTGGCCGGGCCCTTTTCGCGCTTCTCGGCCAGCAGCTCGATGGCCTGTTCACGGGTCAGCTCTTCAATGGCCGTGGACCGGGGCACCGTGATGTTGGTGATGCCGTCGGTGATGTACGGACCGAAGCGGCCGTCCTTCACCACGATCGGCTTCTCCGACACCGGGTCGGTACCAAACTCCGCCAGCGGGGCAGCAGCCTGCCGGCCGCCGCGCTGCTTGGGCTGCGAGTAGATCTCCAGCGCCTGCTCCAGCGTGATGCTGAAAATCTCCTCTTCGGAGCCGATGGACCGCGAGTCCGTGCCCTTCTTCAGGTACGGGCCGAAACGCCCGTTCTGCACGGTGATCTCGTTGCCTTCGGCGTCGGTGCCCAGGACGCGCGGAAGCTTCATCAGCTTCAGCGCCTCCTCGAGCGTGACGGTTTCCACGCTCATGGACTTGAACAGCGATCCGGTGCGTGGCTTGGCCTTGACCGGCTTTTTCGGCGGCTTGGGCTTGCCGTTCTTGTAGTACTCCACCGGTGCGGCGGCCAGTTCCTCGGCGGTGACCTCGGGGATCAGTTCGATCACGTACGGGCCGTAGCGGCCGTTGCGGGCGACGATGGTGCGTCCAGTTTCGGGATCCTCGCCCAGCACACGCTCTTCGGGTCCGGCGGTTTCCATCAACTCAATCGCCTTTTCGGCGGTCAGCTCATCCGGGGCCAGGTCCTCCGGCACGTTGGCGCGCTCGGGCTCGGTGCCTTCCGGGGCGTCGGCGGGCAGCGGGCGCTCCAGGTACGGGCCGAACTTGCCGACACGCAGCGTGATGCCGGGGGCAATTTCGATCGAGTTGATCGCCTTGGCGTCGATTTCACCCAGGTCGTTCACGATCGTATGCAGGCCGGTCTCGACGCGGTCGCCATAGTAGAACTGGTTCAGCCACTGCACGCGGCCGGCTTCGCCGCGGGCAATGCGGTCCAGGTCCTCTTCCAGCTCAGCAGTGAAGTCGTAGTCCACGTAGTCGGTGAAGTGCTCTTCCAGCAGCCGCACCACGGAGAACGCAATCCAGCTCGGCACCAGGGCCTGGCCGCGGTTGGTGACGTAGCCGCGGTCCATGATGGTGGAGATGGTCGCGGCGTAGGTCGACGGGCGGCCGATGCCGAGCTCTTCGAGCACCTTCACCAGCGACGCTTCGGTGTAGCGCGGCGGCGGGGAGGTCTCGTGCCCGACGGCGTTGAGGTCGGCTGCGGTCAGCGCGTCGTCGGCCTTCAGGACCGGCAGGCGTGCGCCCTCGGTGCCTTCGGCGTCGTCGTCGCGGGCGGCGTCGCGGCCTTCCTCGTAGGCGGCCATGAAGCCGCGGAAGGTGATGACGGTACCGGAGGCCGAGAACTCGGCATCGCGGCCGTCGGAGGCCACGGCGCCCAGGCGGACGGACGCCGTCGAGCCCTTGGCGTCGGCCATCTGCGAGGCGACGGTGCGCTTCCAGATCAGCTCGTAGAGCTTGAACTCGTCGCCGCGCAGCGAGGAGGCAACCTGCGCCGGGGTGCGGAAGGAGTCGCCGGCGGGGCGGATGGCCTCGTGGGCTTCCTGCGCGTTCTTGGACTTGCCCTTGTACACGCGGCGCGCCTCGGGGACGTATTCCGGTCCGTACAGTTCCGAGGCCTGCCGGCGGGCGGCATTGATCGCCTGGTCCGACAGCGCGGGCGAATCGGTACGCATATAGGTGATGTAGCCGTTTTCATACAGCCGCTGCGCCACCTGCATGGTCACCTTGGAGGAGTAGCGCAGCTTGCGGCCGGCCTCCTGCTGCAGGGTGGAGGTGGTGAACGGCGCGGCCGGACGGCGGGTGTACGGCTTGGTGTCCACGGAGCGGACGGAGAACGACGCCGATTCCAGGTTCGCTGCCAGCGAGGTGGCGGCTGCTTCATCCAGGTGGGCGACGGCCTTGGCCTTGAGCTGGCCGAGGTCGCTGAAGTCCTTGCCCGTGGCGACGCGGGCGCCGTCCACGGAAACCAGCTTGGCCTTGAAGGACTCGGCAGCGCCGGTGGCGAAGGTGCCCAGCAGGTCCCAGTAGGAGGCGGGACGGAACGCCATGCGTTCGCGTTCGCGCTCCACCACCAGGCGGGTGGCAACGGACTGCACACGGCCGGCGGACAGGCCGCGGGCCACCTTGCGCCACAGCACCGGAGAGATCTCGTAGCCGTACAGGCGGTCCAGGATGCGGCGGGTTTCCTGCGCATCGACCATGGCGACATCGACGTCGCGCATTTCCAGCAGGGCGCGCTGGATGGCTTCCTTGGTGATTTCGGGGAACGTCAGGCGGTGCACCGGAACCTTGGGCTTGAGCACCTGCAGCAGGTGCCAGGCAATGGCTTCACCTTCGCGGTCACCGTCAGTTGCGAGGTAGAGTTCGTCGGCGTCCTTGAGGGCGGCCTTGAGCTCGGCGACCTTCTTCTTCTTGTCCGCGGAAACGACGTAATACGGTTCAAAGTCGTTGTCCAGGTCCACGGCGAATTTGCCGACGCCGGTCTTCTTCAGCTCGGCCGGCAGGTCCGACGGCTGGGGCAGGTCGCGGATATGGCCCATGGAGGCCGTCACCTCAAAGCCCTCGCCCAAATAGCCGGCAATGGTCTTGCCCTTGGCGGGAGACTCGACAATGACTAACTTCTTGCCGGTCTTCTTGTCGCTCGCCTTAACTGGCACTGTTCTCCTACGTACAAAGGTGGTTCAAAGGGTATGGGGCTACGCCGCAGGCTCTGGTGCCTGGCCCGGTTCGTCCTCGGACAGTATGCGTGATGCCCCAGCACTAGGGTAACTGCATTGGACGGGAGTTGCTGACGGACGTGCCAAATTGCCGGGGCTCCCTCAGCGGCTTCCGGGAGCTGCGGGAAGCAGGAATCCGTCCAGCACCAGGTTGCGGACCTCGGCCTCCAGACGCTGGGCAAACTCCGGATCCGTTCGTCCCAGCAGGGCGGCCAGGGCCCCGATGATCTGTCCCACGGACAGCTCCCCGTCGGAAGCGGAAACGAATCCGGTCAGCTCGGTGCTCATCAGGTTGGTGCGCCGCAGGCCGGCGCCCTGCCGCAGCAGGATCACGCCGGGATGCTCGGCTCCGGGGCGGGCGTGGCGTTCCTCGGTGACGTCCTCTGCCACCTCCAGATGTTCCGCCTCCAGCGCCGGATGGGCGGCCAGCCAGTCAAAGCGCTCGACGGCGGCGCCCAAGTGCGGGCCCACCGGCTGTTCCAGGGCGTGGGTGATTTCCTCGAACCGGCGCAGCGGGGCCGCGTCCGGGTCCGCCCGGCGGCGCAGGAACAGCGAACCGAAGCCGACGGCGGAGACTTCGCGGGAGGCAAAATCAGCCAGGTACGCGGCATAGGAGGCCACGTACTCCGCACGGTCCCGGTTCTCGGCGGCGTCGCGCAGCCACATTTCGGCGTATTCGGCCGGTTCCAGCACCTCCCGCTGGATGACCCATGCATCGGTCTGCGGCGGCAGCCAGGACATCAGCCGCGCCGACCAGTCAGCGGCGGTGTCATGGTCTGTGGCGTCATTGTCTGTGGCGGTGTTGCTGTTGGCAAAATCACTGTCGACGGGAACCGGAGCGGTTGCCGGAGCGGCGCCCTGGATCTCCCAGTTGCCCAGCATCTGGGCCGTGCCGCCGGGCACCAGCACATCCTGCAGGGTCGCCACCAGTGCAGCCACGATCCCGTCGCCGGCCAGGCCGCCGTCGCGGTAGGTGAAGCGGTCCTCCGGGTTCTCACTGCCGGCCCGCGGCGTGATGACGAACGGCGGGTTGGAGACCACCAGGTCAAAGTGTTCCCCGGCCACCGGCTCCAGCAGGCTCCCGAGCCGCAGCGACACCCGGTCCTCGAGCCGGCGGGGATCCAGGTCCAGTGCCGCGGCATTCAGGAGCAGGTTGAAGCGGGTGAACGCGAGCGCCCGGTCGGAAATATCGGTGGCGGTGACATGCCGGGCGTGGCGGAGCAGGTGGAAGGCCTGGATTCCGCAGCCGGTGCCCAGGTCCAGGGCCCGGTCCACGTTCCGGCGGATGGTCAGCTGGGCCAGGCTCAGCGAGGCCTGCCCGATGCCCAGGACGTGGTCGTGGCGCAGCACGCCGGGACGCTGGTGGGCACCCAGGTCGCTGGCGACCCACAGATTAGTCTCCCCGGGCTCCTCGCCAGCGGCAGCGCCGGGCGCACCGTCGATCCCGTAGGGGCGCAGGTCCACGGCGGCCCGGTAGCCGCCGTCGGCCCCAATGCCGTCATCGCCGGTGCTGTCCCGCGCGCTGTCCGGCGCGGTTTCGAGCAGGCCCAAGGCCAGCAGTCCTTCGGTCCGGGTCAGCGGGAACGCCGCGTCGAGCGTCGCCCGGTCCAGGTTCTCACCCACCAGCCACAGCAGGATCATCACATGGACCGGATCCGGGGCGTCCTGCGCTGCTTCCTCACGGCAGCGCAGCAGGGCCGGCACCAGCTGGTCGCGGCCGAGGGCGGCTGCGGCGGACTCCCCCAGGAAGTCCGCCACGCCGTCGACCGTGTAGCGGGCAGCTGCCAGATCCGAGGCGAGAGCCTCAAGGCGCGGCAGGTTCGAACTCTGGGGTGCACCGGGAATGCCGGAAAAATCAGTCACCCGTCCAGTTTATGGCTGCCGCCGGCGGCCTTATTCCACGCTTCCTGGAGGGCTGCGGACTGCTGGGCAGCCGGCTGCCGGGCGGTGCTCCGTCCGGCGGCATGCCGTGAGGCCAGGAAACCGAACACCACGGCAGGAGCGATGGTGGCGCCGGCCCCGGGATAGGTGCGTCCCATGACCGATGCGGTGGTGTTACCGGCGGCATAGAGACCGTCGATCACCGAGCCGTCCTCGCGCAGGACCCGGGCGTCCGGATCGGTGACCAGACCGCCCTTGGTGCCCAGGTCCCCGGGGTAGAGCCGCACTGCGGTGAACGGACCTTTCTCCAGGGCGCCCAGGTTCGGGTTCGGCTTGACGCCCGGATCGCCGTAGTAGTTGTCGTAGGCGGTGTTCCCCCTACCGAAGTCCTCATCCACGCCGGAGCGGGCAAAACCGTTGAACCGTTTGACGGTCAGGGTCAGGTTCTCCTCGGGGACACCCATCTTCCGGGCGAGCCCCGCCACCGTGTCATCCTTCAGGAGCAGGCCCTCGGCTGCCCACTTCTTCCGTCCCACCATGATGGCGGAGAAGAGGTACCGGCGGGTGTGCCGGGCCTCCATCACCAGCCAAGAGGGGTTGGCGGGCACCGTTTTGTCGCGCTCGAGCATGTGGTGGCCGAAGTCCACGTAGGACTCCGATTCGTTCAGGTACCGCACTCCGGAGGAGTCCACCACCATGGAATGCGGCATGGACCGCTCCGCCAGCGAGAAGGCGACGCCGCCCCCGGGCGCCACCGTGGACGGGCCCCACCACGCGTCATCCATCAAGGCCAGGGCTGCACCACGGCGGGCCACCAGGTCAATCACATCGCCGGTATCCCCCTCCGGCGCCGAGGAGTACTCCTGTTCCAGCCCGTGATACTTCTTCCGCCATTCGGCGTTCCGCGCGAAACCGCCGGCACCCAGCACCACGCCCTTGCGGGTCCGGATCCGCACCTGGCGCCCGCGGCGGGTGACGACGGCACCCACCACCGTGCCGTCGTCGTTCTGGATCAGGTCGGTCAGGGGCGAGGACAGCCAGACCGGAGTCTGCTGCTGGCGCACGATGTGCATCAGCGAGGAGGCCAGTGCGCCACCCAGCCCGTACAGCCGCTTCCCGCGGACCAGGCCGCCGAGCGTGCGGAAGACAAAGCGGGCGCCGCGGATGAACCCGCTGGGCGTTGACCAGGCCCGGGACAGTTCCCAGACGTCGTCGGTGGCCAGCGGCACCGGGATCCCCGATTTGGCCGCCCGGGAGGACTTGAACCAGGTACCCAGCTGCTTCGCGTCGAAGGCCTTCACCTCGAGGGAGCGGCCGATCATGCCGCCGGGCTTGTCCGGGTAGTAATCGGGGTAGTCCTTGGACCGCATCCACTTCACGCCGAGTGAGCCCAGCAGTGTCACGACCTCGGGCACGTTGTTCAGGAAGGCGAGCTTGCGTTCGCGGGAGGAGACCGGCCCGACGTCGGCGATCACCGTTTCCATGTAGGTCAGGGCCTTTTCGGTGCTGTCCGGCACCCCGGCCTTGGCCATCAGTGGATTGTTGGGCATCCACAGCCCGCCGCCGGACACCGAGGTGGTGCCGCCCCAGACGTCGGTGCTTTCCACCACCAGCACGTCCAGGTCCTCCTCGGCGGCGGTGATGGCCGAGGTGAGGGCCGCAGCTCCGGTGCCGACAACGAGGACGTCGACAATGCGGTCCCATTCCCCGCCCGCTCCGGCGGTGCCGGCTGAATCTTCGTACTGGGTGCTGCCGGTGCTGTTGCTGCCTAGGTTCTCGCCGTACTCCTGTGTCATGGTCTGCTCCCCCTGTGGGTCTGCTCCTGCCCGGGCATATTTGGCCCGGGTGGAACGGATGCTACAGGTCAGCGGTCACCGTGCACATGGGCCCCGCAAACCACAGCTGTACCCAGATGGGCCGGGTCGGGGCGTGGGTGCCTTAATAGCAGCCCGCAATAGCAGCCCGCGTCCCCTACTCGGTGCAGCCATCGGGGCAGCGCAGGGTCTGCGGATCCGAGGCGCAGTCAGCGCAGTAAAGGGTCAGCTTGCGGCAGGAGAGGTTGGAGCAGTTCTCGAACTTGCTGGTGGGCGCCTCGCAGCGCACGCAGCGGCCGATGGTGACGGCGTCGTCGGTGAACTCCGTATGCATGCGCTTGTCGAACACATAGAGCGAGCCTTCCCACAGGCCCTTGTCTCCGTAGGTCTCGCCGTAGCGGACAATCCCGCCCTGCATCTGGTAGACCTCTTTAAACCCTCGGTTGACCATCAGCGAGGACAGCACCTCGCAGCGGATCCCGCCGGTGCAGTAGGTAACCACCGGCTTGTCCTTGAGGTCGTCGTACTTTCCGGAGTCCAGTTCGGCGATGAAGTCGTGGGTGGTTTCGACATCGGGCACCACAGCGCCCTTGAACCGGCCGATCTGGGCTTCAAAAGCGTTGCGGCCGTCGAAGAAGACCACTTCCTCGCCGCCGGCTTTCTTTTCCTCGACGAGCTCATGCAGCTGCTCCGGCCGCAGGTGCGTGCCGCCGCCAACCACGCCGCCGTCGTCGACCTTCAATTCACCGGGAGCGCCGAAGCTGACGATTTCCTCCCGGACCTTGATGCTCAGGCGCGGAAAGTCCTCCGCCCCGCCCTCGGAGTACTTGATGTCCATCTTCTTGAACGCCGGGTATTCGCGGGTGGCCTTTCCATACGCCTTGATGGCGTCGAGCTCCCCGCCCACGGTTCCATTGATGCCGTCGGGAGAGATCAAGATCCGCCCGCGCAGCCCCAGCTTCTCGCAGAGGGCGCGCTGCCACAGGCGCACGGCCTCCGGATCCGGAAGGGGGGTGAAGGCGTAATACAGTGCAATTCGATTCAAAGCCACTCATCAAGGGTAGACCGCTGGAACGCCCGGCAAATCATCAGCAACCGTACCTTTCGCCTCCCTCCCCCGTTAGTGTTCATCCATGAGAGTGCTCGACGATGCTTTGGTCGAAACCTGGGTGACCGGCTGGGCGCAGGCCCGCGGCTACCAGACCCGCCGCGAAGGACGCTTCCTGTCTGCCTTCCTGCATGACAAAACCAATGACTGGGAGTACTTCGCGTTGGAGCCCTCCCACGACGAGTTCGCGGCCCTTGCATCCTCTGCGCGGATGAGCCCGGAGCGGCTGTTCACCATTGTCACCAGCAGCGTGAATGAGATTCACGGAGCAGCTCTGGTGCACGGGTTGAACGTCCGCTCGGCCGACGAGGTGTTCATGGCCATGGACATGGCGGGCCAGGACATCGAGGACCCTTTCCTTCCCCTGGACGGTTTCGAATCCGAGACCGTGCGCGGGAACACGGTGGGGCTGGTCACCGTCACTGCCGACGGCGAGCCTGCCGCGAGCGGCAGCGTGTCGATGGTGGAGGGCCACGCGGTGTACGACCGGATCATTACCGAACCCCGGTTCCGCCGTCTCGGGCTGGGCAGCTACGTGATGCGCGCGCTCACCGCGGTGGCGATGGAGCACGACGTCGATGCCGGCCTGCTGGTGACCACCCCTGAGGGGTTGGAACTGTACCGGTATCTGGGCTGGGAGAACCTGGCCAGCGTGGTGATGTTCGAACCCCGGTTGTAGGTGTTTCCGGGCAATTCACTGCGCCAGTTCAGCCTGCGGCGGAGCGCCCCGTGTCCGCTGCCGCTGCTTCGAACCCCGGTGGGAGAATGGCAGCGTGGCCCTACATGATTCCCTGATTCCCCTGCTCGGCTCCGGTGCCGACCCGGAACAGCTGGTCCATGTGCATGAAATCCCGGCCCGGAAGGCCGTTCCGGTCCCCTGGCCGGAGTGGGCGCATCCCGACGTTGTCGAGGCGTACTCCCGGGTGGGCGTCCACGAGCCGTGGCGGCACCAGATCGAAGCGGCACACTCCGCGCATGCCGGGCAGCACACGATCATTTCCACCGGCACCGCCTCCGGTAAATCCCTGGCGTATCTGCTGCCGGTGCTGGACGAGATCCACCGCACCGCCCTCGATGACCGGGTGACCCTGGAGCCCACCGGATCGGTGGCCCTGTATCTGGCCCCCACCAAGGCACTTGCCGCCGACCAGCTTTCCGCCGTGAACGCGCTGGCGCTGCCCACCGTCCGCGCGGAAACGTACGACGGCGACACCGACACCGGCGCCCGCCGCTGGATCCGGGACCATGCCAACCTGGTGCTGGCCAACCCTGACATGCTGCACTTCGGCGTGCTGCCCAACCATGCCTGGTGGGCCCGGTTCTTCCGCCGGCTCAAGTACGTCATCATCGACGAAGCGCACAGCTACCGCGGAGTGTTCGGCTCCAACGTGGCCAACCTGATGCGCCGGCTCCGGCGGATCTGCCGCTACTACGGCGCCAATCCGGTCTTCATCGGTGCGTCGGCGACCTCCGCCGATCCCGCTTCCTCCTTCGGCCGGCTGATCGGCGACGAGGTGACCGCGGTGACCCGCGACGCCTCCCCGCACGGCGCGACCACGGTGGCACTGTGGGAACCGCAGCTGACCGATCTAAAGGGCGAGAACGGTGTGCGGTCCCGCCGGACGGTGATCGCCGAAACCGCTGACCTGCTGGCGAACCTCGTGGCCGCGCAGGTCCGCACCATTGCCTTCATCAAGTCCCGGCGCGGCGCGGAAACCATCGCAACCATTACCCGGCGGCTGTTGGACGAGGTGCATCCATCCCTGCCGGACCGGGTGGCGGCGTACCGGTCCGGGTATCTGCCCGAGGAACGGCGTGAGCTGGAACGGCGGCTGCGCAGCGGGGAGCTGCTGGGGATTTCCAGCACCTCGGCCCTGGAGCTGGGGATCGATATTTCCGGGCTCGACGCCGTCCTGGTGGCCGGCTGGCCCGGGACCCGCGCGTCCCTGTTCCAGCAGATCGGCCGGGCTGGCCGGTCCGGGCAGGATGCATTGGCTGCCTTTGTGGCCAGCGATGATCCCCTTGATACCTATCTGGTGCACCATCCCGAGGCGATCTTTGACATCTCCGTGGAGGCGACCGTCTTCGACCCCTCCAATCCCTACGTCCTGGGTCCGCACCTCTGCGCCGCCGCCGCGGAAATTCCGCTGACCCCGGATGAGCGGGAGCTGTTCGGCCCCACCGCAGCCGGGCTGCTGGATCAGCTGGTGGAACAGGGCTACCTGCGCCGACGGCCCTCGGGCTGGTTCTGGACGCATTCCGAAAGCGCTGCGGCCATGGTGAACCTGCGCGCCGACGGAGGCGGGCCGATCAATATCGTGGAGTCCGACACCGGCATGCTGCTGGGCACCATGGACTCCCCGCAGAGCCAGTACCAGGCCCACACCGGAGCGGTCTATGTGCACCAGGGGCAGACCTTCATGGTGGACGAACTCAACGAGGCGGATCACTGTGCCATGGTCACCCGCGGCAACCCCGAGTTCTACACACAGGCCCGGGACGTCACCCAGATCGAGGTGATCGAGACCGAACGCACCTCGCAGTGGGGCGAAATCCGGGTCTGCTTCGGCACCGTGAAGGTCACCACCCAGGTGGTGTCCTTCCAGCGCAAGGCCCTGATCTCCAACGAGATCCTGGGCGAGGAGCCGCTGGAGCTGGAGGCCAAGGAGCTGTTCACCAAGGCCGTCTGGTTTGTCATTGACGAGCACCTGCTCACCGACGCCGGGATGATCCCTGCGGACTTCCCCGGCGCCCTGCATGCCGCCGAGCACGCCTCCATCGGTATGCTCCCCCTGATCGCTACCTCCGACCGGTGGGACATCGGCGGTGTCTCCACCGCCCTGCATGCCGACACCGAGAAGCCCACCATCTTTGTTTACGACGGCCACCCCGGCGGCGCCGGCTTCGCCGAGCGGGCCTACGAAGCAGCCGAGCTGTGGCTGACCGCCACCCGAGACGCCATCCGCGCCTGCGAGTGCGAGCGCGGCTGCCCGTCCTGCGTGCAGTCGCCCAAGTGCGGGAACAAGAACAATCCGCTGTCCAAGGCCGGCGCGGTGACGCTGCTGCAGGTACTGCTGGACAACGCCCGGGGTGCGGGCGCGGATCCGGCATCCGCGGGAGCGGGGTCTGGCGTTGAAGCTGGAGCTGGAGCGGCCGCCGGGCGATCGGCCAATCCGGCCTGAGCCCGAGTCAGGGCGGCGGACCGGCACGGGCCTGGCCGGTAGCCGGAAACGGCAGCAGAGGCACTGCCATTTCCGTAGCCACCTGCACACTCTGATCGCCGGGCTCTGCCGTGCAACCGGCCAGTTCGGCGCCGTTGCGCGCTGCAACTTCCGCCGCGACAGTGCACGGGTCCCCCGGCCGCAGCCCGCGCAGGGTGTCAGCAGCAGCCAGGGCCGAGAGGTCTGCTGCGGTGGCCGCCCTGTTCGCGGCCACCCCAGCCTGCAGCATCAGCAGCACCGCGCCGGACAGGATCAGCACGACCAGTCCCGCACCCAGGACCAGCACGGTGCCGGAACCATCCTCAGCACCTCCTTTCAACATTCCGGATCCTCCCCTCATCTCTCTCCCACCCGGCCAGCCCTCACGGCACGGACTCGGGCAGTGCCGAGGCGGTAGCGACCAGTTCCAGCGGCAGCCTCTCCAACAGAGGCGCCGCCACCGAGGACGCGACCTCCACCTGCACCCACTGCCCGTCGATTGAAACGGTGACCCGTGCATTGGCTCCGGCCACCCGCCGGGCGGCAGCTTCGGCTTCATCCGTGCTGCCGCGCATGACTTCGCGGGCTCCGGCCCGTGCTGCCTCTTCCACCCGAAGCTGGGTCATCCCGGCCCCCAGACCTGTCAGCACAGCGGCCAGCAGCAACGCCACCGCAGGCAGGCCTACCGCCAGTTCGGCTGTCACTGCCCCGCATGACCCCTGATCCGGCTGCACCGCCCCCTGATCCGGCCGCACCTTCCGCAGCACTGCTCCAATCCGCAGCCTCACTGCTCCTATCCGAGCGTCAGCGCGTTGCGGATCAGGCCCATCAGCAGGGACCGCACTTCGCCGCTGCCCAGGACCGCGACCAGGAGCGCCGCGAAGGCCACTGCCGCCAAGGTGGCAATGGCATATTCCGCCGTGGCCATTCCCGCCTCGCGATCCAGGATGCGGGCCCTGCGCTGCCCTGCCCGGCCGAGCCGCTGCGGTTCGCCGGCCGCAGGATAGAGGACCGTCACCCCCTCCGGTGCCGGGGCTGAACGGGGAGCCGGAGTCAGGGCCCGTACGATTTGCAGGCGCTGGCTGCCCTTGGCTGCTGCCGGCAACACTGATGCCGGAAGGGCTGACCCTCCGCACTGACACGTCGCTGTCCCTTCACGCCTCCGGTTCACGCCGTACTCCGGAACGCCTGTGAAACTTCGACCGCACTGGGCGGTCTTCACTGATTTGCTCAAAACCGACATGGTTCCTCCTGCTGTTGGCTGTACTTACTGACTCCGCCTTAGTTACTGACTCCGCTTTCGAAGCGGTGAGCCGATCATGTCCTGCCGGGCGGTGCACCAGCAGGGTTCCTTCGGGCGTTCTGGACAGCGGCTGCCACCGAGTCGGCTGTGGAGGGACAAACAGATTCAGGGGAAAGCCGGCAGCAGCGAGAGCAGCAGCGGCACCACCGTCAGGACTATAAACGCGGGCAATGCGCAGAGCCCCAGCGGAACCACCAACCGCACGCCCAAGGCGGCGGCCCTGCGCTCGGCCTCCCTGGATCTCCGGCGACGCAGCTGGGCAGCCTCGGCCATAAGTACGGCGGCCGACGGCGCGCCGGTGGTGGCTACAAAGGTCAGCGCATCGCGCAGGCAGGCGGCCGGATCCGGGCCGGCGGCAGGAGATCGCAGCAGGGAACGCGCGGCCGGATTCCCGGGATGGGGGACGGCGAGTTCCCAGGCCGCAACCCAAGGAGCACCCAGCTCCAGGGCTGCACGGACCCGGCGCAGGGAGCCTGCGGTCCCCGGTTCCGCGATGTCCGCCAGCACCGAAAGTGCAGACAGCAGCGGCTGCCCGGCGTCCAGCATGGCGGCCACAAGGTCCAGCATCAACGCAGGATCGTCCACCCCGTCGGTCCGGCCAATCGCGCCGGACCGATTCGAACCCGGCCCCGGGCCGGCATCTGGATCAGCGGCAGATCCCGACTCGGGTTCCAGCACGGACAGCGAGCGTCTGCCGGGCTGCAGAAGGAGCATGGCGGCAGCGGCGAAGAGCCCGAAGATAACGGCACCGGCCATTCAGGACCCCGCAGCCTGGCGGACCAGGGCAGCGGACCACAAGCGTCCGATCACTGACAGGGCGATTCCCGCTGCGGCAGCAAACCATCCCATGGGGCTTCCGAGCAAAACTCCCACTGGGTCGGCTCCGAGCAAGTAACCCAGACCGAATCCGCCCACCGGCAGCCAGGTCAGCAGCCGGACGGTTGCCTGCGGCCCGGCGAGCGCCGTGTCGCGGGCCGCCTGCTGGTCCAGCGAGCTCTCGAGCTGCCCGGCGTATCTGTCCAGGACTCCGGCCAGGGGCGCCCCGCTGCGTTCGGATACTCTGACGCAGGCGGCCAGTTCCACCCATAGTCCACCCGGAATCTCAGTACCCCGAGCCCGGCTGCGGCCGGGCCTGTCCTTCAGCTTCGGGGACCGGCTTCCGGGCCCTCGCCGGGTTTTCCCGGCCGCCGCAAGGAACACCGGGACCGGGCTCAGCCCGAGTGAAGCCGCCTGGGCTGCGGCTTCCAAGACCGGCAACAGCTGCCCGGCCAGCGTGCCGCCGGGGTCCTCGTCGCTCGAAGCAGACTGCAGCGAGGCCAGCTGCAGGACTGCGGCATCGGCCCAAAGCTGGTGCGGTGCCCGCCCCGCCGCCAACAGCCCGGTGAGCTGGTGGATCACCAAAGGGATCTCCTGCACCACGGCGCTCCGCCTGCTGGGAAGAAACCGCGCCAGCAGCATCCTGCGCGTCGACCTCAGGCTTCCACCGCCACGGCCATCGGCAGCCAGGGGCCGTGGCGCAGGAAGCCGGGACCGGGGCAGCAGCAGCACCGCTGACAGCCCGAGCAGGACCGTGATCCACACCCCGGTCATCGACGCTCCGATCCCTGAGCTCCCGTCTTCAGCAGGGCGCCTGTTGCCGCAATGAAAGGGTCCCCCGGGCCCAGCCCGGGAGTCACGACCTCCTGACCGTGACTGCTGGACAGCTGCAGGAGCAACGCGGGCCACCCGGGTCCATGACGGCCGTTGGCTTCCGCCGGAAGCAACGGCAACAGCGCAGGCACGGTCAGCAGCTGCCCGTCGGGAGAGGCCGTGACAACGGAGATTTCTGCGACCCGGCGTCCGGCCGCTGATCGGGCCAGATGCACCACGACGTTCAAGGCACTGGCGGCCTGCAGGTTCACAGCGGCGGCGCTCATGCCTGCGAGAGCGCCGAGGGCAGCCAGCCTGGCCGGAACGCTGGCCGCGGAGTTGGAGTGGATGGTTCCGCCCGCGCCGTCGTGCCCGGTGTTCATGGCAGCGAGCAGCTCGCGGACCTCCGCACCACGGCACTCGCCTACAATCAGCCGGTCCGGCCTCATCCGCAGGGCCTGCCGGACCAATTCGGCCTGATCCACTGTGCCCGCGCCCTCCACGTTTCCGTGCCGGCTCTGCAGGCCCACAACGTGCGGATGCCGGGGATCCAATTCGGCGGCGTCTTCGACCAGTACCAGCCGCTCGCGGGGATGGCTCAAGGAGAGCAGGGTGGACAGCATTGTGGTTTTACCGGTCCCGGTGGCACCGCTGATCAGGAAATTCAGCCGGGACGCCACGATGCGGCGCAGCACGCCAGCCGTTTCGGCGTCCACGGTTCCACCCGCCCGCAGCTCGTCCAGGGTGAAGCTAGACGTGCGGCGGATCCGGATGGACAGCAGGGTGGAACCGGTCGATACCGGGCGCAGCACGGCATGGACGCGGTACCCGCGCAGCTGCACGTCCACGCAGGGACTGGAATCATCGAGCCGCCGTCCCCCGGCCGCAATCAACCGTGCAGCGAGCGACTGCACCTCCCCGTCGGACCCGAAGCGCAGCCCGGTCAGCTCCAGCCCGTTGCCGCTGTCCACCCACACACGATCCGGGCCGTTGACCAGGATGTCACTGACGCCGGGCAGCAGCGCCAGTTCCTGCAGCGGCCCCAGCCCCTGAAGTTCCGCCTGGACCCGGTCTACCGCGCGAAGCGCTCCTTCGGCTCCCAACAGCCGGCCGCTGGAATGGACTGCCGCAGCCAGCCGCGCGGCCGTGACGGGTTTGCCGTCGTCGAGCATTTTGCGGCGCACCTGGCGCACCATTGGCGCGTCCCCCGGACGTTCCTTCGCCTGGTCCAGCGGCGGGTATTGCGCTGCCCGCCGGCCCTGCACTCCGGTCATGTCCGTCTCCCTCCACGATTGGCCTGCTCCGCCGGCCCGGGAACCACCTGGGCCAACAGAGCCCCGGTGACACGGCGGATCGGCCGCCGGCGGCCACGTTCCAGCAGCATCCCGCGCTCTTCCGCATGTTCAAGGTGGGGCACGGCGGGCAGGTAACCGGCAAGGGAGAGCCCGACGGCGGCCGCGGCACGGGTCTCGTCCAGGCCGTCCCCCAGCGGGCCCCGGATCACAGCGGACACCGGCACGTTTCCCATGTGTTCCTTCAGGGTCCGGGCCGCCAGCAGAGGCCGGAGCCGGCCCGGAACCACCAGAAGCAGGGCATCGCATGAGGACATCAAGGGACCGTGGAGCCGATGCCTGGCGCAGTCCACAACGGTGAGGGCGAATCCCGCCCGGGCCGCCTCCAAGACAGCTGCAGTGCTCTCCTCCCCCGGTTCCGCCCCGCCCGGCCCGCCGTCACCAGCCCCTCCGGACAGCAGCGCGAATCCGGCCCGGGGCAGCGCGGTGACCAGCTGGAGCGGGTTCAGCGATCCGCGGACGTCCACCAGATCCGGCCAACGGACACCCGGGATATCGGCGGTGCCCAAACTCGCGTCCAGTCCTCCCCCAAGCGGATCGCCGTCCATGAGCAGGGTGTCCATCCCCTGCTCGGCCGCGGCATCTGCCAGCCAACATGCCAGGGTGGACGCGCCCGCGCCACCGCAGCCACCGAGAATCCCCAGGACGAAGCCTGCAGGCAGGGGCCGCCGGCCCAGATGCTCGGCCAGCCAACCGGCCGCCGCGGGCAGGACCGCCACCCGGGCCACATCCAACCGGGCAGCGTCCCGCCATAGCCCGGCATCGCCTTCGGTCCCGACCAGGATTGTCTCCGGGCCGTTCGCCCCCGCCCTTCCCTGTCTCCAGCTGCCCGGCGGCCCGACGCCCGCCAGATCGCTGCCCAGCAGCAGCACTTCCGGATCACGGCCCAACGCCGACTGGAGATCGGAGTGGACATCCAGATCCGTGCCGGCAGCCGCGGCGACCCGGGCAACTTCGTCCTGCAACAGCTGTGAAGAGGTGGCCAAGACCACCGGCGGCCGGGCTTCCTGCGGACGGGGTCCATCCAGCAATCCGGTTCGTGTGCTTCCCCGGGCCGCCGGCACCCACAGCTGCTCTTCTGTCATGTGTTTATCCTTGGTCTGCGGGGCACCGTGATGCGGGTACGCGGCCGGATATGGGGACACGCACCTGCTGCGGCGGCGCTGTGGAGGAAGGAAGCAGGACGGGGCACCTGCGCTTGGCCGGTACCGCCAGCAGGGACAATAGGAGCATGTACGTTGTCCTCACCCCGGCCGGTCCGGGCCCCGCTGCCGGATCCCTGCTGCTGCAGGTGACCGACGACGCAGGAGCGCCCTCCGCGGCACCCGCCGTCGTCGTGCCCTCCCTGCTCGCCGCGGTGGTCGGCGACTACGAGGACCGCCGGCAGAATATCCGCTGGGTTTTCAGCAGCACCCGGGAGGTTTATCCGCAGCTGCTGGCCGCCGGCGTGCGGGTTGAGCGCAGCCATGACCTGGCCCTTGTCCGCGGCATCCTGCGGTTCTCCGAGGCAGCGGCGCCGACTCCTTATATCGAGGCGCTGCGGACCGAGGCTCCCGCAGGCGACGCGGAGCTGCTTCCCCGCCAGTTGCTGCCCGTCCAGCCGGCACCGAACCAGACCTCGCTGTTTGAGGAACTGGAAGGCTTTGACGACCCGGCCCGCAGGCGCGGCCCAACCTTGGAGGACCAGGTCACCGAGCTGGCGGCCCAGCTGGCCGCCGTGGCCGGCTCCGCCTCAAGGCAGCGGTTGGCCCTGTTGCTCGCTGCGGAATCGGCCGGCGGCCTGATCGCCGTGGAGATGGAACATGCAGGACTGCCGTGGCGGCGCGATGTCCATGAGGCGATGCTCGCGCACGAGCTGGGGCCGCGCCCGCCGGAGGGGCAGCGCCCGCTGCGTCTGGAGCGGCTTGCCGCCGAGCTGCGGGAGAAACTGGGCAACCCCGGTTTCAATCCCGACTCCCCACAGGAGCTGCTGCGCGCCCTGCACCGGGCCGGTATCGAAGTGAAAACCACCCGGTCCTGGGAGCTGCAGCAGCACGAGCATCCGGCGATCGCCCCGCTGCTGGAATACAAGCGGCTCTCCCGGCTGCTCACCGCCAACGGCTGGACCTGGCTTGACGCCTGGGTGGCCGATGGCCGGTTCCGGCCCGAGTATGTGGTGGGCGGGGTGGTCTCCGGCCGCTGGGCCTCGCGCGGCGGCGGTGCCCTGCAGATCCCCAAGTACGTCCGCGACGCGGTGCGCCCCGACCCCGGACACAAATTGATTGTGGCCGACGCCGCGCAGCTGGAACCCCGGGTCCTCGCCGCGCTGGGCCAGGACAATGCGCTGGCGGCTGCGGCCCGTGGGAAGGACCTGTACCAGGGCATCGCCGACCAGAACTTCGACGGCGACCGCTCCCTGGCGAAGATGGCGATGCTAGGCGCGATGTACGGTGCCACTTCCGGTGAGGCAGGGCGCCTGATGCCGGCGCTGACCCGGTCCTATCCGCAGGCCATCGATGTGGTGGAGCGCGGCGCCCGGGCCGGGGAATCCGGCAAGGTCGTCAGCAGCCATCTGGGCCGCAGCTCGCCGCCGGTGTCGGAACGCTGGCTGCGCGCCCAGCAGAGCGCTTCCGCGGAAGAGCAGCGGCGCGCCGATTCCCTCGCCCGGTCCCAGGGCCGCTTCACCCGCAACTTCGTGGTGCAGTCGACGGCAGCGGAATGGGCGCTGTGCTGGCTGGCGGAAATACGACGGCGGCTGCGGGCGGCGTCGGTGGCTTCACCGGCGGGGGAACTGGTGTTTTTCCTGCACGACGAAGTCATGCTGCATGTGCCCCAAGCACGTGCCGAGGAAGTCAGTGCCCTGGTCACCGAGGCCGCTGCGGCCGCCACCGGGCTGCTGTTCGGGCGGATTCCGTTGGAGTTCCCGGTGGTGGCGGTTACCATCGATTCCTACGCCGACGCGAAGTAGACCCGTCAACCGGTTCTCAGCTCTTAGTCAATAGCTGACGCGATCTGCGGGGCCAGCTGTTTTACCAACTGGCCGTTGAGGTGGTTGGCGTCGTAGTACAAAGAGACGCCGCCCACCGCGCTGTAGCAACTCCTGGCGTCGCAGAAGTAATCGGTCAGGTCTACGGGTTTGATCTGGTCATGGTCCATCCGTTCCACAGCGTCCGCAAGCGGATTTGATTCGATCGCCTGGTCTTTCGGTACGGCACACGACAGCGGCGTCTCCCCATTGAGTGACAGGCATTCAACGGCGCGCCCGACTCCGTTCAGTGGCGGATCGTAAATCGGCACGACGGTGATTCCGGCATCGATCCATCGCTGCCAATCGCGGACGAGTCCGTTAGCGAATTGGACGTTCTGCGGGTCGTCGGAACCATCCTCCACCACCTCGCGGGAAGCGAACATGCTAACGAACACTCTGCTCGGCCGATCAGTCTCCACGGCGCCGGTGACAGCCCGGGTCCACCGTGTGCAGTGCTCGGACTTTTCGCCCGTGATCTTCGAGCCGGCGAAGGAGACCACGGTGGCATCCGTCAGGGGACAGCCCCCGAGGTAGCTCCGCTTCACGATCCATCCGCGCTCCTGGCCCAAGGCCAGGACGGCCATCTGCCATTGTTGGGCGTGTGAATCCCCCACCAGCCAGACAACCTCCGCGTGCTGGTTACCGTTAGAGAAATCGCAGGTCGCCGGGCTTCCACCGTCGAGCAAGTGGTCCGCTGGCTCGCCACACTCATCAGGCACAACCGTGTACACGTTGTCGTTGCCCATGTCCGGTACGGCAACCGGAATCGCAAAGGGATCGCCACAGTCCCGGTTCCCCACCGCGGCAGCCCCGTAGCAGGGGCCATCCGCGCCTGCTACTGCAAATTCAACAGCCTGGTTTTCCTTCGCGTTGCCCGCAACGCCAAGCAGCACCGCCGCGACAGCAACCGCGGCCATGCCGGCGATAGGCTTCCTGAAACCGTTTCCCCGCCGCTCCACACGACGGCCGCCGCTCTTGATCCAGCTATCCTCCACCCACCTTTTCGTCAGCCAAGCCAGCAGGATTGAAACCGCCAGAATGACCAATTTGTAAGGCGCAGTGGGGACGACGCCAAAAACGAACGGCGCCGCGACAATCAACGGCCAGTGCCACAGGTAGAGGGAATAGGAGATCTTCCCGATGAACTGGACCGGCGCCAGTCCCGTCAGCCGGTCGTGGACCAGCCTCCCCTCCCCCGTGCCGGATAGAATCACCACGGCGCTGCCCACGACCGGTACCATTGCCGTCCAGCCCGGGAACGGCGTCAACCCGTCGAAGGTGAGGGCGCTGGCGATAATCATGCCAAAGCCGGCCACGGCCAGGACGTTGCGGAGCACCAACGATTTCAGCCGCACGCCGGCGAGCCCGATCAACGCGCCGACAGCGAATTCCCACACCCGCGCGGGAGTCGCGAAATAGGCCAGATCGGGGGCGGCTGCGGTGACGTAGATGCTATAGGCGAGCGACAGGACAGCGACGGACACGACGCCGGTCAGGACGACCGGGCGCAGTGCGCTGCCCGTTCTCCGGGCCAACAGCGAGAGCAGGATGAGGGCCAGCGGCCACAGGAGGTAGAACTGTTCCTCGACGGAAAGGGACCAATAGTGCTGCACAGCCGACGCTGCTTCGGTCATCGCCGAGTAGTCCACGCTCTTTGCCGCAAGTAGCCAGTTTTCGCCATAGAAGACGCTTGCCAGGACTTCCTGCGCCGTTGGGATCCAGCGTGGATGAGGCAGGAAGGCAACCGCCACCAGCATAGAGGCCGCCAGCACCACGAAAGCCGCCGGGAAAAGGCGCCGGGCACGCCGGGAATAGAAAGCACCAATCCGCACCCGTCCGGTGGCCTCAATCTCACGCATCAGGTGGGACGAGATCAGGAAGCCCGAGATGACGAAGAAAACGTCCACGCCCACGTAGCCTCCGGGTAAACGGAGCGGCCAGAGATGGTTCAGCACCACCAGGACCACGGCGAGGGCACGCATAGCCTGTATATCGGTGCGGAAGCGGGGCTTCCTGGCCTTTCCCTGCGGCGAGGCGGCGCTGACGTGCTCAGCCTCTTGTGTGGTAACGGCCATGTTTATCTTCCCCCGGCGCAACGGTCAACGCTTAGTGCGTGCCTCATTAAGCGGTATCCAGCCCATGCCTGCCGCGGACAAACTGCCGACGGTTGGCATCCTTTACCGGGCGCCCGGTAAAGGGCGCCAAGCGAAGGATACTGAGCCTCGCCTGCCCATGCTGGCACGCGAACTGGTCAAGCATAACTGGCCGATTGCAGTGGCCCCGACCGCTTAAAGAACCGGCACCACTTCCCGGGCGGCATCCCACGGCAGGGCCCAGCCCAGTTCCTCGAGTACTGCATTGAGGATGATGCCGGTAAAGCCCCACACCAGTACGCCGTTCACCAGAAACGCCGGCGAACGGTGCGACTCGGATCCGCGGGAAATCACGGCTGTCCGACGGTTCTCCGGATTGAGCAGATCCGCCACCGGCACCCGGAACACGGAAGCCGATTCGCCGTAGTCCACCACGTCCACGGGGGTAGGCCGGTCCCACCAACCCAGGACCGGAGTGACCAGGAAGTTACTGACCGGCAGGCCCACCTCGGGCAGGGTTCCCAGGACGACGACGCCGGCCGGGTCCAGTCCCGTCTCCTCCTGCGCCTCGCGCAGGGCTGCGGCCTTGGGCCCGGCGTCTCCGGCATCCACCGCTCCGCCGGGGAAAGCCACCTGCCCGGGGTGGTCGTTCAGCGTTGCGGCACGTTCAACCAGCAGGACATCAAGCTCATCGGGCACCCCGGCGGAATGGAAGTCCGCCGGTTTGTCATCCAGGTTGCCGAACAGGATCAGCACGGCAGCACGGCGGGCGACGGCCGGATCGACGCTGCGGCGGAGCAGTTCCAGGGTGGTGTCCAGGCTGATGGTGCGGGTGGATGCCGTGGCGCCCAGGGCCTTCAACTCGGTGTAGGCGCTCACGCTTCCAGCCCGTAGCCTGCCGCGCGGAGCTGGGCGCGGGTCTCCGCCGCCATCATCCGGGCATGCAGTTCCTCGCGGCCCGGGGCCAGCTCATACTTCAGCAGTTTCCTGGCCTTCTCGGGATCCGTCTCGCCCTCGCCGTAGGAGGGGCACAGCTGCGCGACGGCGCACGCCCCGCAGGCCGGGTTCCTGGCGTGGCAGACCCTCCGTCCGTGGAAGACCACCCGGTTGGACAGCGGTGTCCAGTCCTTGGGTTCAAAGAGCTCGGCCACGTCCTCCTCGACCTTCACCGGGTCTTTGGCGGTGGTCCAGCCGAAGCGGCGGGAGAGCCGGCCAAAGTGCGTGTCGACGGTGAGGCCGGGAATTCCGAAGGCGTTGCCAAGCACCACGTTGGCCGTTTTCCGCCCGACGCCCGGCAGCGTGACGAGGTCCTCCAACTTCCCAGGGACCTCGCCGTCGTATTCATCCACCAGCCGGGTGGACAGCGCCTTGATGGCGGCGGCCTTGGCCCGGAAAAAGCCGGTGGGGCGGATCAGTTCCTGCAGGTCCGCCTCGTCCGCTTCGGCCATGGCCTTGGCATCCGGATAGCGCGCAAAAAGCACCGGCGTGACGGCGTTGACCCTGATATCGGTGGTCTGCGCGGACAGCACCGTGGCGATCAGCAGCTCAAAAGCGTTGGTGAAGTCCAGTTCGGCCACGGCGTAGGGATACAACTCCCCCAGCAGCCGGTTGATCTTTCGGGCCCTGCGTTTGATTGCGAGCAGCGAGGGATCAGCTTGGAAGCGCGGCACCATCAGTTGCCGGAATCCTCGCCGACCCGTTCGATGTTGCTCAGGTCCCGCAGCACGCCGATCCGGCCGGTGCGCTTGTCCTGAACCAGGAACTCGTGGCCGCGGTCTTCCAGGCCCAGTTCCCAGTCACCGGGGTGGAACATAAACAGCGGCAGCCCGGTGCGCTCGTCCACGATCTGGCGCGGGGTCCCCACGGCAAACCAGAACGCTTCAACGACGTTTTCGGATTCCTCGCGGGTCGCGCTGATGGAGTCAGTGCCCGACGACGACGGCTGAACCTGGGGCGATACCTGCGTTGCCGGCTCCGGATCAGCGGCCTGCTGGCCGGACCGGACCACGGGATTCACCGTGGTGGCAGCCAGGGAATCGTCGCTGCGCGCGGCCGGGGCGGCCTGGGCTGCAGGCTCTGCGGAGCCGCGCGCCGTTTCCGGGCCGGCATCCGTGTTAGCCGGATGGGCCGTGAACGCCGACGCGCCGGAAGCGGCCGGGGCGGCCACGCCTGCAGTACGGGCGGAAGCGGAGGAAGCCGGAGCGGCGGCAGCGTCTGCGGGGATGCCGTTCACTGCCGGAGCCGCGCTGCCGGAGGTTGCGGCGGACTTGCGGCCAAACAGACCGGCAGGTGCCAGCTTGCCCACTGCGGCAAACCGCGACCCGGCGGGCCTGGCTGCGGCGTCATCGTGATCGACGTGGTCGTCATGGGTGCCGGAAGCAGCCGGAGCGGCTGGGCGGGGCGCGGGGGCGGGCCGGCGGCGCAGCCGGACGGCCTCGCGTGCCATTACGTGTGCGGGCACTTCGGCGCGCTCATCGAACTCCCGTGAGAACGGGGGGATGTGCGGCGCGAGCGTGGTGGAGGCTACCAGCACCAGGGCGCCGATAAAGGTGACCAGCGCGCCGATGGTGAATTCGTTGACGAGCTGCAGGAAAAAGAAAGCTACGGCCAGCACTGCCACCACGGACCCGAACTGGTCAACGGAGAGCGATCCCACGCGGTACTTCAGCTCCGGCGCCATCCGCCGGGCGGCGAAGAGACCGGCGACCAGCAGCGGCAGAATGATGCCGATGCCCAGGAAAAACAGCGGTGTCAGCGGGGACCACAAGGTGGTCTGGAGTCCGAAAGTTGTGCTCCACGGCAGCAGCGATCCGATCAGCATGATCAGGACCGAACCGCCGACCACGGTGTCGCGCAGGCCGAACGGTCCCAGGACGGCAGTCCTGGTCCTGTCCTCGCGGGCTGAGAGGCTCTCGGCCGGCGCCGGGGTCTGGGCCACCGGTCGGGCGTCGTTCTCAACGGGGGGCTGGTTCATTCTGTTCTCCATTCACGACCGCCGCTTGCGGGCCGGCAATTACTGCGCTCCGCCGCTGCGGCGGGCCGCATGCACGGTAAAAAAAGCGGTTGCTTCAAAGCACAGCCTAATCAACCCGGGCACGGCAGACTAGCCGAACTGCCGCAGGGGCGCCCGCCGTGACTTACCACTCACCGCATAAATACCCCCGTTGCCGTGACCACATGTGACGGGCACCACAAGTCGGAGGGATCGGCGTTAGGGTGGTTTCAACGCTACGGCAGCCCACCGATCCGGGCTGGACCGTGGGCATACAGCTAGCGAAAGGGTTTCCAATGTCTGAACAGCCCCCCGTCAAGACGCACGGCGATGCACTGGAGAATCTGCTCCACGAGCACCGGGCCTTTCCGCCCAGCGCGGATTTTGCCGCCAACGCCGTGGCCAAGCCGTCCCTCTATGAAGAAGCAGCGGCGGAGGGGCCGGAATTTTGGGCCCGTCAGGCCCGCAGCCTGCTGACATGGGAGGAAGACTTCACCGAGACCCTGGACTGGTCCGACGCCCCCTTCGCCAAGTGGTTTGGCGGCGGAAAGATCAACGCCGCCTACAACGCCTTGGACCGCCATGTCGAAGAAGGCCGCGGCGACCGGGTGGCCATTCACTTTGAAGGCGAACCCGGCGACACCCGCACCTACACCTACGCCCAGCTCACCGAAAAGGTCAAGAAGGCAGCCAACGCCTTCGAGTCGCTCGGCGTCGCCAAGGGCGACCGCGTGGCCGTCTACCTGCCGATGATTCCCGAGGCAGTGATCACCATGCTCGCCTGCGCCCGCATCGGCGCGGTGCACTCGGTGGTCTTCGGCGGCTTCTCCGCTGACGCCCTGCGCAGCCGGATCGACGACGCCGAAGCCAAGCTGGTCGTCACCGCAGACGGCTCCTACCGGCGCGGCAAGCCGACAGCGCTGAAGCCGGCCGTGGACGAGTCCCTGGTCAAGGACGGGCACACGGTAACCAGCGTCGTGGTCGTAAAGCGCAACGGCGAGCCGGTCCAGTGGACCGAGGGCCGGGATCTCTGGTGGGACGACGTCGTCGGCACCGCGAGCGCCGAGCACACCGCCGTCGGGCACGAATCCGAGCATCCGCTGTTCATCCTGTACACCTCCGGCACCACGGGGAAGCCCAAGGGCATCCTGCACACCACCGGCGGCTACCTGGCACAGACCGCCTTCACGCACCTGAACACCTTTGACCTGAAGCCCGAGACGGACGTCTACTGGTGCACCGCAGACATCGGCTGGGTCACCGGGCATTCCTACGTCACCTATGCACCGCTGGTCAACGGCGCCACCCAGCTCATCTACGAGGGCACTCCGGATACCCCGCACCAGGGCCGCTGGTGGGAGCTGGTGGAGAAGTACAAGGTTTCCATCCTCTACACCGCTCCGACTGCCATCCGCACCTGCATGAAGTGGGGCCGCGACATTCCGGGCAAGTTCAACCTGGACTCCATCCGGGTGCTCGGCTCGGTGGGAGAGCCCATCAACCCCGAGGCGTGGATGTGGTACCGCACCGTCATTGGCGGCAACGGCGGCAAGAAGGACGTTCCCGCCCCCATCGTGGACACCTGGTGGCAGACCGAGACCGGCGCGCACATGATCGCGCCGATGCCCGGGGTCACCGCCACGAAGCCCGGCTCCGCGCAGGTGGCAGTGCCCGGCATCTCCATCGACGTGGTGGATGAGATGGGCGAATCGGTGCCCAACGGCTCCGGCGGATTCCTGGTCATCAAGGAGCCGTGGCCGGCCATGCTGCGCGGGATCTGGGGCGACCCCGAGCGGTTCAAGCAGACCTACTGGTCCCGGTTCGACAACATGTACTTCGCCGGCGACGGCGCCAAGAAGGACGAGGACGGCGATATCTGGCTGCTGGGCCGGGTCGACGACGTCATGAACGTTTCCGGGCACCGGCTCTCCACCACAGAAATCGAATCCGCCCTGGTCAGCCATCCCTCGGTCGCCGAGGCCGCCGTCGTCGGGGCGTCCGACGAGACCACGGGCGAGGCGGTGGTCGCGTTCGTGATCCTGCGCGGCAGCGCCAAGGACGACGACGACATCGTCACCACCCTGCGCAACCATGTGGGCAAGGAGATCGGCCCGATCGCCAAACCGCGGCACATCCTGGTGGTGCCGGAGCTGCCCAAGACCCGCTCCGGCAAGATCATGCGCCGGCTGCTCAAGGACGTGGCCGAGGGCCGCGAGGCCGGTGACTCCAGCACCCTGGCGGATAACACCGTGATGACCCAGATCGCGGAGTCGATGCGGAAGTAACCTCCTCAGGCAGAAACAGCAGCAGGTGCCGTTCCCGGATGGGCAACGGCACCTGCTGCTGTTTTAGCGGAAAGGGCCGGCTAACCGACCGTGACGTCGAGTGTGACGTCAATGTTGCCGCGGGTGGCATTGGAGTACGGGCAGACCTGGTGGGCGGCCTCAACGAGCTTCTCGGCGGTGGCCTGGTCCACGCCGGACATTTCCACGTGCAGCTCAACGCCGAGCTTGAATCCGACTTCCTGCTTGTGGAGGCTGACATCGGCCGTGATGGCGGCATCGGCGATGGGGGCCTTCTCGGCACGGGCAATCATCTTCAGTGCGGACAGGAAGCATGCGGCGTAGCCGGCGGCGAAGAGCTGCTCGGGGTTGGTGCCGTCGCCGGATCCTCCCATTTCCTGCGGAGTGGCCAGGTTGACCTTCAGCTGGTTGTCGCTGGTCCGGGCTTCGCCGTTGCGGCCGTCTCCGGATGCGGTGGCAACCGCTGTGTACAAAGCGCTCATGGCAACTCCTTCAAGTGGGGAAAACAGGTAGACTAACTAGTACGTCTACTTGGCCAAGTAAACCCGCCGCCGCCAGAATCCGCAACCCGGGAGGATCCAATGACCGCATCACCGGTGCGCACCCGCATCCTGGATGCCGCCTCAGTGCTGTTCTACGCCGAGGGCATCCGCGCCGTCAGCGCCGACAGGATCATTGCCGAGGCCGGCACGTCCAAGGTCACCTTCTACCGGCACTTCCGCACGAAGGAAGACCTGGTGGTGTCCTACCTCCAGGCGCAGTCTGCGCGGGTCCATGCCTCCGCGGAACAGCTAAGCGACGACCCGTGCACCGGACTGCTGCAGCTGGCCGAGGCGATGGGGGCCGAAACCTGTGTTCCCGGCTTCCGCGGCTGCCCGTTCATCAACGCCGCAGCAGAATATCCCGACGCCGCCTCCCCGGTCCGCGCAGCCGTGGCCGAGCACCGGCAGTGGCTGCACGACCTGGTATCCGGCCGGCTGGCTGCCATGGGCCTGGATGACCCGGACGCCCTCGCCGACCAGCTGCTGATGCTGCGCGACGGCGCCATGGTCCATGGCTACGTGGCCGATCCTGCCGCCGCGGCAGCGGCACTGACAGCAGCCGGTCGGTCCCTCGTCGCCGCACGCCGGGACTGACTTCACCCGCTCATCTTCCCGCCGCCGAAGTCCAAAAGTGTGACGCCCGACTCATTGAGTTGGCACCGGGGCACCAGGGATAGCAGAATCAGTGCTCGTGTCCACTTCCAGCGCCACCTCAAATTCCCCCGCAGCAACTCCAGCACCGGAGAATCCGGCCCGCAGCCGCAGCATGGCCCGCAAGGTTGCCGGTGCGTCCTTCGTTGGCACGGCGCTGGAGTCCTACGACTTCTATGTCTTCGGCACCGCCGCCGCCCTGATCCTGAACCGGATTTTCTTCCCCGACGTCGATCCGGTGATCGGCGTCCTGTTGTCCTTCCTCTCGCTGGGCATCGGCTTTATTGCCCGCCCCGTCGGCGCCATCCTGTTCGGCCACATCGGTGACCGGATCGGACGCAAGAGGTCCCTGATCTGGACCATCGTCCTCATGGGCACCGCCACCGGCGTGATCGGACTGCTGCCGGACTACAACACGATCGGCCTCTGGGCCCCGGCGCTCCTGGTGACCCTGCGCCTGCTGCAGGGCCTGGCCGTCGGCGGGGAATGGGGCGGAGCCATCCTCATCGCCACCGAACACGCCGAACCGCGCAAGCGCGCCCTGTACGCCGCGATCCCGCAGATCGGCTCCCCCGTGGGCACCATCATGGTCACCGGCACGTTCCTGGCGCTGACCCAGGTATCGCAGGAAACCATGGAAGCGGGCCTGTGGCGCGTTCCGTTCCTGTTGGCCTTCCCGTTCATGGCCATCGCCCTGTACCTGCGCTTCGCCATCGAGGAAACCCCGGTCTTCAAGGACGTCGCCGAGCACCAGTCCGTTCCCCGCGTTCCGGTCCTTGAGGTGCTCTCCACCCAGCGCATGCCCGTGCTGATCGCCGCCGCTGCATCGCTGCTGGGAATCGGCTCCTATTTCCTGATGACCACGTACACCCAGGCCTACGGCACAGCCCAGCTGGGCCTGTCTTCGGACACAGTGCTCTACGCGGCGCTGGTGGGATCCGTGCTGCAGTTGGCCACCATTCCGGCCTTCGGCTGGCTGGCCACCAAAATCGGTTCGGCGCGGATGGTTGCCGCCGGCGCCGCGGCCACCCTGCTGATTTCCTTCCCGCTGTACTGGGTCATCAGCACCGCGGACCAGACCACCTACATCCTGGCCATCCTGCTCGGCGGCATCGCCCCGACCGCTGCCTGGGCAGCCCTCGGCGGACTGATGGCCGACCTGTTCCCGGCCCGCACCGGCTTCACCGCCCTGTCCCTGGCATACAGCTTTGCCGGCATCCTCGCCGGCTTCACCCCCGCCGTGACCCAGGCCTTCGCCACCGCGACGGACAGTGCCTGGTGGCATCCCGGCGTCGTACTGGCGCTGATGTCGCTGGTGACCATCGCCGGTGCCCTGGCCGCCGCCCGCATGACGCGCCGCAACACCGAGGCGGCGCGCCGCGAACCGGTTGGAGCATAGTTAAGGCATGACAACCCGCACCCGCAACCTCCTTGTCCTCAACGGCCCCAACCTGAACCTCCTAGGCACCCGCGAACCCGGGATCTACGGCACGGAGACTTTGGACGACGTCGAAGCCATGGCGCTGTCCGCGGCCGAGGCGCACGGCTGGACCGTGGACTGCATCCAGTCCAACCACGAGGGCGACCTGATCGACGCCATCCACGGCGCTCCGGGGCTGGCCGACGCGATCATCATCAACCCGGCCGCGTACAGCCACACCTCGGTGGCGATTCCCGATGCGCTTTCCGGCGTCGGGCTGCCGGTCGTGGAAGTGCACCTGAGCAATATCCACCGCCGCGAGGAGTTCCGGCACCACTCCTACGTGTCGGCAGTGGCCGACGTCGTCATCTGCGGCGCCGGAACCGCCGGCTACCGGATGGCCGTGGACTATCTGGCCGCCCGGCTGGACGCAGCAGCAGCGGACGCCTGACGAGCTACTTGCCGGAGATGCACTGCCCCGGGGACACTGCTTCCTGGTAGCTGGGCGCGGCTTCAGCCACCGGCCCGACCTCGGCCAGCGAAAGGGCATACCCGATCGGCTGGTCGCCGGTGGTCTTGGCGAAGATGACGCCGGCAATCCGGCCGTCGATATCCAGCAGCGGGCCGCCGGAGTTGCCCTGCTGGACGTTGGCAGCGAGCGTGTAGACCTCCAGGACCTCCGGGGACGCACCGTAGATGTTTCGCACCGAGACATCGGAGAGTCGCTCGACGTTGGCGGCCTGCAGCCGGAACGGGCCGCCGGCCGGATACCCGGCAAAGGCCGCAGCCGTTCCGTTGGGCAGAGGCTCGCCCATCGGGATCGGCTCCGCGTCCAGGTTGTCCACCGCCAGCACGGCCAGGTCCCGGGCGCTGTCGAAGTAGACCACTTCACCGGGCAATGCACCGCCTCCGGGAACCTGGACGACGGGCTGGGGCACTCCGGCCACCACATGGGCGTTGGTGATGACGCGGTCATCGGCCACCACAAACCCGGATCCGGTCTGGTTCTGGCCGCATTGGAAGGCGGTGCCGGTGATCTTCACCACCGACTCGGACGCGACCTGCAGGCGTTCGGACGTGACCGCCTGCTCCGGAGCCACAACCGTCTGCGGAGCTGCATTGTCCAAAATGGTGGGCAGCCCCTCGTCGAGGGTGAAGGAACGGACCTGCGCGGTCCAGACCTTGACCTGCTCGGGGGTGGCCCGCTCAATCGAACCCAAAACCTTGGAAGCGGCAATCTGCTGCGAGAGGAGCGGAACACCCAGGGTGTTTACGCTGAACGCCAGCATTGCCATGACCAGGGCGGACACCGCCAGGTTCACCGCGCCGCCAAGCAAGCGGTCCAGCGCCCGCAGCGGCGGGAAGTTCAGCCAGCGTCGGATCCCGCCACCCAGTGCGGCTCCGGCGGCATGACCCACCAGGACCAGGACCACCACGGTGGCGATTACGGCGGTCAGCCGCCATCCTTCGTCCGGTACCCAGGTGGCAACCAGGGGGATGGCAAAGAAGGCTGCCACAGCGCCGGCAACAAAGCCGACGATGCCGCCAAGGGTCACTACCAGGCCCTTCCGCAGGCCACTGATGAGGTAGAACAGCAGCACCAACAGCAGAATGACGTCGAGCAGCGAGAATCCGAGCACAAACAGCTCCAAGTAGGTTCTAGAGGGCTTCGCGGGGCTTCACTCGAGGAGTGGCCCGTCTCCAGAGTTTAGCGGTCCAAGCTGTGTATCCCGCTCCCACGGATTGACGGAAGGCAAGCGGTCGGGGCGTCCTTTTTATCATCCGATGGCGAACAAAGCTATTACAGGTGTCACATGGGGCCGTAGTGCGGGAAGATAATAGACGGGACAACTATTTACAGGAGATTTCATGGATATCGAGGTTTTGCGCCGTGCGCCGCTGTTCGCCTCACTAGGAGACGACGTCTTCGCAGCTCTGACCGACGAGTTGACTGAGGTTGACCTTTCACGTGGTGCGTCAGTTTTCCGCGAAGGTGACCAGGGCGACCAGCTCTACTTCATCGTGTCCGGAAAGATCAAGCTGGGCCGTTCGGCACCGGACGGCCGCGAGAACCTGCTGGCCATCCTCGGCCCGGGCGAGCTCTTCGGCGAAATGGCGCTGTTTGATCCGAGCCCGCGCAACGCCACCGCCACCGCGGTGTCGGAAACGCGTCTGGCCGGACTGCGGCACGACAACCTGAAGGCACTGCTGGAAACCCGCCCCGAGGTTTCGGTGCAGCTGCTGCAGGCCCTGGCCCGCCGCCTGCGCCGCACCAACGAGTCCCTTGCGGACCTGGTCTTCTCGGACGTTCCCGGCCGCGTCGCCAAGGCGCTGCTGGATCTGGCGGACCGCTTCGGCCGTCCCGCCACTGACGGCATTCTCGTGGCGCACGAGCTGACGCAGGAAGAACTGGCCCAGCTGGTCGGCGCCTCCCGCGAGACGGTGAACAAGGCCCTGGCCGAGTTCGTCCAGCGCGGATGGCTTCGCCTTGAGGCCCGCGCCGTGGTCATTCTCGACGTGCAGCGGTTGCGTCAGCGCTCCCGCTAGCAGGTTTAGCACCGCAGACGACGACGGCGCCGCTCCCCTTTTCCGGGAGCGGCGCCGTCGTCGTTTGTATTGGTGGTACTTGTGGAACCAGTGGTGCTGGCGAAACCGGGTCAGCGTCCGCGCTGGGCGGACCCCTCGGCGGTGCCGCTGAGCTTCACGGCCAGCCTGTAGCCGTCCTCATACTGCACCAGCTCGGGCTGGAACACCGCAGCGGGCCGGCGCGAGGCCAGGTACGCGATGCAGCCGCGCGCGCTGGCCAGCTTCTCGAGGATCAGTTCCACCGGCGGGACCGTCAGTTCACCCAGGGTCAGGCCCACGGTGTCCGGAAGGCCGATCTCCTCACCCAGGGCGGTGCTGTCGCGCGCCGCGGTTTCCACCGCGGCGGACCGCCACTGCCCCCAGCTGCCCTTGCCATCCAGCAGGGAGGTGTCCTGTCCCACCGGCTGCACGGCCGCGAAGTACCGGGTGTCGAAGCGGCGCAACGCAAAGTCGGCCGTCTGCCAGTTGGACAACGGCCGCAGCAGGTCGGTGCGCAGGCCCAGCCCGCGGCGGGTCAGCAGCTCCAGGAAGGACGCGTCCCGGGCGGCGATGGACACGCGTGCCGCCATCCATTCCGGCCCCCTGGTGGCTTCCAGGAGCGTCGACTCGTCGGGTCCGGCCAGCAGTATCCCGCTTTCTTCGAACAACTCGCGGATCGCGGCGACCACGTGCCGCCGGGCCAGCCGGGGATCGTCGATCCCCATCGACTTGGCCCAGACCGCCGGAGCAGGGCCGAACCAGGTGACGGCGTCGTCGTCGCCCTCTTCGATGCTGCCGCCGGGAAAGGCCACCTTCCCCAGCGGCGACTCGCCGCGGCGGTAGGTCAGGAATGCTTCGGTGCCGCGCGGCGCGTCCCGCACCAGCACCACGGAGGATGCCAGGCGCGGCTTGCGGGGTGTCCGGTCACCGTGTTCAAACCAGCTCTCCGCGGCTCCCTGCTGATGCGGGGGAACCGGGAAGAGCCGGACAGAGGTACTAGGCAAATTCAGCGATCACTTCTACTTCGACCGGGGCGTCCAGCGGCAGGACGGCAACGCCGACGGCGGAGCGGGCATGTGTGCCTGCCTCGCCGAAGACCTTCCCCAGCAGTTCGGATGCTCCATTAATAACGGCGGGCTGTCCGGTGAAGGACGGATCGGAGGCCACATAGCCCACCACCTTGACGATGCGGCTGATGCGGTCCAGATCGCCGATCTGGGCCTTGATCGCAGCCAGCGCGTTCACCGCGCAGGTTGCCGCATAGCCTGCGGCGTCGGCGGCGTCTACCTCCGCGCCCACCTTGCCGGCAGCCGGCAGCACGCCATTGACGAACGGCAGCTGCCCGGAGGTGTAAACGTAGTTGCCGGAGACGACGGCCGGGACGTAGGCGGCAACGGGGGCTGCGACGCCGGGCAGGTTGATGCCCAGCTCCGCGAGCCGCTGTTCCACGGCCGAGACCGCACCGGTCACCTCTGTCATGCCGACTTCTCGCGCTTCAGATAGGCCACCGCTCCGGTACCGTTCGGGGCGGGGGTGATCTGGACCAGCTCCCAACCTTCTTCGCCGTGCATGTTAAGCACCGCGCCCGGGGTGTGAAGGGGCAGCGGCGTGATGAAATATTCCCATTTGCTCATAATCCAAAGACTAACGCGTGCTTGTAGACTGATGCGCATGGCAGCTCGCAAATCACCCCTTTTCGACACGGCTACCACCCTGGGCAAGATCGTCGCGTTCTTCGGCGTGAGTGCGCTCTGCGGTGTTCTGGCTGCGGGACTTCTGGTCCCCGCAGCCGCAGCTACAGGCACAGCCGCGTCCGGTTCCCTTCAGTTCTTCGACAACCTGCCGTCGGAACTGCAGGCAGGGGCATTGGCCGAGCCGTCCAAGATTTATGCCAATGACGGCTCCCTGATTGCCACGGTGTATGAGGAGAACCGCCAGCCGGTCAAGCTGGACCAGATCTCCCCCACCATGATCGATGCGATGCTCGCCATCGAAGATGACCGCTTTTACGAGCACGGCGGTGTGGACGTGCAGGGCCTCATCGGCGCCCTGGTCTCCAACGTCTCCTCGGGCACCAAGCGCGGCGCGTCCACCATCACGCAGCAGTACGTGAACAACGTCATCATCGACACGAATATGCGCAACGATGAGGAAGTTGTCCTCTCCGGCAGCATCAATAAGACCTACGGTGACAAGCTGCGCGAAATGAAGCTGGCCATCGCCGTGGAGAAGCAGCTGTCCAAGGAGGAGATCCTCGAGGGGTACTTCAACATCGTGCCCTTCAGCGGAACCACGTTTGGAGTGCAGGCTGCCGCCAAGTTCTTCTTCAACGTTGATGCCTCCGCGCTGAACATTCCGCAGGCTGCCCTGCTCGCCGGCGTCGTCAACGGCCCCTCCGTGTACAGCCCGGTGAACAACCCGGACAACGCAATCGCCCGCCGCAACATTGTGATCGGCGCCATGCTGGACAAGGGGCGCATCACCCAGGAAGAGCACGACGCCGCCATCGCCACGGGATTGGACCTGAACGTCACACCGGTTCCCAGCAACTGCACCGGCGCCCTGCAGGCACCGTACTTCTGTGACTACGTCATGAACCTGATCGCCCACGACGAGCGCTTCGGCGCCTCCGAGGATGAGCGGCTGGGCCTGCTGTACCGCGGCGGGCTCAGCATCAACACCACGCTGGACCCGGAAATCCAGGCTGCGGCCCAGACGGCCATCAACGAGACCGCCAATCCCGACACCACCGACGCCGAGATCGGCCACTCCATGGTGTCGATGGAGCCGGGCACCGGAAAGATCCTGTCGATGGCGCAGAACACCCGGTATACGCCCGAAGCGGGCCAGGGCAACTCCGTGCTGAACTTCAATGTCGATCAATACCTCAACGGTGATCCGAACAAGCCGCTGGGCGGCATCGGCGGGTTCCAGCCGGGCTCGACCTACAAGCCGTTTACCGTTGCTGCCTGGCTCGATGCGGGCAAGAAGCTGAACGACACCCTCGACGGGAGCAAGCGCACCTACCCCGCAGGCCACAGCTGGAACGCCAGCTGCCTGCCCGGCGGCCGGTACGGCATTCCCGAGGCGTGGACACCGATCAACTACGGTGACACCAATTACAAGACCACCACCGTGATTGACGGCCTGGCCAACTCGTACAACACCATTACGCTCGCGGAGATCAACCAGCTGGATCTGTGCAAGTTCCAGGAGATGGCCTTCGCCGCCGGCATCCACAACGGCAAGAGTTCCGGCGGCGAGAATGTACCGCTTGAGGTCAACCCGCCCTCATCCTTCGGTGGTGGCGGCGACGCCTCGCCGCTGGCCATGGCCACCGGCTTTGCCACCTTCGCGGCCGAGGGCCTCAAGTGTGAGCCCCGCGCCCTGGAGTCGGTGACGGCTGTGGACGGGCGCACCTTCGAGGTACCGCCGCAGGACTGCCAGCAGGTCATGAAGAAGGAAGTTGCCCAGGGTGTTAACGCTGCCACGCAGCAGGTCATGACCAAGGGTTCCGGCCAGCTCCTGCAGATCGGCGTTCCGGTCGCCGGGAAGACCGGTACCAATGACTACCGGTCACAGACCTGGTTCATGGGCTACACCACCGGCATGGTGACCGCTTCCTGGCTCGGCAACTGGGTCTGGGGCGATGAGCGCGGCACCATGACAGGCAAGCAGATCGGCGGCCGGACCTATCCCGAAATCGACGGTTCGCTGATCGCCGGCCCGTCCTGGAAGAACTTCATCCAGCGGATCCCGGGGCAGTACGGTGCCAACGCATTCACCGCGCCCCCGGCCAGCATCATGGGCAATGTGGCTCCCCCGCCCAAGGCAGCACCTGCCCCCACGCCGCGCGCTTCGGGCGCAGCCGACACCGACAAAGACAAAAACGGCGGCGGCGGCGAAGAGGGAAAGCCCGAGGAGAAGCCCGAGGAGAAGCCCGAGGGCGACAACCACGCTTCGGGAGCAAGCTTCCTGGAGAACCTCCTGGCCACAAAGCCTGAGACCTACTAACGGTGGCTGATTCCTCCCGTGGCACAGCCCTGCGCTCAGCCGGCTGGGTAGCCGCCGGCCTGGCCGGCGCCGGGGCCGCAACGCTGGGCTACGCCGGTTTGATCGAACGCAACCTCTTCGGCGTCCGGGCGGAAACCCTGGCGGTTCTTCCTGCGGGAAGCCCGACCCTGCGGGTCCTGCATCTCTCGGACATCCACTTTGTGCCGAACCAGCAGATCAAGACCCGCTGGCTGCAGTCGCTGGCCGATCTGGAACCGGATCTGGTGGTGAACACCGGAGACAACCTCAGCCATCCCGAGGCTGTCCCTCCGCTGCTTGAGGCCCTGAAGCCGCTGCTGCGTTTCCCGGGCGTGTACGTCCCGGGCTCGAATGACTACTACGGTCCGATGCTGAAAAGCCCGTTCCAGTACTTCACCGGGCCCTCGAAAATCACACGCGAACCCCCGGAGCTGCCCTTCGGTGAGCTCTTCGGCGCCTTCGAGGACGCCGGCTGGGCCGGGCTGACCAACCGCAGCGATTCGATGGTGCTGCGCGGTGTCAGGCTGGACTTCTCCGGTGTGGATGATCCGCATCTGGATCGGGATGTCTACGCCGGCTTCCCGGCATCTGGCCCTGCCACTGGATCCGGCGAGGATGACATGGCGCTGCGCGTCGGTGTGGCCCATGCCCCCTACCAGCGCGTCCTGAACTACTTCACCGACGGCGGCGCCGAGCTGATCCTGGCCGGGCACACCCACGGCGGCCAGGTCTGCGTGCCGTTTTACGGCGCGCTGGTCAGCAACTGCGACCTGCCCACCTGGCGGGCCAAGGGTGTCACCGAATGGGAGCACCAGGGCCGCATCGTGCCGATGAACGTCTCGGCCGGAATCGGCACTTCCCGCTTCGCGCCGGTCCGGTTCGCGTGCCGCCCGGAGGCCGTGCTGCTGACCCTGACCGCCCGCAGCTAGTCCGCGGCGGCCAAACCCGGCGCCAGGCGTCGATTCCTCCCCCGGGCCGGGCTTAGGATTGAGCCCTCAAAGGGACGTCCTGCTGGAGCAGCACCCTCCATCCCGACCAAGAGGTTTCATGCCTGCGCAGACAACATTGTGGTTTTCCCTTGGACGGCTGTATCCGCATGTGCGGCCCATCCTTCCCCGGCTCATCCTCGGATTGTTCTGCGCACTCGGCGCCAGCCTGATGGCCCTGGCCATCCCGCAGGTCTTCCGGGTCCTGATCAATACCTCGTTGAGCCCCGGCGGATCACCCTCCGCAGTGTGGGGAGCTGCCGGCGTCGTCCTGGGCCTGGGCGTGCTGGAGGCGGCGTTCATTGCGCTGCGCCGCCAGTTCGTCATTTCCCCGGCAACCACGGTGGAAACGCGTATGCGCACCTCCTTCTACCGGCACCTGCAGGACCTGTCCGTCGCTTTCCACGACCGGTGGGGCAGCGGGCAGCTGCTCTCGCGGGCCATGAGCGACCTGAACCTCATCCGCCGCTGGATGGCGTTCGGCGCCATCATGCTCGTGGTCACCTCACTCACCGCGGTAATCGGGTTCATCGTCATGCTGTTCACGAGCTGGCTGCTGGCACTGATCTTCATGGCCGCTGCCGTGCCCCTTGCCTTTTTCGGCTTCCGATTCAACCGGCTCTACCGGCAGGTCTCGCGGCAGAGCCAGGACCAGGCCGGCGACCTCGCCACCACCGTGGAGGAATCCGTCCACGGCATCCGTGTCCTCAAGGCCTTCGGCCGCAGCCGCGAAGCCCTGGACTCCTTTGAGGAACAGGCCCAGGGGCTGCGCCGGACCGAAGTGTTCAAGGCCAACTCACTGGCGAAGTTCTCCCTGGTCGTGACGCTGCTCCCGGAAGCCGCCCTCGCCGCGGCACTCGTGGTCGGCATCGCGTCGGTGGCAAACGGCACGCTCAGCATCGGTGCACTGGTCGCGTTCTTCGCCACCGCCGCCGTCGTCGCCGGCCCAGTGGAGTCCATTGGCCCGCTGCTCTCGATGACGCTGACCGCCAAGACAGCGATCGACCGGCACTACGAGGTGATGGATGCACAGCGCAGCATCACCAATCCCCTGCATCCGGTCCACCTGCGCGACGTGCGCGGGGAGCTGGTGTTCGACGACGTGCACTTCGCCTACCCCGATACCCGGGAGGGCACCCCCGATCTGATCAACGGTGTCGAACTCTGCCTGCGCCCGGGCGAAACCATGGCCTTGGTAGGGGTCACCGGCAGCGGCAAATCTAGCCTCCTGCAGCTGGTCCCCCGGCTTTATGACGTCACCGGCGGTTCCATCCGTATTGACGGCACGGACGTGCGGGAGCTGGAGCTTGCGCAGCTGCGCACCATCGTGGCAGTCGCTTTCGAAGACACCACGCTGTTCTCCAGTTCGGTCCGCGAAAACGTGCTGCTCGGCGCCGAAACGGCCAGCTCCGCCGAAGCAGACCAGCTGCTTGCCCAGGCGCTGGACGTGGCGCAGGCCGACTTCGTCTATTCGCTGCCCGAGGGCACTGAAACGCTCATCGGCGAGGAGGGCCTGAGCCTTTCCGGCGGGCAGCGCCAGCGCGTCGCCCTGGCCCGGGCCATAGCCGCCCGGCCCACGGTGCTGATCATGGATGACCCGCTCTCGGCGCTGGACGTGCGCACCGAGGAACTGGTCGAAGGCCGGCTGCGCGAGGTGCTGGCCGATACCACCACGCTGGTGGTCGCCCACCGCCCGTCGACCGTTTCCCTGGCCGACCGCGTGGCACTGCTGGAGGACGGACGGATCAGCGCCGTCGGAACCCACGCCGAGCTGCTCGCCGGCAACGCCCACTACCGCCATGTGATCGCGAGCCTGCCCACCGATCCCGAAGATCTGGACAGCGCGCTCGAGGACGGGGAGATCATCCGATGAGCAAGCGCATCCGGGCCGCCGCGTCCGATCCGGCCTACGACGCCTCCGCCCGGCTCGGCACCGCCGGCGAGGACGCTGTCCATTTGGGCAGGGAGGAGAACCAGGCGGTCCGCCGCCGTTCCCTGGCCCTGCTCGGATCCCTGATCCGTCCCAACCGCGCCCGCTTCATCGGCACGGTGGCGCTGGTGGTCCTCTCCCAGGCCGCCCGCGTGGCCGGACCGGCCATCATCGCCTACGGCATCGACCACGCCCTGCCTCAGCTGCAGGCCGGGAACAACCTGCCGCTGGTCCTCTCCGGCGTTACCTACCTGGTGGCTGCGCTGCTGACCGCCGCGCTGACGGCCGGCTATGTGCGCGCCACCGCCATGCTGAGCCAGGTCATGCTCCTGGACCTGCGGCTGCGGGTCTTCCGGCACACCCAGCGCCTGAGCCTGGAGTTCCACGAGAAATACACTTCCGGCCGCATCATTTCCCGGCAGACCTCGGATCTTGAAGCGCTGCGCGAACTGCTGGATTCGGGAATCAGTTCGCTGGCCTCGGGCGCCCTGTACATGGTCTTCACGGCCGTGAGCATCTTCCTGCTCGACTGGCGTACCGGGCTGCTGCTGCTGGCCGCATTCGTGCCCATGTTCGCGCTGACCCGCTGGTACCAGAAACGCTCCCAGCTGGCCTACCGTGCCTCCCGGGTGGCTTCCGCGAAACTGATCGTGCACTTCATCGAAACCATGACCGGCATCCGCGCCGTCAAGGCGTTCCGCCGCGAAGAGGCCAATGCCGCCAAGTATGACGACCTGGCCGGGGACTACCGGGTGGCCACCGTCCGCTCCATCAACCTCAACGGCATTTTCCAGCCCGGGCTGGTGCTGATCGGCAACGCCACGGTGGCCGTGGTGCTGCTGGCAGGCGGCTTCCGGGTGCTCGACGGCGGCCTCGAACTGGGTGCCCTGCTGGCACTGCTGCTGTACGCCAAGCGCTTCTTCCAGCCGGTGGACCAGATGGCCATGTTCTACAACTCCTTCCAATCCGCTTCCGCCGCCCTGGAAAAGGTCTCCGGCCTGCTGGAGGAAGTCCCCACCGTCCGCCCGCCCAAGCAACCGGTGGAGCTGGAGCACGCCGCGGGTGACATCCGGTTCGACGGCGTGGAGTTCCGCTACGGCGACGGGCCGGTCATCCTGCCGAAGATGGACCTGCACATCCCGGCCGGCCAGACGGTGGCCCTGGTGGGTGCGACCGGTGCCGGCAAGTCCACCCTCGCCAAGCTCATTGCCCGCTTCTACGACCCCTCGGACGGTTCGGTGCTGCTGGACGGGGTGGACCTGCGCGACCTCACCCAGCGTGACCTGCGCCGCGCCGTCGTCATGGTGACACAGGAGGCGTTCCTGTTCAGTGGCTCCGTGGCGGACAACATTGCCCTGGGCAAGCCAGAGGCCAGCCGCGAGGAGATCATCGCGTCGGCCAAGGCAGTGGGGGCACACGGGTTCATCGAGGCCCTGCCCGAGGGCTACGACACCGATGTGAACAAGCGCGGCGGCCGGGTTTCCGCCGGCCAGCGGCAGCTGATCAGTTTCGCCCGCGCCTTCCTGGCCGATCCTGCGGTGCTGATCCTGGACGAGGCCACGTCCTCGCTGGACATCCCCAGCGAGCGGCTGGTCCAGCGCGGGCTGAAGACCCTGTTGGGCAACCGGACGGCGCTGATCATCGCGCACCGGCTGTCCACGGTGGAGATCGCCGACCGGGTGCTGGTGATGCACGACGGCGAAGTGGTGGAGGATGGCACTCCGGCGGAGCTCACCGGCGGGCGCGGCCGGTTCGCGAAGCTGCAGTCCGCGTGGCAGGAATCGCTGGTGTAGGAGCGCTCCCGGGCGCAGCCGGCAGCAGTGTATTACCGCCGCAGGCAAGCCCGGTTTCGCGGAATCCTGCCTCATCGTCTACACTTGTAAAGTTGCTTGACCGGCGGGGAAACCCGCTTTACGGCAGTGGTTACGGGGTGTGGCGCAGCTTGGTAGCGCGCGTCGTTCGGGACGACGAGGTCGCAGGTTCAAATCCTGTCACCCCGACCAAACCGCAAAAGGGTCCATCATTTTTGATGGGCCCTTTTTGCTGTGCCTTCCCGGATGACCGGGGTCCCCGGCCGCCCATCGAAATGGCCAACGGCACCCGCTTCGAATTCCTCACCGCTTCACCGGTCCAAGCCCTCGAACAGGCGACAGGAACTGCCGCGGCGTAGTCCACCTGACCTTCGAGCGCCAGCCGAACAGCGCTAGTTAAACGCCTTGCCCGTCAGTCGCTCGTAGGCCTCGACATAGCGGGCGCGGGTGCGCTCGACGACGTCGGCCGGCAGCGCGGGCGGCGGGGCGTCCGAGGCCTTGTCCCACCCGGATTCGGGCGAAGTCAGCCAGTCCCGGACGTACTGCTTGTCGAAGGACGGCTGGGCCTGTCCCGGGGCGTACAGCGCCGCGTCCCAGAAGCGGGAGGAATCCGGGGTCAGGACCTCGTCGCCGAGCGTGACGACGCCGCTGGACGGGTCCAGGCCGAATTCCACCTTGGTGTCGGCCAGGATGATGCCGCGTTCCCGGGCGATCGATTCGGCCGCCGTGTAGATCTCCAGGGTCAGCGAGCGCAGCGTTTCAGCGGTCCCGGTACCCACGGTCTCCACCACGGCGTCGTAACTGATGTTCTCATCGTGTTCGCCCACCTCGGCCTTGGCCGACGGCGTGAAGATGGCCGGTTCCAGCCGTGAGCCGTCCACCAGGCCGGCCGGCAGCGGCACTTCGCACACGGTCCGGGACTGCCGGTATTCGATCAGTCCACTGCCGGTGAGGTAGCCGCGGGCAATGCATTCCACCGGGAACATGTCCAGCTTTTTGCAGATCATCGCCCGGCCCGCCACTTCCGCCGGCACGCCTTCGTGAGCCGATATCACATGGTTGGGAACATCCAGCTGGTCAAACCACCACAGGCTCAGTTGGGTCAGGATGCGGCCCTTGTCCGGGATCTCGGTGGAGAGCACATGGTCGTAGGCGCTGATCCGGTCACTGGCCACCACCAGGACCTGCTCCCGGGCCCCCGGTGCGGAGAGGTCCGCCGGAACGTACAGGTCGCGGACCTTCCCGGAGTAGGCGTGGGTCCAGCCGGCCAGTTCGGGGGCGCTCATGCCAGGTCTCCTTCTCGGTTCGGGTCCGTGGGGCCGGTGCGGTCCGGAACGGCGCCGGATCCCGCGGGCACTGCCACTTCGCCGTTCAGCGCCTTCAGCGCAATGTCGGTGCGGTGCTGGGAGCCGTCCAGGGTGATGGCCTCAACCCCCGCGTAGGCGAGCTCCCGGGCGGCCTGCAGGTTCGGGCCCAGACCGACGACGGCGAGCACCCGCCCGCCGGCGGAGACCACTTTGGCCTCCTCGTTGAGCCGGGTTCCGGCGTGCAGCACGTGCACGCCGTCGATCTTCCCGGTCTTTTTCAGTCCGCGGATACGGTCGCCGGTGCGGGGAGCGTCCGGATAATTCGCGGCGGCCACCACCACGGCCACTGCCGTCCGCGGATCCCATTTCAACTGCTCCATCGGATCCAGCTCACCCTTGGCGGCAGCCATCAGCAGCCCGCCGAGCGGGGTGCGCAGCCGGGCCAGCACAGCCTGAGTTTCGGGATCGCCGAAGCGGGCGTTGAACTCAATCACGCGCATGCCGCGCGATGTCAGTGCCAGTCCGCAGTACAGCACTCCAACGAAGGGGGTCCCACGGGCAGCCATTTCGTCGATGGTGGGCTGCGCGACCCGGGTGATCACGTCCTCCACGAGGTTGGACGGCACCCAGTCCAGCGGCGAATAGGCTCCCATGCCGCCGGTGTTGGGGCCCTCATCGCCGTCGTATATGCGCTTGAAATCCTGGGCCGGGGCCAGCGGAACCACGTTGCGGCCGTCGGAGAGGACAAAGAGGGAGACCTCGGGGCCGTCCAGGAATTCCTCGATCACCACGGTCCCGCCGGCGTCGAAGCAGGCCTGGGCGTGGGCAAGTGCCTCGTCCCGGTCGGAGGTGACCACCACGCCCTTGCCAGCCGCCAGCCCGTCATCCTTCACCACGTAGGGGGCGCCGAAGGTGTCCAGCGCATCGGCTGCCTGTTCGGCGTTCGCCGCCACCCGGGCCATGGCGGTGGGAACATTCGCTGCCGCCATCACCTGCTTGGCGAAGGCCTTGGATGCTTCGAGCTGCGCGGCGGCCTGTGACGGACCGAAGACAGCTATCCCTGTCTCCCGCAGGGCATCCGCGACGCCCGCGGCCAACGGGGCTTCGGGCCCGATAACCACCAGGTCCGAGCCCAGGCTGCGGGCCAGCGCGGTTACCGCCGCCGGATCGCTGGCATTGATGTCATGCACGGGAACCATTTGTGCGATACCGGCGTTGCCGGGGGCCGCGTGCACCTCACGGACATAGGGGTCGTTGAGCAGGGATCGGACAAGGGCATGTTCGCGGCCGCCGGGGCCAACAACGAGAACCTTCACAGTAGTTCAGGGTACTGGGTGGGTTCCGGCAGCCGAAAGCACGGACCGGCGTGTGACGCGGCCACCCATACCCGCGCCGGACTGCTGCGAATAGCATCCATGACGGACTCCCCGACGCCTTCGCCCGCACGGACCCGCATCCGGTCCCTGTTTCGGCCCCGCCCTGTACTGTTGTACGCCGCGCTGGCCGGAATCCTCGCTGCGGCGACGGTGCTTGCCGTGGCCGAGTTGGCCGGAGCGTTCTTTACGGCGCGGGCCCGGCCGCTCCTTGCCCTGGGCTCCACGTTTATTGACTTCACTCCCCTGTGGCTGAAGAACTTCGCAGTTGAAACCTTCGGCACCAACGACAAAGCCGCCCTCTTTGCCGGGATGGCCGTGACCATCACCGTGCTGGCAGCCCTGGCGGGAATCCTGGCCAGGCGCCGCTGGGCGCTGGGTGTTTCCGCCGTCCTCATCATGGGAGCGGTGATCGTGGCCTGCGTCCTGACCCGCGCCGGTGCCACTGTCCTGGATGCGGTTCCGACCCTGCTCGGCACCGCCGTGGGGATCGGCGTGCTGCACGGCCTCATCCTGCGGATTCCGGCACCGGATTCCCCGCCGCCTGTTGCGGTTCCTGAACAGCAGGTGGATAGTGGATCCCGGTCGGCGGGCGCCCCTGCAGCAGAGCCCGCCAACCGTCCGGTCTCGGCGGGGGACGGTCAGAACGACGGCGGTGCCGGGGTTGCCATCGGCAGCCCGTCCCCCGCGCACCGACCCGGTGTCACCCCGGAGCAGGACCTTGCTCCCCGCACTGATCTCCCCGCTGGCTTCCGCCCCGGCCGGCGCGGCTTCTTCGCAGCGGCCGGGCTTACCGTGGTGCTGGCCGCTGCGGCAGCAACCGGCGGCCGAGCCATCGCCGCAGCCCGCAGCGCCACATCCACGTTCCGGGCCTCGCTGAAGCTGCCCGCCGCCGCTGATCCTGCCCCACCCCTTCCCGCCGGCCTGCAGTCCCCGGTTCCCGGAGTGACGCCGTGGCTCACGCCCAACGCCGACTTTTACCGGATCGACACCGCGCTGAGCGTGCCCGAGGTGGACGCCGAAACCTGGGAGCTGCGGATCCACGGGATGGTGGAGGAAGAAATCCGGCTCAGCTTTGCCGAGCTGCTGGACGCGGACCTGGTGGAACGCCACCTCACCCTGACGTGCGTTTCCAATCCGCTGGGCGGCGACCTGGCCGGGACTGCCAAGTGGCTCGGGCTGCCGGTGCGGGAGCTGCTGGCCCGGGCGCGCCCCACCGCCGGCGCGGACATGGTGCTCTCCACCAGCATCGACGGTTTCAGCGCCTCCACACCCCTGGAGGTGCTGCAGGATGACCGCGACGCCCTGCTGGCCGTGGGCATGAACGGCGAGCCACTGCCGCCGGAGCACGGCTATCCGGTGCGGATGGTGGTGCCGGGCCTCTATGGCTTTGTGTCGGCCACGAAATGGATCATCGACATGGAGGTGACCCGTTTCGACGCGCACAGAGCCTACTGGACCGACCGCGGGTGGGCCGAGCAGGCGCCCGTCAAGACGATGGCACGGGTGGAGGTCCCGGCGTCGTTCGCCCGGGTGCCTGCCGGCCCCGTCGACATTGGCGGCACAGCCTGGTCGCAGCAGCGGGGCATCACGGGCGTGGAAGTGCGGATCGACGACGGCGACTGGCAGCCGGCGGTCCTGGCGGCGGAGGCGTCGGTGGATACCTGGCGGCAGTTTTCCTTCCGCACAGCTGCCCTGGATGTGGGCAACCACACGGTGCGGGCGCGGGCCGCTGACCCGCGGGACGGTGTGCAGACCGACGCGCGTGCCGACACGGTGCCCGACGGCGCCTCCGGCTGGCAGTCAGTGCAGTTCATGGTGGAATAAGAACATGCCTGCCACTTTTACTGCGTCCGATGCCGTTGAACTTGCCGTTGTGGAACGCAACGGTTTTATCGAGTCCCGCCATATCGGTTCCGCCGTCGTGATGGCTGCGGACGGAACCGTCGTCACCGCCCTGGGCGACATCACCACGCCCATCTTTCCGCGCTCCACGCTCAAGCCGTTCCAGGCCGTGGCCGCAATGAAATCCGGGGTTCCGCTGCGCGGGCCGCAGGTGGCGCTGGCCGCCGCCAGCCACACCGGGTCCAAGGAGCACACCGACGTCGTTCTGACCATGCTGGCCGCGGCAGGAGTGACCGAAGACCACCTGCAGTGCCCTGAGGACTGGCCGCAGGACGAAGCAGCGCGCCACGCGCTGATCCGCGCCGGCAAGGGCAAGAACAAGCTGGCCTTCAACTGCTCGGGGAAGCACGCTGCGTTCCTCTGGGCCTGCACCGAAAACAACTGGGATCACGCGACCTACCTGGATCCGCGGCATCCGCTGCAGGTCCGGATCGCCGAAGTCTTCGAAGAATTCACCGGTGAAACCATCCGGCACTGGGCCACCGACGGCTGCGGTGCGCCGCTGGCCGCCGTCTCGCTCACCGGGCTGGCCCGCGGCATCGGCCGCCTGGCCAAGGCACCCTCGAGCAAGCACGGCGACGCGCGGGCCGCCACCGTGGCCACCGCCATGCTGGACTACCCCTGGGCCGTCCACGGCGTCGGCCGGGAAAACACGGTGGTGATGGAGGACCTGGGCATCATTTCCAAGAACGGCGCCGAGGGTGTCCTTGTCCTGGGCACTGACACCGGCGTTTCGGTGGCCCTGAAAATGCTCGACGGCGACACCCGCGCCGCGTCCCTGGTGGGCCTGACCCTGCTCGCCGCGTCCGGCGCCGTCGACGCCGGGAAGGTTGGCGCCGTGCTGGATAAGATCATGCGGCCGGTGCTGGGCGGCGGGGAACCCGTGGGCAGCATCCGTCTGGGCGCGCCCGTCACGGCTCTGCTGGAGTCCTAGAGATGGCACGGCGCCGCGTCCCGGCGGCCCAAGGCGAGGCGGCCCTGCGCACCGCCCTGGCCTCCATGGCCGAGGAGCCCCCCGCGGCCACGCCTGACCGGAACACCCTGGCCACCGCGGTGCGCTTCTCCTTGGAGGAAATGGCCGAGCGCGCGCCGGGTAACAGCGTAGAGGTCCGGGTGCCACCCTTCGGCGTCACCCAGTGCGTCGCGGGTCCCCGCCACACCCGGGGCACCCCGCCGAACGTCATTGAAACCGACGCCGCCACCTGGCTCGCGCTGGTTGCCGGGCGGCTCGCCTGGAAGGACGCCGTCGGCGGCGGAAAAGTTGCCGCGTCGGGGCTGCGGGCCGACCTATCGGAGTGGCTCCCGCTGTTCCGTGCAGCGGGCTGATCTCTACTCCCGGTAGAATTTCTGTATGAATTCCGAGCAGCACAGCCCCGAACGCCGTGAAATCACCATCCGCCGCGCTCCCCGCTTCGTCCCGTTCCTCGCACTCGGCGTCATCGCCGGGTTCATCGCGGCGCTGGTAGTTGCCTACGCGGGCCCGGCAGATCCCACGTACACGCGGGAAGCCACCCTGGGATTCTTCACCATGATGTTCGCGATCCCCGGCGTCTGCCTCGGCGCCCTGGCCGCCCTGCTCCTGGACTGGATCAGCGTCCGCAAGTCCCGGCGCGCCATCGTCGAACGCGACGAAGACTAGCCCCCACCGCAAAGCGGACGTAATGGTTCCGCTACAAAGTCCGGTGTGCTCGCGGGCGTGAGAGACTAAAATCATGGCACGCGGTGATGGAAAACTTTCCCACGATCTCATGCCCGGCGAGAAGGGTCCGCAGGACGCCTGCGGAGTATTCGGAGTCTGGGCCCCCGGCGAAGAAGTAGCAAAGCTCACGTATTACGGGCTATACGCCCTGCAGCACCGTGGACAGGAATCCGCGGGCATCGCCACCAGCGATGGCAAGCGAATCAACGTCTACAAGGATATGGGCCTGGTCTCCCAGGTCTTCGACGAAACCACCCTGAACACTCTTGGCGGACACATCGCCGTCGGGCACTGCCGGTACTCCACTACCGGCGCCTCCCATTGGGCCAACGCACAGCCAACCCTGGGGGCAACTGCTGCCGGCACTGTGGCTCTGGCCCACAACGGCAACCTGACCAATTCAGCCGAACTGTACGAAATGATCGTCGAGCGCGAGGGACGGCCGCGGTCCGGGGAAATCGCCCAGGGCAACACCTCGGATACCGCACTGGTCACAGCCCTGCTCAACGGCTCCGACGGCCGTTCCCTGGAAGAAACCGCAATGGAGCTCCTGCCCAAGCTGCGCGGCGCTTTCTCCTTCGTGTTCATGGATGAGGGCACTCTTTACGCTGCCCGCGACACTTATGGTGTCCGGCCGCTGGTGCTGGGACGGCTGGCCCGGGGCTGGGTGGTGGCCTCCGAGGGCTCCGCCCTCGCCACCGTGGGAGCCAGCTTCATCCGCGAGATCAAACCCGGCGAATTTATCGCCATCGACGAAAACGGTATCCGCAGCAGCACCTTCGGCGAGCCGACACCTGCCGGATGTGTCTTCGAGTATGTCTACCTCGCCCGGCCCGACGCCGTCATCAGCGGCCGCTCGGTCTACGAGAGCCGGGTGGAAATGGGGCGCCAGCTCGCCCGTGAACATCCGGTGCAGGCGGACCTGGTGATTCCGGTCCCCGAATCCGGCACCCCCGCAGCGGTTGGCTACGCCGAGGAATCCGGCATTCCCTTTGCCCACGGGTTCGTAAAGAACTCGTATGTGGGGCGCACCTTTATCCAGCCCAGCCAGACGCTGCGCCAGCTGGGCATCAAACTCAAGCTCAACGCGCTGGAATCGGTCATCCGCGGCAAACGGATCATCGTCGTCGACGACTCGATTGTCCGCGGCAACACACAGCGGGCCATCGTACGGATGCTGCGGGAGGTCGGCGCCAAGGAGGTTCACGTCAAAATCTCCTCCCCGCCGGTCCAATGGCCCTGCTTCTACGGCATAGACTTCGCCTCACGGGCGGAACTGATCGCCAACGGTGCCGCCGTTGAGGAGATCTGCGCTTCGGTGGGTGCCGACACCCTGGCCTATATCTCCGAGGAAGGGATGATCGGTGCCACCCAGCAGCCGCGCGAGCGCCTGTGCACCGCCTGCTTCACCGGCGAATATCCCATCGAACTTCCCTCCGCCGACCGGCTGGGCAAGAGCCTGCTGGAGCCTGAATCCCCCGCCAACCCCGCGGGCGACGCCGGAGCCAACGGCTGCGATCCCGGCCCCGATGCCGAGTACGAGAATCTCCTCACTACATCCGATAAGAAGGAAGCCGTATGAGTTCGTCCGACACCGCCATCACCTATGCCTCTGCGGGCGTGGACGTTGAAGCCGGAGACAAAGCCGTTGAGCTGATGAAGGCTGCGGTCAAGGCCACCCACAACTCCTCCGTCCTGGGCGGGGTCGGCGGCTTCGCCGGACTCTACGACGTATCCCGGTTGCTGACCTACAAGCAGCCGCTGCTGGCCACCTCCACCGACGGCGTGGGCACCAAGGTTGCCATCGCGCAGGCAATGGACATCCACCACACCATCGGTTTTGACCTGGTGGGCATGGTGGTGGACGACATCGTGGTGGTGGGCGCCGAGCCGCTGTTCATGACCGACTACATTGCCTGCGGCAAGGTGGTGCCGGAACGGATCGCCGACATTGTGCGTGGCATCGCCGCCGCCTGCGAAGTTGCCGGCACCGCACTGGTGGGCGGCGAAACCGCCGAGCACCCGGGCCTGCTGGGCGAACACGAGTACGACGTCGCCGGCGCGGCTACCGGCGTCGTCGAGGCGGGCAACCTGCTCGGCCCGGACCGGGTCCGCAGCGGAGACGTGGTCATCGGCATGGCGTCCTCGGGACTGCACTCCAACGGCTACTCCCTGGTCCGCAGCGTGGTGAACCACGCCGGCTGGCAGCTGGAACGCCAGGTGTCCGAGTTCGGCCGCACCCTGGGCGAGGAGCTGCTGGAACCCACCCGGGTCTACGCGGCCGACTGCCTGGACCTGGCCCGCCTGGAAACCGCCGGCGTCCACGGCTTCAGCCACATCACCGGCGGTGGACTCGCCGCCAACTTGGCCCGCGTGCTGCCCAAGGGCCTCGAAGCCACCGTTGACCGCTCCACCTGGGAGCTGCCGCCGGTCTTCAAACTCGTGGCCGAGCTGGGCAACGTACCGCAGCCCGATCTGGAACGCACGCTCAATCTCGGGGTTGGCATGGTCGCCATTGTCGATGCTGCCGGCGCCAACGCTGCCATCGCACGCCTGGCGGAGCGGGGAGTTCCGGCCTGGGTCATGGGGACCGTTGGACAGGGCAGCGGGCCAGGCACCGGCCCGGACTACGTCCAGGGCGCCAAGGGCGTCGACGGCGGAGCGGTCCGTCTGGTCGGGAACTACGCGGGCTAGACTCCCCCGCCGGCGGTCATCGCCAGCCAGAGATGGGAAAAGGGTGCTCCTTCCGCGGAAGGAGCACCCTTTCCCATCTCCGCCGGAACCACCGCACAGTGCAGCTGTTCCTGCGGTAACGGCCATGCCTTAACGGTCTTCAGCGGACCCACCCGAAGGGTGATCCGCTGAAGGATAGCAATTGGCCGACGCTTTGAAGTCCCGCTCTAGCCGGTGCGGCGGGAGGAACCTTCATCGTCGTCATCGTCGCCAAATTGATCCGCGTACTTATCTTCGTACGCCGAGTAGTCCGGCTCAGCCGGTTCCTCGGGATATCGACTCGATGGACGGCTCGTTGGTCCCGCAAGCTCACGCTGCAGTGCCGAGTAGTCCGTGGCCGGGGTGAAGTATTTCATTTCCCGGGCCTGCTTGGTTGCTTTTGCCTTTTGACGGCCGCGCCCCATGGCGTGACCCCCTTTTTGCGTCGATCCGGAGGTGGTCGCTCGTTAGCAGATGAGCGAGGCCCCGGAATATTTGGTCAATTTGTCGTAAGTACAGGTTACATGTTTTCGGGCCGACCTGTGCCCCGCCCCGCCCTATGTGGCGCGGGACGGACCATGTTAACCGGCGCCCTTTGAACCTGCTTGTCCTGCATTGCCCCTCAGATACTGGGTAAAGTCGAGGGTAGAGACAGAATTGGGGCCCTTCCGGGCCGCCTACAGGGAGGACACCCGTTCACCATGAGCGATAAAAATAGCACGCCCGGGGCCGATCCATCTCCCCCCTCGGGCGCTTCGGCGGCAACGGGAGACAAGGTTTCCAAGGCCGCGCCGGCAGCTGCCGGGGATCCCGGCCTGCCCGATCTGCAGGCCCACGTTGAGGCACCCACCTGGTTGTCCGGCGGGGAAGAGCACGACGCGCAGATTTGGTCCGGCGCGTTCGATATTGGGGCCGGCTCGCAGGGCGGGGGCGACGCCGGCAAGGAAGCCGCTGCGCAGAGCGATGCCGACACCGTGCCCGCCGACGATGAGGGCAAGGAAGCCGCGGAAAGCGGGCTCCCGGCCGAGCCGGAGGTGACCAACCCGGACGACGTCACCCTGGAGAACCCCGTACTGGCCACTCCCGAGGTAGGTTCCGAAGCCGCCGAGGCCGCGTCCCTCGACGAGACCGCCGCCGAAGTCAAGGCTGTGGAAGCCGAAGCGGCGGATGCTGCCGTGCTGACCGACCCGGCAGCCAACCGCCCTGATAAAGACAGCGCGGACAAAGACGTCCCTGCGGCTGACGAGACTGTGCAGGTTGCCGAGCCTAAGCAGGCTGACCACGCTGAGCAGGACGCCGAGACTGAGCAGGACGCCAAGACTGAGCAGGTCGCCGCGACTGAGCCTGCCAGCCCTGAAACCCGCGGCGCAAGGGCCGTCGACCACACCCCGGCCGTCGACCACACCCAAGGCATAGCGGCAGCGGCGCCCATGACGGGCGAACACCCTTCCGGCGGATCTGACCTAAAGGGGAAATCCGCAGCGCCGGAGTCCACCGATGAGTCACCGGCCCCGGAAGCGCCAGGGAACACGGCCCCTGCCCCGGGGTCACGCCGCGCCCTCCGTACGGCCGAGACCCCGGTCGTCGACGGAAACGGCAAGGGCGGCAGCAAGCGCCTGCTCCTCGTCATCGGCGGGATCGCCGCTGTCGTGGTCCTCGCGGTGGTGCTCTTCCTGGTGCTCGGCAATTCCGAGAAGGAACCCGGAGTCCTTGAAGAGGACGTGGCGCCGATCGAGCTCGAGACCGGCGCCTGCCTGAGCGGCTTTGCGGGAGTGAATGACCCCACGACCGTGGTCACCTGCGAAACCCCGCACAATGCGCAGCTGGTAGCAACGGCCACCTACCCCGAGGACGACGAGTTCCCGGGCGCCGATGCACTCTCACAGCGGGCCAATGAGGTCTGCTCGAGCGTCCGCTACACCGAAGCTGCCACCCAGAATGCCGACCTGGGTCTCCAGGTCAGCAAGGCTGTCCCCACACCCGAGTCCTGGAAGGACGGGGACCGCCGGGTCGACTGCTTTGTAGTAGCAGACGAAGGCCAGGAGCTGACTGAATCCCTGATTGAGCAGTAGGCCGGCTTGAGGAGCAGCAGGCCGGCGCTGCCGTCGGCCCGCTGCCCAGGGGTCCCGTTAGCCCAGGGGTCCCGTTAGACGGCTTCCACCGACAGTCCCACCGGCTCGGCCACCAGCTCCTGGCCCTCGACGGCCACGTCTGCCGCCGGGCGGTCCACGAGCACCGTGTCGCCGTCGGTGATCTTGCCGGCCAGGATGCCCCGGGCCAGCTTGTCGCCGATCTCGCGCTGCACCAGCCGGCGCAGCGGCCGGGCCCCGTACGCCGGGTCGTATCCGGTCAGGGCCAGCCATTCCCGGGCGGCGTCGGTGACGTCCAAAACCAGCCGCCGCTCGCGCAGGCGGTTGGCCAGGGCCTGGACCTGGATGTCCACGATCCGGGACAGGTCATCCAGGCTCAGCGGATCGAAGAGGATGACGTCGTCGAGCCGGTTCAGGAACTCCGGCTTGAAGTTTGCGTTGACCAGGCCCATGACGGATTCCCGCTTCTGGTCCTCGGTCAGCCCCGGATCCACGAGGAACTGCGAACCGATGTTGGACGTCAGGATCAGGATCACGTTGCGGAAGTCCACCGTGCGGCCCTGGCCGTCGGTGAGGCGGCCGTCGTCGAGCACCTGCAGCAGGATGTCGAAGACCTCGGGGTGGGCCTTCTCAACCTCGTCGAGCAGGATCACCGAGTATGGCCGGCGGCGGACGGCTTCGGTCAGCTGGCCGCCCTCCTCGTAGCCCACGTAGCCGGGAGGCGCTCCGACCAGCCGGGAAACCGCGTGCTTCTCGGAGTATTCACTCATGTCGATGCGGACCATGGCGCGCTCGTCGTCGAACAGGAACTCGGCCAGCGCCTTGGCCAGCTCGGTCTTGCCCACACCGGTGGGCCCGAGGAAGAGGAACGAGCCGGTGGGCCGGTCCGGGTCGCTGACCCCGGCGCGGGAGCGGCGGACCGCATCCGAAACCGCGTTGACGGCCTTGGTCTGTCCGATCAGCCGGGAGCCAAGGTTTTCCTCCATGTCCAGGAGCTTCTGCGATTCGCCCTGGAGCATCCGGCCGGCCGGGACTCCCGTCCAGGCCGACACCACTTCGGCAATGTCGTCGGCCGTGACCTCCTCCGACACCATCAGCTCGTGGGCCTCCTCCCCGAAGGTGTTCTCCTCTGCTTGCTGGGCGGCCTCCAACTCCTTCTGCAGCGAGGGGATTTCGCCGTACAGGATGCGGGAGGCTTCCCCGAGATCGCCGTCGCGCTGGAATTTCTCCGCCTCGGAGCGCAGCTCGTCGATCTGCGCCTTGAGGTCCCCGACCCGGTTCAGGCCGGCCTTTTCAGCTTCCCAGCGGGCGTTGAGCGCGGCCAGCTGCTCCTTCTTGTTGGCCATATCCTCACGCAGCGTTTCCAGCCGTTCCACCGATCCTGAATCGGTTTCGTTGGCCAGCGCCAGTTCTTCCATGGTGAGGCGGTCCACGGCTCGGCGGAGTTCGTCGATTTCCTCCGGTGCGGAGTCAATTTCCATGCGCAGCCTGGAGGCTGCCTCATCCACCAGGTCAATGGCCTTGTCCGGCAGCTGACGGCCGGTGATGTAGCGGTTCGAGAGTGTGGCCGCGGCAACCAGGGCGGAGTCGGCGATAGCCACCTTGTGGTGCGCCTCGTAGCGTTCCTTGAGGCCGCGCAGGATGCCGATGGTGTCCGGCACACTGGGCTCGCCGACGTAGACCTGCTGGAACCGCCGTTCCAGGGCGGCATCTTTCTCCACGTTCTCGCGGTATTCATCCAGTGTGGTGGCGCCGATCAGGCGCAGCTCGCCGCGGGCCAGCATGGGCTTGAGCATGTTTCCGGCGTCCATCGATCCTTCTGCCGCACCGGCACCAACGACGGTGTGCAGCTCATCGATGAACGTGACGATCTGCCCCTCGGCGTTCTTGATCTCCTCCAGGACCGCCTTGAACCGTTCCTCAAACTCGCCGCGGTACTTGGCCCCGGCCACCATGGAGCCCAGATCCAGCGAGAGCAGCGTCTTGCCGCTGAGGCTCTCCGGTACGTCGCCGGCGACGATGCGCTGGGCCAGACCCTCGACGACGGCGGTCTTGCCTACGCCTGGCTCGCCGATCAGGACCGGGTTGTTCTTGGTCCGCCGGCTCAGCACCTGAATGACACGGCGGATCTCCGCGTCCCGCCCGATCACCGGATCCAGCTTGCCGCTCCGGGCCATTTCTGTGAGGTCGGTGCTGAACTTCTCCAGCGCCTGGAAGGTGTTTTCCGGATCGGCGGTAGTCACTTTTCGGTCTCCTCGTACGGATGGAAGGGCTGACCGCAGGGCATCGTGCCCGGCGCCGTTATCCCGCAGGGCCTTGCCTGCGGCGCCGCTGTCCAGGGACAGCCCCAGGAGCAGGTGTTCGGTGGAGACAAACGCATCACCGAGCTGCTCAGCCTCCTGCTGGGCAGCTGAAATCACCTGCAGCATCGACCGGGAAAACTGCGGCTGGGCCACGGAGGACCCGGAGGACGAGGGAAGGGCATGGATGGCGTTGCTGGCGGCAGCACTGACGGTGTCAGCGTTTGCGCCGGCAGCTTTGAGCACGGCGACGGCCACACCCTGCCGCTGGTCCATCAGGGCCTTCAGCAGGTGTGGAGGCTCGATCTGCGGGTTGCCGGCCGTGGTGGCGTTCATCGCGGCGGCCTGCAAGGCCTCTTGGCTCTTATTGGTGAATTTGGTATCCACTACGTGCTCCTATCAAGCTCAAACCGGTTCCCAGCTCCCGGCAGGAATGGAAGAAGCAGCCATCACCCCACCGGACGCAACAAAGTTGAGTCTAATTCGCTCAACTTGGCTTGTAAAGTTATCCACAGGGTTCCGGCGGCGTGCCGGTGCAGATAAAAGGAACAGGTGCCTAGGCGGGCCCGGGAGCCGGTTCGTGCTCGAGCTCCCAATCAGCCTTGGCCTTCTCCCATTCCATATGACGGGCTTCGTACAGGTCGCGTTGTTCGCCTTCCAGCGAGATCCAGCCGATGATGCCGTGAGGCTCTTCCGGTGGCCTGCCGTCGAGGTATGCGGTCAGGTTGTCGAGGAAAAACTCCCACCCCGGCCCGGCCGCCCACTCCCCCGAATTCGCGTCGACCAGGACAAACCCGCGGACCGAGGCGTATTTAAGGTCGATGTGGGTGCAGGAATCATCCGCGCTCAGGTGCACCTCCAACTCGCCCGAGTGCCCGCCCGGCCGGGTGACCGACACGGTCAGCAGCCGCGGCGGGTCGCAGCGCAGGATCTCCCCGCGGGTGCCATCCGGAAGTTCGTACCAGCCGCCTCGGCGCAGGTCGCCCTCGGGCCGGCCGACATACCTCTCCAGCAGATCGGGATCCGAGACAGCGGCCCAGGCCGCCCCAATGGGATGGGGGATTCTCCGGGAAAGGGCCATCATCAGTGCGTGCCCCGCCTGGATTTGGCGGCGGCCAAAGGTGCGTTCCGTAGGCCCCGCCGCAGAGTCCGAATCAAACATGTTTCCACTCCTCCGTAGAACAACCGGTCACGGTTCCGGGTCCTCCAGCGGCCGCCGACGCCAGCCTTGCCGCCTGCGGGGATCAACGGAAGTTGTTGTGGCCTGGGCCACCTATGGGCCGTTTTCCCAAAACCGTAGCAGGGAAAACAAGCGGTGCACAGGGCCTGGCAATGGGGCGGTACTCTGTGCGGATGGGGAAAAACAGCAAGCTGATGTCCGTTGTAACTGTCTCTGCCCTGGCACTCGCGCTGGTGTCCTGTTCCGGGGAAAAACCGTCGCCACAGGACGCCGCGGCGTCGCTTGCCGAGGGGCTGGCCCGGCTGGACGTGTCGGCGTCGGCCTTCACCGCGGGCACTGCCTCCGACGCCAACACGGAGCTGGAACGGATCATGGAGGGCATGGGCGCCCTGCGCCCGGACGTGAGCGTGGCCGGCGTCGAGACTGATCAGGAAGACGACGCCACCGCAACCGCCCGGCTCGCCTATGCCTGGGACCTCAACGGCGACTCGGCGGCTGATTGGACGTATGAAACCAAGGCGCCGATGCAGCGCGCCGAGGACGACACCTGGCTGGTGGAGTTCTCGCCCGCCCTCGTGCTGGAAACCCTGGTTCCCGGTGAGCGCCTGACCCACAGCACTATCCAGCCTCCGCGCGCCGGCATCCTTGACCGGACCGGGCAGCCGATGGTGCAGCCACGTCCGGTCCTGCGCATCGGTATCGATAAGGCGAACCTCCCTGAGGGACAGGCCGCCGCGTCCGCAGCCGCCATGGCCCAAATGGTGGGCCTGGACCCGGCGGCCTACACCGCCCAGGTCGAGGCCTCGGGCCCCGAAGCGTTTGTGGAAGCAATCATCCAGCGCGCCGAGGCCGACGGCCCGGCTACGGATGAGGGCATAGCCGCCATCCCCGGCGCCGCTGCCCTGGCCGATACCCGGGATCTGGCCCCCACCCGGACCTTCGCCCGCGCCCTCCTCGGTAATGTCGGCGAAGCCACCGCCGAAGTGATCGAAAGTTCCGAGGGCCGGCTCTCCCCCGGCGACCAGACCGGGCTCTCCGGCCTACAGCAGCAGTACGACCAGCAGCTCAGCGGGGCACCCTCAGTCACCGTAAACGCCGCCCGGGAAGACGGCCTGTTCCGGCATGTCTTCACCTCTGCGCCGCAGGAGGGAACCCCGTTGCGGACCACCCTTGATCCCCGCCTGCAGGCACTGGCGGAGACCGTCCTCGAAGAGGAGCCCTCGGCCTCGGCCATCGTCGCCATCCAGCCGTCCACCGGCGAAATCCTGACCGTGGCCAACGGCCCCGGCAGCGAAGGCCAGCAGACCGCGCTGCTCGGGCAGTACCCGCCGGGCTCCACCTTCAAGATCGCCGCCTCCCTGGCCCTGCTCCGGCAGGGAAGCACGCCCGACGCCGCGGTCCAGTGCCCGGCCGAGGTCACCGTGGACGGCCGGAAATTCAGCAATGTGCCAGGCTACCCGGCCGCTGCCACCGGCACCGTCCCGCTGCGGACCGCCTTCGCCAATTCCTGCAACACCGCCTTCATCAATGCCCGCGATACCGTCTCCCAGCAGGACCTCGCGGCTGCCGCCGCAGACCTGGGGATCGGCGTCGACGCCCCCATGGGTGTGCCCGGCTACTTCGGTTCTGTTCCCGAAAGCGCCGACGGCACGGCTCACGCAGCGTCCATGATCGGCCAGGGGGAAGTGCTGGTTTCGCCGCTGGCCCTGGCCGTTGCCGCAGCGTCTGTGGGCAAGGGTGAACGCGTCACACCGTTCCTGGTGCCCGGGGCTGCTGCGGCCGGGGAAACTCCCGCGTCGGGCACGGCGTTGGCTTCGCCATCCGCGACCGCCGGATCACCGGCCCCCGGTGCACCTGCCGCCGGCTCCATCACCGCTGCAGAGGCGGCCTCGCTGCGCGACATGATGCGCGCCGTGGTGGCCGACGGCGGCGCGGCCATGCTGCTCGATGTTCCAGGTGAACCGGTGCTGGCCAAGACCGGCACCGCTGAGTTTGGCAGCGAGACTCCGCCCCGGACCCATGCCTGGGTGGTGGCGCTGCAGGGCGACCTGACCGTCGCCGTCTTTGTGTCCGAAGGCGAGCTTGGTTCCACTTCCGGCGGGCCGTTGATGAAGGCGTTCCTGGCCGGCGCAGCCGGCTGAGTGCTAGCGCCCGTATCCGGGAGCGCCGTAGGCAGTTGCCCCGTTCGGGGAGTAGGCACGGTACGGGGTGATCCCGGCCCTACCTGTTGGCACGATGACCTTGCCCAGCGGCATCAGCGAAATCGGCACCATTTTCAGGTTCGCGATGCCCAGCGGAATGCCGATGATGCTCAGGAACATGGGAATGGCCGTCATGACATGTCCGACGGCGATCCACACTCCGGCGACCACCAGCCAGATCACGTTTCCCACTGTGGAGAAAACGCCGGGTGCACCGCCGCGGTCCACCACTGTCCGGCCGAAGGGCCAGAAGGCATAGGCGGCAATCCGGAATGAGGCGATGCCGAACGGAATGGTCACGATCAGCAGGCAGCAGATAATGCCTGCGGCGAGGTATCCGAGCGCCAGCCAGATACCGCCAAAAAGGAGCCAGATGATGTTCAGGATGAGATTCATCGTTCCATTGTGGTGCAGTAGCGGCTGCGGCACTACGGCCCAGCCTTCCTTTCTTGCCCTCCGGCGCCGCGCTGCAACTAGACTGATCCCATGCTGCCAATCAAAGATGATGCCGGAATGCCCGCCGAAAAGCCCGTTGAACTGACCGCCAACCAGTGCTGGGACTATATCCGCAAGGCGGAGATCGGACGGCTCGCCGTGGTGGCCGATCAGCACCCCGAGATTTTCCCCATTAACTTTGTGGTGGACCGCGGATCAGTGGTGTTCCGCACCGCCGAAGGAACCAAGCTCGCTGCAGCCCTCGAGGGTGCAGCCGTGGCGTTCGAGGTGGACGGGTACGACGAGCGGCTCGGCCAGGCGTGGAGCGTGGTGCTCAAGGGCAGCGCCGTCCAGCTGGAGAGCATCGAGGACATCCTCGCGTCCGAAGAGCTGCCGCTGTTTCCGTGGCAGAGCGGCCAGAAGAACCACTTCGTGCGGATCGACCCGGTGCAGACCAGCGGACGCAGCTTCATGGTCAACAGTGCAGCCCGCCGCCACTACCTGCGCGGCACGCGCCCGCTGCCCTCGGTCGAGTAGGACAGCGTGAGCAGTACAGACAAAGACGCCCCGGTCATCAGGTTCGCGGACCTGCCGTCGGTTCCGTGGGGCCGGAACAACGGACGGGTCAAGGAACTGGCCGCCGGAGACCAATGGCGGCTCAGTATCGCTGCGGTCGAAAAACCCGGTGCGTTCACGCCGTTCCCCGGCAAGGACCGGGTTACGGTACCGGTTGAGGGTGAGCTTCTGGTGCTGACCGTCGACGGCGTCGAACACGGAATGGAGCGGTTCCGGCCCTTCCGGTATTCCGGCGACTCCCTGGCCGAGGCAGCCCTGCCAACCGGGCCTGTAACCGTGCTGAACACGGTGGTGGACCGGACCACCACTGGCGCCTCCGTGATGGTCGCCGAACTCTCGAAGAAGAATCCGCAGACCCTCGGGGACGGCCAGTTCCTGGTCCTTCTGCACGGATCGGCCACTGTCACTGCGCCCGACGGTTCAGCTGCAGCCCTGAACCCGTTGGACACGGTAGCGGGAGATGCCGGGCGTCCGGCTGTGCTGGGGCGCGGTTTTGCCGCCGTCGTCTCCTTCTTTGACCTGGACTGACCCCGTAGCTGGCCGTCGACAAAACCACAAAAAGGCGCCTGCCTCCCCACGGGGGGAAGCAGGCGCCTTCAATGTTTAGCGCTGAGCGTTTTAGCGCTTAGCGTGCGCGGCGTTCGTTCGAAGCCGGAGCAGTGGCGCGGCGGGGACCGGCGCCGCGGGCGGGACGGCCTGCACCGGACGGTGCCTGGCTGCGGCCACCCGCTGCGGGACGGCCGCCGCCGGCGGGAGCCACGTCAGAGGCGCGCTGGCCCGTGGCCGGACGGCGGTTGCGGCCGGAAGCCGTGGACGCAGCAGCTGCGCCCCGGCGTCCGTCCTGCGAACGTGCAGCACGGGGTGCATCGGGCGTGAAGTCGTTGCGGTCACGCTCGCTGCGCTCCGGACGGTCGGCCGACACGCGTCCGCGTCCGCCTGCTCCGCCGCGGCCACCGGCACGGGGTGCGGTGGTGGAGCGGGCGGCGCGCTTGCGCTGGGCATTGGCGCCGGTGGACCGGCCGCCGCCCTGCTGAGGAGACTTGGACGCGAGCTGGGCGGCGCGCACATGCGGCTCCACAGCAGCGGCGCGGTCGCCGATCAGCTTGGCGATGGACGGAGAATTGTGCGAAACCTTCTCGATTGAAACGTCCACGCCGGCAGCCTTCATCAGCTTGGAAACTTCGCTCTTCTGCTCCGGAAGGGTCAGCGTGACAACGGTTCCGCTGGAACCGGCACGGGCCGTACGGCCGGAACGGTGCAGGTATGCCTTGTGCTCCGTGGGCGGATCGATGTGGACAACCAGCTCAACGTCGTCCACGTGCACGCCGCGGGCGGCGACGTCGGTGGCAACGAGGACGCGGACGTCGCCGGAGGAGAACTCCGCCAGGTTCCGGTCGCGGGCGTTCTGCGAGAGGTTACCGTGCAGGTCAACGGTGGGGATGCCGCTGTCCGTCAGGAACTTGGCCATCTTCCGTGCGTGGTGCTTGGTGCGCATGAACATGATGCGGCGGCCCTGGCCCGAGGCCAGTTCCTTGACGAGCAGCTTCTTTGCCGTCTGGTCCTGGACCAGCAGCACGTGGTGCTCCATGGTGGACACCGCTGCCTGCGGCTCATCCACCGAATGCGTCAGGGGGTTGGACAGGTAGCGGCGGACAAGCTTGTCCACGCCGTTGTCCAGTGTTGCGGAGAACAGCATGCGCTGTCCCTTTTCGGGAGTGCGGTCCAGCAGGCGCTGCACTACCGGGAGGAACCCGAGATCAGCCATGTGGTCGGCTTCATCGAGCACAGTGATTTCAATGGATTCCAGGCTGATGACCTTCTGCTTCATGAGGTCTTCAAGCCGGCCGGGGCAGGCAATAACAATGTCAACGCCGGCCTTGAGGGCCTTTTCCTGGCGCTGCTGCGAAACACCGCCATAGATAACGGTGGTGGTCAGGCCCATTTCCTTGGCGAGCGGCTCAATCACGTTGTTGATCTGCGTGGCGAGCTCGCGGGTCGGTGCAAGCACCAGGCCCAGCGGGCGGTTGGGCTTGCGGCGGTAGGCGGCTTCCGCTTCGGCCAGCCGGGCGACCAGCGGCAGTGAGAAAGCGAGGGTCTTGCCCGAGCCGGTGCGGCCCCGGCCCAGTACATCGCGGCCCTTGAGGGTATCGGGAAGGGTTTCAACCTGAATCGGGAATGCTTCGTCAATTCCGGAAGCGGAGAGGGATGAAACGAGGACCTTGGGTACACCAAGGGCAGCAAAAGTAGTCATTTAAAGACAGGCAACTTTCGGTAAACGGCCCCCAAAACCGTATGGCGACGGGGGTTCGCCGAAGAAAAGTCAGACAGTGTCCAGGGCTTGGCCGGATAAGGGCCAGCGGGACAAAAGAAAGCGTTCATCGACGCAGGTTGTGCTGCTTACACACGCGGCTTTGAGGCGCGGCAGACACAACAACTTCGTCCAGTTTACCGGTTTACCCCCAGTTTCCTAATCGGCGGCCGGCACCCGGCCCGGGACGGCCCCGCCGGGCCGGGTTCACGGGCCGGGTTCACGGGCCCGTGGAGGCCTGCAATCCGGGTCCGGCGGCAGCCGATAGCATTAACAGTGATGACTACTGAACCAGCCCTGCCCGACGCCGGCTCCCTGAACTCCCCCGAACCTGATCCGGGGCCAGGGACGGCCTCGGCCACCCAGGAGACCGTGGAGACTGCGCACTTCCGGTCGCCGGTCTCGTTTGTCCGCCGCGGCTCCCGCCTGCAGGGCCGCCGCCAGCAGGCCTGGGACGAGCTCGCAGAGCGCTTCGTCATTGACGTTCCGCGCGCAGAGGCCGATACCTCGGTGGATCCGGACTACGTGTTCGACGCCGCTGCCGAGTTTGGCCGCACGGCTCCCCTGGTCGTGGAAATCGGCTCGGGTCTTGGCGAAGCTGTCACGCACGCTGCGGAGCTGAACCCGGACACTAACTACCTCGCCGTCGAGGTGTACCTGCCCGGACTCGCCCAGACCCTGCAGCGCATCGGGCAGAAGGAACTGACCAACGTCCGCGTCGTGCAGGCCAATGCCCCCGAAGTACTGACCACCATGCTGCCCGCCGGCTCTGTGGACGAGGTCTGGGTCTTCTTCCCCGACCCGTGGCACAAGACCCGCCACCACAAGCGCCGCATGGTCAAGGACGAGTTCGCTGAACTGGTGGCCCGCGTGCTGGTGCCCGGCGGCATCTGGCGCCTGGCCACCGACTGGTCGGACTACGCGGTGCAGATGCGCGAGGTCCTGGACGCCTCCGCCCGGTTCGTGAACCTGCACGACGGCGAGCGCGCCGGCGATGACTCCCCGCTGACCCGGGTGAACCGGGAGGGGCTGGAAAATAAGGCTCCGATCAACGACGTCGACACCCGCGGCGGCTGGGCACCGCGCTTCGAGGGCCGCACCCTGACCAGCTTCGAGAACAAGGCCCACCAAGCCGGCCGCCTCATCTTCGATCTCACCTACCGCAAGGCCTGATTTCCCATGACTGAACCCAACGATGCCCGCGTCGGCCTCTACATCGACTTCGACAACATTGTCATCTCGCGCTACCAGCAGCTGCACGGCCGCAATGCCTTCCAGCGCGACGGCATCCGCAATTTCGACCGGTTGAACCGCGACGCCGATCCCGAGGTCGCCGCCCGGCTCACCGCAGCCACCGTTGATTTCAACGCCATCATCGACTTCGCCGCCTCCTTTGGAACACTGGTCGTCAACCGCGCCTACGCCGACTGGTCGGTGCCGGTCAACGCCAGCTACCAGCGCCAGCTGATGTCGCGTGCCGTGGACCTCACCCAGCTGTTCACCACGACCACCCGGGGAACGAAGAACGGGGCGGATATCCGCCTGGCCGTCGACGTGGTCGAAGACCTCTTCCGGCTGCCGGACCTCACCCACGTCATCATCGTGGCCGGGGACTCCGACTACATTGCCCTGGCGCAGAAGTCGAAGCGGCTCGGCCGCTTCGTGGTGGGCATCGGTGTTGCAGGCTCGACCAGCACCTCGCTCGCAGCAGCGTGCGACGAGTTCGAGGACTACGACTCGCTGCCCGGGATCGACACCGCCGTCGCGGCGGCCGCAGCGGCTGACCGCCCCCGATCCGGCCGGAAGGCACCGGAACCGGTAGAGGTCGAAGCGCAGCCCGAGCCGGCCTCCGGCAAGGCCCGCCAGCTCACCACCGTCCCCATGTTCTCGCACACCGCTGACACCGCGTTCGACGAGCCGGAGCCCGCGGAGGACATCGACCCGCAGACCCTGGCCACGGAACTGCTTATGCGCGCACTGCAGATCGGCCATGCCAAGGGCGACGCCGACGAGTGGCTCAACACGGGCACCATCAAGAACCAGATGCGCCGGATGGACCCCTCCTTTAACGAGAAGCCGCTCGGCTTCCGGTCCTTCACCGATTTCCTTTCCTCGCACAGCGATCTGGTCGAACTGGACGAGGACGGCCCGCAGCGCCTCATCCGCCTGCGGCCGGAGGCAAAGGCCGACGGCCGGCGCTGAATCATGGAACATACAACACCCGGACAGGACGCATCCGGCATCGACTGGGATCAGCGCTACGCCGAAATGGACAAGCTGTGGAGCGGGCAGCCCAATGGCGCGCTGGTTCACGAGGTCAGCGGCCTGGTGCCCGGGCGGGTGCTGGACGTCGGCTGCGGGGAAGGCGCCGACGCGCTGTGGTTGGCCGAACAGGGCTGGGATGTCACGGCACTGGACGTGTCAAGGGTGGCCCTGGACCGTGCCGTCCGGGAGGCCGATCGCCGCGGGCTGAAGGTGGCGTGGCTGCACGCCGGCCTGGTCGAGGCGGCGCTCCCGGAGGCCTCCTTCGACCTGGTGTCGGCGCAGTACCCCGCTCTGCCTGCCACGGCGGACAAGGCTGCCGAGCGTGCGCTGCTGGGCGCCGTCGCACCCGGCGGTGTGCTGCTCATCGTGCACCACCTCCCGCCCACCCCTGAGGAAGCCCGGGCACGCGGCTTTGATCCTGCCGACTACGTCAGCGTGGCGGATGTGGCCGCCCTGCTCGATGACAACTGGGAGATCGAGGTGGATGAGATCCGACCCCGGCACGTAACCACCGGAGCCGGCGCCCATCACACCGAGGATGTCGTGGTGCGGGCCCGCCGCCTGCGCTGAGGCGGCCCCGGGCTTGGGGCTGCGAGCACCGGGCAACCGGCGCCGGAAGCCTTGACAGGCCCGAGGGCCGGTAGCCAGCATGGAGCCAATCGCCCGGCGAAAAGGAGCGCTCCATGCCCGGCCGTATCTGCATTGATCTTTTCATTACGCTCGACGGCGTCGCCCAGGCCCCCGGTGGACCCGGGGAAGACCCCGACGGCGGCTTCAGGTTTGGCGGCTGGCAGGCCCCCCTGTTGGATGAGGCCGCCGGAGCGCAGGTCGACGAGGGCATTCAGGCCATGGACGCCCTGCTGCTGGGACGGCGGACCTACGACATTTTTGCCGCCTACTGGCCGTATCAGCTCGACTCTGAGGACGCCGGTATTGCCCGCAAGTTCGACGCCATTCCGAAGTATGTGGCATCCCGGGGCGCCCCGGACCTTGGCTGGCGCGGCTCCCATCTGTTGGGCGCCGACCTTGCGGCGGAGCTGCAGGCCCTGCGCGGGCGGCATCAGGAAATCCACGTGATCGGCAGCATCGACTTTGCCCGCACGCTCTTCGCAGAGGGCCTGTTCGACCAGTTGAACCTGTGGGTGCATCCGATCGTGGTGGGGCCGGGCAAGCGGCTCTTCCCCGACGACGGACCACCTGCGGCACTGGAGCTGGTCTCCGCAGAGCCGGCCACGGAAATGGGCACCGTTCTCCTTCGTTACCGCCCGACCGGTGCCGTTCCGGCAACGGGAGACATGGCGTCCTGACTGTGCCCGTCCTGGCAGCAACACGGTCGGTGACCAAAAGCTACGCCGGCAAACCCGCCCTTAACCCGGTCACCCTGGACATCCGGGCCGGCGAAGCCCTCGGCCTGCTCGGTCCGAACGGCGCCGGAAAATCCACCCTGCTCAACCTGCTGTGCGGGCTCCGCACCCCCGATTCCGGAACAGTGGAATTATTTGGCCGCAGTCCGCGTGACCCGTTGGCCAGGCGGCAGCTCGGAACCACCCCGCAGGCGACGTCGCTGCCGCCCACCCTGCGGGTCCGCGAGACCGTGGACTTCGTCGCCGCGCACTACGCCGAGCCCGTTCCGACCCCCGAGCTGCTGGCGGACTTCGGACTCTCGGACATCGCCGCCAAACAGTGCGGCGGGCTCTCCGGCGGGCAGCAGCGCCGGCTCATGGTGGCACTGGCACTGGTGGGAAACCCGCGGCTGGTCATCCTCGACGAGCCCACCACGGGGCTCGATGTCCAGGCGCGCGAGAATCTGTGGGAACGGCTCGGCGAATACCGCAGGGCGGGCGGCACGCTGCTCATCACCAGCCACTACCTCGAGGAAATCCAGACCCTGTCAGGGCGGGTCGTGGTGCTGAACAACGGGTCCGTCGTCGCCGACGGCACGGTGGATGAAATCCGCAGCCATGTATCGGTCAGCAAGGTCTCGTTCCACACCACGCTGCCGCCGTCGGCCTTCGCCTCGCTGCCCGAAAGCGCGGGCGTCGCCACCGGTCCGGACAATGCCGTGACCGTGTTGAGCCGGGATGCCGACGAAACTGTGCGCCGGCTGGTCCGCGACAATTTTCCCTTTTCCCGCTTGGAGGTCCACACCGCGAGCCTGGAGGAAGCCTTCCTGGCACTGACCCACCGCCAGACCCCGGTTCCGGAAGCCGCACACGCCCGAGAGGAACAGCCATGACGGTCCCGGCCGCAGTACCATCCCAAACCTCCCTGGTCCGCGCCCATACCAAGGCCCAGATCCTGGAACAGCTGCGGATTCCCATCTCGGTGATTTCCTCCACGGTGTTCCCCACCCTGGCACTGGTGTTTTTCGTGCTGCCGCAGGAGGCCCTCACCTCAAATCCCGTAGCCTCGCTGATCGCGGTTGCCCAGCTGGCGCTGTTCGGGGTGATGAGCTCGTTCCTGTTCAACTACGGCATCGGCGTGGCCGAGGAACGGGCAAACCCGTGGAACAGCTACGTGCGCACGCTGCCCGTGGGCGCGTTGCCTCCCACTGCGGCCCGGGCGCTGACGGCGATGATGTTCGCATTCTTCGCCCTGGTTCCGGTGGTGCTGGTGGGCCTGTTCACAACAGCAGCGGGCGGGGCCTTCACCACCGGCCTGGTGGCCTGGTGGCGGATACCGGCGGCGGTGCTCGTGTGGCTGCTCTGCGGGCTGCCGTTCCTGTTCCTGGGCCTGCTGATCGGCTACCTGTGCACGCCCAAGGTTGCCATTGCCGTGACCCAGGTGGTGTTCTTTCCGCTGGCGTTTGCGGGCGGCCTGATGCTGCCGCCGGATCTGTTCAGTCCGGGGCTGAATACGTTCTCGCTGTTCCTGCCCACGCGGGCTGCCCGTGATATTTCGGTGGCTGTTTTCTCCGGCCAGCCCCTCGGTGCGGCTGCGCTGCCGTGTCTGCTGGCCTGGATGCTGGTCTTGGGATCGCTGGCTGTGTGGGCCAACCGCAGGGACCAGGGGCGCCGGTTCCGCTAGGCGGAGGAAAGGCCAGGCAGGGGCCGGGAAAAAATCAGATGGACTGGATGTAACCGTCGCCGGCATACTCGCTGGCGTCTTGTTTGCCGGCCGGCAGGGCGCGGAGCCTGCTGCGGCGCTGCACCAGCGAAGCCAGGCTGAGCTGGCCGGCGACCGGCCGCGATGCCGGTGGCCGCTGCCCGCGGGTCAGGGTGACGACGTCGCCGGCCAGGCCCGCGGCGAACACGCGGCTGCGGTCGGGGGTGCGCTGCTGGATCGAATCCAGCTCGGCGCTCAGTTCATGGATGCGGCCCTGAAGGCGGGAAACCTGGTTTTCCAGCTGCATGATGCGTTTGATGCCTTCGAGCGAAACACCCTCCTGGGAGAGCCGCTGGACCTCGCGGAGCATGTCGATGTCGTGCTGCGAGTAGCGCCGCGACCTGCCGGGCGCGCGGCTGGGGCAGACGATGCCGAGCCGGTCATACTGCCGGAGTGTCTGTGGATGCATGTCAGCCAGCTCAGCGGCAACGGAGATCACAAAGATAGGCGCGTTGACGTCGATGCCCATTGTTCCTCCTCTTACTGCTGTTGACGTAGTAACCATAGCCCGGTTCCGCCCCGGGTTGGCGTGGGGCGGAACCGTGTTTGGATCGGGCTAGAGCCGGGCTTTGGCGGCCAGTCCGGCCCGGGGGTCCTCGCCCTTCGTGGCGTCAGCGAAAGCCTCGACTGCCGCCTTGGCGTCCTTGTTCAGATGTGAGGGAACCGCGACGTCGATGGTGACCAGCAGGTCGCCCTTGCCCTTGGAGGTCTGCACGCCCCTGCCCTTGACCCTCAGCGTCCGGCCTGACGGCGTCCCGGCAGGTACCTTGAGCCGCACCTTGTCGGCGGTCAGCGTGGGCACCTCGATGGTGGCGCCCAGCGCGGCCTCCGGGAAGCTCACCGGAACGCGGATGCGGATGTTGTTCTCGTCCCGGACGAAGAAGTCGTGCGGAGTCACATGCACGGTGACCATCAGGTCCCCGTTGCCGGCGGCCCCCGGGGCGCCCTTGCCGCGGACCCGGATCTTCTGGCCGTCTTTGACGCCGGCGGGAACGCGGACCTCGACCACTTCGCCGCTGGGTTCACGCAGCCCGATCACGGTGCCGTTGATGGACCCGGCGAAGGAGATGGTGGTGCTGGCGGTCCGGTCCGCACCCTTCTGGGGCGGGGCCGAGCCGAAACCGCCGCCAAAGCCGCCACCGCCGAACAGGTCGGCGAACTCCGGCGGAATGTTGCCGCCGCCGGTGCCGTAACTGGTGCGCCGTCCGGGCCGTGCGCCTGCGCCCTGGCCGAACAGCCCGCCGAAGAGATCCTCAAAACCGGCGCCGCCGCCGGGGCCTGCGCCGCCGGGACCGCCGGCGGAGAAACGCGCACCGCTGCCCATGGCGCGGATGGCATCGTACTGCTGGCGCTCGTCGGCGTCGGAGAGCACGGAGTACGCCTCGGAGAGGTCTTTGAACATCCGCTCCGCTGAGGGATCACTCTGGTTCTGGTCCGGATGGTACTTGCGCGCCAGCTTCCGATACGCCTTCTTGATATCGGCTTCCGACGCGTCCTTGGGGACACCCAGAATCTTGTAGAAATCCTTATCGACCCAATCCTGACTAGCCAATTGGCGTCCCCTTCCTCATTTTACCGCTCCTGCCCGCAACCCGCGGATTACGGACCGGACGTGCACTGCTGGAAAAAGAGTGTCCGGGGCCGCCGTTTGACGGTCCCGGACACCCGCTGGCTACTGCTCCGGAACGGAGACGATAACCTGTGCCGCCCGCAGCACCCTGTCGTTGGACTTGTAGCCCGCCCGCAGGATCTGCGTCACTGTATCGAACTGGACATCCGGGCTCTGCTGCTGGATCAGGGCCTCATGGATGTTGGGATCGAAGGCGACCCCCACCTCGTCAATCCGGGCGAGTCCGTACTGCTTCAGCGTGTTTTCCAGCTTGTTGGCAATGGACGCAAACGGTCCATCTGCCAGGTCGCCGTGCTGGCGCGCTGCGTCGATGTCGTCCAGGACGGGCATCACGGAGTTCAGCACTCCGATGACTGCCATTTCCCGGGCGACGTCGCGGTCCCGCTCCACCCGCTTGCGGTAGTTGACGTACTCCGCCTGCAGGCGCAGCAGGTCATTGCGCAGCTCGGCTGCCTCGGGTGACCCCGCTGCCTGCGGCTGCGGTGCTCCGGCGCTGTTGAGGATTTCCTCGGCCTGGGCGAGGGCATCGCCGTCGGCTCCGGTGTTGGCGCTGGAAGCGTCCGCAGTCTCAGGCTCCGGGGTGCCCGCTGCCGCGGAGCCGGATGCCGGCATGTCGCCGGATTCCGCCGGCTGCGTGCCGGCGGCATCCTGTTCCTCGGGGTTGGGCGTCTCGTTGGGGCTCTCGTTACCGGCAGCCATGACTACTTCTTGTCTTCGTCGTCAACAACCTCGGCGTCGACGATGTCTTCGTCGCCTGCTGCGGAGGAGCTGTCGGATGCGCCGTCTGCCGCACCGGCACCACCGGCGGCACCTGCAGCGCCTTCAGACTGGGCCTGGGCGTAGATGGCTTCGCCCAGCTTGGTCTGCGAGGTCTGCAGCTTCTCGAACGCGGACTTCACTTCGTCGTCGTTCTCGGTGCCTTCGAGCGCCTTCTTCAGCGCGTCGACATCGCCCTTGACCTCGGTCTTGACGTCTTCGGGCAGCTTGTCGTCATTGTCCGTGAGGAGCTTGTCCACGGAGTAGGCCAGCTGCTCGGCGGAGTTGCGGACATCGGCTGCCTCGCGGCGCTTCTTGTCCTCCGCGGCGTGCTCTTCGGCTTCGCGAACCATGCGGTCGATGTCTTCCTTGGAGAGCGAGGAACCACCGGTGATCGTCATGGACTGCTCGGCGCCGGTGCCCTTGTCCTTGGCGGACACATGCACGATGCCGTTGGCGTCGATGTCGAAGGTGACCTCAACCTGAGGGACGCCGCGCGGAGCCGGAGCGATGCCGGTCAGCTCGAACGTGCCCAGCGGCTTGTTGTCGCGGGTGAACTCGCGCTCACCCTGGAAGACCTGGATGGCGACGGACGGCTGGTTGTCATCGGCCGTGGTGAAGGTTTCGCTGCGCTTGGTCGGGATGGCCGTGTTGCGCTCGATCAGCTTGGTCATCACTCCACCCTTGGTTTCGATGCCCAGGGACAGCGGGGTGACGTCGATCAGCAGGACGTCCTTGCGCTCGCCCTTCAGGACACCGGCCTGCAGTGCGGCGCCGACGGCGACGACCTCATCCGGGTTGACGCCCTTGTTCGGCTCCTGGCCGCCGGCCAGTTCCTTCACCAGTTCGGTGACGGCAGGCATGCGGGTGGAACCACCGACGAGGATGATGTGGTCGATGTCGGAAACCTTGATGCCGGCCTCGGAGATGACGTCCTTGAACGGCTTCTTGGTGCGGTCCAGCAGGTCCTTGGTCAGGTCCTGGAACTTGGCACGGGAAAGGTGCTCGTCCAGGTGCACCGGACCGTCGGCGGTAACCGAGAGGTACTGCAGCGAGATGTTGGTGGAGGTCGCGGAGGAGAGTTCCTTCTTGGCCTGCTCGGCAGCTTCCTTCAGGCGCTGCAGGGCAATCTTGTCCTTGGACAGGTCTGCACCCTTGGCCTTGGCCTGGCCCAGCAGGTAATCCACGACGCGCTGGTCCCAGTCGTCGCCGCCGAGGCGGTTGTCACCGGCGGTGGCGCGCACCTGGATGGTGGAGAAGTCGTCCTCGTCCTTGCCGACTTCGAGCAGGGAAACGTCGAACGTTCCGCCGCCGAGGTCGAAGACCAGGATGAGCTCGTCTTCCTTGCCCTTGTCCAGGCCGTAGGCCAGTGCGGCAGCCGTGGGCTCGTTGACGATACGCAGCACGTTCAGGCCCGCGATCTCGCCGGCTTCCTTGGTGGCCTGGCGCTCGGCGTCGTTGAAGTACGCGGGAACGGTGATCACGGCGTCCGTGACCTTCTCACCCAGGTACGACTCGGCGTCGGACTTCAGCTTCTGCAGGATGCGGGCGGAGATTTCCTGGGCGGTGTAGTTCTTGCCGTCAATGTCCACCTTCCAGTCGGTGCCCATGTGGCGCTTCACGGAGGAGATGGTGCGGTCAATGTTGTTCACGGCCTGGCGCTTGGCGATTTCGCCGACCAGGATTTCACCGGACTTCGCGAAAGCGACTACCGACGGCGTGGTGCGGCCGCCTTCTGCGTTGGCGATAACGGTGGGCTCGCCGCCTTCGAGGACGGAGACAACCGAGTTGGTGGTTCCAAGGTCAATACCTACTGCACGTGACATGTTGCTTCTCTCTTTCCGTGGAAAACCGCGGCCCGAAGAGGAATATGTTCTGGATCTATAACCCATGCACTGCCCCCGGGACGCGTCTTGAGCGTTCTGCACTCAACTCTACTCAGGAGCAGTTCATTGTCAAACAAAGTTGAGCCGAGGAGACTCAACTCGGTCAAATGGGAGCCCGGCCCTTGACGGCCCGGACCTATACTGGCGCCATGGGAACGCGAAGGAGGACCGCTCTTTGGGCTGCGGCGGCGGCAGCCTGCTGGCCGCTGGTCTCCTGCTCCAACGCCTGCCCGGCGATCGGCTGGATCAACAGCGTGAGCATCGAGGTGGAAGGCGATGCCGGTGCCGTGCAGCGCCTGGAGCTGTGCGCCGACGGATCCTGTTCCACCCGGACGGCGGATGCAAAGTCCGGTTTTACTCCGGTGGACCCGCCCTTCCCCTCGGCCTCCGCCGCGGATCCTTCCAGCGACGCCGGTGTCGACGCCGGCGCAGCCGACGCGGATACCTGGGAGTTCTTCCTCGATATGGGTGCACCCGATTCCGTCACGGTGCGGGCCTGGGCTGCGTCCGGAGAGATTCTGGCGGAGCAGGACTTCCCCCTGGACTGGAAGCGGGTGGGCGGCTCCGAACGCTGCGGAGGGCCGGTGTCCACCCCGCCGCTTCGCCTGCGGATCTAGGCGCCGCTCGCCTGCGCGTCCGGAACCGACACACGGCGAAAACTCCGGGCGCCGGGAACCACTGCCGCGTATCCTCCCCCTATGTGCCCCGAACAGTATTCGCACGGCCACCACGAAAGCGTGGTGGCCGCCCATGCCACCCGGACAGCCGCCGATTCCGCGGCCTATCTGCTGCCCTACCTCGAGTCCGGCATGAACGTGCTGGACGTGGGCTGCGGGCCGGGCAGCATCACGGCTGACTTCGCGAACCTCGTGGACCCCGGCATGGTGACCGGAGTGGACCCGTCGGAGGACGTGGTGGCCCAGGCACGCCGGACCGCCGCGGCCCGGGGCCTGACGAACATCGAATTCGCGGCAGGCAACGTGTATGACCTCGACTATCCCGACGGAACGTTCGACGTCGTGCACGCGCACCAGGTGCTGCAGCATCTGGCCGACCCGGTGGCAGCCCTGCGTGAAATGCGCCGGGTCACGCGGCCCGGCGGGATCGTGGCGGTGCGCGACGCCGATTTCCACGGCATGAGTTGGTATCCGGAGCTCCCCGAACTTACCGAGTGGATGGATACCTACCAGCTCATCGCCCGCGGCAATGCCGCAGAACCCGACGCCGGACGGCGGCTCACGGCATGGATCCTTGAGGCCGGTTTCACCGAGTTTGAGCCCTCCGCGTCGAGCTGGCTCTATGCCACGCCGGAGCGCCGGGACTGGTTCGGCGGCGGCTGGGCGGACCGGGTGCTGCACTCGGCCTTCGCCGGGCAGGCGCTGGAACGTGAGCTGACCGACCAGGCCGGATTGGAACGGATAGCCGGCGGCTGGCGGCGCTGGGCACAGGCCCCGGATGGCTGGTTCCTGATGCCCTCGGGCGAGGTGCTTGCCTGGGCCTAGGCCACCGGCAAGCCGCGCACCCGGCCGCAGCACCGGCCGTCCCGGCCCGCCAGTCGATAGGCTGGGGAGATGTACCGCATCAGTGCCGTCTGCACCGGCAACATCTGCCGCTCACCCATGGCCGAGTTCTGCCTGGTCCGCGCCTTCGAGAATGCGGGCCTGGGGACCGCCGTCGAGGTGACTTCCGCCGGCGTTACCGCCTGGGAAGCCGGCCGCCCCATGGACAACCGTGCCAAGAGCGAACTGCTCAACCACGGTTTTCCCGCGGCCAGCGTCGAGGCATTCCACGCCCGCGCCTTTGAGGCGGAAGAGTTTGCCCGCCTCGACCTGATTCTGGCCTTGGACAATGGGCACCTGCAGGAGCTGCAGGACCGGGCGCCCACTGAGGCTGACCGGGACAAGGTCCGCCTGATCCGCAGCTTCGATCCGGCCGCGGCCGGCGTGCCGCAGGAACAGCTGGGGATCGACGATCCCTGGTACGGAGACATGAGCGACTTCGATTCCTCCTACGCCCTGATTTCCGCCGCGGTGCCCGGGGTGGTGCAATACGTAGCTGCGGCCTTGGATTCACCCTCGGGCACCGCCCGCTAAATGAACCTCCCCTCCGCAGCCGCAACCGCTGCCGCTGCCCGGACCGCAGCCGCCACTTCCGCACTGCCCGTGCTCATCGCCGTCGACGGCTTTTCGGGCGCCGGAAAAACCACCCTCGCCATTGAGCTGGCGGCAGCACTGCGCGCCCACCACCGGGTCTCGCTGTTTCACCTGGAGGACATTTATCCCGGCTGGGACGGGTTGGCCGCCGGCATCGCGTACTACCGCAGCCATATTGCCGAACCGCTGGCCGCCGGCCGCCGGGCTACCTGGCAGGCCTGGGACTGGGAGGCGGGCCGCCCCGGGGAGGCCCGCAGCACCGAGCCGGCGGAGATCGTCATCCTGGAGGGCGTGGGCGCTTCCCATGCCGGGGTGCGGCACCTGCTCGACGTTGCAGTGTGGGTGCAGGCTCCGGAGCAGCTGCGCCGCGAGCAGGCGCTGGAGCGCGACGGCGAGACCTACGCCCCGCATTGGGAGCGCTGGGCCGCACAGGAACGGGCCTGGGCACAGGCGGACCCCGCGGCATCCCGCGCCGACCTGACCGTGAACCGGCAGCACCGGTACGGAACCCCGGGGGCTGCCGCCGGTTATGTCCTGCGCGCCCTGGCCGACCTGCAGCTGCCCCGGCTGCAGCCGTTGTGGCCGGGCGCCGGTCCCGGCACGCACACGGTGAAGGTGGAGCGGATCGATGCCTGGGCGGATCCGGCAGAGCTCTTTGCCGCACTGTACGCGGATGCGCCGCGTGCCGTCTGGCTGGACAGTTCCAGCGCCGCTGCCCCTGCCGCCACTGCCACCCCTGCCGCCCCCGCGGCCTTCCCTGCTTCCTCCGCCGGTGCCGCCCACATCGCCGAGCGCAGCCGGTTCAGCATCATGGCCGACGACGGCGGGGTGCGCGGCAGGTACGCCGAGCACCGCTCGGGGATGACCACCGTGGTGTCGGGGCCGGTCACGGCGTCGCGGCCCGGGCCGTTCTTCTCCTGGCTGGACGGGGAATGGGGCGCCTCCCGCGCCTTAGTCCCCGGAGATTATCCGTGTGGCTTCGCCCTGGGCTGGCTGGGCTTCCTCGGATATGAGCTCAAGCGCGAGACCGGCGGATCCGACATCGGACCCGCACCCGGCGCCGCACCTGACGCTGCGTTGATCTTCGCGGGCCGGGCCGTGGTGCTGGACCACCATCGCCGGTGCCTGTACGCGCTCACGCTGGCGGAAGCCGACGGCGGCTGGGTTGCCTCCGTGGCGGCCGCGGCGCGGGTGCTCTCCGCGGCGCAGACCGCCGATACGGACGCCGGACCTGGCCAGGAGCCTGGGCACGCGCTGCCCGTCCCGCAGTTCACCGTCCGGGACAACCGGGAATCCTATCTGGCCAAGGTCCGGGCCGCGCAGCGGGAAATCGCGGACGGGAACTCGTATGAAGTCTGCCTGACCACCTCCCTCACCGCCCGGCTGCCGGCACCCTTGGATCGTCCCGGGGTCCTCGCGCTGTACCGCGCCCTGCGCCGGCGCAGCCCGGCACCGTTCGCCTCCCTGCTCCGCTTTGATGGTTACAGCCTGGCCGGAACCTCCCCGGAGCGGTTCCTGGCTCTGGACGATGCCGGCCGGATGCGGGCCGAACCCATCAAGGGGACCCGTCCGCGCGGAGCAGGCCCGGTGGAGGACCGCGCGCTCGAAGCGGAACTGACCTCCTCGGTGAAAGACCGTGCGGAAAACGTCATGATCGTGGACCTGTTGCGCAACGACCTGTCCCGGTCGGCGGTCCCGGGCTCCGTGACCGTCCCCCGGCTGTGCGTGGTGGAAAGCTACGCCACCGTGCACCAGCTGGTCAGCACGGTCGACGCGCAGCTGGCTCCCTCTGCCTCCCGGGCTGAGGCCATCGCCGCGGCTTTCCCGCCCGGCTCGATGACCGGTGCCCCCAAGATCAGCACCATGGCGATCCTCGAGACGTTGGAGGGCGCAGCGCGCGGCCCCTACTCCGGCGTCGCCGGCTGGTTCTCGCTGACGGGAGCCGCAGATCTTTCCGTGGTGATCCGCACCCTGGAAATCCGGGACGGGGAACTGGTCCTGGGCGTGGGCGGAGCCGTCACTGCCGGCTCGGACCCCGGGCAGGAGTGGGAGGAAGTACGGGCGAAGGCCTGCGGCGTGCTCAGCGCGCTGGGCGCCACGTTCCCGCAGGAGTGACTAACTGGCTACTGCAGGGTGGCGGTGAGACGGCAGACGTTGTCGATGTAGCGCTGCGCCACCGGCCGGCCCACCCAGTCCGCGAGCAGCAGCTCCCGTGACATCGCCCGGTAGGTGTCTTCGAGCCGCCGCATGTCGGCCACGATACTGCCGTCGAACATCATCATGGACACTTCCAGGTTCAGGGAGAAGGAGCGCATATCCATGTTCGAGGAGCCGAGCACCGCCACCTCGTTGTCGATGGTGAAATGCTTGGCATGCAGCACCAGCGGTTTGGGATACAGGTAGATCCGGATGCCCGCCTCGAGCAGCGCCTCGTAATAGGACCGCTGGGCATGGTGTACCAGGAACTGGTCGCCCTTCTCGGAGACAAAGAGCTCCACCTCAACGCCGCGCTGGGCCGCCGTCGTAATGGCATAGAGCAGCGAATCGTCCGGCACGAAGTACGGGCTGGTGATGGAAATCCGCTCCGACGCCGAGTAGATCAGGGAGGTGAACAGGCGCAGGTTGTTCTCCGTGGTGAAACCCGGCCCGCTGGGCACCACTTGGCAGGTCACGTCGCCCGGATGGTTGTGCCACTCGTACAGGCTCAGTTCCCGTTCCAGATTTTCGTCGGTCTCGGCATTCCAGTCCGTGGCGAACACCACGTTGATTTCATCCACGACCGGTCCTTCGACCCGGGCCATGAGCTCCACCCATTTGCGGCCCATTGTCCGGTTGCGCGGCTTCCGGTAGGAGGGCTCCACCAGGTTCTGCGACCCGGTGAAGGCCACGTTTCCATCGACCACCAGGATTTTGCGGTGGTTGCGCAGGTCCGGCCGGCGCCATTGGCCGCGCAACGGCAGGATCGGCAGCATGCGGCGCCACTGGATCTCGCTGCTGCGCAGCTCCCGCAGCAGCCGGCGGTAGCCCTTCACGCGCAGGGTGCCGATGTGGTCGAAGAGCAGGCGCACCCGGACTCCGCGGGCGGCGGCGTCCTTGAGCGCCTCGAAAAAGTCATGGGTCACGCCGTCGTAGCTCATGATGTAGAACTCGACGTGCACGTAATGCCGGGCGCCCCTGACAACCTCGGTCATTTCGCGGATGGACTCCTCGTAGTCCCGCTGCAGCTGCACCTTGTTTCCGTCCAGGCTGGGGAACGAGCCCAGCCGGCGGTTCAGCTCAGTGGCTGAGACAACCCATTCCGGGCCGGAATACGAGCTGCCCTCGGCCTCCAGCTCCCGGGTGTTTTCGCGCACCGCCCGGTTGATTTCGGCCTGCCGCCTGGCCCGGCGTCCGGAGAACCGGAAGTTGCCGAAGAGCAGGAACAGCATGATCCCCGGCACCGGCAGGAAGAAGATGCCCAGCAGCCAGGCCATGGCCGTGGTGGGGCGCCGGTTGCCCGGAACAATTCCCAGGGCCACGATCCGGATCACGTAGTCGAGCACTGTCAGGGCCGTGCCGATCCAGAAGGGCAGCGCCGATCCCGTTAATGCCACCCACACACGATGCTCCTATCAGCCGGCTTGTCCCCCTCAATAGCCTAGTCTGCCCGGAGGGCAAACTAGGCTGGGCATATGACTGTTCTGGTATTCCTGGACCCCCGCCACCCCGAAGGCCGCATTGCAGATGCCGCCGCCCCTGCCCTCCTCGCGACGGACCTCGGGGCGACCCGCGGCGACGGCGTTTTCGAATCGATGCTGGCCGTGGGCGGGCAGCCGCGCAAAATGGGCGCGCATCTGGACCGTTTGGCGGCCTCCGCGCACACCCTCGAGCTCGACTCCCCGGACCGCGGGGCCTGGGAGCGCGCCGTCGCCACGGCACTGTCCGAGCACCTGCTCCGTGCAGGGACGGGCGAGGCCGTGGTGAAACTGCTGCTGACCCGCGGCGCGGAAGGCTCCGATGCCCCCACCGCCTGGGTTTCGGTCTCCCCCGTTCCGGCCGGGGCGCGGGAACGCTCCAGCCAGGGCCTCGCCGTCGTGCTCCTTGACCGGGGCTACGACAGCACGCTGGCCGAGCGGGCGCCGTGGCTGCTGCTAGGCGCCAAGACCCTCTCCTACGCCGTCAATATGGCGGCCCTGCGTTATGCCAAGGCCAACGGCGCCGACGACGCGATCTTCACCTCCTCCGACGGCAAAGTCCTGGAGGGCCCCACGTCCACGGTGATCCTGGCGGTCGAGGAGGACGGCGTGAAGACCCTGCTGACTCCCGAGCTGGAAAGCGGGATCCTGCCCGGCACCACGCAGCGCGCCCTGTTCGACGCCGCCGAAGCCGCGGGCTGGGCGCTCGGTTACGGGCCGCTGGAGCCCGTGCACCTGATGGAGGCCGACGCCGTGTGGCTGGTTTCCAGCATCCGCCTCCTTGCGCCGGTCACCTCGATCGACGGCACTCCGATCAGCTCCTCCCCCGCGCTGACCGAGGAGCTTACGGCGCTGCTGCACGAGGCCCTCTAAGCGGTCAGATCTGTGCAGCCGGTCAGGTCAGTGCAGCCGGTCAGGTCGGTGCAGCCGGTCAGGTCAGGATGAAGTTGAAGGTGCCGGCCGCTGCCGCAGCTGCCAGTGCGGCGGCGGCCAGCACCACCCCGTAGAGGGTGATCCAGGCATCGAGTGCGGTGAAAACCGAGGTCCGCGCCCAGGTCCGGGCGCCGTTGCCGAAGCCCCGGGCCTCCATTGCCGCTGCCAGCCGGGTGGCCCGCCGGACGGCCTGGACCAGCAGCACCACAGCCTGGCCGCCGAAGGACCGCACCCGGGCCAGGGCCCCGGCGTCGGCACCGACACCTCGTGCCCGCCGGGCCATGCCCAGGCTTTGCCACTCGGACACCAGCAGGCCCACCAGGCGCATGGCAGCCAGGGCCCCGAGGACAAACCGCTGGGGCAGGCGCAGCTTCTGCGCGAGGGCATCCGCGAGGTCGGTGGGATCGGTGGACAGCAGCAGATAGATCCCGGGCAGGGCGATTGCCAGCCCGCGCAGCCCAATCGCTATTCCGGCTCCCACCGAGTCTGTGGTGAACAGCAGCGGGCCGGCGTCCAGCAGCACGCTGCCGGTCTTTTCCGCCAGCAATGCCGTGCCCCAGGCTCCGATCAGCGCCGCGATGACCAGGGGCCAGACACGTTTGAACAGGGCCAGCGGGGAGATCCTCAACAGCGGCAGCAGCACCAGCTCTCCGGCCAGCACAACGGCTGAGCTGACCCAGTCCACGGTCAGGAGCACGGCCACGGTCAGGGCCAGCGCCGCAGCCACCTTCGACAGTGGATTGGCGCGTTCCAGCAGGGTTCCCGCCGGCCGGGCGGAAGGATTGCGCAGGTCCGCCGCGCCGTTCATGCCAGTGCTCACGCCTGCCCTCATGCCACCGCTCCGGCCAGGGCGGTGCCGTGCTCCACGCGCAGGAGGTTTCCGCCCAGCGCGGCCAGGAATTCGGCGTCATGAGTCACCGAGACCACCGCCTTGCCCTCGGCCAGCAGGGAGCGGAGCAGGCCCACCAGTTCGGCCCAGGTATTGGCGTCCTGCCCGAAGGTGGGTTCGTCCAGGAGCAGGATGTCCGGTTCCGTGGCGATCATGGTGGCAACCGACAGGCGGCGCTTCTCCCCGCCGGAGAGCGTGAAGGGGTTGGCGTCCAGCAGGGCGGTAAGCCGCAGCCGTTCGGCCAGGGCCTGGACCAGGCCGGCGATGTCCGTTTCGGACCGGTGCCCGGTGCGCCGCGGGCCGAACGCCAGCTCGTCGTGCACCGTCGGGGCCAGGAACTGGTGCTCTGGTTCCTGGAAGACGGTCCCGATCCGGGTCACCAGGTCGGTGGACTTCCAGCGCCACGGCGCGGTGCCGGCGCGCCCGGCCAGCGCCGGTGCCGCCTGCAGGGTTCCGGCCGCGGGTTTCAGCAGTCCGCCCAGGGTCAGGGCCAGCGTCGATTTCCCGGCCCCGTTGGGGCCGGTGATGCCCAGCGCGCTTCCGGCGCGCAGCTCCAGATCCACTCCGCGCAGCACAGCAGGTGCTTTGGGCCGCCCGGCGCTGAGGCCGAGTGCTTCAAGCAACGGCGCTCCGGGGGAACCCGGGGCCGGCCCGGCCACGTCGGGGGCGGCTCCGGGCAGCCACACCCCGGCTGCGGCGAGCCGGGCGCGGGTTCCGGGGTCGGAAAGCACCTGGCCGGGCGGCCCGTCGGCCAGGATTCCGCCGCCGGCCGCGAGGACCACCACGCGGTCCACCACGTCCGCCCAGACGGCCACCCGGTGCTCCACCACAATCAGGGTTGCGCCGGTTCGGGCCAGTACGCGTTCGACGGCGGCCCGCACCTCGGTCACGCCGTCGGGGTCAAGGTTCGCCGTGGGCTCATCAAGCAGCAGCAGGCCCGGGCGCATCGCCAGCACCGAGGCCAGGGCCAGGCGCTGCTTCTGGCCGCCGGAAAGTGCGGCAGTGGAATGGTGCAGCGGCACCGCCAGGCCGACGTCGTCCAGGGACGTCCGGACCCGTTCCCAGATCTCCTGCGGCGGAACGCGGAGGTTCTCCGCGCCGAAGGCCACCTCGTCCCCCACCCGGGAGAGCACCAGTTGCGAATCGGGGTCCTGCAGCACCAGCCCGGCTCGGCCGTGCGCCTGCAGCGGGTCAACCCCGTCCAGGGTCAGGCTGCCATGCTGCTCGCCGGCGGCATCGGGGCCGGAACCTTCGCCGAGGACTCCGGCCAGGGCGTGCAGCAGCGTGGATTTGCCCGCTCCGGAGGCACCGAGCAGCAGTACCTTTTCGCCGGCCGCGATGTCCAGGGTCAGCGAGGAGAGCGCCGGACTGCGCCGGCCGGCGTGCCGCCAGCTGAAATCCCGGGCGCTGACGGCTACCGGAGCGGAGACGGTACTAGGCCCGGGCATCGGAGCGCACGTCCGCTGCCCGCCCGGAGGCGAAAGGGGCCAGCACACCGGTACGCGCCAATGCCCGGGCGGCCAGCCAGGAGCCGAGGCCGGCTATGACGGCACCCGAAACGGCGGCGAACACTGTGTACAGTGCCTGCCACTGCAGGGCCCATTCCGGCTTGTAGAGGATGCTCTCGCTGGCGCCGAGGAAAAGGCCCGAGACCAGGCCGGCCAGCAGCGCCACCGGCAGGGTGTACCGGAGGTAGAGGAAGGCCAGGAATACCAGCTCGGCGCCCAGGCCCTGGAGGAACCCGGAGAGCAGCACGGAGAGGCCGAACTGGGTGCCCAGGACGCCGGAGACGGCCGAGGCGAGGACCTCGCAGTAAATGGCAGCGCCGGGTTTGCGGATGATCAACGCCCCGAGCACGCCGGCGATCAGCCAGCCGCCGGTGTAGAGGCCGCCCAGCGGGGGGAAGGCCAGGAACAGGGCTTCCACTCCCCCGTAGGCCAATGACCAGGCCCAGAAGATAACGCCGACGGCCACGGCCAGGACTGAGGCGACCACAATGTCCACCACCCGCCACGGGCGGCGCAGGGAGGTGGGCCGGGCCTTTGAAATGTGCTGCTTCATGAAAAAATCCTCCTGAGGTACAGGAGGGGAGGGGCTGGCCGTGGCGGTGTGCCACGGTGCCCCGTGAGATCTCGACTCCCTAGCGCCGGTACTAACCGGATCAGGTTCGAGGGTCTGCGGATGTCCGCACTCTCAGCGCCGGATGCCTCCCGCTGCGGGCCGAAGCCAGCGCGGGGAAGCGGCGCTCCCCTGTCGTGTGTTTTGCGCTCCCCACTCTACACACCGAAGGCACGCCTTTGGGAGGGTCCGGCGGTAGGGTTGGGGAAAAGCCCAATCGCTAGGAGCCTCCATGAACCTGATCCTCAAACTGCTCGCTACCGGTGTCAGCATCGGCGCCGGCCTGCTGTCCGCAAAAGTCCTGGACTTCGTCTGGACGCGAGTCACGGGCAACGAACCGCCCCGGGACAACGACGGCGTCCTGGACGTCAGCCTGCGCACCGCCGTGATCTTCGCCGTCGTCTCCGGTGCGGTCAGCCAGGGTATCCGGGTGCTGACCACGCGCGGCACGCAGCGCGCCATCGAGCGCTACAAGAAGACCCCCGAGGTCGTCTAGCCGCCGCAGCTTCGTTTTACCGCAGGGCGCTCAGCCCTCGGGACTGTGTCCCGGGTGGCGGGCGCCCTGATGTGTCTGGGCTTCGGCTCCGGACACAACCCCGGGTCGCGCCTCGGGGGTTTCCGCGGGCGCCGCGGGTACGGCGTCGTCGTCCAACGAACCTGCCGCGGGATGCGCGCCGGGATCATCATCCACCAGCGGGTCCTCTTTAACGGCAGCGGCCGTGGTTCCGGTCTTGGCCTGCCGCAGCAGTTCCTGGGCCCGGCCGACGACGTCGTCCAGCTCGTCGATGGTGAGCAGCTCCGGGCGCAGGTGCTTGGTCCGGTAGCCGGCCCGGCCGATCATGTGGGCGGACACCGGCGCGGTGAGGATCATGAACAGCCAGCACACAGCCAGCACCGGCAGCAGCGCCCAGCTTTCGAACTGCACCGCCATCGCCATCAGGAACAGCAGCAGGCCCAGCACCTGCGGCTTGGACGCGGCATGCATACGGCTCATCAGGTCGGGGAACCGGATCAGGCCGATCGCCGCGGCCAGGGACATCAAGGCCCCGCCCACCATCAGGATTCCAACAATCAGGTCATTCAGTTCCTGGCTCACGGGCTACCTCCTGTCCGTAACGAAGCGGGCAACGGTCACGGAGCCGATGAACCCGATGAGGGAAATAGACACCAGGAGCGCCAGGTAGTTCAGGTTGCGGTTCACGATCATGTCGGTGGCCAGGGCCGCGCCCACAATGGTCAGCAGCACGTCGGCAGCCAGGACCCGGTCCAGGATGGACGGTCCGCGGGCGATGCGGAAGATGGCTCCGGCCGCTGCCAGGGCCAGCATGACGGCCACAATGACCACGAAGATATCCATCATGCGGAGCCTCCCTTGCGGCTGGTTGCGGTGTTCCCGGGCCCTGGTGTCGTTGTCCCTGGTGTCGTTCCGGTACCGTCTGCCGGCTTCCGGCGGGCCAGGGCCTGCTCGGCCTTGAGCACCTCGAGGTCTTCGCGGGTGCCGATGGTCCGGATCAGCCAGGACTCGGTGTCCCGGACATCCTTGCGGACCCGGTCCGCCTGCTCCGGGGTTGAGACGTTCAGGCAGTGCAGGTACAGGGTGGAAGTGGAGCGGTCCACCTCAACCACCAGGGAGCCGGGAATCAGCGAAAGGGAGTGTCCGGTGGCAGTGACCAGCAGGTCCGAGTGGCTGCGCAGCTTCACCCCCACTACGGCGTTCTTGATGTTCGGCCCCTTGGCGAGCGAGAGCCACAGCACCTCGAAGCTGGCCTGGACCAGCTTGTAGAAGAACCGGACCGCGAAGCCCAGGGCGTAGAGCGGATTGAACCGGCCGCTGAGCTCCACCGGGGGCAGGTAGAAGATATTGGCCACGATGAAGGCAATGACGGCCCCGAAGATCAGGTTGCCGGCGCTGAAGTCCTGCCAAAGGGCGCCCCAGAGGAACACCAGCCAGATCAGCAGCGGGATTTCCTTGAGCAGCGGGACGCGGGGCCGGTTGCGCATTTGTGCCTTGCGGGTCATTGGCCTGCCCCCTCTCCGAGGACTGCTTCAATGTACGGGGTGCGGTCCACCAGGTCCTGCGCCGCGTTGTCGCTCAGCGAGAACAGCGGGCCGGCCAGGACGGTCAGCGAGACACCCAGGGCCACGAGCCCCACCGTTGGGTACACCATGGTGCGCGGCAGCAGGTCCACGGCGTCGCGGCCGGCGAACTTGCCGGTGGACTTTTCGTTGACGTCGCCGGAGTGGCGCAGCGAGGAACCGTCGGTGCCGGTCGCCAGCAGGATCGGATCCGGATGCACGGCGTCTTCCGGGGTCCGCCAGAAGGCGCGGTTCCAGACCCGGGCCATCACCAGCAGGGTCAGCAGGCTGGTCACCACGCTGGCTCCCACGAGGACGAAAGCCAGCGGTGTCCCGAGGTCCACGCCGGCCTCCATGAGCCCGAGTTTCCCGAGGAAGCCGGAGAACGGCGGGATGCCCGCGAGGTTGATCGCGGGGATGAAGTAGAGGACGCCAAGCAGCGGGGAGAGTTTGGCCAGCCCGCCCAAGCGGTCCATGTTCGCGGTCCCGCCCCGCCGTTCAATCAGGCCGGTGACCAGGAACAGGGAAGTCTGGACCGTAATGTGGTGGACCACGTAGAACACCGCTGACCCGATGCCCACCACCGAGCCGACCGCCAGCCCGAAGACCATGTAGCCGATGTGGCTTACCAGGGTGAAGGAGAGCATTCGCTTGATGTCGGTCTGTGCCAGCGCACCGAGGATGCCCACCAGCATGGTCAGCCCCGCCACCACCATCAGCAGGGTGTTGATCCGGTCGCCGGGGAAGAGCAGGGTTTCGGTGCGGACCATGGCGTAGACGCCAACCTTGGTCAGCAGGCCGGCGAACACCGCGGTGACCGGAGCCGGCGCCGTCGGGTAGGAGTCGGGGAGCCAGAAGGACAGTGGGAAAACGGCAGCCTTGATCCCGAAGGCCACCAGCAGCATCAGGTGCAGCATCAGCTGGGTGCCCTGGTCCAGGTCGGCCAGTTTCACGGCCAGGTCAGCCATGTTCACCGTGCCGGTGGCTGCGTAGATCATCGCAATGGTGATCAGGAACAGCAGCGAGGAGACCACGCTGACGACGACGTAGGTGACGCCGGCGCGGATGCGCGGGGTGGTTCCGCCGAGGGTCATCAGCACGTAGCTGGCCGTGAGCAGGATTTCGAACCCGACATAGAGGTTGAAGAGGTCCCCGGCGAGGAAGGCGTTGGACACTCCTGCCACCAGGATCAGGTAGGTCGGGTGGAAGATCGAGATCGGCCCGTCTTCGTCGCCGTCGGTCATGCCCTGCCCTGCGGCGTAGATGAGGACCGCCAGGCTCACGGCCGAGGAAACCACCAGCATCAGGGCCGAGAATTGGTCCACCACCATGGTGATGCCCACCGGCGGCAGCCAGCCGCCCAGGTTCACGGCCTGCGCGCCGGTCTCCCAGACGGCGAACAGCAGGAACACCTCGAGGATCAGCGTCACGGACAGGATGCTGATGCTGATGACACGCTGGGCGCGTGTGTGCCGGATCAGGATGAAGGCCAGGGCGGCGCCGAAGAACGGCAGGACCACGGCCAGCGGGGCCAGACTTATGGTGTTCATTCCTTGGCCTCCGGGCTGGTGCTCTGACCGGTGGCACGCAGGGAACCCGGCGCCTCTTCAGCCTCTTCGGGCGGTGTGAATTCGGTAGTGTCCTCGGGGACGTCGGCGTCGTCTTCCGCGTCGAAGCTGCTCTGGCTTGCCACGCGGCGGTCTTCGATATCGTCTTGGACCTCGTCCTGGCGGCTCAGCACCCAGGAGCGGTAGATGATGCCCAGCATGAACGCGGTCACCGAGAAGGAAATCACGATCGACGTCAGGATAAAGGCCTGCGGCAGCGGATCGTTGTAGTCCTCCGCCGCGATGCCCGGGTTGAACAGCGGAGCCAGGCCCTGGAAGCCGCCGGTGGAGAGCAGCAGGATGTTCGTGGCGTTGGTGAGCATGGTCAGTCCCAGCACCACGCGCGTCAGGCTGCGCTCGAGGAGCAGGTAGATGCCGCAGGCGTATAACGCGCCCATGATGACCATGAAGGTGATGTTGACGCTCATCGGGACACCTCCTCCTCTTCTTCTTCTCGTTCTTCGGTGGCGGGGACTTCGGGTTCGGGTTCCACCAGCTCCGCCTCGGGAGCGGAGCCACCCTCGCTGCGTTCGTCGATTTCAGAGCCCAGGCTGCGCAGGACATCCAGGACCAGCCCCACCACCACCAGGTACACGCCGATGTCGAAAATGGTGGAGGTGACGAACTTGATCTCGCCGAAGACAGGCCAGGTGAACTTGATGATGGCGCTTTGCAGGATCTGTCCGCCGAAGGCCAGCGGTGCAGCTGCTGACAGTCCGGCCAGGCCCAGCCCGCCGCCGAGCAGCAGGCCGGCGCTGACCGGGCTGGCCTCGGCCAGTTCGAAGCGGCCGCCGGCGAGATAGCGGATGGTCAGGGCGAGCCCTGCCATCAGCCCGCCGGCGAACCCGCCGCCGGGCAGGTTGTGCCCGGCCAGCAACAGGTAGATCGAGAACATGATCACCGAGTGGAACAGCAGGCGGGTGACCACCTCGAAGATGATGGAGCGCCGTTCCGGGGCCAGGGTGCGCCCGGCCACCAGCCACGCGTCTCGGCTGACGCTGGAGAACTTGCGGGCCATCGCCAGCGTGGCCTCCTGCCGGCCCGAGGCTGCGAAATACTCGCGCCCGCGGTCCACGGAGCCGGTGGCCACGTTCTCCGCGCGGCGCCGCTTGTCGCCGCGGCCGCGCACGAAGATCAGGGAGGCAACACCGGTGGCGGCCATGGCCAGCACCGAGATCTCGCCGAAGGTGTCCCACGCCCGGATGTCGACGAGGGTGACGTTGACGATGTTGGCACCGCCGCCCACCTCGTAGGCCAGGTTCGGGAAAGCCAGCGAAATGGGTTCGGCAACGCGTGAGGCCATGGCCGTCATGGCGATGACCACCATGGCGGTACCGAAGCCGATCCCCAGCAGCGCCCGCAGCAGGCGGTGCCCGGAGGGTTCCCGCTTCCACAGCCGGGCCGGCAGCGACCGCAGGGCAAGCACAAACGCGACCAGCACAATGGTTTCCACCAGCATCTGGGTCAGCGCCAGGTCCGGGGCTCCCTGCAGGGCGAAGATCAGGGCAATACCGTAGCCGGTCACGCTGACCATCAGCACGGCCAGGAAGCGCTTGTTGGCCCGGGCCGCGGCCACGGCGCCGAGGATGATGCCAACCCCGATGACTGCCTGCAGCGGCGAGTCGAACCAGTGGAACTGCTCGGGCAGGGGCGCGCCGACCACGACCAGGGCGGTCAGCGGGGTTATCACCGCCACCGTCAGGATGACGAACAGGTAGAACATCAGCGAACCGCGCTGCGTGCGCCCGGTGACCCAAACGGCGACGTCGTCGAGCACGCCCACAATGCCGCGGTAGGAACGTTCGGCGTCCAGCGGAGCGGTGAAACGTGCCTGCAGGCGTTCCACCCGCACCCGCTGCCAGAACAGCGCCAGCCCGGCGGCGATGGTGATAGCCGTGAGCAGCAGCGCGGTGGTGAAGCCGTGCCACAGCGCCAGGTGGGTGGGCTCGCCGTCGGCCGGGAACAGGCCCGCATAGGAGACGATCGCCGCATCCAGCGGCGCCGGCCAGAGGCCGAAGAGCACAGTGGCCACAGCAAGGATGGCCGGGGCGGTGAGGAAGGCCGCCGGAACCGGCTTGAAGGCGGTGGGCTCGCTGCCGGTCTTGCCCGCGAAGCCGCCCCAGACAAACCGGGCACTGTAGGCCAGGGTGAGGATGGAGCCGATGACGACGCCGGCCAGCAGGACCGCTGCGGCAACCGTGCCCTCGTGCTCGGCGTAGTGGACGAACGTCTCGTAGACCGATTCCTTCGCCACGAAGCCCAGCAGCGGCGGGATCCCGGCCATCGAGGCGGCGCCGATCACGGCCACGGCGCAGAGCAGCGGGGCCCGGCGGTAGATGCCGGAGAGCTTGCGCAGGTCGCGGGTGCCGGACTGGTGGTCGATGATGCCGACCACCAGGAACAGTGTGGCCTTGAAGAAGCCGTGGGCCAGCAGCAGGCCAAGCCCGGCCACTGCCGCTTCCCGGTTGCCCAGTCCCACGACCAGGGTCAGGAAGCCGAGCTGGCTCACCGTGCCGTAGGCCAGGATCAGCTTCAGGTCGTACTGGCGCAGGGCCCGCCAGCCGCCCAGCAGCATGGTGGACAGGCCCAGGACCAGCACGACGGCGTGCCAGTAGGTGGAGTCGGAGAAGCCGGGGGCCAGCCGGGCGATGAGATAGATGCCGGCTTTGACCATGGCTGCGGCATGCAGGTACGCGCTGACCGGTGTGGGTGCGGCCATGGCTGCCGGCAGCCAGAAGTGGAACGGCAGCAGCGCTGACTTGGAAACCGCGCCGAGCAGCATCAGCACAACCGCGACATCGACCATCGTGCCGCGGGAGACCAGGTCCGGCGCCATCGCCAGGATGGCGGAAATGCGGAATGTCCCCGCTGCCTCCCCCAGCATGATCATTCCCACCAGCATCGCCAGCCCGCCGAAGGTGGTGACGATGAGCGCCTGCAGGGCGGCGCGGCGGGCCGAGAGCCGGTGCGCCGAATAACCGATCAGCAGGTAGGACAGGATGGTGGTCAGTTCCCAGAAGATGAACAGCAGGATCAGGTCATCTGCGGTCACCAGCCCGAACATCGCCGCGGCAAAGGCCAGCAGCTGGGAGCCGAAGGCGCCCATCTGGGCATCGCCGGGACGGAAATAGCGGGCGCAATAGAAGAGGACCAGCGAGCCGACGCCAAGGATCAGGATCGACAGGACCGCGGCCAGCGTGTCCATCCGGAACGCGAGCTCCACCTGGAGGTCGGGGATCCAGGGGATAATGACCGACGGCGGGGCGTTGGGAGCGCCCGAGGCCAGTGTCTGGTCGGCGCCGGTGTAGCGGTCGAACGTGAGCAGCAGCCAGATGAAGGCCGCGGCGGGAACGGCGGCAAGGATGTAGAAGGCCGACCGGCCGAACCTGCGGAACAATAAGGGCGCCACCAATGCCACCGTAAACAAAACGGTGAGCACAAATAGCACTAGATCTCCCGAGCTTTTTTGACTGTCTTCCAGCCGCAGATACGGCTGTAGTTATCAAGGTGGTGGTCAGAGGGCGTAGATCCATTCTACCCATGGCATAGGACTAAGCCGCATCGAGTACCTCGCATGAAGCCGCTCCCGCCTTCCGGCAGCCGCCGGCAGGACATGCCGGTACCGGGTTTGTGCTCCGGACGGGCCGCCGGCACCGATAGCATCGCGCTATGGTCTCAAAAACAGAACACCCACGGGTTTCCTCCGGCCCGGGCACAGCACGGCCGCACGTGAGGAAACGGGTGATTCTTGCCTGGGCTTCCTGGGACTGGGGATCGGCAGCGTTCAACGCCGTGATGACCACCTTTGTTTTCACCGTCTACCTGACCTCGGAAAGCTTCGGCGGTGAAGCTCATGCCTCCTCCGTCCTGGGGTACGGCATTGCGCTGGCCGGTCTTGTCGTGGCGGTGCTGGCTCCGGTGGTGGGTCAGCGCTCCGACGCGGGCGGCCGGCGCAAAACCTGGCTCGGGGTCAATACGGCGCTGATCTGCATCGTCACTGCCCTGTGCTTCTTCGTGTTCCCGAGCCCCGAGTTCCTGCTGCTCGGCGTCGGGCTGATCGCGCTGGGCAACGTGTTCAGTGAATTCGCCGGCGTCAACTACAACGCCATGCTGTCCCAGATTTCGACGCCGGCCACGATAGGCCGGGTCAGCGGGTTCGGCTGGGGCATGGGGTACGTCGGCGGAATTGCCGCGTTGGCGCTGGTGCTGGTCGGCTTCATTAATCCCGACGTCGGCTGGTTCGGCGTCACCTCGGAGAACGGCCTGAACATCCGTGCCGTTGCGGTCTTCGCGGCCGTCTGGCTCGCCGTGTTTGCGCTGCCGGTGATGTTCGCCGTGCCCGAAGTCCCGCGGCAGGAACGCGCCGCAGGCATCGGCTTCATTGCCTCGTACGGGCTGCTGTTCCGCCGCATCAAGGCCATTTTCAAGACCAGCCCGCACACCATCTGGTTCCTGCTTGCCAGTGCGGTGTTCCGCGACGGCCTGGCCGCAGTCTTCACCTTCGGCGGCGTGATTGCCTCCGGGACCTTCGGCTGGTTGCTGTCCGAGGTGATCATCTTTGCCATCTTCGGCAACGTGGTGGCTGCCGTCGGTGCCATCATCGGCGGTTTCCTGGACGACAGGGTCGGACCCAAGAATGTCATTGTCTTCTCATTGGTCGGGCTGCTGGTCTCCGGCGGGGTGATCGCCGTCCTCGGCCCCGACGACGTGGACCTGCTGGGGATGCAATGGTCCGGTGACACCACGTTCTGGGTGTTCGGCCTGCTGCTGTGCCTGTTCGTTGGTCCTGCCCAGTCGGCGTCCCGGGCGTTCCTGGCCCGGCTGGCCCCGGCGGGCGACGAGGCGGAACTCTTCGGGCTCTACGCCACGACCGGACGTGCCGTGAGCTTCCTGGCACCGGCGCTGTTCGCAGCATTCATCGGGATCTTCGGCGCCCAGCGTTACGGCATCATCGGCATCCTGCTGGTACTGTTCCTCGGCCTGCTGGCGCTGCTGCCGGTCCGCTCTCCCGAGAAGGCACCGCGCGCCGTCGTTCCGGAGGCATAGTCGTTCCGGAGGTATAGAACTTCCTGGGCCTAGACCGTGGTGCGGTGGAAGTTCAGGTGGCTGCGCGACGCCGTCGGTCCGCGCTGGCCCTGGTAGCGGTTGCCGTACTTGCCGGAGCCGTAGGCGAATTCCGCCGGCGAGGTGAGCCGGAAGAAGCACAGCTGGCCGATCTTGGACCCGGGCCAGAGCTTGATCGGCAGGGTGGCCATGTTGGAGAGCTCCAGGGTGACGTGGCCGGAGAATCCCGGGTCAATGAAACCGGCGGTGGAGTGCGTCAGCAGGCCGAGCCGGCCCAGCGAGGACTTGCCCTCAAGCCGGGCGGCAATGTCATCGGGCAGCGTGACGGTCTCGTAGGTGGAGCCCAGCACAAACTCCCCCGGATGCAGGATGAACGGCTCGTCCGGGTCCACCTCAACCAGGCGGGTCAGGTCCGGCTGGTCCAGTGACGGGTCGATATGCGCGTACTTGTGGTTGTCGAAGAGCCGGAAGAACCGGTCAATGCGCACGTCCACGCTGGAGGGCTGGACCATTCCGGGTTCGTAGGGATCGAGGACAATCCGCTTGTCGGCAATTTCGGTTCGGATGTCGCGGTCAGAAATCAGCACCCTCTAAAAATAGCGCATGACGCGCGCTCCCCCGGCCTGCCCGGTCAGCGGCCGATTTCGGTCCGGACGGCGTACAGCTCAGGGAAGAAGGTCAGTTCCAGCGCCCGCTGCAGGAAGGAAGCGCCGGAGGAGCCCCCGGTTCCCCGCTTGAATCCAATGGTCCGCTCCACCGTCTTCAGGTGCCGGAAGCGCCAGAGCTGGAAGTTGTCCTCCAGGTCCACCAGCTCCTCGCACGCCTCGTAGATGTCCCAGTTCCCGGCCGCATTCTCGTAGACGTGTTTGTAAACACGCATGAGTCCCTCATTGGCCACATGGGCCTGGGTGACATCGCGGGTGAGCAGCTCCGCAGGGACGTCGTAGCCGCGGCGGTGCAGGAAGAAGATGAACTCGTCATAGATGCTGGTCTGTCCCAGCAGGCCGGTGAGCAGTTCCTGCGCAGCCGGGTCGGCGGCGAAGACGTTCACCATTGCCGCGTTCTTGTTGCCAAGCAGGAATTCCACTGCCCGGTACTGGTAGGACTGGAAGCCGGACGAGGCACCCAGGTCCCCGCGGAACTCCGCATATTCGGACGGAGTGAGGGTGGCCAGCACCGACCACTGCTCGGTCAGCGAGCGCTGGATGTGCTTGATGCGGGCAATGCCCTTCATCGCCGCACGCAGGTCGTCGCCGGCCAGTTTGGCACGGACTGCCCGCAGCTCATGCAGGACCAGCTTCAGCCAGAGCTCGGAGGTCTGGTGCTGGATGATGAACAGCATTTCATCGTGGTGCTCAGGGCTGCTGACCGGGTGTTGGGAATCCAGCAGCTGATCCAGCGCCAGATAGGACCCGTAGCTCATCTTGTCGGTGAAGTCCCGCTCAATGCCTGGCTCAAGGCTGCGGGTGTTCCTGCTGACGCTCATCGGGCTCTCCGTGTTCAGTTCCGTGTTGTCTCCGGCCAGCTCCAACGGTAACCCGGCCCCGCCTGCAACCGTGCCGGAAGCGGCTCCGGCGGGCCGTTCGGCTTGAAACACCCCCCTGCCGCTGTGCCAGACTTGCGGCTGGGTTATACGCATCACGCACTATTTGAAGGAGAGCCTCCAATGGCTGAAAACACGGACAGTAACTCCACGCAGGACAGCGGTTCCGGCCAGGACGCCGCCCTTCCGGGCCAGGCCCGGTACCAGGATCCCGAGGGCGCCGCGGCACTGGAAGAAGCGATCGTTGCCGGCAAGGAAGGCCGGATCAGCAGCCAGGAACTGGTGGCGCGGATCTGCGAATCGGAACTGTTGAGCGTTGGCCGGCTGCTGGATGAGCAGGACCCCGCGTCCTTCCAGGCCCTGGTCCTGAAATCCCCTGAGGGCGACGCAGCGGTTGCCGCCACTTTCACCACTGCCGACCGGGTTCCGCAGCAGCTGCGCGACACCGCTCCGGTGATGGTCAAGGCCGGCGGCGAGGCGACGCTGCGCAGCATTGCGCAGGGCTACGGGCTGGCGATCAACCCGGGCAGCGACATGGGCCTTGAGCTTGGCCCTGAAGGGGTGGCAGCCATCGTGGCTGCCTACGACCAGGCCGCAGCCAATGCCGCAGCTGCCGGCGGTACCGCCGCCAACGAGGACCCGCAGGCGCAGTAACCTCCTCAGGATCTTCGCGGGATCCGGCCTTGCACTGCTCGCTGTATTGCGCTGCTCCCGGTATTGCACTGTCGGCGGGGACCTCTAGGCTGGGGCAACAGCTGCAGCCGGGGAGTGTCACCGCAGGCCCCGGTCCGGTACCTGCGACCCTGGAGGACCCCATGATCTGCACCATTGTTCCCCCTTACCTGCTGGCCCGCATCGCCGGTCTCCAGGACGAAGGTTTCAGCCGGGCGGCGGAAGCCGCGCGGCACGCACTGGCGGAGCTTGACCCCGTGGCGCAGGCCCGGTCGCAGGCCCGGCAGTCCCCGCCGCCGCGGCCCGGCACCGCCGTCGTTCCCTCCCTGCGCCGCGAGGTTTCCGACGCGGGCAGCAGGGAGACGCTGCCCGGAACGGTGGCCCGCGTCGAGGGTGCGGCAGCGACCGGGGACGCGGCAGTGGATGAAGCGTACGACGGCCTCGGCGCCACCGGTGCCCTGTTCCGGGACGCCTACGGCCGGGTAGCGGTGGACGGCGCCGGCGGGCTGCTCGCCGCCACCGTCCACTACGGACGTGAGTACGACAATGCGTTCTGGAACGGCGAGCGGATGGTCTGCGGTGACGGTGACGGCGAGATCTTCGAACGGTTCACCAAGTCGGTGACGGTGATCGGGCACGAGTTGGCCCACGGCGTCGTCCAATACACCGCTGCCCTGGAGTACCAGGGGCAGGCCGGGGCGCTGAACGAATCCGTATCCGACGTCTTCGGCGTGCTGGTTGAACAGAAGCTCCTGCGGCAGGAAGCGGCCCGGGCCAGCTGGCTGGTGGGCGCCGGGCTGTTCACTGACCAGGTCTCGGGCAGTGCGCTGCGTTCCCTGAAGGCTCCGGGCACGGCGTACGACGACGACGTGCTGGGCCGTGATCCGCAGCCTGCCACCATGGCCGGCTACGTCTCCACCCAGGCAGACAACGGCGGAGTCCACATCAACTCCGGGATTCCCAACCATGCCTTCTATTTGGCCGCCACGACCCTCGGTGGCTTCGCCTGGGAGCGGGCCGGGCAGATCTGGTACGACACCATCACCGAACAAAGCCTGCCGGTGGACTGCACCTTCGCCGGTTTCGCTGCCGCAACACTGGCCGCTGCGGACAAGCGGTACGGAACCGCTTCGCCGGAGTACAGCGCTGTCACCGATGCCTGGGGCGCCGTGGGAATCCGGCCGTGAAGATCGTGGTGGTGCGCACCGGCGGATTTGCCGGGCTGACCCGGGTCTGGAGCGCCCAGGTCAGTACGGAGGAGGCGGAGCAGGAGTGGCTGCCGCTGCTGCAGGATCCGCCGCAGGAACAGCCCGGCGGACCGGACCGGTTCGTTTATGAAATCATGGTGGGCCCTGCCACGGTCACGCTGCCCGAGCACTGCCTGCAGGGGAGGTGGCTGGACCTGGTTCAACGCGTGCGGCAGGGCGGGACTGACGGATCGTGACAGGCGAATTCGGGAGCGGGCCGGTTCCATGTAAAGTGGTTTTCTGTGCCGGTTCGCTCCGGCGCTGCGGGCGTAGCTCAATGGTAGAGCGCTAGCTTCCCAAGCTTGATACGCGGGTTCGATTCCCGTCGCCCGCTCCACGCAAAACCCCCGGAAACCAGTGGTTTCCGGGGGTTTTTCCGTGGCGGACGTTCCGCCGGCCGGCGCGGATTCCTCCCCGTCCCGCACGTATACTGGGCCCCGATGAGCCCACTACACTGCAGCACCACAAGACACTGGCGCACCACACGACACTGTTGCACCACACTGCCCGCACCCGGGGTCCGCCGGGCCTTGTCCGCCACCGACGTGGCGTAGCGTCCGGTGCTGGGGGTACTCACCGGGTTCACGGTTGTCTGGATCATCATCCTGGCCGGCTACCTGATCGGGCGTCTGGGGGTCCTGGGCGACAACGCCCAAACGGTCCTCAGCCGGCTCGCCTTTTTTGTCGCGTCGCCGGCCCTGCTGCTGGTCACCCTGAGCGATGCCGACCTGGGCACCGTCTTCTCCCTGCCGTTGCTGGTGGCAGCGGCCAGCGCGCTGCTGACGGCCGTGGTCTTCGTGCTGTGCACCCGCTGGTGGTTGCGCCGCCCGCTGCCCGAGGCGCTGATCTCCGCCATGTCCTCGTCCCTGGTCAACGCCGCCAACCTCGGCCTGCCAATTGCCGTCTACGTGCTGGGCGACGCCGCCTACATTGCCCCGGTGCTGATCTTCCAGCTGGCCTTTTTCACCCCGCTGTTCCTGATGGCGCTGGATACCTCCACCAGCGGACGGCGCACGTCCCTGTTGTCCTTCCTGGCCCAGACCGTCCGCAATCCCATCATCATCGGGACCCTGATCGGCCTGTTCCTAGGCGCCACCGGCCTGGAGCTGCCCGTCATCATCCTGGAACCGGTGACGCTGATCGGCGGTGCCGCGGTTCCGGCCATGCTGCTGGCGTTCGGCATTTCCCTCGTCGGTTCCCGTCCGCTGCGCCGCGACGGCGGCAGGCGCGCCGACGTCGTGCTCGCCTCTGCCTTCAAGCTGGTGCTGCAACCGGCCCTGGCGTACCTGCTGGCCCGGTTTGTCCTGGGGATGGAGGGGCACCTGTTGTTCGCCGTCGTCGTGACCGCGGCCCTGCCCACGGCCCAGAATGTCTTCGTGGCCGCCACCCGCTACGAGGAAGGGGTGCTCGTGGCCAAAGACACCGTCCTGGTGACAACGGTCCTCTCGCTCCCGGTCCTGGTACTCATCGCTGCCCTGCTGGCCTGAGGTTTTGTCCCTTTTTACCCCATTCGACGGTGGCGGAAATCACACCAAAGGCTTAGTGTCATTCGAAAGGCTGCTGAGTAACTGCAGTCTTCCGCGGGACCATCGTCCTGCGCCTACGACGAGTTGGAGGCACAGTACCGATGCCAACGGACGTGAGACAAAAGTTCCGGCCGCGGAACCGGATACGGGTAGCTGCAGGATTGACCCTCGCCGTCGGAGCAACTTTGCTCAGCGGCTGCAGCTCCAGTGAAGGCTCCCCAACCCTGACGTGGTACATCAACCCCGACGACGGCGGCCAGGCAGAACTGGCCTCACGGTGCAGCGATGCATCCGGCGGCGCGTACACCATCGAGACCTCGCTGCTTCCCACCGACGCCGCGGCCCAGCGTGAACAGCTGGCACGGCGGCTGGCAGCCAACGACAAGACCATGGACATCATGAGCCTGGACCCGCCCAACGTCCCGGAATACGCCGAACCGGGATACCTCGCACCGGTTCCCGATGACGTCGCCGAGCGCACCACCGCCAACGTGGTGGAGGGTGCCCTCGCCGGCGCGCAATGGAAGGACAAGGTCGTCGCGGTACCGTTCTGGGCCAACACCCAGATCCTCTGGTACCGGAAGTCGGTTGCCGAGGCCGCCGGCCTGGACATGACCCAGCCGGTGACCTGGGACCAGCTGATGGAAGCCGCCGAGAGCCAGGACAAGTTCCTGGGCGTCCAGGGCGCCCGCGCCGAGTCCATGACGGTCTGGGTCAACGCCCTGATCGAATCCGCCGGCGGCCATATCGTCGAAAACCCCGATGCGTCAGCTGACGAGATCAAGCTCGGCATCGATACCGAAGCCGGCAAGGCAGCGGCCGAGATCGTGTCCACCATCGGCAAGGAAGGGCTCGGCGGCCCGGGGCTTCCCACCCAGACGGAGAACACCTCCATGGTGCAGTTCCAGGGTGACGAGGGATCCTTCATGGTCAACTACCCCTTCGTCTGGCCGGCCACGAACGCCGCCGTCGAAGCCGGCACCCTGCCCCAGTCCCTGATCGACGACATCGGCTGGGCACTGTACCCCCGGGTCGACGCTGACACCGACACCGCTCCCCCGCTGGGCGGCATCAACCTGGGCGTGGGGGCCAAGAGCGAGCACATTGACCTGGCCTACCAGGCCATCGAGTGCATCGTCAGCCCGGAGAACCAGGCCTACTACTTCGCAACCAACGGCAACCCGCCGTCGAACACCGATGCCTACAACGATCCCGAAGCCGTCTCCACCTTCCCCATGGCAGGGACCATCCGTGAGTCGCTGGAGCTCTCCAAGCCCCGGCCGCAGACGCCGTACTACAACGAAATCTCCACTGGCATCCAGCAGACGTGGACCCCGCCCAGCGACGTCAGCCCGGAGACCACTCCGGCATCCAGCCAGGAATTCATCCTTGAGGTCCTGAGAGGGGAGAAACTGCTGTGAGTACCTCTGTAGAAGCCGTCGTTCCCGGTGCCGCCGCCAAGAGGACCGGGGTCGAAGCCAAGCCCCGGCTCAGCGACCGCGCCCGGGCCGAGCGCCGGCTCGGGTTCATCCTGGCCGGCCCGGCCTTCATCATCATGCTGGCGGTCACCGCCTATCCCATCCTGCTGGCCCTGTGGGACTCCCTGTTCAGCTACCGGCTGACTGCCCCGGGGGACAGGGAATTCATCGGTTTGGGGAACTACGGCGTGATCCTGTCGGATGGCCTGTTCTGGCGGGATCTCGGCGTCACCGCACTCATCACCGTGGTGACCGTGGTGGTGGAGCTGATTCTGGGCTTCGCCCTCGCCCTGGTCATGAACAGTGCACTCAAAGCCGTCCGCGGGTGGCTCCGTACCGCAATCCTGGTCCCCTACGGCATCATCACGGTGGTCTCGGCCTTCGCCTGGTTCTACGCCTTCGACATCAACTCCGGCTACATCAATTCCTGGTTCGGCTGGGTGCCGGGGATCAACGCCGACCTGAACTGGTTTGCCGACACCTGGACCGCGCTGTTCGTGATCATGGCATCCGAGATCTGGAAGACCACACCGTTCATTTCGCTGCTGCTCCTGGCCGGACTGGCACAGGTTCCCGGCGAGCTGACCGAGGCGGCAGAGGTCGACGGCGCCACCTGGTGGCAGCGGATGCGGCGCGTGATCATTCCCAACATGAAGGCGGCCATCATGGTGGCCGTCCTGTTCCGGGCCCTTGACGCCTTCCGTATTTTCGACAACGTCTACATCATGACCAACGGCGCCTACGGCACCGAGGTACTCTCACTGCTGGCCTACCGGACATCGATTACCCGCCTGGAGATAGGCATGGGGTCGGCCGTCTCGGTCCTGCTGTTCCTGTGCGTGATCATCATCTGCTTCATCGCCATCAAACTGTTCAAGGTGGACCTCACCGGTGCACGAGGGGGTAACTAATGAAAGCCTCGCCCGTAAGGCGCCGCGTGATCTGGACGATCATTTCGATCCTGGTCATCGTCTACGCCCTGTTCCCGGTGGCCTCGATTTTAGCCACGTCCTTCAAGATTCCCAGCGACCTGACGTCCGGCACGTTCCTGCCGAACACCTGGTCATTCACCAACTATGAGCAGATCCTGGTCGGCGACGCGCAGTCGCTGTTCCTCTCGGCGCTGCGCAACTCGGTGGGCATCTCCTTGATTGCCACCTTCATCGCCGTCGTCCTGGCGACTCTGTGCGCCTACGGAATTGCCCGCCTGGACTTCCCCGGCAAGCGGCTGGTCCTGACGACGGCACTGGGCGTATCGATCTTCCCGGTCATCTCCATCGTCACCCCGCTGTTCAACCTCTGGCGGAACATCGGCCTGTACGACACCTGGGCCGGGCTCATCATTCCGTACCTGTCGCTGACGCTGCCGATCTCGATCTGGACCCTGGCGGCGTTCTTCCGGCAGATCCCCTGGGAGCTGGAGCAGGCCGCCCAGGTGGACGGAGCCACCACCTGGCAGGCTTTCCGGAAGGCCATCGTTCCGCTGGCGGCCCCCGGCGTATTCACCACGGCGATTATCGCCTTCTTCATCGCCTGGAACGACTTTGTGTACGGCATTTCGTTGACCTCCACCGACGCGGCCCGTCCCGTGCCGGCTGCCCTGGCGTTCTTCACCGGGGCCTCCCAGTTCGAAGAACCAACCGGCGCCATTTCGGCGGCTGCAATCATTGTCACCATCCCCGTTGTAGTACTGGTGCTGGCATTCCAGCGCCAGATCGTCTCAGGCCTCACCCAGGGCGCCGTCAAGGGCTAGCGCCCTGGACCTCCGGTCGAAGAAAAGGATCTGTTCTCATGGCATCGATCACCCTCAAGAACCTCGTCAAGAAGTACGGCGACGGATTCCCCGCCGTCAATGACGTTTCCCTGGACATTGCCGACGGCGAGTTCATCATCCTCGTGGGCCCCTCGGGCTGCGGAAAGTCCACCCTGCTGCGCATGATTGTCGGGCTGGAGGACATCACCTCCGGAGACCTGCTCATAAACGGGGAGCGCGTAAATGACAAGGCACCGCGGGACCGGAACCTTGCCATGGTGTTCCAGAACTATGCGCTCTATCCGCATTTGACGGTCTTCGAGAACATCGCCTTCCCGCTGCGCCTGGCCAAGGGCAAATACACCGACGAACAGGTCCGCAAACTCGTCAACGACGCAGCAGCCACCCTGGAACTGACGGAGCACCTGGACCGCAAGCCGGCGAACCTCTCCGGCGGGCAGCGCCAGAGGGTTGCCATGGGCCGGGCGATTGTCCGCCAGGCCGATGCCTTCCTCTTTGATGAGCCGCTCTCAAACCTGGATGCCAAGCTGCGCGGCCAGATGCGCTCCGAGATCTCGCAGATGCAGCGCCGGCTCGGCACCACCAGTGTCTACGTGACCCACGACCAGACCGAGGCCATGACGCTCGGTGACCGGGTCGCGGTCCTGAAGAAGGGCATCCTGCAGCAGGTGGCCTCGCCCCGGGAGCTTTACGAGCAGCCCGTCAACCTCTTTGTTGCCGGCTTCATCGGCTCCCCGTCCATGAACTTCCTGCCGGCTACCGTGGAGGGAAACGTGCTGCGGACCGCCGTCGGCGACTTGACCATCCCGCAGGAGAAAGCGGCGAAGGCAGCGGGCAAGGGCATTGTGCTCGTGGGCATCCGTCCGGAGTTCTTTGAGGATGCCAAGTTCGTGGACGAGGCCAAGCGTCCGCACGGCTCCGTGTTCAGCGCCCCCATCAGCCATACCGAATGGCTGGGCAATGAACAGTACGGCTACATCCCCTTCAACCCCGACCCCGAGGTGAAGGAACTGCTGGATAACCTGGCACGCGACATGGACGCCGATGCGCTGCGGCCCCAGATTGTCGTGACCCTTGACTCTGCCAGCCGGATCCGCGGCGGCCGGGACGCCGAACTGTGGCTGGACACCCGCAAGGTGCATCTGTTTGACCCGGAAACCGGCGACAACTTGACCCGCGATGCCAAGGCAGGTGCCGAGCTGACGGAGGAAGCGAACGCTGCCCGGGCCGAGGAGATCGCCATGGCGCGGGAAACTGACCGGGTCGCCAGCGGCGTCGAGTCCTAGCCGGTCTGAGTCACCCGGTATCGTTTGAGCGGTGCAGGGAACAAATCCGGTAATCAAGGCAGTGGCCACATGGCTGCTTGCGCTCATGCTCACTATCGCCGCGGCCGTGGTGGTCATCTACTTCGTCAACGCCAAGGCCTACGGTCCGCAGCATCAGGTCAGCAGCTACTTTTCAGCCCTCAAGGAGGGCGACGGCGAACGCGCCCTGGGACTGCTGGCGGCCAAGGTGCCGGCGGGGAATCCAGCCCTCCTCGACGGCGAAGCGCTGAAGGCCTCCACCGCCGGCCTCGAGATCCTGGAGATCGGCGAGCCGAGCAGCGCCGGCCAGAACCGCGTGGACATCGAAGTGCGGTACTCCCTTGGCGGGGAGGAAGCGCAGAGCACCTACCGGCTGGACCGGACCGGCCGCGAGTGGCTGTTCTTCGACCAGTGGTCCTTCGTGCCGTCCACCCTGCCAACGGTGACCGTTCTCTCGCCGAGCCAGCGGCAGGCTGCCCTGAACGGGGTCCCTGTCTCCCTGCCCCAGGAGAGAACCACCTTCTCCGCCTTTTATCCGTCCCGCCCCGAGGTCTCCTACACCTCCGAGTTCTTCGCCGCGCCGCCGTCGGCCGCGGTCCTGGCGGGTCCGTTGGATACCAAGGAACTGACCCTGGCCACCGAGGCCACCGAAGCGTTGACAGGCGCGGTGGACGCGGAGCTGCGCACCTTCCTGGACGGCTGCGCCAGCACCCAGGACCGTCTGGCTCCCCCGGGCTGCCCGTTCTTCCACTTCACTGACAACAAGGTGGAACTGCCGATCACCTGGGAGATCACCGAATATCCCGTGGTCAGCATCAGGCCGGTTTCCGGTTCCTGGGTGCTCTCCCCGCTGACCGGCAAGGCGCGCGTGAAAACCACCCAGACCGACCTGTTCAGCGGCGCCAAGAGCCCGCTGGAGGCCGAGACGGACTTCAGCTTCGGCGCCCAGCTCGCGGTGGGCACCGACGGGGTTTCCGTCACCCCCTTGGTGGACTGAACCCCGCCCGGGACCGGGCGGCCCCGGCTTAGTCCACCCCGCGCAGGTCCAGGGTCAGTGCCGTCTCGCCCGCAGCGTCCATAGTCACCGGAATACCCCAGTCCTGCTGGTAGAGGTGGCACGCGGCGTGGTCGGGGATTTCGCCGCCGGGTTCGCCGTCGCAGGCCGCAGCGCGGGCGGTAATGTGCAGGACGCCGCCGGGCACGGAGTCCGAGAGCACCAGTTCACGCGTCAGGCCGGTGGAGGTCCCGCCGCCCGATACCAGCAGTTCCTCCGGGGAGGAGGAAATCTTCAACTGGGTGGGATCCCCCCAGCGGTCATCGAGCTTCTGCCCCTTCGGTGCGGCAAACCGTACCGACAGCGCCACCGGACCGGCAGCAACCGGGCTGGCTGGCCGTTGCGTCTGCCGTGCGCCCTCGTCCACGGACTGGGCTTCCTTGGGGATCGGCAGCCGGATCAGCTGGTGCTTGTTGGCTTCGACCACAATCAGCAGCGGCTCGCCCGCGGTGGTGTCAACCAGCACATCGGAGGGCTCGGAGAGGCCGCGGGCCAGGGTGGAAACGGTTTCGGTCGCGGGATCATACCGGCGCACTGCGCCGTTGTACGTATCGGCGACGGCCACCGAACCGTCCGGCAGCACCGCCACACCGAGCGGGTGCTGCAGCCGTGCCTCGCCGGCGGCGCCGTCGCGGAAGCCGAAGTCGAACAGCCCGGCGCCGACGGCGGTGCCAACGGACACCTGGATCTGTCCGTCGGTATCGGTGAAGGAGAGCCGGCGCAGCGCGGAGGTCTCGGAGTCGGCGACCCAGATGTTCCCGGCGGCGTCTTCGGCCAGCCCGGAGGACTGCGCGAACCAGGCCGTGGACCCCTCGCCGTCGAGCAGGCCCTCCAGGCCGGTGCCAGCGAGGATGTCGACGGCGCCCGTGAGGGGATCAAACGTGAAGATCTGGTGGGTGCCGGCCATGGCCACCACCACGCGCCGCAGTGCGGTGGACCAGGTGAGGTCCCACGGTGAGGACAGCGATACGTCCAGCGGATTGGTGCCCAGGCCGGAGTGCGTCAGGACTGCTCCTGCGTTTGCGCCTGCTTCGGCCGTGCGGGACTCGGAAGGGTGTTCTTCGCCGGGAGCCCGCTTGGTCTGGTTTCCGGCGTCCAGCAGCCGCTGGACGCCGTTCCCGGCCACCGTGGTTACGGTTCCGGAGGCCAGTGCCACGGCGCGCAGCCGGTGGTTGACCGTGTCCGCCACAACGACGTCGTACCCTGCAGCCTCCGCTGCGGCGGCCGGAAGCACCGCCACGCCCTGGGGTTCGTTGAACCTGGCGGTTTCGGCGGTGCCGTCACGCCAGCCCTTGGTGCCGTCGCCGATCACGGTACGGACGGTGGCGAGGTCTGCCTCCAGTTCCACCAGCCGGTGGTGGCCGGTGTCGGCCACCAGGAAGGTGCCCTCGGGCAGCGGCACTGCCTTGCCTGGGAAGCGCAGGTTCCCCGCGGTGGGCTCGGCCGGGACGTAGGGGCCGTCGCCGCGGTGCAGCGTTCCCTTGGTTTCGTGCTCAGCCACCAGTTCGCTGATCAGCGACTCGAGCCCGGCAGCGTGGCCTTCGCCGGAGAGGTTGGCCACGATGTAGCCCTCGGGGTCCAGCACCACCAGGGTGGGCCAGGCACGCGCCGTGTAGGCCTGCCAGGTGATCAGCTCCGGGTCATCCAGGACCGGATGGTGGATTTCGTAGCGCTCCACGGCCGCGGCCAGCGCCACCGGATCCGCCTCGTGCTCAAACTTGGGCGAGTGCACGCCCACCGTCACCAGGACGTCGGAGAACTTCTCTTCCAACGGCCGCAGCTCATCCAGTACATGGAGGCAGTTGATGCAGCAGAAGGTCCAGAAGTCCAGGATCACGATCTTGCCGCGCAGGTCTTCGAGACCCAGCTGCCGGCCGCCGGTGTTCAGCCAGTTGCGGCCCTCAAGTTCGGAGGCTCGCACCCGGTAGCCGGCGCGCACGGTTTCAGTCATTTACGGTCTCCTTCAAAGCTGCTGGCATCCCGCTGGGCCAGATTGGCAAACATGTTGTTGTAAGCAGTGAGTTCGGCGTCGTTATTCCGCTCGGCCGCCCGGTCCTTGCGCCGGGTCTCGCGCGCATCGGTCCGGGACCACTGCAGGGCGACGCCGATGGCGACCATCACGGTCGGAATTTCACCGATGCCCCACATGATGGATCCGCCCAGCTGCTGGTCTTCCAGGGCGGACAGGCCCCATTCCCGGCCCATGTTGCCGAAGTAGGAGGCCTGGATCAGCGAGGTGCCGCCCATGACTGCCACGCCGAAGAAGGCGTGGAAGGCCATGGTGGCGAGCAGGATCACCAGGCGCAGCGGATACGGCGCCCGGTAGGGCAGCGGATCGATGCCGATCATGGTCAGGATAAAGATGTAGCCGGTCAGCAGGAAGTGCACGACCATCAGTTCGTGGCCCACGTGCTGGCGCAGGGCAAAGCCGAAGAGCTCCGAATAGTAGAACACCACGATCGAGCCGGCAAAGTTGATGGCGGCGAAGATCGGATTCGTGACCAGCTTGGAGAACCAGGAATGTACGCCGATGAGGATCCATTCCCGGATCCCCCGGGTTCCGTCTCCGCGCGGGGTGAGTGCCTTCAGGGCCAGTGTCACGGGCGCGCCCAGGACCAGGAACAGCGGAACCACCATGGTCAGCGCCATGTGCGCCAGCATGTGCGTGCTGAACAGCACCATGCCGTACACGGCGGGGGCGCCGGAGGTGACGTAGGTCAGCGCAGCCAGTCCCACGAGCCAGCACAGGGACCGGACCACCGGCCACTTGTCTCCGCGCCGGCGGACCTTGAAGACGCCGCGCAGGTAGGCAACGGCGAGGGTGGCCACAATGGCGACCCAGAGCCAGTCAAACCGCCACTCGGTCAGGTAGCGCTCGGGGGTGAGCTCCGGCGGCAGATCGTATCCGGTCAGGATCCGGGCCGGGGAGGCGTTGGGCGGCAGCTCTTCGGCCCGCGGAGTGGCGGTCCGGCCCAGTGCGACGGCGACGCCGGAGACGGCGCCCATGATCAGCAGCTCCACCGTGATGAGCTGCCAGAGGATCCGGCCGGCGCCCTTCTGCCGGGGCCCGCCGGCGTTGGGGGCGGCGCTTTCGGCGGAACCCGGCACCTTGGCCGGCAGCTGCGGAATGATCCAGCGCCGGTGCAGGAAGCCGATCACGCCCAGCAGCAGCGTGGCCGCCGCCTTGAAGATGACCAGGGAGCCCCACTCGGAGTCCAGCTGGTCGAACGAGGTGATGCGCAGCGAGGCGTTGACGACCCCGGACAGGAACACCAGTGCAAAGGCGAAGCCAGCCAGTGCGGAGTAGCGGCGCAGCACCACCCCGGTGATGGGTCCGAGCTGGCGCGAGATGACGGCCAGGACGATGAGCCCGCCGATCCACAGGCACACGCCGGCCAGGTGCAGCCCGATCGAGTTGACCGCTGCGCTGTGGTCGTCGCCGCCGGCGGAGTGTCCGACCAGGGCAATCGGGATGATGGCGCCGGCGGCCAGGACCGCTGTGGCGGCCAGCATGTTCAGTGACCGCACACCGAAGGCCAGGGTGGTGACCACGGCGGCAATGATGCTCACGGCCAGCCAGGCCCGGCCTGTGGAGAAGTCGGTAACGAATGCACCGAGGCCGGCGGTGTAGGTGGCGTCGGCGCTCAGCGGCAGCCCGGAAACGTCCGAGTAGGTGAACAGCAGCACCGCGACCGCGGACAGGGTCCATACGGCCGCGGCTGCCCCGGCCAGGGTAAGGGCGCGGGCGAACGCGGGATGCTCCGGTTCACCGGCTTCAATGCGCCGGCCGCGCTTGAGCGTGAGGGACTTGGGCAGAATGGCCACTGAGAAGACCAGTGCGCCGATCACGGCAGCCATTGCACCGTTTTGCACTGCCTTGGCCATGGGCAGGGCCCACCGGGTGAGGGCTCCCGGGTCGGAAAGCTGCTGGGCGGCTGCAGCGCCGGAGAACAGCAGCCCTGCTGACAGGGCCATGATCATCACGGCGCCGGCTGCGGCCAGCCAGCCGTTGCGGACGGCGGGAGCGGCCACGGTATCGGAGTTGGCAGTGTTAGGCACGGTATCCATTGTCTACCCACGGTAGAAATTTGGGCTAATTGCACGAAAAGGGCCGGCACCTACAGGCGCCGGCCCTTGAGTCGTGCGAAGAAGTTACTTCTTCGTGGAGACAGCAGCCTTCAGCTTCGAGCCCGCGGTCAGCTTGACGCTGTGGCCTGCGGGGATCTGAATGGTCTCGCCGGTCTGCGGGTTGCGGCCCTGGCGGGCGGCGCGGTCGGTGCGCTCGACTGCAAGCCATCCCGGGATGGTGATCTTCTCACCGTTGGCAACGGAGGTTGCGAAGATGTCGAAGACAGCGTCGAGAACGCCGTTCACCGAGGTCTGGCTGTTGCCGGACTTCTCTGCCACTGCTGCAACAAGTTCACTGCGGTTCATAGCCAATTTATGTCCTCCTGGACTAGGGGTTAGCTCGAGCGGATCACGGATGCGAAACCGCCACTGTTGGAAAACTTACCAGTCCGGCACGCAAAATCCGGCAAAATCCGCTGTTTTTAGCGGTTTTTTCCGCTCTCAGCCCAGAAAAGGGTGACTTGGGCCCCTCCCCGGCTCCAGTGCTGCTTCCCTGTAACGGCGGGGATTTCCGGCCGTTGCCGCGCACCGGCTCCCCTGGCGCAGCAAAAAGGGCGGCCACCCGAAGGTGGCCGCCCTTTTTAGCTCGTAAAGCAGTGCTTACCAGCTGGACTTCTTGACGCCCGGCAGTTCGCCTGCGTGGGCCATGTTGCGGAAACGCACACGCGAGATACCGAACTTCTGGAGGGTACCGCGGGGGCGGCCGTCGATCTGGTCGCGGTTGCGAAGGCGGACCGGCGAGGCGTTGCGCGGCAGCTTCTGCAGGCCGAGGCGTGCAGCTTCGCGGGCTTCGTCGGTAGCGTTCGGGTCTACCAGGGTCTTCTTCAGTTCGAGACGCTTTGCAGCGTAACGCTCAACGATGACCTTGCGCTGCTCGTTGCGAGCAATCTTTGACTTCTTAGCCATGTTTAGCGCTCCTCACGGAATTCGACGTGCTGGCGGATCTTCGGGTCGTACTTCTTCAGGACCATGCGGTCCGGGTCGTTACGACGGTTCTTGCGGGTCACGTAGGTGTACCCGGTGCCAGCTGTCGACTTCAGCTTGATGATCGGACGTACGTCCTTGTCCTTAGCCACTAGAGCTTCACACCCTTCGAGATAAGGTCAGTGATGACGGCGTCGATACCGCGCACGTCGATCGTCTTGATCCCGCGGGCCGAAACCTGCAGCGTCACGTTGCGGCGCAGGGACGGAACCCAGTAGCGCTTCTTCTGAATATTCGGGTCGAACCGGCGCTTGTTGCGGCGGTGCGAGTGCGAAATGCTGTGACCAAAGCCGGGAATGGCTCCGGTTACCTGGCAGTATGCTGCCATGATCTCTCTCCTCCAGTTGTAGTAAATATGACGGTCCTCAAAAAACAGACACAGGGCGTTTGCCTAAGCACCTGCCATAAAGAGCGTCCCGCCACCAGTTTTGACACCGTTATTACTGCGACTTTCCGGAGGTGAACCTGGCGGGGTGAGATCCAGCCGAAGTGCCTCGCCGCGGGGAAGACGGTGAAGTTCAGGAAGCCAAGCAGTATCTGCCGGGACAGCCTTCAATTCTAGGTTTATACGGGTGGCCGCGCAAATGTCCGTCCGACCGCATGGAAGCGGGCCCGGTGGACACAGGCGCAACTTAACGCCTCTCTATCCTAGGGGCAAGCGGGGGATCATTCAAACCGGCGGGACACCCTACCCCAAAAGGTGCCCCACCTCACGGACTTTAAGACGACGGCGGCGTGCCGAGGGCGCCGTCGGCACCGATGACCACCACGCCGGCGTCGGGATCCAGCTCCGCCCCGTCAAGGCTCGTCCCGCCGCCGATCACGGCCCCGGCGTCGACGATCGCGTTGCGCAGCTTCGCTCCGGAGCTGATCCGGACATCGCCCAAAATGACGCAGGAATCGACCTCGGCCCCCGCCTCGACAACCGCGCCCGGGCCGAGGACGCTGCGGTGGATGGTTCCCTCCACACGGGAGCCGGGTGCGAGCAGGCTGCTGGAGACCTTGGCGGTTTCTCCGGCGAAACCGGGCAGCCGCCGCGGTGCGGCGCTGAGAATGGGCCACTGCGGATTGTCGAAGTCCAGGCCGTGGCCGTCAATGAGGTCCATGTGGCCCTGGTGGTAGCTGCGCGGCGTGCCCATGTCCCGCCAGTAGCCCTCCAGCCGGTGTTCGGCGACCTTCTCGGTCTGCACCAGGTAGGGAATCAGCTGGTCGCCGTAGTCTTCAAGCTGGCCCTCCCGCTCCACCAGGTCGTCCATGGCGGTGAGCAGCACGCCGGCGTCGTACAGGAAGATCTCGGCGGCCACGAGGTCCGTTTTCGGCTGTTCCGGCTTGTACTCGAAGCCGGTGACGGTGCCGCCGTTGACCTGAACCACCCCGTGGTCCGAGGGGTTGTTGCGGATTTTGGTGGTGACCACCGTCAGGGCAGCCCCGGCGTCGTGGTGCGTGGCGACGACGTCGCGGAAGTCCATCGTGTAGAGGTGGTCCGCGCTGAGCACCAGGACCAGATCCGGATCGTATTCGCGGATGTAACCGGCCTGCCGGTAGAGGGCATCGGCGTTTCCTTCTGCGAACCCTTCGCCTTCACCGCCCTGGTACGGCGGCAGCACGCGCAGGCCGCCATTGGTCCGGTCCAGGTCCCAGGGCCGCCCGCTGACCAGATGGTCATTGAGGGATTTGGGTTTGTACTGCTCCACGATCCACACATCGGTCATGCCGCTGTTGTGCAGATTGGACAGTGCTATGTCGATCAGCCGGTAGGAGCCGGCCACGGGCATGGCCGGCTTGGCCCGGTGGTCGGTGAGCGGGCCCAAGCGGCCGCCGGTACCGCCGGCAAGAATGATGGTCAGGATCCGTGGCACCTGCATGGGGAACTACCTCTCGCTGGGGTTCAGTGGGTCGAGGACGTTGGTTCCGGGCTCAATCCGGGCCAGGATTTTCCTGCCCACCCGTTCCAGGTCTTCAACATCGCGGGCATCGAGGCCGTCGAAGACGAGCTCCCGCACCGTTTCCACATGCCCCGGGGCCAGCCCGGCCAAGGCGTCCATGCCTTCGCCGGTCAGTGCGGCGGTGGTGACCCGCGCATCGTCGGGGGACGGGCGGCGTTCCATCCAGCCACGGTTTTCCAGCTTTTTGACCACGTGGGAGAGGCGGGAGAGGGAGGCGTTGGAGCGGGCTGCGAGTTCACTCATCGGCAGCTTGCGCCCGGGTGCCTCCGAGGCCATCGCGAGCACGTGGTAATCGAAGAGCGTGATGCGTGATTCACGGAACAGCTCGGCGTCCAGCGTGGGTGTCAGCCGGGTTGCCACGGCGTACAGGGCCAGCCAGGCCCGCCGCTCATCGGGGTTCAGCCACCGGGGCGAAGGAGCATCTGAGTCACTCATGCAATCCATCCTCCCATGGCGGGTTGAGCCTTCAATGGTGCGGCGGGCCGGGCTGGTTTCGAGCTGTCGTCCGAGCGTTACCTGCGCTCTGAATCCACCGATTCGGACTCGGCGCCGAAAGGCAGCGAATCGACGTCGAGCCGGGGGTTCTCATCCTGGGTCGCCACCAGCTCGCGGGCTTCGGCCACGGTGTCCACGCTGGGCATGGAGCCCGGCATCGGACGGTTGGCGGATTCCTTCATGATGAAGACCGCGACGGCGCCGACGACGGAGGTCGCCATCAGCCAGAAGGCCGGCATCATTTCGTTGTCCGTGAGGTTGATCAGGCCCTGCATGATCAACGGCGCGGTGCCGCCGAAGATGGCCACGGCAAAGTTGTACGAGATGCCCATGGCGCCGTAGCGGCTGGCCGTGGTGAACAGGGCAGGCAGCGCCGAGGCCAGGTTGGACACGTACAGCGTGACGGGCACGGCCAGCAGGACCAGGCCCAGCAGGGTGGACCAGACCGGGCCCAGGCCGATCAGCATGAACGCCGGAACCGCCAGCACAATGGTGGAACCGGCACCCATCAGCAGGACCGGCCGGCGGCCGATGCGGTCTGAGAGCTTCCCGGCCATCGGGATGCACAGGGCCATCAGCACCAGGACCGGGATGGTCAGCAGGGTGCCGTGCAGGGCGTCATAACCCATGGAGTCCGTCAGGTAGGACGGCATGTAGGACGTCAGTGTGTAGCCCACGGTGTTCGCAGCGGCGACCAGGACCATGGCGACGATGATCGGACGCCAGTAGAGGCCGATCATGGCCATGGTGCCGGGAGGCGTGACCGACTCGTCGGGGTTGTCCGAAGCAGCGTTTTCCTCCTGGGCATCCAGGGTGGCCTGGAATGCCGGGGATTCTTCGATCTTCAAACGGAAGTAGATCGCGATCATGCCGAGCGGGCCGGCGATCAGGAACGGAATGCGCCAGCCCCAGTCCAGCATGGTCTCGGCGCTGAGGGACAGCTGCATGATGGAGACCACGCCGGCACCCAGGGCGAAGCCCATGTAGCTGCCCAGGTCCAGGATGCTGGAGAGGTAGCCGCGGCGCTTGTCCGAGGCGTATTCGGTCACGAAGGTGGTGGCGCCGGCATACTCGCCGCCGGTGGAGAACCCCTGGATGAGCTTCATGAGCACGAGGAGGACCGGAGCCCACATGCCGATCTGGTCATAGCCGGGCAGCAGCCCGATGACGAATGTCGAGGCTGCCATCAGGATCAGCGTGGTGGCCAGGGTCTTCTGGCGGCCCAGGCGGTCACCGAGGCGCCCGAAGATGACGCCGCCGAGCGGGCGGGCCAGGAAGGTTGCAGCGAAGACGCCCAGGCTGAAGATCAGCTGGGCGGAGGCGTCAGCCTCGGAGAGGAATACAGCACCCATAGTGACGGCGAGGTAGCCGTAGACACCGATGTCAAACCATTCCATGGTGTTGCCGACGACGGTTCCGCCGACGGCCTTTTTCATCATTGATTTGTCGACGACGTTCACATCGTCGACACGAAGGCGCCGCCGCCTCAGGGCAGGGCGGCGCTTAATCGGTGCATCGGTAGGCATGTTGGCTTTCTTTCCTAGAAGTCAGCTGCGTGTATCGGAAGCAACCAGCCCAGGGCCATATGAGGCTCTGGGAGACCATTAAGTTTAGGAAAGACTGCCTGAGTTGCCGAATTGCAGGCCGCTGAAAACCCCGATTGGCGGGGCCGGAGGCAACGCTGTTCCCTGCTCCCATAAGAACTGGGGGCCATTCTATGAAACACGTCACTAGGGCGTATTTGCGGCCGCTTTTACCCTCCGGGAAGATGAATCACAGCGTCATTCGCAGGTCAATTGCCTGCCGATGGCCGGATATGCACCGGCACCGGGTACTTCGCGGTGAGGTTGTCTCCGGAGGAGACGCCCCGCAGCCTGCGTCCGACCCACGGCCCCAGGTATTCCCGGGCCCACTGGGCATCATGCCGCAGCCGCTCGGCGCGGGTCCGGGCGGGCGGCGCCTCCAGCTCCGGCAGGTCGATCGCGTCGGTGCGGCGCAGGACTTCCAGGACCTTCTTGGCGGTGAGCATGTGCCCGGCCGGTGACATGTGGAGCCGGTCGATGTCCCAGAACCGCTCGTCCTGGAGTTCCTTCATCCGCCAATAATCCACCAGCTCGGCCCCATGGCGGTCCGCGGCCTCCCGCACCAGCTCGTTGTACAGGGCGGTGCGTCCGCGGGTGGCACCGAAAACCGGAGATTTGCCGGAGTCAAAGCCGGTGAATACGAGCACTGCTGCCCCGGACGCGCAGAGCTTCGCGATGCCGGCGTCGTAGGCGTCCACAATCGCATCAATGTCCACCTTCGGGCGCAGGATGTCGTTGCCGCCGGCATAAATGGTGACCAGGGTCGGTTCCAGCGCGATCGCTGCGTCCACCTGCTCCGCCAGTACCTGATGCAGTTTTTTGCCGCGGATCGCGAGATTGGCGTAGCCCCAGGAGGAATCCGCAAGGATCAGCTGCTCGGCCACGCGGTCCGCCCAGCCGCGGACGCCGTTGGGCCGGGATTCGTCCCAGTCCCCCACGCCTTCGGTAAAGGAATCGCCCAAGGCCACATAACGAGAATCAAAAGTCACCTTCACAGGTTACAAGTCCTCCTTCCCCGTTCCCGCACCGGGCACCGCGGGGCCTTCGGGCGGATTAGACTCGGAACAAGCCCGCATACTTCGTGAAACGCCACCCTGTTTCGCTGCAACCAAAAGGACTCCATGGCCAGCTCAGCCAGCTCAGCCGCCGGAACGCGCCGGCGCGCCGCCGTCGTCGTGAATCCCATCAAGAAGACGGACTATGACATCCGTGCCCTTATCGACGGAATCTGCAGGGATGAGGGGTGGGATGAGCCGATGTGGCTGGAAACCACCAAGGAGGATCCCGGCCGCGGCATGGCCCGCGAGGCCTTGGAAGCCGGTGTGGACCTGGTGATCGCCGCTGGTGGAGACGGCACGGTGCGCTGCGTCGCAGCGGAGCTGACCGGTACGGACACCCCGCTTGGCCTGCTGCCGCTGGGAACCGGTAACCTCCTGGCCCGGAACCTGGACATAGCCGTGGATGATCCGGAAGGCGCCGTCACCGCAGCCCTCACTGGCACCGACCGCCGCATCGACGTCGTGCATGTCACCCTGGACCGGGAATTGAAGGGCGACGTTTTCCTGGTCATGGCAGGCCTGGGTTACGACGCAGCCCTGATGGGCGATACGAATGACGCGCTCAAGGACCGCGTTGGCTGGCTGGCCTATGTTGACGCCGGCGTCCGCAATCTCCCCGGCAAGCCGGTCAAGAGCACCATCCGGATGGACGGCGGCAAGGAAATCTCCGGCCATCCCCGTTCTGTGATGGGCGGAAACTGCGGAAAGATCGTGGGCGGCCTGGAGATTTTCCCCGGCGCCCGGATCGACGACGGTTTGCTGGACATCATGACCATGGCGCCCAAGGGGCGGTTCGGCTGGTTCGCCGTCGTCGCCGGGCTGCTGCGCCGGGGCAAAGGAAAAGGAACCTCGGTGGAGTACTACCAGTGCAAGGAAGCGGAGATCTTCACCGAGGTTCCGCAGGAATTCGAGGTCGACGGCGACCATTTGGGGAAGGCCTCGCACGTGGCCTTCCGGGTTGACCCCAGTGCCCTGCGGGTCCGGATGGCGCACGGGAAGAAAGACCCGGCGATCCTGTCCGACCCGCAGGTCTAGGGATTACGCTCCGGATGACGTTCCGGGGCTGACGCTCCGGGGCGCCTGCCGGGTCAGAGACCCAGCAGGGGCGCGGGATCGATGTACTCGCCGTCGCGGAGCATCTCGAAGTGCAGGTGGGGTCCGGTGGAGTTACCGGTGGTACCGACCGTACCGATCTGCTGGTTGAAGTCCACGTGCTGTCCCACGTCGACGAGGATCTCGTTCATGTGGTTGTAGGTGGTCTCCAGGCCGTTACCGTGGTCAATCACCACCCGCAGGCCGCCGTACTGGTGGTATTCCGCGTAGGTGACCGTGCCCTCGGCGAAGGACTTTACGGGGGTACCGGTATTGGCGCCGAAGTCGATGCCGTTATGGAGCTCCGCGGCTCCTGCGGGCATCAGCGGATTCACATTGGACCGCCAGCCAAACTCATTGGTCACCCAAATGTCGTCCAGGGGCACCGACGGTGCCGGTTCCTCGGCGACGGGCTCGGGAGCGGGTTCCTCAGCCGGAGCTGCCTCTTCTGCCGGGGCCTGCGCTTCACCGGTTTCCGGTGCGGCTGCGGATTCGTGTTTGCCACCTTCGGCATCAGCGGCAGCGTCGCCGCCTTCTGTCGAGGCTTCGGCTCCTGCGGCGCCCGTCCCGGGGTCTCCGCCTGTCTGGCCTTCACCTGCGCCGGCTTCCCCTGCGCCGGCTTCGCCGCCGCTCGCCGCAGAACCGGTTGCGTTCCCGGCTCCCGGATCCGTCTTGCCGTACAGGAGCTCATCCAGTTGCGAAACAACCGACGTGCGCTCTATCTCAAACGGCTCTGTTGCATGCGCTGTTCCCACAACGACCCCACCCAGGGCCACGGCCGTTCCGGCGCTCAGGACAGCGGTCTTGCGCAGCGGCGTGGACAACCAGTCCCGCTTCAGGGACCCGGCCCTAACCGCCGGGGGAAGCTTTTCGGGCAGCTGCTTGGCGAGTTCGGTTACCGCCGGAGGAAGCTTCTCGGGCAGCTGCTTGGCAAAGGCGGACACCTTCGTCGGAACCTTCTCGGGCAGGTGCTTTCCAACTGCCGACTTCATCTCCAGCCCCGGGGGCCGGTTATCAGTGGCCCAGTTCAGAACCCGGGCCTTGAGCTCGGAAATGTATCGCATGGTCTCTGTTGAGATATTCGTAATTCGTCACCTCTGTGCAATCTCGGCAAAGGGGTAGTGAAAAATGAACCTCAGAGTGTGGGCCGGGCGGTCTTCGTCCAACCCATAGTCCACTTTACCGATGATGGTTTTTCAGTGACACAGAATGTGACCAAGGCCCATAACAGGTGTGACCAAGGCCGATTTACCCCCGCGAGCAGTGCAGGGAGGCGCCGCTTGCACTGGTTCAGGACTAGAGTTCAGCGCGTCCGCTGCGCCAGTAACCCATGAAGGCGACCTGCTTGCGGTCAATCCCCGCTTCGCTCACCAGATACCGGCGCAGGCCGCGGACCATGCCAGCTTCACCGGCGATCCAGGCGTAAAAGGGCAGCGCACCGGCGGGGGTCTGCGGATTCGGCGAGGACAACACCGCGGCCGGAGTCAGCCGCTGCGGTGTTTCCCACAGGATGGCCTCGTCCACGTTGACGTCTTCCATCTCGGGGCGGGGGTGCGGAATGGGCCCGCCGTCCACCGATGCCCAGCCGGGAAGGGCCACTGTTGCGCGGACCGCCCCTTCCAGCAGCTCGCCGTGCGGTCGGCCGGCGCGGGGCAGCCACCTGATCTGGACCGACGAGGCGGTGGGAGCGGGCTGGATATCCGCGCTGTCAGGGACTTCCAGGAGGGCGTGCCCGGTGATGTCCGACGGCAGCGACTCCAGGATGGCGGTGATGGCAGGAACTGCTGTCTCGTCGCCGGCGAGCAGGATGTGCCGTGCCATCCCGGGGCGCCACTCGATGCCGCCGTAGGATTCCGCGGTAACGCACTGAGCCACGTTGGGGCCGATGATGCTGACCCGGTCCCCGGGTGCCGCCGTGGCCGCCCAGCTGGAAGCCGGGCCGCCCTTGCCCTCGGCATCGAAATGCAGCACAAAGTCGACGTCGATCTCCGGGTCCTCACCGGAGCAGCGGGCGGCGCGGACTGTGTAGGTGCGCATCGAACCGCGGGCCTCCTGTGCCAGGGCCAGCCAGTTCCGGTACCAGCCGTTGTCGCTGCAGTCGAACTCCGGCAGCGGAAGCCGGTTGCCGCCGTCGTCCACCGACGGCACCACCACCTTGATCCGCAGGTCGTGGGTCTGCCCCTGCACGCCGAACTCGGACAGGCACTGCCCGGCAAACGTGATCCGCTGGAAGTTTCCGCTCAGCCGCACCACCTTCCGCACTTCGACATCGAAGCAGATCACCGCTCCCGCGCTTGAAGCACGGCGTGCCCTGCGGGGAAGCGCCGTTGCTCCGGTTCGGGTGCTGACCTGCGTCATGATGCTGCCTCCAGGCGGGTATCGGTGTTCCGGGCGGATCGGATCTCGTGCGGGTTCGGCAGGTATCCGCCGGGAGCGGGCGGAGCAGCCGGTTTCGGCGCCGACCCGTGGTGACGGCCCAAAGGAACCACCATAGGCGTCCCGGAGACGGGATCAGTGATGACCCTGGAAACAAGTCCAAATACGTCCTGGACCAGGTCTTCGGTCACGACGTCGGCGGGTGCGCCCTGGGCAGTGATGGCGCCGCCCTTCATGGCGATCAGGTGATCCGCGTAGCGGGCGGCCAGGTTCAGGTCATGCAGGACAATGGCCACCGTGGTGCCGGCGCGGCGGTTCAGGTCGGTGACCAGGTCAAGCACCTCGATCTGGTGGGTGACATCCAGGAAGGTGGTCGGCTCATCCAGCAGCAGGATCTCCGTCTCCTGCGCCAGGGCCATGGCAATCCAGACCCGCTGGCGCTGCCCGCCGGAGAGCTCGTCCACATTCCGTTCGGCCAGCTCCAGCGTTCCGGTGGCTTCCAGCGCGGCGGCCACGGCGTCGTCGTCTGCCGGGGTCCACTGCCGGAACCAGCCCTGGTGCGGATAGCGGCCGCGGCCCACCAGGTCGGCCACTGTGATGCCGTCGGGGGCGGTGGGGGTCTGCGGCAGCAGGCCCAGGGTGCGGGCGACCTCGCGGGCGGGCTTGGAGCGGATATCGCTGCCGCCGAGCAGCACTGTGCCGCCGGCAGGCTTGAGCAGGCGGGAAAGTCCGCGCAGCAGGGTCGACTTTCCACACGCGTTGGCGCCAACGATCATGGTGATCTTGCCGGCGGGCAGCGTCACGGACAGGCCGTCCACCACGATGCGCTCCCCGTAGGAGAGCACCAGGTCCTGCGCGCTGAGCGACTGCGGGGTCTGGGGAGCTTCCGGGGTCTGGGAGTTTTTCGGGTTGCCCATCTTAGCCTCCTCGGCCTACACGGTTGGATGTGACCAGCAGCCACAGCAGGAAAGGGGCACCCAGGGCGCCGGTCACCACTCCCACCGGCAGGGAAATGCCAGGCACCAGGTTGGCGCCGGCAAAGTCAGCGGCGAGCACGATCACCGCTCCCACCAGGGCGGATGCTGCCAGGGAATGGCGGCCGCGCAGCAGGCGGTGCGCGATGGGCCCGGACAGGAAGGCCACAAAGGAGATCGGTCCGGCTGCTGCTGTGGCCACTGCGGCCAGGGCGACGCCGGTGATGAGCAGTCCCAGCCGGGATGCCTCCACGCGCAGGCCGAGCCCGGCGGCGGCGTCGTCGCCCAGTTCCAGACCGCGCAGCTGCCGCGCGAGCACTGCCACGGCCGGCAGCAGCACCAGCAGCGCGCCGGCCAGCACCACGGCGCGGTCCCAGCTGGCCGGATTCAGCGACCCGTTCAGCCAAACCAGGGCCTGCGTGGCGGTCCGGGCGTCGGTGCGCGTCATGAGGAAGGTGACAATGGCCTGCAGGACGGCGGCGAAGCCGATGCCGACCAGGATCAGCCGGTACCCGGCCGCTCCCCCGCGCCTGGCGAGCAGGTAGATCGCCAGTGCCACCAGCAGGGCACCGGCCAGCGCGGCCAGGGACACGGAGGTGCCGGCCGCGCCGAAGACGATAATGGCCACCACGGCACTGGCGCTGGCGCCGTAGCTGATACCGATGATGTCCGGGCTGGCCAGCGGGTTGCGCAGCATGGTCTGGAAAATGCTGCCGGCGATCCCGAAGGCGGCACCCACCATGGTGCCGATCACGGCCCGGGGCAGCTTGCTCTCCATCACGATGTAGGTGGCGCCCTGCAGCTGCTCGCCGCCAAGGATGCGGAAAAAGTCGGGAATGGTCACCGTGTAGGTGCCCAGCAGGATGTTCACGGCAAAGAGAACGACGACGGCGGCGCCCAGGGCGGCGATGACGGTGCCCAACCGCCGGGAGGTGCGGCGGCGGGCTGAGCGGACAATGTCTGCCGCGGTTCCGGAGCCCGGGGCCTTCGGGTTCCGGTCCAACAGTGCACTCACAGCTGGGCCTGCTTCCGGCGCCGGACCAGCCAGATGAAGACCGGGGCACCGATCACAGCGGTCATGACCCCTACCGGGATTTCGCCCGGAGGCAGGGCCAGGCGGCCGGCGATGTCGGCGAGCAGCAGCAGGACCGGTGCCAGGACCAGCGAGAACGGCAGGATCCAGCGGTAGTCCGGCCCGGTGAAGGAGCGCACCATATGCGGAATCACCAGCCCGACAAACGCAATGGGTCCGACTGCGGCGGTGGCTGCACCGCACAGAAGAACCACGCCGAGCGCGGTGATGCCGCGGCTCAGAGCCACCCGCTGGCCCAGCCCCCGGGCCAGGTCATCGCCCAGGGAAAGACCGTTCAGGGCGCGGCCCGCCCCGAGGGTGATGGCGGCGCCGACAGCCAGGAACGGAAGGACGGCGGTGATCACGTCCCAGCCGCTGCCGGCGAGAGAGCCCATCTGCCAGAACCGGAAGATGTCCAGCGTCTGCTGGCTGGAGACCAGCACGGCGTTCATCAGGGAGCTCAGTCCTGCGGAGAGGGCGGCTCCGGCCAGGGCCAGCTTGAGAGGCGTCGCCCCTTCACGGCCCAGGCTGGCCACGGTGTACACCAGCACTGCGGCCACCGCGGCGCCGGCCAGGGCAAACCAGACGTAGCCGCTAAAGGCCGAGATGCCGAACAGGTAAATGCCGATCACCACGAAGAATGCAGCGCCGGCGTTTACGCCCAGGATTCCCGGATCGGCCAGCGGATTGCGGGCCACCCCCTGCATCGCGGCTCCGGCCAGGCCCAGCGCACCGCCGGCCAACAGGCCCAGGACGGTGCGTGGCACCCGGGACAGGACCACCGCGTGGTCGCCGTTCTCAGGGTCGAAGGCGGTCAGTGCCTGCACCAGCGTTTCAAAGGACACGGCCCGCGCGCCGAAGGCCACTGAGGCCAGGCAGGATACCGCGAGCAGCACGACGGCGGCGGCCAGCAGGGCGGCCTTTCGGGCGGGCTGCGCGGGCCTGGCCGGTGCCAGGGCCGCTGGACCCTGCTCCTGCTCGATGTCCTGAGATGCCTGCGCGGGGTGGCGAAAGTTCACGCCCACGGCGGCACCTCCTTAAGCTGGAATGATCTTAAGTAAGGCTAACCTACGCCCGGGTCGCTTACGAAACATTTGTGTGCCCTTATTAGGCCCTGCGGCAGTCTTTAGCCTGCGCCGTGTCCCGGCTCCACTTCCTCGCCGGCACGGACCGGCCCTGGAGCGGTTCCGGTGCCGAACGGCGTACCGCCGAGTTCCTCGCGGCCGTGCGCGGACAGCCAGCCGGAAACGTCCGGCCCCTTGGGGATGATTCCGGTGGGATTGATGTCCTCATGGACCACGTAATAATGGGCCTTGATCTGCTCGAAATCGACGGTGTCGCCGAAGCCGGGCGTCTGGAACAGGTCCCGTGCGTAGCCCCAGAGGTTGGGCATTTCCGTGAGCTTGTTCCGGTTGCACTTGAAGTGGCCGTGGTAGACCGGGTCAAACCGCACCAGTGTGGTGAAGAGCCGCACGTCGGCCTCGGTGATCGTGTCTCCCACCAGGTAGCGCTGGCGGGAAAGCCGGTCCTCCAGCCAGTCCATGGCGGTCCACAGCCGGTCATAGGCCGCGTCGTAGGCGTCCTGTGAGCCGGCGAACCCGCAGCGGTATACACCGTTGTTGACCTCGGTAAAGATCCGCTTGTTGACGGCGCGGAGCTCCTCCAGGTGCTCAGCGGGCAGCAGGTCCGGGGCGCCCTCACGGTGGAACTGCGTCCACTCGGTGGAAAAGTCCTCGGTGATCTGCGGGAAGTTGTTGGTGACCACCGCGCCGCTGGGGATGTCAACGATTGCCGGCACGGTGATGCCGCGGCTGTAGCCGGGGTCCCGCCGGAAGAAGGCCTCCTGCAGCCGTTCGATGCCCAGGACCGGGTCCCTGCCGTCCGGATCCAGGTCGAAGGTCCAGGACCGGGAGTCATGGGTCGGCCCGGGAGTGCCCAGGGAGATGGCATCCTCGAGACCCAGCAGCCGCCGGACAATGATGGCGCGGTTGGCCCAGGGGCAGGCCCGGGCCGCGATCAGCCGGTACCTGCCGGGCTCTACCGGATAGCCGTCGCGGCCGTCACGGGTGATGCGCGTTTCAATGTAGTTGGTGTCCCGGGTGAATTCGGTCCCGCCGGTGACATACGCTCCGCGTGTGCTGAAGTCGGAGCCGGCTTCCTGACCTGTCATGGTGCGCTCAGTCATGGCGCTCCTATCCTCGTGCGATTGCCTGATGCTGCTTGCTGGGGAGTCGTTACAACCCTAACTGCTTGTTAACACCCTTCGCTGCCCTGCTGCGCTGCCCGCCCCGGCGGTAGAGTCTTACCCAACGTCCGCGATACCGCCCCACCAACGGCCCAAGGATTTCCGCTTCCGGATCCCATGCCAGGGAAGGACCAACCGATGCGAGTAGCTGTAATCGGAGCAACCGGAAATGTCGGCACCGCGCTGTTGCGCCGGCTTGACCGGGCCAGGACCGAGCGTCCGGACGGCCTGGAGATTGTGGGCATCGCCCGGCGGGTGCCCGAACCCGGCTCTCCGCCGTACGACGGCGTCCAATGGCACAGCATCGATATCACCACCGGTGATGGCCGGGAACGGCTGACGGAGGCACTTCAGGGGGCCGACGCCGTCGTGCACCTGGTGTGGGCGCTCCAACCCAACCGCGACGAAGCGCAGCTGCACCGCGTCAATGTGCACGGGACCGAAAACGCCCTCGCCGCAGCGGCTGCCGCCGGGGTCCGCCAGTTTGTCTGTGCCTCTTCGGTCGGTGCCTACAGCCCCGCCCCGAAAGACCGGCTCACTGATGAGTCCTGGCCGGCACGCGGCATTGCCAGCTCGCATTACAGCCGCCAAAAGGGCGAGCAGGAAGCGCTGCTGGACGGCTTTGAGCGCGAATATCCGGAGATTCCGGTGGCCAGGCTGCGGCAGGGGCTGTCGTTCTCCTCCGAGGTGGGCACCGAGATCGGCAACTACTTCCTGGGCCCGCTGGTGCCCAAGTTCATCCTGAACAAGCTGCGCCTGCCGCTGCTTCCGCTGCCGAAGGAATTCTCCTTCCAGGTTGTCCACGCCGATGACCTTGCCGATGCGTACTGGCGGGTGCTGGACCAGCGCGCCGAGGGGGCCTTCAACATTGCAGCCGATCCGGTGATCACTCCTGAGCTGCTGGGCGGAGTGCTGGGCGCCCGGCGCATCCTCAACATCCCGGTGAAGCTGGTGCGCGCCGTCGTCGGCCTGACCTGGGCAGCGCACCTGCAGCGGTCCGACCCCGGCTGGATCGACATGGCAGCGGGGTCGCCTCTGATGGACACCTCGCGGGCGCGGAACCTGCTGGGCTGGCAGCCCCGCTGGACCTCGGTCGAAGCGCTGCGCTACGTGCTGGACGGCATGGCCGGGGGCGACGGCGTTAAAGGGTCGCCGCTGCTGGCTCCCCGGCGCTGACCGTGGGGGCTGAGCTGAGGGCTGCCGCGATGTCCTCCTCCAGCAGGGCAGCGTTCAGGGCGACGGCCAGGCGGTAGGCGTCACCGGCCGCCGCCACTACCTGGCTCGAGGGGTCGGTGACGTTACCGACCGCCCAGACGCGGTCTGCTCCGGTGCGGCCCTCGGCGTCGGTTTCGATGCAGCCGTCCGCGGTCAGGCGGCATCCCGGGGTGCCTGCCAGTGCCGGGTCCACGGTGGCTTCGGGCTCGCAGAACACCGCCCGGCACGGCACGCTGCGGCCGTCGGACAGCACCACTGCGGACAATTCCCCGTCGGTGACCCGAAGTTCCGCTGCCGTGCCGGGCACCACTGTCACACCCATGGCCGCCAGGGAGCGGGCATCCTCGGCCGGCAGCTCCACCTTGTCATCCAGGATCAGCGTGACGTCCGGGGAAAACGTGCTCACCAGGAGTGCATGGTGCGCTGAGCTCTCCGCCGTGCCCAGGACAGCAAGCGGCTGACCCGCAATCTCCCAGCCGTGGCAGTAAGGGCACTGCAGCAGGCTCTTGCCCCAGCACTCAGCGGCACCGGCGACGTCGGGCAGCACGTCCCGAAGGCCGGCGGCGATCACCACCTGCCGTCCCTGCAGCACCCGGCCGTCGGCCAGGACCACGCTCCGGCCGCCGTCTCCGCTTTCCGGGCCGCCCTCACCCACGTGCGTGGCCTGCCCGCTGAGCAGGTCGACGTCGTATTGCTCAAGGTCCTGCCGGCACAGCCGCAGCAGTTCAGCGGGCGTAACGCCGTCGCGGGAGGGAAATCCGTGGACATGGCCGGCGGGGGCGTTGCGCGGGTGGCCCGCGTCGATGACAGCCACCCGGCGCCGGGCCCGTCCGAGCACGGTTGCGGCCGTGAGCCCGGCTATTCCACCGCCGATAATAACGGCGTCATAGCAGGTGGAATCGGCGTCAGAAGCAGAAGTCATGGATTATTTCTACCCGATCTTCGCCAATCGTCAGCACACTTACCTACTTGAGGTCGTCGTCGTAATCCTTGCCGGCGTGCTGCTGGCGCAGTTTCCGGCCCTCCTCAATGTCTTCTTCGAGCTGCTCCTGGCGTTTTTCCGTCTGGCGGGTATCGCGCGGAGGCAGCTGGACGCTTTCCTCGGCCTGGATTCCGGCCTGCAGCTCGCGCCCGCGTTCCACTTCGGCGTCGAACTCGGCACCGAACAGCAGCGACAGGTTGGCCAGCCACAGCCACAGCAGCAGCACGATCACGCCACCGATGGCGCCGTACGTGGCGTTGTAGTTGCCAAATCTGGACACGTAGAAACTGAAGCCCAGGGTGGCGATGGCGAGGATCACCAGGGCAATGAAGCCGCCCATGCTCATCCAGCGGAACTTGGGCTGCTTCACGTTGGGGGTGGTGTAGTAGAGGATCGCGATGACGAGCACGGCGAAGATCACCATCACCGGCCATTTGGCGATGTTCCAGATGATGAGGGCTTCGGGGCCGAGGCCGATGAAGTTACCCAGCGTCTCGGCGATGGGGCCGCTGACCACCAGCATGATGAGCAGCGCCGCCACGAGCAGGATCAGCACCAGGGTCACCAGCAGCTGGGCGGGCAGGAGCTTCCAGGCCGGACGGCCTTCCTCCACCTCGTAGATCCGGTTCATTGACCGGCCGAAGGCCTTCACGTAGCCCGACGCCGACCACAGGGCGCCGGCGATACCGATGATCAGCGCAAGTCCGGCGGCGCCGGAGGTGGTCAGCTGGGTGATCGGATCCTTGAGCACGTCGACGGCGCTGGCCGGGGCGAACTCCTCAAGGAAATCCAGCATGGTGTTGGTGGTGCTTTCCGCCTGGCCGATCAGGCCGAGGATGGAGACCAAGGCCAGCAGTGCCGGGAACATTGCCAGCACGGTGTAATACGTCAGCGCCGCGGCCAGGTCGGTGCACTGGTCTTTGCCGAACTCCCGGAGGGTCTTGCGCAGGATGTACTTCCAGCTGGGCTTGGTCACCTGGGCCGGAGTGTCCGGCTTGCTCGCGTGCTCCGGGTCCGGAGCCGTCTGGGCCCGTCCCCCACTGTCCTGCTGCGCCATGACGGCCTCCTGGGTGCGTGTGGATACTGCATTCATCCTATTGGTAAGGGGACTTACTACCAAAGGGATTAGGGGCTTCCCGGCACGCCGGACTGCGGGCGGGTCAGAACTGCCGGTAATAGTCTGTCAGCTGGACTTCCTCCTCGGCGGTAAGGGCGCCGTCGGGGTCCAGGTGCGGCGAGTCATCCACTGCCTGCCGGCTGTAGTTCACATAGATGTCGTCCTCGTCCCGCCGGGCCCCGGCCAGCGGGACAAAATGCTGCCGGGTCTCGAAGAGGCCCAGGGCTACGGTAATCCACTCCGGCTCCCCGGTGGCGCGGTCAAGATGCACCTCCCCGACCACACCCAGCCGCTCCCCGTCCTTCGCCCAGACGTTGGAGCCCTGAAGTTCATGAATCACAAATTCATCCGCCATAACCGCACTCCCGTCAGTACTGCCGAGTTGTTGCTGCCAAGGCTAGTCCTCGGGGGAGTTTTCCTCACGCTCTTCGTAGACCTCTTTACCCGGCCCGGCGAAGGAATGCCTGCGGTCCACGGCCTCGATGGAGCCGGTGAAGAACTGGGAGGTGCTGGTGTCCTGGGGGTCGCCGCCGGGGATCGACCGCGGGCCGCTGTGGACCTTCGGCCCGTCCTCCTGGACCTGGGCCCAGCGCTGCCGGGGCAGGGCTCCGGGGTGCCATTCCTGCAGATAGGTCACCATCGCCTCGCGGACCAGGCAGCGCAGGTCAAACAGTGCGCCGCTGTCCGCGGCACTGACGAGGATGCGCACGCGCACCAGGCTGTTGACGGCATCGGTGATCTGCAGGACGCCGGTGCGGCCGTCCCAGAGCTCGGTGCCGGCCAGGGTTTCCTTAAGGTGGGCGCGCAGGTCCCCGACCGGGGCGCCCCAGTCCAGGTCCAGTTCGACGGTGCCCAGGATGGCGGACTGCTTGCGGGTCCAGTTCTCGAACGGGGTGGTGGTGAAGTAGGTGGAGGGCAGGATCAGCCGCCGGTCATCCCAGAGGTGCACCACCACATACGTCATGGTGATTTCCTCGATGGTGCCCCACTGGGTTTCCACGACAACAACGTCGTCCACGCGGATGGCGTCGGTGAAGGCCAGCTGCATCCCGGCAAAAACATTGGTCAGGGTGCTCTGCACCGCCAGACCGGCGACGATGGAGATCAAACCGGCCGAGGCGAGGATACCAGCGCCGAGGGCCCGGACCTCCGGAATGGTGAGCAGCACGCAGGCCACGGCAATCGTGATGATGACGGCCACCCCGACCCGCCGGCCCAGCATCACCTGCGTCTTGAGCCGGCGCATCCGGCGGTTGTCCTTGGTGTCCGTCTTGTACTTGCTGAGCAGCATCACTTCGACGATGAGCAGGACGACGACGCCCAGCCAGCACAGCGAAGCGATCAGGGCCAGGGTGAGGACGTAACTGACCGGTTTAAACCAGTCGAAGCCGGAAGCTGTGGCCCCCAGGGCAATCCGCACACCGATCAGGGACAGCACCAGCCGCAGGGGGTTCCGTCCCAGCGTGATCACCTCACGGATCCGCGGCACCCGCCGGAAGATCTTGGCTGTGCTTTCACGGACGGCCCGCGCCAGCAGCAGTGCCGCCGCCACGGCTAGAAGGACGGCGAACACGGGTTTCAGGCCTGAGGCCATGGCTAACAGATCTTCCATATGTCCGATCGTTTCAGCCACCCCGGGGGGCCTGTCCAATCGACAGCGGGGCTGGAGCCGGTGAGATCGGCTACAGCCCGGCTGTCGTGGAGACTATTTGTTCTACTTCGCTGAGTCGGAAGCCGCTGCTGCCTCGGCGATCATCGGTACAACGTTTTCCAGGGCGTAGGGCACGCTCAGGACGTTGATGCCGGAGACGGAGAAGACCCGTTCGGCGTTGGAATCGGCAACCAGGCCGCCGTTTTTGACGGCGGGGATCTGGCTCAGCAGCGGGTCGGAAGCGATCGAGGCGGCTGCTTCGTCGTCCGCCACCCAGGTCACGAACACATCGGAGTCCAGCTGGTTGGCATCTTCATCGGCCCAGGGAATGTAGAAGGTGTCCTCGGGGGTGTTTTCATCCACGATCGGCGCCTGCACCATTCCCAGTTCGGTGAGGAACTTGGGGCGGTTGTCCAGGGCGGTGTAGACGGAGGAAGCACCCTTGGCCAGGTTGCCGTAGATGAAGGTCTTGCCCTCAAGCTCCGGGTGCTCGGCAGCGGCGTCCTTGATCGACTGTTCCGTGTCGGCGACCAGCTTGTCTGCCTCGCTGCTCATGCCCAGGGCCTTGCCGATCATCGTGGCGGTGTCCTGCCAGGAGGTGCCCCAGGGTGCGTCCGGGTAGGCGACAACGGGGGCAATCTTGGAGAGCTTGTCGTAGTCCTCCTGGGAGAGGCCGGAGTACGCGGCCAGGATGACGTCCGGGTTGGTGGCGGCAACGTCGTCGAACGCAATGCCGTCTGTCTCGGAGTACTGGGCCGGGGCGTTCTCGGATCCGATCGGGGCATCCAGCTCTTCCAGTGCCTCGTCGATCCAGGGGATGGTGCCCTGCTCATTGCCGCCGTAGCCGATGATCGGCATACCGACCGGCACCACGCCCAGGGCCAGGGCCGTTTCAGCGTTGGACCAGGCGATGGTTGCTACGCGCTCCGGGGCTGACTCGATAGTGGTTTCACCGTAGACGTGCTCGATGGTTACCGGGAAGGAGTCGCTGGCTTCAGAAGCGGAGCTGTTGCCGCCTTCCTCGCCGGTGGCCCCGGTCGAGCAGGCGGAAAGGGACAGAACGGCAGCGGCGGCAACGGCCGCAACGCGGCGCATCCGAGACAGGGCCATGTGGGGCTCCTAGGCAGAGGTAGGGATTACAGGTATTTGCGCCCGGATAATTCCGAACGAAGTAAGGCTAACCTATCCTCGGTGCAATTACGCAACACGGATCTTGCGTAATCACAAATCTGCAGCATGCAGGTATCAGCCGAAAGGCCTCAGGATGCTGCGGGCGCCTCGCCCGGATACAGGTAAACGTCGCCGTCGCGGACCTCGACCCGGTGCGTTTTGGTTCCCACGATTGCCGGCAGGCACAGGGCCTCGCCGGTGCGCAGGCAGAAACGGGCGGAGTGGATGGGGCATTCCACCTCGTTGTCCTCGATCCACCCCTCTGCCAGGGACGCTTCCTCGTGGGTGCAGGTGTCATTCAGCGCATAGAAGCTGCCGTTGTCGCTATGGAACACCGCAATGTCATCGTCGGTACCCGCCACGTCGGCGTCTACTTTGAGGGCAGTGCCTTCATCGATGTCGTCCACAGCGGCAACCCGAATGCCTTCACTCATGTTTTCCCTCTTCCGGCCGGAGCCGTGATGTGCCTATTGGTTCCCTCATCACGTTACCCCGCGAAGAGCCGCCGGTTTCGCAGCTACAGCGATGCAGAGGCTCCGGCCCGGTGGACCTCAAGGTCGTGGATCAGGGAGACCAGTTCCCGGCGGAGCTCTGGGCGGATGTCTGCGCTGAATCCGACCTGCTCAATCTCGTCGGCCCGCCCCAGCATCCGGCGGCCATGCTCGGAGATGTCCACCACCCGGCGGGCGCCGCCCTCCGCCGCCGGAGGCAGCTCGCCCACAAGTCCCTGCCGGGTCATGGTTACCAGCGAGGTTCCCAGCGTTTGTGCCGTCACCCGCAGCCTGCGGGCCAGCTCCGCCCGCTTCATCGGCCCGTCACCGGCCAGGACCCGCAGCACTGTCACACGTTCCTGGGTCAGGCCCAGCTCCCGCAAACGGTTATCAACTTCCCGCCGCACCAATCGGGCTGCAGTTGAAAGCAGTCGGACGGCTTCCCATTCCCCCTCGTTCTGCATCTGTTTGCTTCCCCTGTACATGTCATCGGTTGGCATCAAAATACTCAGTGTGCTTACTATTCCAACGCTACAAAGGGGGGTCTTGTCAAGATTCGGGGCGGCGTTGCAGTGTCCCGGCGACACATTCCAAGCCGCCTCCCGGACCCCCTTTCTGCCTGCTCCTCCGGCGCGTAGTCTGAGCCGCACAGCCAGCGTCGGCTGCCTAATGCAGCCACAAGCGAGGGGATTTCGCATGAGCACCAAGGACCTGCAGCAGGCCGCCGACAGCGCGGAGAACGACGGCGCCAGGGAGGTACGGGAGCGGGAAGTCACCGCCTCCGACGCCAGGGCACTGGCCGAAGCTTCCCGCATCGCCGAGGACCAAAGGCCCAGCTTTGCCAAGGGAATCTACATGGGCAGCTACAACCTGGATCTCATCCGCCCCCATCAGCGCGACCCTGAAGAGGACATCCGGGCCCGTGGCTTCCTGGACCAGCTCACCGCATACTGCGCCACCTTGGACGGGGAACTGATCGAGCGCACCGGCGCCATTCCCGATGAATACCTCCGGGGCCTGGCGGAGCTGGGGGTCTTCGGCATGAAGATCCCCCGGAAGTACTCCGGACTGGGGCTGTCACTGCTCTCCTACGGCCGGGCCCTGATGGTGCTGAGTTCAGTGCATCCCAGCCTGGGCGCACTGACCTCGGCGCACCTGTCCATCGGCGTTCCGGAGCCGGTGAAGGTGTTCGGCACCGAGGAGCAGAAGGAAGAGTATCTGCCGCGCTGCGCGGGCGGGGCCATCTCCGCCTTCCTGCTGACCGAGCCCGACGTCGGCTCCGATCCGGCGCGCATGCGCGCCACTGCGGTTCCCTCAGAAGACGGCAGCGAGTATGTCCTGGATGGCGTGAAGCTCTGGACCACCAACGGAGTGATCGCCGAGCTGGTGGTGGTGATGGCCGCGGTCCCGCCGCACGGCACCGAAAAGGGCGGTGTCAGCGCCTTCGTGGTCGAGATGGATATTCCGGGGATCACGGTGGAGAACCGGAACAACTTTATGGGCCTGCGCGGCATTGAAAACGGTGTCACCCGTCTGCGCGGAGTCCGCGTGCCGTCCGCGAACCGATTGGGCCGGGAGGGCCAGGGCCTGAAGATCGCCCTGACCACCCTCAACACCGGGCGGCTGTCCATCCCGGCGATGTGTGCGGCGTCCGGCAAATGGTCGCTGAAGATCGCCCGCGGCTGGACCGGTGCCCGGGAGCAGTGGGGCCGGCCGATCTGGCAGCACGAGGCAGTGGGGAAGAAGGTGGCCTTCATTGCCGCCACAGCGTTCGCCGTGGAATCAGTCTTTGAACTGTCCGCGGAAATGGCCGACGCCGGCACCAAGGACATCCGGATCGAGGCAGCGCTCGCCAAGCTGTGGGCCTCCGAAATGGCCTTCCGGATCGGCGATGAACTGGTGCAGATCCGCGGCGGGCGGGGATTTGAAACGGCATCCTCGCTGGCGGCCCGCGGTGAACGCGCCGTGGCGGCCGAGCAGCAGCTGCGGGATCTGCGCATCAACCGCGTGTTCGAGGGATCCACGGAGATCATGCATCTGCTGATTGCCCGTGATGCCGTGGACGCGCACCTGAAGGCGGCCGGGGACCTGGCGGTGGCGGGTTCGTCGCTGAGCAGTAAGGTCCAGTCGGCAGTGAAGGCCAGCGGCTTTTACGGCAGGTGGCTCCCCACTCTGGCGGCGGGCCGGGGTTCGGTTCCCACCGCGTATGCGGAGTTCGGCCCACTGTCCGGCCACCTGCGCTACGCGGACCGTGCCTCGCGCCGGCTGGCCCGCTCCACGTTTTACGGGATGGCGCGCTGGCAGGCCGGGCTGGAGCACCATCAGGTGTTCCTGGGCCGGATCGTGGACATCGGTGCGGAGCTGTTCGCCATGTCGGCGGTGTGCATGCGTGCCGAAACCATGCGGGGCAAGGATCCGCAGGAAGGCGCCGCGGCCTATGAGCTGGCGGGAGCCTTCTGCGCCCAGTCCCGGGTGCGGATCGACACGCTGTTCGATGACCTGTGGCGCAATTCCGATGCCGAGGACCGCAGGCTCGCCAAGGGCGTGCTCGGCGACCGCTACACCTGGCTGGAAGCCGGGGTCCTGGACCAGTCCGAAGGCACCGGGCCCTGGATTTCAGAGACAGCGAACGGAACTGTCGCAGGTGAAAACCTGCACCGCCGCTACCGGTAGCAGCGGCTGGCGGGCACACGTCAGCCGCCCAGGGCCGCCCGGGTGATGACCAGGTAGCGGTCGGCCAGCTCTTCGGGCGGCAGGCCGCCGTCGCGTCGGTACCACTGCGCCACCGAGGTGCACATGGTGAGAACCGCCCGGGTGGCTTCGGCCGGAAACGGCGTGGTGAAGATGCCGGCGGCCACGCCGTCGTTCACGATTTCCGTCAGCAGCAGCTGCTGGCGGTCGCGGGCGGCGATGTGCCTGGCGCGGGCCTGCCCGTCAAGGCTGCGGATTTCGGACGCGGCAATGAAGGCCTGGTCGCTCCGGTGGGCGTGGAACAGGACCAGGCAGCGGATCAGGGCGGCGAAGCGCTCCTCTATACCCGCGCCGGCCTGGTCCAGCGCCTGCCGGCTGCGGGAGAACAGGTCAGCCATGGCCCGCTCCGCGATGCCCGATAACAAGGCGTGCTTGGACGGATAGTGGTGGTAGATCCCCGGAACGGACAGTCCGGCGCGGGCTGCCACCTCCCGGATGGTGGTGCCGTGGTACCCCTGCTCCACGAAGCAGGCCAGGGCCGCACCCAGCACCGGAGGCAGCGGCGTGGTGCCGTAATCGCGCCAGTCCCTCTGATCGTCCACTGTCCGCTTCCTTGGCTCATGCATCCCCGGTCGGATACTGCAGTCCCACGTAAATGTGACCCTTGACACTTTTGGGCACTGGAACCAGACTAAGCGTACCCGCAGCGCATACCGAGCGGTTGCTCGGTTTTTCCTCGTATCCAGACCCAAAGGACGCCATGATGAAGAACAGCTCCGGAGCCGTCCGCCGCTTGGAGGGCAAGACCGCCGTCGTGACCGGCGCCAGCCGCGGCATCGGGCTGGCTGTCGCGCAGCGGCTGGTCGCCGAAGGTGCCCGCGTCTGCATCACCGCCCGCAAGGACGGGCCGCTGAAGGAGGCTGCTGCTGATTTCCCCGAGGGGACGGTCCTGGCGATTGCCGGCAAGTCCGACGACGCCGTGCACCGCGCGGAGGTCCTGGACACGGTGGCCGCGGAGTTCGGCCGGCTCGACATCCTGGTGAACAATGCCGGCATCAACCCCGTGTACGGCCCGCTGATGGATCTGGAGCCCGATGCGGCCCGCAAGATCATCGACGTGAACCTGTACGGCACCCTCGGCTGGGTGCAGGCCGCCTATCACCACGAGAAGCTGGATTTCGCCGGCCGCGGCGGTTCGGTCATCAACCTGTCCTCGGTCAGCGCACAGACCCCCTCCCCCGGCATCAGCTTCTATGGCATCAGCAAGGCCGCCATCGAACAGCTCACCCGGTCCCTCGCCGTCGAGCTGGGTCCGGCCATCCGCGTCAACGCGCTGGCCCCCGCCGTCGTCAAGACGCAGTTTGCCCGCGCACTGTACGAGGGCCGGGAAGAGCAGGTGGCGGCCGCCTACCCCCTGGGCCGGCTGGGCACCCCTGAGGATGTGGCCGCTGCCGCGGCCTTCCTGGCCTCCGACGACGCCGCGTGGATCACCGGCCAGATCCTGAACCTCGACGGCGGCCTGCTGGCTGCCGGCGGCAACGCCTAGGCAGCAAAGGACACCCCATGAGCCTTCCTTCCGACATCGAAGACCTGCGCCTGCGCACCCGGGACTTCATCCGCACGGTGGTCATCCCCGCCGAACCGGCTCCCGGCGAGCGCCTGAAGGAAGCCGACCGGACCCGGCTGCAGGACGCCGCCAAGGCAGCCGGTGTCTACGCACCGCACGCTCCCCGCGAATACGGCGGCCAGGGCGTCCCGCTTCGGTACTGGTCCCCCATCTTCCAGGAAGCCGGGTACTCGCTGATTGGCCCTACGGTGCTGAACTGCCAGGCACCGGATGAAGGCAACATGCACATGCTCGAGCTGATCGGCACCGAGGCGCAGAAGGAACAGTATCTGCGCCCCCTGGTCTCCGGTGCCGCGCGCTCCTGCTTCGGCATGACCGAGCCGCATCCCGGTGCCGGGTCGGATCCCGCCGCGCTGCGCTCCTCTGCCGCCAAGGTGGACGGCGGCTGGGTCATCACCGGACACAAGCGCTTCACCAGCGGCGCGAACAACGCCACCTTCTGTATCGCCATGGTCCGCACTCCGGCACTCGAGGCCACCCCAACCTCCGCCGCAGCGCAGGCCGGAGCCACCATGCTGCTGGTGGACATGGACGCTCCCGGGGTGCGCATCGGCGAGCAGATCTCCACCATGGACCGGGCCATTGGCGGCGGGCATCCACACCTGCATTTCGAGGACGTGTTCGTTCCGGACACCGCGGTTTTGGGTGCTCCAGGCGAGGGATTCCGGTACGCGCAGGTCCGGCTGGGTCCGGCGCGGCTGACCCACTGCATGCGCTGGCTTGGACTGGCCCGGCGGGCCATGGATATTGCCCTGGACCGGGCCAACACCCGGGAAATGTTCGGCGCCGCCCTGCATGAGCTGGGCATCGCGCAGGACATGCTGGCCCTGAATGTGATGGATCTGGAAACCTCCGACGCGATCATCACCAAGACCGCCGGCCTGCTCGAATCCGACGCGAGGGCCGGCTCCGCACTGTCCTCGGTGGCCAAGGCCCACACCTCCGAAGCGGTGTACCGGGTGATCGACCGGTCACTGCAGCTGTGCGGCGGCGACGGCGTCTCCGACCGCCTGCCACTGGCCTCCTACCTGAACGAGGTCCGCGCCTTCCGGATCTACGACGGCTCCAACGAAACCCACAAATGGGCCATTGCCCGGCGCGCCTCATCCGCCCGGCGCCGCGAGGTGGCCAGTGCCCGCTGACACAGTCCTCCTGCACTCGGTACCCGACGGCGTTGAAGTGGTTGCCACCGCCGCCGAGGCAGCACTCCTGGCCTCCCCGCCCCTGCTCATCCTGGACGCCGTCACCGCGTTTCTGGACGCCAACAACCTGGGATCGGGCCCCCTGTCCTGGGCCCAGATCGGCGACGGGCAATCCAACATCACCTACCGGATCCAGCGCGGCAGCGACGTTTATGTGCTGCGCCGCGGACCGCGGCCGCCGCTGCCCCGATCCACGCATGACATGGTCCGTGAAGCCCGGATCCAGCAGCTCCTGCAAACCCGCGGGATTCCAGTCCCCGGCATCCTGGCCGTCTGCGAGGACGAGTCGGTGCTGGGCGTGCCGTTCTACGTCATGACCTACCTCGACGGACTGGTCATCGCCGACACCATTCCCGCACCCCTGGACCCGCTGGAAGAGCGGCTGGCGACCAGCAACGCCGTCGTCGACACCCTGGTGCAGCTGCACCGGGTGGACGTTTCGGACGGCGAGCTGGCGGCGTTCGGGCGTCCGGACGGTTACCTGCGCCGGCAGGTGGAGCGCTTCTCCGCACTTTGGGACATCAACACCACCCGGTCACTGCCCGACGTCGCGCTCCTGGGTAGCTGGCTGGCGGATAACCTGCCGGACAGCCAGGCCGCGGCCGTGCTGCACGGGGACTACCGTCCGGGAAACCTGATGTTCGCCAGTTCCGCTCCGGCCCGCGTCAGCGCCGTCCTGGACTGGGAGATGGCAGCGATCGGTGATCCGCTGGCGGACCTGGGCTACCTGACCGCCACCTACGCCGAGCCGGGCAGTGCATCCACTCCCCTGGAGCTGACCTCCGTATCCCGCAGTCCCGGCTATCTGGACCGGGCCGGTGTCATCGCCCGCTACCGGGCGCAGAGCGATCTGTCGCTGGATGCCCTGCCCTGGTATCAGGCGCTGGCGCTGTGGAAGGCGTCGATCTTCTGCGAGGCCATCTACACCCGCTGGCTCAGGGGCGAGCGGCCCGGCGACACCCGGTTCGCGCCCACCCTGGAAGCCGGGGTGCCGCAGCTGCTGGCGCAGGCCCGGCTATTTGCGGGCCTGTCACCGGAAGGCAGGCATTAGAACGCTCCGCACTAGGGAACGACGACGGCGCGGCCCATGATCTCGTTGCGGTGCAGCTTGGCGTAGGCCTCGGGGGCGTTGTCCAGCGAGTAGACCTCGGTATGGACGTTGATGCCGCTGGTCCTGGCCAGGTCCAGCACTTCGATCAGCTCCGGCCGGCTGCCCCAGTAGGGCGAGCGGATGGCCGACTCCATGGCACCGGTGGTCAGGCCCACCGGAAGCACTCCGGCGCCCACGCCCACCAGCACCTGGTCGCCCTGCGGACGCATCATCGCGTGGCCCAGATCCATAGTGGCCTGGTTCGCCACGAAGTCGAACACCACATTGACACCCTCGCCACGAGTGAGGTCCCGGACCGTGGCCACAGCGCCGGGTTCGGAGGGGAAGGTGTACTGGGCGCCGACGTCGGTCGCCAGGTTCAGCTTCTCCTCGCTGATATCCAGCGCCACCACGGTGGCCGGCGTCATCGCCCGCAGCAATTGGACGGCCACGTGCCCCAGTCCGCCGACGCCGATCACCACGCATGTGGAACCGGCGTGCAGCTTATCCAGCGATCCCTTGATCGCGTGGTACGGGGTGAGTCCGGCGTCGGTCAGGGACACGTTCTTCACCGGATCAAGGTCGCCCAGCGGCACCAGATGCCGCGCGGAGTCCACAATCATGTATTCGGCCATGGATCCCGGCGAGCCGAGCCCGGGCGGCCGGATGCCGAACTCGTGGGCGTTGGTGCAGTAGTTCTCACTGCCTTTGGAACACTCGTAGCAGCGTCCGCAGCCCCAGGGACCGTAGACGGCAACGGAGGTTCCCAGCTCGAGGTGCGCGACGCCGTCGCCCAGCTTGTCCACCGTTCCGGCGCCTTCATGGCCCAGGGTCTGCGGGAGCGCGTAGACGTAATGCTCTTCCGGCAGGCTCATGATGAAGTCGTCGGAGTGGCAGACCCCGGCGGCGGTCACCTTGAGGCGCACCTGCCCCGGGCCGGGTTCCGGTGTTTCAATCTCGACGACTTCCGGCGCGGAACCAATGGTGCGGTATTGAAGGGCCTTCATGGTTAGCTCCTGGTCTCCGCACCGGACGCTGGGGAACCGCCCGGGTCGGTGGTTTGGGATAGGCCCCTTAATGGTTGCACCCAGCGTCTGGTTGCACAGCCCCCGGGGCCGATCTGCGCCGCTCCGCGCGGGTTCTGCGGCTCTACCTACTCAATGTCCGGTCCGAAACCTACCGGCCAGTAAGTTTTTTCCGGGAAACCTTGCTTTGTTACCGGACAGTAAGTTAGATGTAACCGACATCACATTGTGTCGGGGGGATTCGTCATCAGAGCAGATGCGCTTTCGGTCCGACACCACCGATAGCGGATTTGCCCACAGGCAAACTCGCTGCCCACCCGGTCCTGGACCGGCTTATGACGAGAAAATAAAGGAATTTCAATGACGAGTTCTCCGTCCGGCCAGGCCACTTCCCGGCCACATACCCTCCTAACGGCCCTTCTGGCCCTGTTCCTGGTGCTCCTCTTGGCCTTCTTCGTCTTGTTCACCAACCAGGTTGCCAACGGCGCCACCCAGCTCAGTGAAGGTGCCCAGCGCGCCTCCACCGGTGCCGGCGACCTCGAGGCAGGTGCAACCAAGGCCAAGGAAGGCGCCGACAAGGTTGCCGCCGGCTCCGAGAAGGTCGATACCGGCGCCAACACCCTGGCCAAGGGCATCGCCTCCGCCAAGACCGGTGTTGTCTCGCTCAAGGAAGGTGCCACCACGCTGGATGAAGGCGCTCTCAAGCTCCTCACCGGCGCGGAAGCGGCCAACACCGGCGCCAACAAGCTCGCCGCCGGTGCGACCACGGCGAACAACGGTGCCGGTCAGCTCGTCACGGGTGCCAACAGCGCCGCCGAGGGTGCCAACCAGCTTGCTGCCGGTGCCACCAACGCACGCGTAGGTTCCGATACCCTGGCGGCCGGTGCGAACAAGCTCTATACGGAGATGAAGCCGCTGGCTGAAGGCGCACCGGGACTTGCTGCAGGTGCACAGAAGGTTGCTAGTGGCATTGCTGTCGCTGCGCCGGGCGCTGCCGCACTGAGCGGTGGAATCCAGAAGGTAAACGGTGGCATCAACGGGATTCAAGACGGCCAGACCGAGAGTGTCGCCACACAGATCAGGAAGGACTTGTCGGTCTATGGCCCCACGGGAGAATCTGCTGGTTCCGCCGAGCTCGAGCTCCTTGCTGAATACCAAAGCCCGCTTATTCCTGGTGCAAGAGAAGGCATCCTCAAAGCAGCGGCCAAGCTCGAAGGTCTTGAACGCCTTATAGCCAGCATCGACCTCGGCCTACAGGGCATTGACCCCGTAACCGGCGCTTCGTATACCGGCCTCATGGATGGATCGCAGCAGCTCTCCGCCGGCCTCGCCGCACTGAATGATCCTGCAGCAGCTCCCACCCTGGCAGCCGGTGCTCAGACCGCAGCCGCCGGAATCGAACAGCTCTACGCAGGTGCCGGAACGCTTTCCGCCGGAGCCACCGAGCTGAACACCGGGCTGAAGACCCTTGAGGTCGGAGCCGGCACGCTCGCCGCCGGCAACAACAAACTCGCCACCGGCGCGGGCAGCCTGGCCTCGGGCATCTCCACCCTTGAAGCCGGCGCTTACTCGCTGGCCGACGGCAACTACAAGATCTACGACGGCACCATCAGCCTCGCCGAGGGCACGAACAAGCTGGCCACCGGCGCCGGCACCCTCGATGAGGGTGTCGTGAAGCTCGACGACGGCGGCAAGACGCTGACCGCCGGAACGGCTGACCTGAAGAAGGGCGCCTCTGAGCTGGCCGACGGAAACACGAAGCTGGCCGACGGCTCCACCACGCTGGCCAGCGGCAACGGGGAAATCTCCGCAGGCGCCGACAGCATGATGGAGCGCACCTCCGCAATGACCCCCGGGGAAATCATGACCTCCCCGAAGGTCCTGGCCGTGCTGATCCCGCTGATCCTGCTCCTGGTTCCGATCGCGATGCTTCTGTCCGGCCGCGCACGCCGTAACCAGCACTAGGCAGAACAGCACTAACCGCACCACCGAACACAGTTCTACAGAAAGGGCGGGGCCGCACCAGCGGTCCCGCCCTTTCTGCTTGTTTGGGAACTGCACATCGCCGGAGGCTACGAACTCCCGGGCCCAATCTCCGCCGTCGTGAACGGTACGGGACGGAGCCGCAGATGCACCGCGCCATTGTCCAGGGTTTCGGATTCCAGCAGCTGGAAGCCCGACGGCACGGATCCCGTTTCGAAGAGCCGTTTGCCGGCGCCGACCACCACAGGGAAAACGAGGAGCCGGTATTCGTCCACCAACCCGGCGTCGTGCAGGCTCCGGGCCAGCTGGTGGCTTCCGTGGACCTGAAGTTCGCCGCGGTGGTCCCGCAGCGCAGCGACGGCTTCCAGAGGATCTCCGGTTAGCAGACGGGTGTTGTTCCAGGTTGGATCGGTCAGCGTCGAGGAGACCAGATACTTGGTCAGGTTGTTCAGCGCATAGGCCACCGCATCGTCTGGATCGACGGCCGGTTCCCAGTACGGCTGCATCATCTCGTAGGTGCTGCGGCCCAGCAGCAGCGCATCGGCTCGGGCAAACCAGCCGGCAACAATCTGATCCATGGCAGGTCCGGCGTGCGGCACCAGCCAGCCGCCGCGCTCGAACCCGCCGGACCGGTCCTCATCCGTTCCCCCGGGACCTTGCATGACGCCGTCCAGGGTCAGGAAGACATTGACAGAGAGAGTCATGGCGCAAATTTACGCCCCGGTCCGGGCCCGAGGAAGAGCGGGGAGGGCTAACCCCAGTGGTGCGGGGCAGGACGGCGGGTGCTGGGCAGGGCGCCGTCCTCACGCCACTGCTTCACCCACTGAGGCAGCACAAGGTCCGACGGCGGGAGAACCCCGGCAGCCTTGAAGATGTCCTCATTGCTGACCGGACCCTCTTTGGACACGAAGCGCGCGGCGATGTAGGCGCGGGCGTAAATTTCGCCGTCGGCCACCATCCGCTGCTCGATGTAGCTGGCGCGATCGTCGAAGCCAATCACCCGGGTTTCGATCGTGTAGCGCTGGCCCAGCTGCAGGGACTTGCGGAAGCTGATGGTCTCATTGCCCACCACTGGGCTCCAGCCGTGGCGGCGCATCGATGCCCAGAAGCCGCTGCGGACCATGAGGTCGAAGCGGCCCAGGTCCATCAGCGACAGGTACATGCCGTTGTTCAGGTGCATGGCGATGTCGATGTCCGTCGGCAGCACCCGCATGGGCAGCGACGAGGGTTCGAAGAAGCCCATTTTGGGGCGCCGCCGGGAGCGGAAGAGGACCAAGAGGGTGCGGAGAAGAAGATGCATGCTCGCTATATTACCGCTCAGTAACTTAGTTTTCTGCCATGACTTTTTGCTTCCGGCTCAGCTTCGCGAGAACGTGCTCCTCAGCGTCGGGACCAGCCTTGATGCCGCCGGGAACGCGGAAGAACAAGACTCCGCCGATGACCCACCACAGACCGAACAGGATCCACGGTTCCATACCCAGCTGGGCCGGCATGCCCGGCATGTAGAGGCTGAACAACGCCGTACCGAAGACCGCGGCCAGGACGCCGATCAGCTCGCCTCCGCGGCCGCGGCCGCCGATGCGCAGCGGCCGGTCCATGGCCGGCTCGCGCCGGCGCAAGAGCACGAAGGCCACGGCGACGAGCGTGTAGGCCAGCACGATGCTCGGCGCGCCGGAATCCACCAGCCAGCCCAGCATTTCCGCGCCGCCAAACGGGGCCAGGAAGCTGAGCGCGCCGATGAACAGCAGGGCGTTGTGCGGGGTGTGGTACTTGGGGTGCAGGCGGCCGAACCACGCGGGCAGCATGCCGGAGCGGGCCAGCGAGTACATCAGCCGCGAGGCGCCCATCAGCAGCGAGTTCCAGGAAGTGAGGATGCCGGCGATGCCGCCGGCAATGAGGATCTTGGCCATAACGTCCGACCCGAACATGGCGCCGACGGCGTCTGCCGTGGCGATGTCGGCTCCGGCAAGCTTCGAGGCAGGCATGGCGGAGGAGGTCGTTAGGACGACCATCACGTACCAAATGGTGGCCAGGACAACCGACACCACCACCAGCTTGCCGATCTGCTTGGCGGGAATGTTCACTTCCTCGGCGGACTGGGGAATGACATCGAAGCCGATGAACAGGAAGGGAACCACAACCAGGACCGCGAAGAAGCCGTTCATTCCGCCGTTAAACCACGGCTCCATGTTGGCGACGGAGCCACCGGTGAAGGATCCGGCGATCATGACGACGCCGATGGCCAGCAGGAACAGCACGACGAAGGTCTGGACGATTCCGGCTTCCTTCACACCGCGGATATTGATCCAGGTGATGACGACGGCGGCCAGGGAACCTACGAGCGCCCAGGTCAGGTTCACTTCGAAGCCGGCAACTTCCCACAGCGGGATCTGGCTGAGGTTCGGGAAGATGTACTCCACCGTGCGCGGCAGGGCCACTGCCTCAAAGGCCACGATGGTGACATAACCGCCGATGATGGCCCAGGAACCAATGAATGACGTGCGCGGCCCCATGGCCCGCATGATGTAGTTGTGCTCGCCTCCGGCTTTCGGCATGGCGGCGCAGAGCTCGGCATAGGTCAGGCCGACGACGGACATGATGATGCCGCCGGCAACCATCGCGGTCACCGCCCCCATGGTCCCTGCCGATTCCAGCCAGCCGCCGGTGAGGACAACCCAGCCGAAGCCGATCATCGCTCCGAAGCCGAGGGCCAGGACGTCCATTCTGCCCAGTACTTTTTTCAATGCGGGTTCGGTTCCGGGCGTAGTGATCGCCATGTCGGTTCCCATTTCTGTCGAGACTTCCGCATCGGGTGCAATGCGGACCTACAACCTACCGGCGAGTGATGCGGGGCACACCATTTGTGACATTTTCCGGTTTCTGCGGCTGGGTCTATGCGGGGCTTATAGGCTGGATGCGACACAAGGAGAAGTCACGTGACCAGTTTTGAACAGGCCCGCTCCATCGCCCATAAATCCATCGCTCCAAAATGGCGCAGGCAGTACCGGGGTGAATACATGGTGGCCGATTACGGGTTTGAAAACGCCACGACGTGGCTGCTAATTGACGGCGCCCGGGAAAGCATCGTCGACGAGGAGTCTGGCTTTGAGCCGATTGGCAGGCCAAGCACACTGGTGGACAAAGCGTCGGGGCGGTTGTTCTTCCGCAATTACATAGAGGACCCGGAGTGGTTCGGGGCGATGATCCCGGTGGGTGAACACCCCGAAGGACTGCTGGACTGAACCGGGTCGTTGCCCGTTCCAGGCAAAGGTGGAGCTGCGGACCGGTATAGATGGCCGGTGGGGGTGCGGGTCTCCACCGTGTGCGAAGCGCCCCTGAGTGCTGCTGATCCGGCGGACACGGTGTTCATGCTCCAGCCCGGTGCTTCCTTGGCCTGGTTGCAGGCCTCGCATAAGCCCTGAATATTCTCCGCGCTGGTTGTGCCGCCGTCGCGGAACGGCTTGATGTGGTCGAAATGCCGGATCGGCGCCCCGCACCACGGCATCCGGCAAACCTGGTCCCGGACCGCGATAAACCTCGCCAAACCCTCCGGCACCAGTCGCGCCCGGGAATCCATGCCGACCAGCTGACCGGTGGAGGGCTCCGTGTACAGCCGCCGCAGCCAGGTCCGGGCGGCCTTATCAGTGCGGCTGCCTGTCTTCCGCACCAGATCGCGGGCGAACTGCGCCGGAACCATCCCATAACCGGGCAGCACCGCCGGCTCCACGGACCCGGCCAACAGGGCCCGGTCCGTCATCACCAACTGCACCTGAACCCGCACATCCTCGGCCTTCGCCCAGCCGGTCACCCGCTCCACCAGGGTGTCGGCCATAATCTGGCCCTTCGTGCGCGGATCCCCGACCGCCCGCAGCCGGTCCGCCTCCCGCGTCAGCGCCGCGAACACGCCCACGCCCTGGGCCACCGGCAGCAGCCCGGTCAGATACGTCATGGTGTCCGGTGCCGGACGGCAGGACACATAGCGTTCCGAGGCCGCCTTGGATGCCCGGTTCACCACGCTGTGCGGATCCAGGGCGTAGGAGAGGTTCTTGATCCGGGCAATCAACTGGTTATCCCCCAGCGTTTCCAGCTCGGCCAGGTTCCCGGCGACCTGCTCATCGATCCGCTGCCGGTCCTCCAGGGACAGGCAAGCGGTTTCCTTCACCAGGATGGTGGCCCGCCACTCGTTGATCACCCCCAGGGTCAGGGCCTGCAGGGTGTGCGGCATTTCCCCGGTCAGGATCCGGGCGGTGCCCAGCATCCGGGTGCCGCGGTTCGGGGACTCCCGCCGCGCCAGCCCAATCTGAGCCCCGACCCCTTTACCGAGCTGATCGGCCTTCACACCCGCTGCGGCCTGGGCCCGCCGCGTGAGGGCATCAAAGACCGCGGTCACCCGGACCTGTGCCGCTGCCGCAGCCGCCTTCAATTCCTCCAAGGCCCGCACCTGGTCGATCATCCCGGCGAGGTATTGCTCCTCCACCGCCGATGAGGAATCCACGGCATTGAACGCGCGGCCTGCCCGGTCAGCCAGCGCACCGGCCCAGCTCTGCACGAGAGCTACGGTGATATCGCGAGTCGGATTAACCGATTCAGCAGATTTGCTGAACCGGTAATCCGCCTGCACTTCGTCTTCCGACGCTTCCTCGTACATGTGTTCTATTTTATAGAAGCGTCCTAACGATACGAAGGTAAAACTGGCTTATCCGATACCGGAGTTTTCTGTCCGATTACCCAAGTAGTACGGGCTGAATTACCTATGCCGCCCCATCCTCCACCCCCAGACACAACACACCACCCCAGACACAGCAAAAGCCCGAATACCCAACAGGGCACCCGGGCATTCCGCTGGAGACGAGACTAACCGCCGACTTCGATTCGAGCTGCAGCCTGCAGCAATGGGTCGGTCACTGTCACGGTGGCGGCCCCCGGGGCCATATCGAAGGCGACGAAGCCGCGGGATTTATCGCCCGGGAGCACCTCGCCGGAGCCCAGCTGCCCGTCGGCGAACATGTACATTTCGCCCTTCCGGCCCTCGGCATCCTTGGCGTCGAAGTACAGCGGGTTGGAGGACGTGACGCCTTCCTCGGTTTCCCAGAGAACGTCCAAGAGCAGGAAGCCGCCGTTCTGTGACGCCGGCGCGAATGACTGGGCGCTCACGGAGGCGGTGTATTCAGCGGAAATGATGGTGATGCGGGCCGTGTTGCCACCTCCCATGTCAGCGGTGAACGGAACCCCAACAGCCGGAGCTGCTGCTTCCGGTGCCGCCTCCACGGCGGGCGCTTCCTGTCCGGCCACGCCGGCCGGCGCGGCGGTACCGGCTTCGCCTGATGATCCTTCAGCGATCGACCGACTCTTTGGAAGTTTCCAAGGCGGCATATTCTTCGCTTCCGGTCGGGTCAACCAGCACGGCACCCGTCACGCCCCCACCGCCAAAGAGCACGACGGCGGTCAGCAACAATCCCCACAACTTGCCTTTGCGTTGCTTCTTTTGCGGCTGGTCATCCACTGACGCCTCTCCTTCGCCCTGCTCCGGGACCAGGTTTTCCTCCATCACCGCGACTCCTACTTGTCCGCGATTTCAATAACGATGTTCAAGCCGCTATCCGGGTGGTAACCCCAAGAGGACGTGAACTCGTTCCAGTCCGCACTCTGGCGTCCATCCAGTGCCCTGGTGGTTCCAATGCGGTTGTCCACACTGTCCGGGACCTCCAGTTCGCCGAGTACGCAGTAGATGTCGGAATACTCTGCCCCCGAGGATTCGTTGCCCTCGCTGCTCATAGAGATGGACTGGCCGTTGTCACCTATATCGATTCCGGCGGTCTCCATGACGTTGCAGGTCTCAGCAGCGTCATTGATGGCGCTGGACGCAAAGGGAATGTCGATCTGTCCCAACGCGAGCCCGACAATGAGGCCAATGCCAAGCCCGGCTGCACCGAAGATCAGGTGCTTACGACCGCCACGGGTAGTTCCCGTTCCCGGTCCCGGTCCCGAGCTACCTTCCGGGGCACCCGGGGCTGGCCCACCGGGAGGAGCCGGCGGCGCTGCCGGCGTTACCGGAGGCCATATCCCCGGCGCCTCGGCCATCGGCACACCGGTCTGCTGCCGGCCTTCCGGTCCGACTGAATCCGGCGGGATTTCACCCGTTTCTCGGTGTTGCGACATGAATTGCTCCCCTGGCTGGACGACGAATAAGCGTTGGATACGGAGCGGAAGCCGTCCCCCCACTAAACGTGCAACGGCTTCCGCTCCAGCAGAACCAACGCTTGGCGTTTGTCCTGCCCTATGAACCTAGGCTCAGCCCTTTGCTTTTCCACCAACGATTAGTGATAACCCCCCTTATCAAGACTTGGAGTTGAAAAAGCCAGTGCTGCACTACGCTGATGAGATGGAGACCACATATCCGGGAAAGGAGCAGCGATGAATGACAGCGACAACCAATTGCTGATCTCGCTGCCGGATATCGCGCTTCTCGCCCGGGTAAAACGACCGGTTGTAACCACGTGGAGATCCCGCACCAAGGAATCAGCGCACCCCTTTCCCCAGCCGCTGCAGCACATACGCGGCCAGGACCTCTTTGACGCCTATGAGGTGGCCAGCTGGCTCAGCGATACCGGCCGTGGCAACAATCAGGAAGCGCTCGACGACGTCGCCTCCTTCGCCGTGCTGGCCGGTGTTTCCGCCCAGGGTGAGCTGCTGTTCAATGCGCTGACCTCACTCCTCGCCCTTCGGGCCCTCTCCGGTAGCCAGCTCACCGGCCTGGACAAAGCGGACCTGATGGACGCCGCGGACGACCAGGATCCGGACAATGTCCTGCTCTACCGTGAGCTCGAACAGGTCGAACCGGACCTCGTTCCGCTGGCGCGCTACACCGACCTGCTGGTGGATGCCGCCTACCATCCGGCGGCCGCCTTTGAAAAGCTCATGGCCGACCGGTTCCGCGCCCGATTGCAGAGCCTTTCCCGCGTCGCGCTGGCCGAAGAGGCAACGGACATGGTTGCTGCCATCGCCGCAGAACTGGCCGCCGGCCTGCCGGAGACCCCGGTCTTCGCCGATCCGACCAGCGGCGGTAGCGACCTGTTGATGGCGGTGGCCCGCCGGTTGAGTGATACCGAGGACGTTGTCCTCATGACCGGATCGCATGATGACGACGACGCCCGGCTCGCACGGCGGAGGCTTGCCGTCCATGGCATCCATCGCGAACAGCTGGATGTCGATGCAGCCGGCGAATTTGCGCTCTCCCGCCCCGCTGTCCTGGTAGCCCAGTATCCGGCGCCGGGCACCCCGGTGATGGACCCGCTGCAGATCCTTTCAGCGGTGGATCACATCCAGCTGCAGATGCGCGAAGATCAACGCGCAGTCATCATTGGACCGGCGGGCACACTGGCTGAACCGCTGCGCGGCGACGCCGAAAACGTCCGCTCGGATCTTCTGCGCTCCGGCCGTCTTCGAGCCGTGGTGAAACTGCCCCAGGGGCTGCTCCTCAGCAAATCCCGGCAGGCACTCGCCCTGTGGGTGCTGGGCCCCGCCCACCGCTCCGTCGAGGATACGGCCAAGTGGACCATGGTGGCGGACCTGAGCAGCGCCCATCTGTCGCCCGATGTGGTCCAGGATCTGGTCGGAGATATTTCTGCCGCAATGGGAACGCTGGCGCAGATCCGCGCACATTCATTCCGCTTTGCACGCCTGTCCCTGACCCGTGTCCTGCTGGCCTCACGCGGTTCACTCGTCGCGGCAGCAGCGGCCTCAAGCGGCCGCCGAACACTTGGCGGCCCCGAAGCAGCACTTCGTGCCGACGGACTGCTGGAACTCCTGAGCGCTCCGCCCACGCCCGATGTCCTGTACCGCTATTCGATCGAGTCCGCCCCGGACAGCGGGCCGGCCGGAACGCTGACGGGAGGCCGGCCGGGAAGTGGTTTGGGACAGTCATCGCCAATCCAGGATCTGATGGAAGCCAAGCATCTCGCCTACCGGCCCGGCCACCGCATCGACGCGGCGCATATCGACCACCACGACGGCGGAACCCCGGTTTTCGGGCCGGAGGAAATTACCGGCATCATTCCCCCAGGCTCACGGACCATCAGCTTTTTCACGTTTTCGCAGGCTTATCCGGCCGGTCAGCTCACCGAAGCAGGTGACGTCGTGTTCTGTACCGGCACGCGGCCCGCCGCCTTCGTCGATACCGAGGGCTCCGCCGTCGTGCTCTATCCGGCCCGCATTCTGCGGATCAATTCCCAGCGTCCCGGCGGCCTGCAGCAGCACGTTCTGGCTGCCGACATCAACAACCTGCCTTCCGGGCGCGGCAGCTGGAAGCGGTGGCCCGTGCGCCGGTTGGACGAGACGGAACGGGGAACTCTCACGCAGGTGCTGGGCGAACTTGCCCGGCAGCGTGATGCGGCCCGCACCCGGCTCGAACAGCTTGAAGAACTCACTACGCTTGTCATGGACGGCGTAGCGGGCGGAAGCCTCGCCCTGACCGACACATCCGTCATTATGGAAGGAACACCCTAGTGCCCCCGAAAACCAAGGTTGCCGCTGTGCCGTCGACCATGAAGGAACTCAAGGACACGCTCTGGAAGGCCGCCGACAAGCTGCGCGGTTCGATGGACGCGTCCCAGTACAAGGACGTGATCCTGGGCCTGGTGTTCCTGAAATACGTCTCCGACGCGTTCGAGGAACGCCGCAGCCAGATCCGGGCGGAGCTCGAAGCGGCTGGCATGAACGAGGACCAAATCGCCCAGTTGATCGACGACGTGGACGAGTACACCGGCCGCGGCGTCTTCTGGGTGCCGGCCCGGGCCCGCTGGCAGTACCTGGCCGAAAACGCCAAGGGCATCCAGGCCTCCGCCGACGCCCCGGCGAAGTCCATCGGCGAACTGATCGATGACGCAATGACGCTCATCATGGCCGCCAACCACACCCTGGCCGCCACGCTGCCCACCATCTACAACCGCGACAACGTGGACCAGCGCCGCGTCGGCGAACTGCTGGACCTGCTGAACTCGGCCCGCTTCACCGGTGACGGCGCCAAGAAGGCCCGCGACCTGCTCGGCGAGGTCTACGAATACTTCCTCGAGAAGTTCGCCCGCGCAGAGGGCAAGCGGGGCGGCGAGTTCTACACTCCCGCCGGCGTCGTCCGCGTGCTCGTGGAGGTCCTCGAACCGGACCACGGCCGCGTTTACGACCCGTGCTGCGGCTCCGGCGGCATGTTCGTACAGACCGAGAAGTTCCTCGAAGCCCACCAGAAGGAGGGCTCGGACATCTCGGTATACGGACAGGAACTGAACGAGCGCACCTGGCGGATGGCCAAGATGAACCTGGCTATCCACGGGTTGAACGGCAATCTGGCGTCCCGCTGGGGCGATACCTTCGCCCGGGACCAGCACCCGGAGATGGAAGCCGACTACGTGCTGGCCAACCCGCCGTTCAACATCAAGGATTGGGCCCGCTCCGAGTCCGATCCGCGCTGGAAGTTCGGTGTCCCGCCGGCCAACAACGCCAACTACGCCTGGATCCAGCACATCATCTCCAAGCTGGCCCCTGGCGGCAAGGCCGGCGTGGTCATGGCCAACGGCTCCATGTCCTCCAACTCCGGCGGCGAGGGGCAGATCCGTGCCCAGCTGGTGGAAGCGGACTTGGTCTCCTGCATGATTGCCCTGCCCACCCAGCTGTTCCGCAGCACCGGCATCCCGGTCTGCACCTGGTTCTTCGCCAAGGACAAGGCCGCGGGCCCCAACGGCTCCATCGACCGTTCCGGCCAGGTGCTGTTCATTGACGCCCGCAACCTGGGCTACATGGTGGACCGTGCCGAGCGTGCTCTGTCCGAGGACGACATCAGCAAGATCGCCAACACCTTCCGCGCCTGGCGCGGCAAGGCTTCCGCGGTCGAATCGGGCCTGGAGTACGACGACGAGCCCGGCTTCTGCTATTCGGCCACCCTCGAGGAAATCAAGGCTGCCGACTATGCCCTGACCCCGGGCCGGTACGTCGGTGCCGCCGCGGTTGAGGATGACGGCGAGCCGATCGAGGAGAAGATCGAGCGGTTGAAGAAGGAACTGTTCGAGCAGTTCGAGGAATCCGACCGGCTCGCCAAGGTTGTGCGCGAGCAGTTGGGGCGGATCTGATGTCCGAACTCCCCGCTGGCTGGCAGCTTAAGCGCGTAGATGAGCTTTGCCGTGTTACAAGAGGAGCCTCTCCTCGTCCCATACATGAATGGGTTTCCACCTTTGGCACACCCTGGATCAAGATTTCGGATGCTACCGCTGACCCGTCAAAATACATCACGAAGACAAAGGAGTTCATTCGCAACGAAGGACGTAGTAAAAGCGTCGTTGTTTATCCCGGAGATCTGATCCTGTCCAACAGTGCTACACCCGGCATTCCTAAGTTTCTGGGTATCGAGGCGTGCATCCATGATGGCTGGTTACTCCTCCGCGATCTCCACGACATCGAGCCGATGTATTTCTACTATGTCTTCCTCAACGACAGAAAGGACTTAGCTGGCCAAGGCAACGGGTCGATCTTCACCAATCTGAAAACAGAAATTGTTAAGCGTCACCGGTTGTCCGTCCCACCCATGCCCGAGCAACGAGCGATCGCAGAGGTACTGGGTGCCCTCGACGACAAGATCGCCGCCAACACCAAGCTCGCTGAAACCGCTGCGGGTCTGGCGATCCAGTCCGTGGCACCTTTCCGCGGGGACACAGCGCCTCTTTGGGATTTTGTCACGCATCGGAAGATCACTGTCGATCCAGCATCTGCGGCATCTAATACGGTTGCGCACTACAGCCTTCCAGCCTTCGACGTCGACGGTTCCCCGGAAATGACGAGTCCCGCCACCATCAAGAGCTCAAAGTTCTCGGTCGAGGTACCGTCCGTGCTTATATCAAAATTGAACCCACGCTTTCCTCGTGTTTGGGACATCCAGGAACTCACTGAATTCCCTGCACTCGCCTCCACCGAGTTCTTGGTCCTCGAACCTCGGGAGCCAATCAGCACTTCAGTTCTCTGGGCTGTCCTTTCACAGAGCGATTTTGGCCTCCGGCTCGAATCGAAGGTGGCGGGCACCTCTGGAAGCCACCAGCGTGTCAAACCCTCAGATTTGCTTGCGACAGAAGTCGTCGATCCCACACGAATCACAGGTGCCGTACAGAGACAAATCACAGCGCTGGGGAAGTCGATCAGTAGTCTCCAGCAGGAAAACAGAACCCTCGCCGCCACCCGTGACATGCTGCTCCCGCAGCTGATGTCCGGAAAACTGCGAGTAGGAGATATCTAGAAATAGCGTTTCGCTGCCGGACAACTACTAGATCAGCTTGAACAAAATGGGGGAATCTTGCCGTACAGTCTCAAAAACCGCTTGGTGATCGGAATAGCGTCGAGTGCGCTCTTTGATCTCACAGAATCAGATGCCTTTTTTGTCGAAAACGGTGAAGAGGACTATCGCCTTTACCAGGATGAGCGCATAGGTGAAACGCTCGAACCCGGAGACGCATTTCCATTTATTAAAGGCCTGCTGGGGCTCAATGATCTACGGCCTGGCGACCCGGTTGTGGAAGTGATTGTGCTATCGAAAAATGACCCATCAACTGGACTCCGACTCCTGCGATCAGTCGAAGCGCACAAGCTGAGTATTTCCAGGGCTGTCTTTACACAAGGCAAGGCACCTGTGGAATACATCGAGGCATTCGACATGTCTCTATTCCTTTCGGGCAACCGAAAAGATGTGGACGCAGCAACAGCTCTCGGCTTTCCGGCTGGCCATGTTCTACCGTCGACAGCGAAATACGACGAAAACGATCCAGCCCTCCGCGTTGCATTTGACTTCGACGGCGTGCTGGGAGGAGATGAGTCGGAGCGGGTTTTCAAGGAATCCGCAGATCTGGCGGAATACCAGAAACATGAAACCGAGAATGTCGACCGCGCCCTTGACCCGGGCCCGCTCAAGAACTTGCTGGAGGACCTCAACATGATTCAGGAACTTGAGCTGGCAAGGAAGACCGATGAACCGGACTACGGTGTGCGGCTCCGTGTTTCTCTAATCACCGCCCGTAGCGCCCCGGCGCACGAGCGTGCTGTTCGAAGCTTGCGAGACTGGGGCGTGACCGTCAACGACGCCTTCTTCCTCGGCGGTATCGAAAAGTCAAAGGTGCTTGAAGTTCTGCATCCGCATATCTTCTTTGATGACCAGACAACACACCTTGTTCCCTCCTCGTCATTCGTCGCAGGCGTGCATGTCCCCTACGGTGTCGCCAACCAAGTGATCAAACAGCCATCGCTGAAACCAAACCACCTTGCCCCAAATGAGAGTCTGACAACTGGCAGTCGGACGACCACGGATGGGTCGGAAGAGGAATGAGCATGCAGCTGGGGTACTCCGAAGCCGACTGGGAAGCCAGCGCACTGGATCTTCTCGGGGAACAACTCGGGTGGGACCCGAGAATGGGACACGACATCGCTCCCGGCACCGGCGAGCGCGACACCTGGGATGAACTCCTCATCCGGCCCCGGCTGCTGGCCGCCCTGCAGAAGTTCAACCCGGCGGTGCCCGTCCAGTACCTGAAGCAGGCGCTGGCGGAGATCGCCGCCCCGAAGTCCGCCGATGCCATCACCGAGAACAAGCGCATCCACGACTACCTCACCGGCGGCTTCCGGCTCACCTACATCGACGCGGAGGGCACCGAGGTCAGCCCCACACTGCGCCTGCTCAGCCACGACCCGGATGAGAACGACTGGCTGGCCGTCAACCAGGTCACCCTCCAGCACGGCGACTACAAACGCCGCTTCGACCTGGTGCTCTACTGCAACGGCATGCCCGTAAGCATTGTCGAGCTGAAAAAGGCCGGCAGCAAGAATGCCGACGTCGCCGCCGCCCACAACCAACTCGCCACCTACCTGCGCGAATTCCCCATGGCCTTCCGCTTCTGCGTCTTCACGCTCGCCTCCGACGGCCTGTTCGCCAAGTACGGCACCCCGTTCACCCCGTTCAACCACTTCTCGCCCTGGAACGTGAACGACGACGGCAACCCCGTCGCGCCCGGCGCCCTGCTCGACGGTGAACCCGCCACCGGACTGGATACCGCACTGCTGGGCCTGTACAACCAGGAACGGTTCCTGCAGCTGGTCCACAACTTCACGGCCTTCGACGAGGGCGCCTCCGGGCTGACGAAGCGGATCGCCAAGCCGCACCAGTACTTCGCCGTCACCAAGGCCGTGGGCAGCACCGTCCAGGCCGTGGGCAGCAATGGCAAGGCCGGCGTCGTCTGGCACACCCAGGGCTCGGGCAAGTCCATGGAAATGGAGCTCTACACCAACCTGGTGGTCCGCCACCCCAAGCTGCGCAACCCCACCGTCGTCGTGATCACCGACCGCAACGAACTGGACGGGCAGCTGTTCGAAACCTTTGTGCAGAGCCAGCTGCTGCCCGAGACCGCCCGGCAGATCCGCAAACGTTCCGAACTGCGCGAGGAGCTGAGCAGCCGCACCACCGGCGGCATCTACTTCACCACGCTGCAGAAGTTCGGCCGCAGCCAGGCCGAGCGCGACGCCGGCGCCGAGCACCCGCTGCTCTCGGACCGGACCAACATCATTGTGGTGGTGGATGAAGCGCACCGCAGCCACTACGACAACCTGGACGGCTACGCCCGGCACCTGCGCGACGCCCTGCCGCACGCCACCCTCATCGCCTTCACCGGCACCCCCATCTCCTTCGAGGACCGCAACACCCGCGATGTATTCGGTGACTACATCGACATTTACGACCTCAACCGGGCGGTCGACGACGGCGCCACCGTCCCCGTGTACTTCGAGCCGCGGCTGATCAAGGTCGGGCTGGCCGAGGGCATCACCGAGGAATCCCTGGACGAGGCGGCCGACGAAGCCACGGCTGGCCTGGACGATACCGAGCGGGCGCGCATCGAGCAGAGCGTCGCCGTCGTCAACGCCGTGTACGGGGCTCCGGAGCGCATCGCCAAACTCGCCCAGGACCTGGTGGAGCACTGGGAGCGGCGCCGGGAGCAGATGGGCAAGTTCATCGACGCGCCGGGCAAGGCCATGGTCGTTGGGGCCACCCGCGAGATCTGTGCCCGGCTGTATGACGCCATTGTGCAGATCCGTCCGGACTGGCACTCGGATGAGCTCGACAAGGGAAAGATCAAGGTGGTGTACTCCGGCACCGCCTCGGACACGCCCCCGGTCTCCAACCATGTCCGCCGCGACTCGATGAACGCCGTCATCAAGGAACGGCTCAAGACCGTGGATGACGAGCTGGAACTGGTGATCGTCAAGGACATGATGCTCACCGGCTACGACTCCCCGCCGCTGCACACCCTCTACCTGGACCGGCCGCTGAAGGGCGCCCTGCTGATGCAGACCCTCGCCCGGGTGAACCGAACCTTCCGCGGCAAGGAGGACGGCCTGCTCGTGGCCTACGCCCCGCTGGCGGAAAACCTGGCGGCCGCGCTGAAGGAATACAGTCGGCAGGACGGCAAGCAGCAGCCCCTGGGTAAGAACATCGATGAAGCCATCGCGCTGACCGAGACTCTGGTGGAAAAGCTGCGGGAGCTGCTCGCCGGGCACAATTGGAAGGCCACGCTGAACAAGGGCGGCCCGAAGGCGTTCCTGCACGCCGTCACCGGTGCGGTGAACTACCTGCGCGATCCGCTCACCCCCGGCAACCAGCCGGAGCCCGACGGCGAAAGCCTCGCCTCCCAGTACCGGCGGTATTCCGGACAGCTGGCCCGGGCCTGGGCGCTGTGCTCGGGCTCCGATCATCTGTCCCAGCTGCTGCCCGAGATCAAGGTCTACGAGGAAATCCGGGTCTGGATGGCCAAGTGGGATGCCGAGGACCGCCAGTCCCGCGGCGAGCCCGTGCCCGAGGACATTTCCCGGCTGCTTGGACAATTGATCGCCACCTCCACCGTCTCCGGGGAGGTGCTGGACATCTACGAGGCAGCCGGCATGCCGAAGCCGTCCCTGGATGATCTGACGCCGGAGTTCATGGCCAAGACCCAGCACGCGAGGAACCCGCAGCTGGCCATCGAGGCGCTGCGGAAACTCATCTCGGAGGAGGCCACGCGCACCACGCGGAACAACGCGATCCGGGAGCGGGCCTTCTCGGAGCGGATCACCGAGCTGATGAACAAGTACACCAACCAGCAGCTGACTTCGGCCGAAGTTATCGCCGCACTGGTGGAGCTGGCCAAGGAGGTCTCCCAGGAGAAGGACCGCGGCAAGCAGTTCTCCCCGGCGCTGGACGAGGACGAGCTGGCGTTCTACGACGCAGTGTCGCAGAACGAGTCAGCGGTGGATGTGCAGGGCGAAGGCGTGCTGGCGAACATCGCCCGTGACCTGGTGAAGGTGATGCGCCGCGACGTCCGTACGGACTGGACCGTGCGCGACGACGTCCGGGCCAAGCTGCGCTCCTCCATCAAACGGCTCCTGGTCCTGAACGGCTATCCGCCGGACAAGCAGCCGGCCGCCATCAAGCTCGTCATGGAGCAGATGGAGTCCATGGCCCCTCGGTTTGCGGAGGCTCGGGCGGGGTAGCTTCCCGCTTCTGGTCCACTCAGTGGCCCGGCAGGTTGTGCCGGGCCACAAGTTTGTCCTGCTCTACGTTCCCCTTCTGCCTCTCCACCGCGTCAACGCTGACGCGCTGCCCGAAAGATGATTCACCTTGCTAGATAAAGAACTGCGCGACAAACTCCAGCCCCTCCTCAAGGGCCTGATCCCTGCTTCCGACTCCACCGAGACAACAGAAATCGTGGCCGCAAGGCCCTCAGGGCAAGGGCAGCGAACACCGGAGTGGGTCACTCGAGTCCGTGGCGCTAGCAACGCCCCCGTTCAGAGAATGAGTGACGTGTTGGAGGAGAGGGTCGGCCAAGAGCAGCCCGCCCACGTGCCACCTCAATCGCAAAGCGACGAACGGAACAATCCGTTTGCCTCGACCATTGATGAGTTGGCGGTGGAGATTGGGGTGCCCATCTCAGACGTTCTGCATGCGGCCGTTCAAGAAGGGCTGCCTCGCTCAGAGGCACGGCCATCCTTGGCTCTGTACGCCTCCGAGGTAGACATTTTGCTCGGCTTCTTCGCCGAGCGATGGAAGTGGCGACAGGACCATCCGATCGAGTACCAACCTTCCGCCGACGGCCGGATCTCCTTCGAGACATATGAACGGATCCGCCTTTCCGAGCGCGAACGCCTGGAAAGAGGAGGTTTCTTACCTTCACGCAAGCTGATCTCTCGTCAACCGCTGCGCGCATGGCCACAGATATTGCGGCACCAAACGCATGCCAAGAAACAAGTGACATCGGCGGCTCTCGCCGGCAAGGTTACCCAAATCCCCCCTACGGTGTCCCCCCTTTCAACATCCCGTATGGCGAGGGCCGCAGTCTCCCCTAGCAAGCAACCTCCCGCGAACCAAATAAGAGTTACCAGTTCGACCACGCCGCCGAAGAAATTACAGGCCGCGGCAGCGACAAACACGGCTTTGATCCCGCCGAAACCCGCGTCCGTGCTGCAACTTCAGAATCGGCAAGTTGTCGGACTGATCAATAAGGAGGTGGAGGGTGGACAGCATACCGGGGTGTCTCCCGAACCCGCCTTCCGGACCTATCGCACCACCGTCAGTGCTGGTTCCGCCGCGGTTGCAGACCTGCAGGAGACCCTAAGAGAGTTTCATCCGCGAATGTATGCCACATTCTTTGATCAGTTCCGGGATGTCTTGGACGTGGACAGGCTGGTCTCGAGGACCATGCGGACAGGGAGGGGATTCTTCGCGACGGACCCGGAGCATGTCCGGATCATCAATGACGTTTGCGAGTACAGCTACGGGATATTCGCCTATTGGGAGATGGGATCCAAGATCGGCCGAAAGGCCCGGAGCCTTCCACCCCCGTCCACCAATAAGGTCAAATCCGCTCTGATGAACCTCCGTCCTATGTACAAGGGCGTACTGACGGACCTGTGTCACCGACGTTTTGTTTTCTGGCGGGTTGGAAAGATCTGGGACCTATTAGAAGTGCGGTTCGACGACGTGCATGACTGGCTGGAGGGCCTGGCCGCCGGAGAATATGTTCCACTCACAACGCACCACATTCCCCTTGGGAATTATCCGAACCTTGCCACGTGCGCGAACTTATCTAACCGGGATCACGACATCGTGAAGTTCATGTCGGAAGCCGCACAGAATCTTCGCCAAGGTGTCCGCGGAGTCCGGGGTAGAAAGGCCACCAATGGTGGTGCCGCGTTGCAGTCTCGAACATCGGGAGCGTCGGCATCGTCAGGGCCGAGGACGCTTGGGTACCGACCGGAGAACACCTGGCTGGTCCCGATTACGATCACCGACGGGCATGTCGACACGACCCTTGACGAGGATTTTTTCACCTCGCCGGACGACAAGAAACCACATCAAGTCCGGTCCTTCTACCGCCGGCCCAAAGGATCCTCGCCCAGCGCTCCTCGAACCGAATTTGTCAGCGGGCACGTCCGAGGAGGACGCGGCGCATTCGCGGACATGAAGCTGCTCCCGACGGTCACGATCCGTCGCCGTTAATCGTTAATATGGTCGGCGCAACATGGGATATCCGAGGCTAAGCCACTTCGTCTTCGCTGGACGGCGCCTTGGCCCCGCCGTCCGTGCCGTTCATCCAGAGCACCACGTCCATCACGCGCAGTTGGGACACCGGGTATGGCACTTCGGCTTGGTCCCGGATGTTGTCCAGGCGGGTAGCTAACGCTTTACCGTCTTGGGTGAGCATCTCGTGCCAGTCGGTCCACTGCGTCAGGGAGCTCTTTAGACCGATCTCTTCCCCGACCACCGAATCCCAGATTGGGATCAGACGCGGACGCTTGCGTGCCATGAGCTTGCTGGCTCGAGTGGGGCCGATGCCCCAGCCGCCGTCTTCCTTGCCGCGGAGAATGTTCCAGAGCTTCCACGCAGGGCTTTCCTCGCCCAAATGGGCTTTGAAGTCATCGTGGGTGACATCGGCCAGATCGAGATCAACGGGGATCTCCGTCAGCAGTGCGGTGATATCAAGTTGGCGCTCGGCAAGCAGGCCAATCACTGCGGCAGGTTCAAAGGGCACGGAAAGGAAAGACGCAGCCAGCATGTCGTCTGCAGTGATGGCATTGACGACGTCGGGGGCGTCGCCGCCGCCCGCCCATGAATCGAAGCGCGCTCCCGTTCGGACCCGCCCCTTGGAAACAGGCTGCGTGTAGTAGTCCTTGAGCAATTTTGCCGCTCGGCCAACCTGCTGGTTAGTGAGTATTTCCGGAATCTGCACGTCTTGCCTCCCCAATGATGGCAGGGCAGCGGACGCTCCCCCAGCGCTGATACTACCTATGTGCCGAGAGGAGCTATTTCACCCTGGCTTATCCGGACCACCGGCTGCGAGAGCAGCCGTACGTTCCTGTGATACTGAAAATGGCTCTTGACCTGCACAGAGACATCAATGTTCTGCATTTTCCCGCCGCCTGCTTTGAACCCGGTAAGGCCGGCCGCGCACTCTCCTGGCTGAGTGGCGGCATAGGGGAATTTGAGGACACTGTCATTGACTGAGTGGTAGTTATAGACCGCGTCGTCGACCTTGGCCATCAGGCTGTTCCAGTCGCTCTTGCCTCCGATGGCGGCCCCCAGAAGGTGCATGGCCTCCACACGCGGGCCATCCTTCTTGCTGGCCAAGGTCTGGGCTGTGACAACCATGGCCCGTGCGCCGAGACTGTGCCCAACCAGAATGTAAGAGTCTTCGCTCGTCCGGGCCAGCAGATCCGCCAGAGCACCAGCAGCAGCGACTGGAAAAACAGCCGGATCAGCCGGGCTGATCTCTGCGACACCCGAAAGCAGCACAACGACGTCGTCGCCCACCGGAACCCCGCTTCATCGCTCCGAAGCCGAGGGCCAGGACATCCATTCCACCCAGGACTTCTTTCAATGAGGGTTCGGTTCTGCCACGGGACTCACCGACCGCGGCAGAACCCGGGCAGACTCCGCGGACACGCAGGGATGCGCAGCGCCCGGTGGTTCAGTCCGGACAAAGAGTGTGCAACACTGCACTGGTACGTACAGTATAGTTCTTTCAATACGTCACCCACGAGAGGTATACCGATGTCGACGACGACAACGACCGCCCCCACAGCAAGCGAGCTCATCGCCCGCGCGGAAAAGCTGGTCCCACTGTTGCGGGAGCGTGCATCCGCGGCCGAGAACCTCCGACGCCAGCCCGATGAGACCATCGAGGATTTCAGCTCAGCCGGGTTCTTCACAGCGATGGTCCCCGCCGAACACGGTGGCTCCGCACTGGGCCTCAGCGAGTTTGCCGACCTCGTCCGCGTCCTCTCGCGGGGCGATGCCTCCGCCGGCTGGATCGCCGCATTCCTCATCTCGCACTCGACCCTTCTCTATCGCTACGGCGCGCAGGCACAGGGTGAGTTCTTCGCGGACAAGCCGTACGGACTCACCGTCGCCGCTGCGGGCCCGCCCGGAACCGCAACCCCGGTGGAGGGCGGGTATACCGTCTCCGGCACCTGGCGCTTCGGCTCCGGTGTTCTCCATGCCGAGTGGGCCGCGCTCAGTGCAATGTCACCCGATGGCCCTCTCAGCGTTGTGGTGCCCGTCAGCGAGACCGAAATCGTCGACACCTGGCACGTGCCCGGAATGAAAGCCACGGGCTCCAACGACATCAAATTGGAGGGACTCTTTGTTCCGCGCCACCGCACGGTTTCCTTCCCCGTGTACTCGTCCGAGCACAACGAGGGTGCGGCCCTGACTGAATACCCGCTCATCGGCTACCCCATGAACCGCACGCTCAACCTCATCCATTCCGCCGTCGCCATCGGCACCGCAGACGCAGCCCTCGAGCTGTTCGCAGCCGGGATCGGCAAGCGGGTCCGGATGCAGACCCGGCAGAAGCAGATCGACGAACCGATCACCCGCCAGACCTACGGCAAGGCATGGGACCTCGTACAGGTCGCTGGTCTCCAGCTGCACGACGCGCTTGCGCACACCGACCGGGTTTACGGCAGGCACTCCACCGGTCCCGCGACGCTCGCAGATCGCGCCCGCATCAATCTGGGGCTGACCGGAGCCGGGCAGAAAGCTTTCCAGGCCATCGACCTCGTGGTGCGGGCAGCCGGCGCCTCCATCTTCCGCACCGGGGACCCCCTGGAGCGGATCGTCCGCGACACGCAGGTCATGCGCAATCACGCCGCAGTCGACTTCGAGACCATGGCATCGGTCGCCGGCGGAGCGCTGCTCGGTGTTGGTATCGGCGACTACGCCGAGCCCATGTTCTAAATCGATCCGACTGCCCTCCACCAAATGAAAAGGAAGACCCTATGACCGACATTGCCGCACTCGAACGCCGGATTTCCCGGACCGAGGCCTACATCGAGATCTCGAACATCATGGGAAGGATTGAGTTCCTCCATTCCGCCTACGCGAACGAACCGATAGTGCCGTACTTCAGCACACGGTCCGACACCGTGATCGAACTCCCGTTCGGCCGCTACACCGGTTCCGACGCGGCGCAGCGCTGCTTCGTCGGCGCCCTCGACGAGGGCCTGCCGCCCCGCGACCTCAGCGGTGAGTACGTCGAGCATCTTTTGTCCACGCCCGTCATCGAGGTTGCCGATGACCTCCAAACGGCCAAGGCCGCGTGGATCACGCCGGGCGCCGAGGCGCACCACCTTGGTTGGGTCGAGGGTAATCCCCTCCACGGGTTCTGGTACTGGGGGCGCTACCACCTGGTCTTCCGCAAGGAGGATGGCGCCTGGAAGATCTGGAAGTACCGGAACTCCCTCACGTTCGTCGCCGACTACTACAAGAGCTTCACCGACGGCAGCCTCCCCCGGCCCCCGGCCCCGATCGGCAACGGCGGACCGGACAGCGCTCCGCGGTTCCAGGTCGAGTACACCCCGTCATGGGATCCCAAGGAACTCGTGCACGCGCCCGAGCCCTATGCCACGTTCGTCGATGAGGACGAGTTCTAAGCACGCAGGACCAAAGCACGCAGGAACACCGAAAAGCGGCCGGGTGAACAATTCACCCGGCCGCTTTCCGTTCTGCCGATCAGCTGAGGCGTTCCAGCACGAGTGCCATTCCCTGCCCGCCTCCCACACACAGTGTGGCCATGCCGAGCGTCTTGTCCCCGGTCGACAGGCCGTTGATCAGCGTGCCGATGAGGCGGGTGCCCGTCGCGCCGAACGGATGCCCGATGGCAATCGCCCCGCCGTGCGTGTTGAGCTGACGGTCCACGTCGATCCCGAGCTCCCTCGCAGAGGCAACGACCTGGACGGCGAATGCCTCGTTGATTTCGATAAGGTCGAGGTCAGCGATGGTCAGGCCGGAGCGGCGCAGCGCCCGCCGCGACGACTCAACGGGTCCAAGCCCCATGATCTCCGGCGACAGACCCGAGACAGCGGTCGAGACGATGCGTGCCAGTGGCTGCAGACCGTGCGCCTTCGCGTACCTCCCGGAGACGACCACTGCGGCGGATGCACCGTCATTGAGCGGGCAGGCATTACCTGCCGTGACCGTTCCGACGGGCGAGAACACGGGTTTCAGCTCGGCAAGCGCCTCCGCCGTGGTCCCCGGACGCAGCGAGTCATCCTGGTCGAAGACCGATCCGTCCGGCCGTACCACGGGCACGATCTCCCGCGCGAGGTAGCCGCTGGCCTGCGCTTCCCCCGCCAGGCGCTGCGAGCGCGCAGCAAAGGCGTCCTGCTCAGCACGGCTGACTCCGGTCAGCCGTGCAACATACTCCGCCGTGTGGCCCATTTGGATATAGGCGTCAGGCATTGCACCCTCGGCACGTGGGTCGCGCCACGGCTCCCCCGACAGCATCGCCTGCGCGGTGCGTTCCGCGGCGACGTCAAAAGCGGCGTTGCCCGCGCCGGCCGGCGGGGCCGCGTGTGATGTCGACTCGGTGCCTCCGACGAGAAACGCGTCCCCTTCGCCGGCTTTAATGGCGTGGAATGCCATCCGGGTGGTTTGGATCGAGGATGCGCAGAAGCGGTTCACTGTCGTGCCCGGCAGGGAGTCGTAGTTGAGCAGCGTCGCCACGACGCGGGCCATGTTGAACCCCTGTTCACCGTCGGGGGCCGCCGTGCCGAGCATCAGGTCGTCGACGTCGTCGATTGACAAGCCTGGTACACGGTCGATGACGCCGGCGAAGACTTGGCGGGCCAGTTCATCGCCTCGCACATCGGCCAGCCCGCCCTTGCGGGCACGGCCGATGGCCGTGCGGGCGATGGAGACGATGACGGCATCGTTGTCGGCAAGAGTGGTCATGCGGATTCCCCCAGCTGGGTTGTTTCAAGGGCGGCCATGAGGTTTATGGCGTCGTCAACGGTCTTTGCGGAGGCGAACCCGTGGAAGTCGGGACGGTAGACGACGGCCACGGCCGTGTCGAAGACCTCCCCGTACCGGCCGTCGACGTCGCTGCCGCTGTGGCGGTTGCGGGCCGCGGTATCAGGGGGCATAACCTCGATGACCTTGCATGGGAATCCGGCGGGCCTGGCCGCGCGGATACGCTCTGCATCGTCCTCGCTCACCACGCGCCCGTCGACGAAGGCCACGAACTCACCCCAGGTAATCCGGTCTGCGGCGCTCTCGCTGCCGTCGAGGCCCCGCAACCGTCCCTGCACGCCGATTCGGCCGGCGACCGGATCTGATCCGGGCGCACCGCCGGGGAAGAAGCCCGGCCCGAGGATCTCCGGCGGCATGGGAGGAAGGGCATTCCACGGGAACGGCCCGATGCTGAGGAAGTGGGTGTCGCGCGCCTCGACCTTGGCGGGATCCGTCTCGCAAATCATCCGGCCAAGTTCCAGCGACATCATCAGCGCATGCTGAACGTGGGCACCCCGTTCGCTCCCATAGGTGTCGAGCAGACCAAGCGGCGCGATCCCGCTCAACACGTGGTCAAGCTTCCACACGAGGTTCGCGACATCGCGGACCCCCGACACCATCCCCCGCCCGAAGAAGGGCGGCATCTGGTGCGCGGCATCGCCGGCGACGAACACGCGCCCGCGGCTCCATTCGGTGACGCACCGCGCGTTGAACGTATACATCGCCAGGCGCTCAAGGTCGGCGTTTTCGGGAGTGACTTCCCAGGGAGCGACAAGTTCCCAGGCGTTCTCCGTGCTGGTGAATGCCGCAGCGTCCTCCCCCGGCATCAGCATGAATTCGAAGCGGCGCCGGCCAGGACCACCGGAGACGACAGACGTGGGACGCAGCGGGTCGCAGATCTGGCCGTTCTCGGGTGTCCATGCACGCTCGGCCAACTGGAGGTCCATCACCAGCCAGTCCGAGCTGAAGTCCAGATCCGTCATTGACAGCCCGGCGAGTTCCCGCACGGCTGAGTTGGCACCGTCGCATCCCACGAGGAACTTGGCCCGGACCGTGGTCTCGCTGGCAGGTCCGTCAATGAACGCCGACACCCCCTCGGCGTCCTGGTCAAACCCGGCCAGAGCGGTTCCCCAGCGGATCTCGAGCCCTTCGGCCGCCTCCTGGTGCCTGCGCAGCGCGGCTTCGAGGTCGGGCTGGGCGAACATGGTGGACTCCGGCCAGCCCTGCGGCCCGTCGAGGGGTGCGGGGAAGGTCAGCAGGAGCTTCCGATCGGCAGTCAGCCAGTCGTAGCTCAGGGCAGGCTCGCTGAACGTGGCCTGCTCCTCCGCATCCAGGCCTACGCCGGCCAGGAAACGGTTGACGTCCGGATCATAATGGACCGCCCGTGGCAGAGAGTACGGCTCGCGGTGCTGCTCAATGGCCAACACCCGGTACCCGCGCTGTGCAAGGTAGAGCGAGGTCAGTTGCCCCACCACGCCCTGCCCCACAACAAGCACATCGACATCGTTGTCGCTCATTTGGCTTTGATTCCGTTCTCTTCGTTGAACACTCGGGCCCGCTGGACGAACCAGTCGACCGAGCCTGGGTTCTGCAGCGATCCGCGGTTTACCGCCTTGGCATCGTCATGGCCCAGGAACACCTTCTTCAAGGGCACCTCGATCCGCTTGCCGGAGTATGTGACGGGGATGCCCGGCGCTGCTTCGATCGCGTCGGGAACGTGCCGTGCCGTCGCCCGGGAGCGGATGGCGGTCCGGATCCGGGCCACCAGGTCGTCGCTGAGTCCGACGCCGTCGGCCAGTTCCACGAACAGGGGCATCCAGTACCGCCCGCCCGGCATCTCGATGCCCAGAACGACGCCGTTGCGCACCTCATCCAGGGTCTGCAGCGCGGCGTAGATCTCCGCGCTGCCCAGCCGCACGCCGTCGCGGTTGAGCGTTGCGTCGGATCTTCCGTGCACCACAACACCCCCGCGCGGGGTGCGGCTGATCCAGTCGCCGTGCGTCCAGACCGAGGGATCCGCCTCGAAGTACGCCGCGTGGTACTTGGCGCCATCCTCATCGCCCCAGAAGCGGACCGGCATCGACGGCATCGGCCCGGTGAGCACGAGCTCGCCCACTTCGTCGTCCGCCGCCTCCCGGCCGTCCTCGGCGCGGACCTGGACGGGAGTTCCGAGCGTCGGGCCCTGCAGTTCGCCGAGGTGCACGCGCTGCCAGGGGTTACCCCCGATGAAACCGCTGCAGATGTCGGTGCCGCCGGAATCACTGGACAGGTGGACATCTGCCTTGACCGCCTCGTGGACCCAGCGCCAGGTCGAGGGGGCGAGGACCGAACCGGTCGACATGATCGTACCGAGGCACGAGAGGTCGTGGCGGTCCCCCGGGCGCAGCCCGGATTTCTCCACGAGGGCAAGGTACGCGGCGCCGGTCGCGAGCATCGTCGCCCGCGTCTGGGCGGCGATGGCGAACTGCCCGTCGGCGTCCGGCCACGTGGACGCACCCGGGAAGGTGACCACCGACGCCCCGACGCTGAGCGTATTCGGAAGAGTGTTCCACACCATCCAGGAGGTATTCGCTGCGGTGAAGTACCGATCGCCCGGACCGAGGTCGAACTGCAGCCCGATCCCCTTGGCCGACTCCAGCAGCATCCCGCCGTGTCCGTGCACAATGCCCTTCGGGACGCCCGTGGTGCCCGAGGAGAAGAGAACCCACAAGGGATGGTCGAACGGGAGGCGCCGGTAGTCCGCGGGTGCATGCGGCAAGGCGTCCAGGTCGTCGAGGTACACGACGTCGGTCACTGAGGGCAGCGCGGAACCGACCGAGTCCACCAGCGGCCGGGAGTCGACCGCTCGGCCCTTGAACGTGTAGCCGGAGGAGCCCAGCAGCACGCGGGGCGTCAGCGGCGCGAGCCTGTCAACGATGGCAGGTTGGGCGAAGTCGGGCGAGCACACCGACCAGACGGCGCCGAGGGAGGCGGTCGCGAGCATCGCCGCGATCGCCTCGGGGATGTTCGGAAAGACAGCCGCGACGACGTCGCCCTGCTCCACGCCGAGGCCGCGGAGGTGGGAGGCGAGGGCAGCGACACGGTCGCGGAGACCGGCCCAGGTCCATTCGCTGCGCCCATCCTCGGACAGGCCGACGACCGCCACCTCGTCCGGCCGCGTATCCGCGTGCCGCAGGACGTTCTCGGCATAGTTCAGCCGCGCATCCGGGTACCAGACTGCGCCGGGCATGCGGCGCTCCGAAAGGGCAGGTCCCGCCAGTCCGTCGCCTATCAGACCTGCGTGCTCACGTACGAGATCCCAGAATGCCCCGGGCTCCTCAACCGACCACCGCCAAAAGGCGGGGTAGTCGTCGAGGAGCACGCCGTGGCGTTCGAGGGCGAGCTCACGCAGGGCCCACAGACGGGTGTTCCGGATGCTTTCCTCGGTTGGCGCCCAGGTAACCTCGGGCGCCTCAGACATCTGAGTCACGATGCCGCAATGAACTCGTTCGTAAACGAGCCAAAACCGTCGAGAGTGCTGGTGAGCCGATAGCCCGGCCGCATCAGGATCCCACGCGAGAGTCCCACACCCGCCGGCGTGCCCGTGAAGATGATGTCCCCGGGCAACAGCGTCACGATCTGCGAGAGCCGGTGGATGCTCTCGTCAATCGGGAAGAAGAGCTGATCCGTGTCGCCGTCCTGAAGAGTAATTGTCTCTTCGCCCGGGCGCTCCAGCACCGCGTGGAACGAGATGGAGTCCCGGTCCGGGAATTCGTCCGGTGTGACCACGTACGGTCCGAACGGTCCGAAATTCGGGAACGACTTGCCCAGCGAGAACTGAGGAACGGGGGGACGGCGCTGGATCGTGCGCTCCGAGTAATCCTGGCCGACGGCGATGCCGGCCACATGCTGCCAGGCATCGGCCTTCGGGATCTTGCGGCCTTCCTTACCGATAACCACGACAATCTCGGTTTCGTAATCGACGTCGTCGCTCGGCAGTTCGACCTGCACGTTGGGGGCTGCGAGGCTGGAGCGGAACTTCGTGAAGACGATCAGTTCATCGGGTGCCGGGATGTTCGCCTCGGCGGCGTGGTCCTTGTAGTTCACGCCGATGGCGAGCACCTGCGGAGGCCTCGGGACCGGGATGCCCAGATCCGCCGGCTCGAAGGGCACTGCCTCCGGCAGGGTCGCCTGCGCCGCCCAGGCGGCGAAGTCGCTCCAGCGCTCGTAAACGTCCATGGGGTCAGGCCCGAAACCGCCGTCGGAGGCCTTGGCGATGTCTACTGCTCCCTCCTCGGTGACGAGGCAGGCACGGCCGTTCAGGTTGGCGATGCGCATCGGTCAGGCCTCCGCTGCGTGCGGGAAGGGAACTCCGCGCAGGAGCTCGGGATTCGCCGCGATCTTCTCGGCCCAGCGGTCGGGGAACGACGGGTTGGGCACTTCGACGGCGGGACGGTACTCTCCGGCATACGCCCGGCGATGGATCTCGTCGTGGTCCATTCCCGCCTCGCGTGCGGCAACCAGCATGTCCGGGTCGAACTGCGGCCCGAGCTGGTCCTCCGCGAACTCGCGCGATGCCCACATCCATTCGCTCGACTTGCCCCAGTCATGGAAGTTGTCCACCTGGATTTCGATGCCGTTCCCGTCGGGGTCGGCGTAGTACATGGACATCGTCATGCCGTGGTCCATGTTGAAGGCGGGAAGGATTCCCTGATCCCGCAGGCGGACGTAGTTGTCCAGCCACGAGTCGAAGTCGGGGTACTCGAACGCCGTGTGGTGAATTCCGGCCGAGTGGGGTTTATCCACCGGCGGGACCGTGCCGGGGATCCGGAGAAGCGCGATGCGGTGGTTCGCCTCATCGTTGACCAGCCAGGCAGCGTTCTCCGAGTAGAAGATCGGCTGCAAGCCGCAGACTGCCTCGTAGAACTTCACCATGGGGTCGATCTCCATGGTCATGAAGGTCGCGTGGTGGAGCTTCGGGGCCCGGATAGGGCGCGGTTTCGGCGTGGTGGCGTAGACGGACTGGGACATCATTGTTCCTTTACTCGGCGGCTGCGCCGCAGCCGATTTGGTGTACTTACGACTCAGTTTTGTAGGGAAGGCCCTCAGGCCGCCGGCTCCACCGGGGTGAAGTGACCGAACCGGCGGTGCTGGTAAACGAGGCCGGCAACATCGAAGCTGTCCGCAGCACCGACGAGACCCGTCACGATCGTGTGATCGCCGGCCCGTACCAGGTCCACGACCTGGCACGCTGCCCACGACGCGATGCCGGCAATACGCGGCAATCCCTGATCCATCACCCAATTCACGCCGGCGAACCGATCGAGCCCACGCCTTGCGAAGGTCGAGGCTATCCCCGCCTGGTCGAAGGCGAGGACATTGAGACCAAACCGCCCGGACCGCGTGATCAACTCGAGCAGGTCCGAGTCGTGTTGAAGCGACACGAGGACCATCGGCGGATCGAGCGACAACGACGCGAACGCGCTGACTGTTGTCCCATGCGGGACACCGAGAGTGGTCGTCACGATGGAGACGGGCGTGGCGACGGCTCCCATAGCTGCACGGAATGCCTGCGGATCAACGGAAACTTCTGCGTGCGTATCCACCGGTGCCTCCTCATTGAGATTCATAGTCGTACTGTACGGTGTAGTGCAGATAAGCGCAATGGGTTTATTGCGGCAGCCCGGGGAACGTGTCGTACGGCTCCGGGGCGAGCGCGAGTTCCCGGGGGTCCCAGACAGGCGAGTACGGCACCTGCCCGCGGGGCGGGGCATCCGGTCCGTTCCCGCCGGCGGGCGGCAGCGGCGGAGGGCTCAACTGCGCAGCAACATCCGTGAAACTGGCGCTATAGTCCGTGATGAAGGTGGCCGAGAGCCGGAAGTGCCAGAGCCGCCAGGCATCGTCTTCACGGACAAAATCCGCCGAGTAGCGACCCCAGTACCAGAGACCGCGAAGCGGGTTCCCCTCAACCCACCCGAGGTGATGCGCCTCGGCGCCTGGCGAGATCCATGCCGCCCGGGCGGTGCGCCCGTCCCGGGCGACTTCCACCACCGGTGTCGTCAGCAGGTGCTCGGCGTATTCACCGGCCAGGTCGCGCGTGGGTGCCTTCATTGGCGGTGGCGCCCACGCCCTCCGGGCGGCATCCCGCCCGGTGAACGTACCGAACGGCATCTCGACAACCAGATCCTCCCGGTCCGCGAACAGCGGCGGAATCAGGTCGTCCCGATAGGCCGAGTGGTAGAACGCATAGCGCCCCATGAGATTTTCGATTTCGTGAACGGCCTCGAGGCGTTCCAGGCGGCGGACGACCTCTGCAAATTCGGACATCATGCCCTTTCGTAACGGAGGGGAGGGAGGGGCCGCATGGATCAGAAGAGGGGTTCCACGAAGTCGCCGAGCCCCTGCCCGAGAAGGACACCGCCGGCAACGGCGCTCATGGACATGAAGTCGGCCGATGCGTGGTTGCGAATAACCTGCACATCCCTGCAGATGCGCTCCAGGGGGTCCCCCGTGCGGAAAATAGAGGCCCCCGACGAGCGGACCACCAGGTCCACTGCGGCGAATGCCTTGGTCCCTGCGCCCGTGAGGCCCAGGTTGATCACGGCGCGATTCTCCAGACTTGCTTCCTTCGAGTGTTCAGGCCCATAGATGGCGGCCGTCATTTCGAGTGCGTCCCTCATCTGCAGCTCTGCGACGTGCAGCAGGTCCCATGCGTGGGCGTATGCCGACCGCACCAGCGGGTCGTCCACGATTCGCTGCCCCGTCTGCATGCGGACACGTTTGCCGGCATTCGTGCGGAACAGCTCCAGGGCTGCATCCGCAGTGCCCAGCGCAACGGCCGCCTGGATGACGGGCAGGATGCGGTTGACGGGGTAGGCGGCAAGCGGGTAGCCGGGGTGCAGGGCAGCAGCCCGCTCCGAGTCGGCAGAGAACAGGCCGAACTCAATGGTTCTGTAATCGGGAACGAAGAGGTCCTGCGCCATGACGTCGTTGCTGCCGGTGCCCTTCATGCCGGGAACCTGCCAGGTATCGACGATCGTCACGTCCTCGATGGGCACTGCCACTGAGAGCGGCCCAGCAGGAGAAGCAACACTGACCATCACCCATTGGGCGTGCATCACGGCGGACGCGAAGCGCCACCGGCCACTGATCAACAGGCCGCCCTCGGTTTTCACCGCCGTTCCGGGAGGGGTGGCTGCAGCCGCTGCCAGCGCGTACGTGCCGCCCTGAAAGAAGTCGGCCTGCGCCTGTGCCCCGTAACGGGCGAGCAGGAGATTGTGGGACATGAGGAACGCGCCGACCCACCCGGCCGATGCATCGCCCCGGGACAGGGTCCGGACGATGTCAACGAATTCGATGAGATCGATCTGGGAGCCACCCAAAGTGGCCGGGAGCATCGCGCTGAACAGGCCCGCCTTCTCGAAGTCGGAGATTGTTTCGTCCGGGAGGCGGCGAAGCTCCTCGGTCTCGGCAGCGCGCTCCCTCAGCAGGGGCACAAGTGCTTCGGCATTCGACAGGAGTTCAGAGGGAAGGGGGGCGGTGAGCAACTGGGGCATGACGGCGAACCTTTTCGTAATGATGGGATTTGGGCGGGAGAGAGATGTGTATCCGGAAGAAAGGCCTACGTCCGGGGCGGGGCCCCGGAGGCGGGCGGCCCCTGCGGCGGGGCCGCCGGAGAGCTGAGGGCAGCCATCATCGGGAACGGCGGGAGCCCGAACAGGTCACGGCCGTTTATCTCGGCCATTGGATCAATGCGGAAGGCACCATGCGTGGCCAGGACGTGTATGTCTCGCACCGCACGCTGGAGCGGGTTCGAGAGTACGACCGCAGACGAGCCCAGAGTGAGGAGAAGTCCGTCCACCGTGTGAAGGCACTGGTGGATCAGATGGACAAGGTCCATCGTGATCTCGGGTTCTTCAGAGGGGAGATAGTCCTCTCCCGCGAGCGCCCGCCGATCAGCCTCGTCCATGTGCCGGGCGAGGACGGCGTCCGCCGCGTTGATGACCGCACGGGCTTTGCCGGCGACCACCTGGATCGAGGCCATCTCCGACATGGTCCGGTAGGGCAGATTGAACGGGGGACGCTTCGCGGCCTGCGCCAGGAACGAGTCCAGTGCCCCCTGCGCGATCCCGATGGCCAAGGCAGCGAACGCGCCGCTGCTGCCGATCATCATCCCGAACGCTCCGTGCTTGAAACCCAACCCCGAGTAGGCGCCGCGAAGTGAATCGCTCAGACGCGGAAGGTCAGCGGTGTGGACGACGCGGTAGTCGGGGACGAAGATCTCCTCGTCCGCCCGGATGCTGTTCGAGTTCGTCGCTTGAAGCCCCATGACGTGCCAGTCGTCGACGATCGTGTACTGGTCCCTGGACAGGACCCCCATTGCGCGTCGCCGCTCGCCGCTTGCCGGGTCGTCATACTCGAAACCTACGGAACCCCAGGCAGCGTGCTTGCTGCCGCTGCCGAACGACCACTTGCCCTTCACCTGGTAGCCGCCGGCCACCTTGCGGCCGTCGCCGACCTTCGGAGCGAAGACGGTCGCGCCGAACACGAGCGGACCGACCCATTCGTCGATTCCCGCAAATACTTCGTCGCGGACCTTCGCATCGAATCCCAGGATGTTCCGGGTCGCGCTCGAAACAATAACCAACCAGGCGGCTGCCGCATCGCCCTGGCCGAGTGTCCGCACGACCTCCGCAGTGTCGCGGGCCCCGAATGCGTAGCCGCCCAACTCCGTGGGGATCGTGATTTTGAAGGCACCGACCCGGTTCACCGCTTCCAGGGTGGCAGGAGTCAGTGCGCCGAGCGCTTCCCCCTCGGCTGCCTGTTCGCGCAGCAGCGGGAGGAGCTGGACGATCTCGTCCCGCATTCGGCGGCCCTCATCACTCAGGTACGGCGATTCGGGAAACTTCGCCCCGGTGGCGGGAAGCCCGTCCGGCAGGATCGGCTCTCCGTTGGGGATACCTGCTGGCGGCATTGTGTGTGATGTTGTCATCGAGGGATCCATTCTCTTCATTGAGGCTTCCGTGATCAGGGGCGGGGTGCGGCCGGACCCGACGGCAGCGCCGGGGGCGGCGGGCCTTGGGCACGGAGCGGTCCCAGCGCATGCGTCCACCGCAGCAGTTCCGTCAGCATCGGTGCGACGGCACCCTGGGCGGAAGGCGGCGGCACGAAGTCGCCGGCCTCAAAGTTCTGCATAACAAGCGGCAGTACGACGCCGTCCGGCAGCGGCATCATGCGGACAGTCGTGACGATCTGTTTCATGACCTGGACTGCACGGAGACCTCCCGCGATGCCGCCGTAGCTGACGAAGGCGACGGGAGCATACATCCACTCGCGCCCGAGGTAGTCGAAAGCATTCAGCAGGGCGGCCGACGGCCCGTAGTTGTACTCCGGTGAAACGAAGATGAACGCGTCCGCTTCCCTGATTTTCGCGGCCCACCGCTGCGTGTGCCCATGCTCGTAGCGTCCCAGGACAGGGTGGTGGCGTTCGTCGAGGACGGGCAGTTCATACTCCGCGATGTCGACAAGCTCTACCTCGAATCTCCCATCGGCCACCGCTCGCTCGAAGGCCCACTTTGCTATGGGTCCGGCGAGGCGGCCGGGGCGAGTGCTGCCGACAATGATCTGCAGTTTGGGCATCGTCAGTCCCCCAGCGGGTTTTGGCCGGGGACCGCCTTGCGGAAGGTGCTCCAGTGCTCGGCGAGTTTGCCGTTGTGCACGCGGAACAGGGTGAGAATGTTCCATTCGTATGCCTCTCCCGCAACGACGGGATCCGGCACGACCTCGCGCATCATGAGGCAGGCGACCTCACCGTCGAGAATGACACCCACCACGGGCGGCGGAACGACGCCGGTGGCCGGGACGTGGCGGAAGTGCTCGATGAGGTTTTCGAGCCCGTTGCCGGGCGCGTTCGGATCGTGCTGGACATAGTCTTCGGCGGCGTATCTGGTCATCACCTCGACGACCTGTTCCTGCACCTTGTCGTCACGGACCATGCGGGCCATGTCGGCTTCGAATTCGATGAGCAGCCGCTTGACCGCGGTGCGCTCAGGCGAAGAATCGGCGGCGACCGCAGACTTGAACTCCTCGTTATCGAGCCAGTTCTGATAGATCGCGGGATCGCTGATCTCAGCAATCCCATTGATGATGGCGAATCCAGGCATGATGCGGGTCCTCTCTGCGGCTGTCTGCGTCGCGCCGCGAGTGGGCGACATTATCGAAACGTCAGCGTTTCGATCAGCTCGAGCGTCACACTACTGCCGCTCCACAGGGAGCGCAACCCCCGTCACCTTTCGCAGCCCGTTCCTGACGCAGGATATGGGTCTGGAGGCACGCGCAGCTCGGGCGGATGCGGACGGTGAAGGCATCGCCGGGCTCGGGGGCCCTGTGGGTTCGATGATGCCCACGGACATGCGAAAGCACGGTTGAAAAACGCACACCTCCGGCAGCATGCGCGCGTGGGCGCCGCCGGGGCGGGAGTGCGAAGTATCAGCGGTGCGAGAGCACCGGGACCAGAACCGTGTCGACGAAGCCGACCAGGTAATCGCGGTCCGGAAACGTTCCCTCAGCCAGGTGTTTGGCAAGCGGGATGGACAGGAACACATGATGGCAATAGCGCCGGACGGACGCGTCGACGGAGATTTCCTGCCTTGCGACGGCGCGGTCAATGGCCCGGTCGAGCGGGGAACCTGCAGGAGCCGAGAGCTGCTCACGCATCGTTTCCGCGAGCGCCTCATCGCGCATCGATGCGTGGGCGAGGGCCGCGAGGAGAGTCATCTCTGACTCGGCCACATGGGCGATCTGCTCCATGACGGCGACCAGGTCGCCGCGCAGCGTGCCGGTGTCAAGATCGGACGGCTCCGCCAGTTGGGAGTGTGAACGCAGGGCGGCCATAACCAGCCCCGGCTTGCCGTGCCACTGACGATAAATCGTTGCCGTGCTGCATCTGGCGCGTTTCGCCACGGCGGGCATGGCCAGGCCCTCATAACCGACCTCCTCGAGGAGGCCCAGGGTCTCGGCGAGGATCTCTGCCTCGCGGTGCGGCGAGAGCCGGCTGTGCCGCGGCCGTTCACCGGGACTATTCACCGTGGCAGCCTTTCTCCGGGCATCCTCAGCCCAGCGCCGGGCCCCAGGGGTAGTCGTAGTCGGGTTTCAGCACCAAGTCCTGCTCCCCCGCAATTGGACGCAGCCCGCGCAGGAAGACGCGCACAATGTAGCCCACATGAGCTTCGAGCAGCTCGCCGGAGACGGCGAAGTCCGAGATCAGTGCGTCGAACTCGATGCCGGAAACCGTCATCCGCAGGAGCATTGAGGCGTGTGCCTCCGGCCGGTCCACTTCGAAGCCGTGCTCGGAGCCATAGGCAACGAGCAGCTGGGCGATGATGCTGATGATGTCCGAGACATCAGGCATCGCAAGGGTAGTGATAACGGACTGAATCTCGCGCCGACGGTTGTGCTCAGCGATCAGCACGCGGAAGTAGGCGATCGCCTGCGCGCCCGTGCCAGCCTTGCTCGCCGCGACCAGCGCGTCGACCAGCCGATCCTCAGCGGACCCCTCCGCTGATCCTTCGCGCTGCCGAAGCTCGCGCAACCGCTCCCCGAGCTCCATGCTGCCGTGCTGCAGAACAGCCTTGAAGAGCTCGAGCTTGTCCGAGTAATGCGCGTAGACCGTCGTCTTGGACACTCCGGCCCGAGCAGCTACCGCATCCATGGACGTGCCGTCATACCCGTTGACCAGCAACAGTTCGACAGCAGCATCGAGCACCGCGTCGCGCTTGCTGCGCCCGCCGCTTCGTTTTGCCCGTGGCATCCGGCTCTCCTCGTATTTCCGCTCCGGCTGAAATGTTTCCGCTCCGGCTGGATTCACGCCCGCCAGGTGCCGATAATCCCCATCCTATGCGCTGGACCGACCAGTACGGAAAGTTTCGATGGACAAACTCTCAAACTGGTCCGTACAGTACAATCCAGCCGACAGACGGAGATGATATGACTGACACGATCCCCCAGCCGCCCGCCGAACTGAGCCAGGGCCTGCCCCCAGGACCTCCGCCGGAGCGCTCAAGCCCCTTGGATGCGCCGGCGTCGAGATACCTCACCGCTGAGGGGAAGCGGCTCGCGGCCGGGGTGCGCACCCTCCAGCACCGCATTCGCGAGCTCGCCCCTGAGTCTGAACGCCGGGGCCGGCTCAGCACAGAGATTGTCGAGGCCTTCACCGAACTTGGCCTCTACCGCGCCTGCGCCCCCATTGAGTACGGCGGCTACGCTCTGGGCGCTCGCGACATTGCGGAGATTGCCAGGGCGCTTGGACGAGGTGACGCCGCGGCAAGTTGGACCTTTTTTGTCGGCACCAGCCTTCGGATGGTCAGCACCTTCCCCAAGCCCTTGGTGGACGAGCTCTACAGCCGCCAGCAGGGCCACGTAGGCCCGCTGGCCGCCGGGGGGTCCACATTCGCTGCCGTGACAGGCAAGGCGACCAGGGTGGAAGGAGGGTGGAACGTCGAGGGCAAGTGGACCTATGTATCGGGAAACCATGACGCCGCCTGGCTCTTCGGCGGTGCCGCATGGGTCGACGGAAACCGCAGCGGGCATGCGCTCTTCATGATGGATCCGGCCGATATCCAGCCGCTCGATGACTGGCACGTGGCCGGCATGATGGCGTCCGACTCCAACTCCATCATCACCACCACGCCGATGTTCGTCCCCGACCACCGCTTCATCGACATGGCAGAGCTCCCGGTGCACATGGACAGCGCGGCCGGACGGTTCGCGGGCCTTGCCTACGAGGCGAAGACACGGGCATCCATGATGACCGCCACTGTATTGAACATGGCCACCCTGGCCGGAATGGCGGAGGGCGCCCTCGAGGTATTCCAGCAGCTCGCACCCAAGCGAAAGCCGTTCAGCCCGCCGTATGACACGATCGCCGAGATGGCATCGAGCCAGGTGGCAGCCGGCAAGGCAAAGGCGCTCATCGGTGTTGCGAGCGCGACCGTGCTCCAGTATGCGGACGAGATCGACCATCTGGCGGTTCGCGGCGAAGACTACACCGGGGACGAGGAAGCACAGGGCTGTACTGACCTCGCCTTCGCCGGACAGCTTGCAAAGGACGCGATCGACCTCCTGCTGCGCATCCTGGGCTCGTCGGGCATGGCGCTGTCCAGCCCGCTCCAGCGTTACTCGCGCGACGCCGGCGTCATACTCTCCCACGGCGCAATGCGCCTGGAATCGCTTGCGGAGATCAGTGGCCGACGCCTCCTGGGACAGCCCCCGTTCAAGATGTTCGCCGGCGGCCTGCAGGACAAGAGTGCGCAGAAGTAACCGGCACAACAAATACTGATGATCTCGGGTGGAGCTTTCGCTCCACCCGAGATCTCCCGGCCTCCCCCTGTGTAGAGCTCAGGACTCCAGGACGCCCTCTTGGACGGAGGCTCCCGTGATCCACCCGATGACGCTTTCCTTGTCGACTGAGCGTGTCGCGATATCTGCCACCTTGCGCCCGCGGTTGAGGACCAGGGTGCGATCGGACACGGCAAAGGCGAGGGGAAGGTTATGGGTGACTACGACGATCGAGGTGCCGCGCGCAGCGAGGGCCGTAATGAGCTCCTCGACGAGTTCGGTCTGCTCGTGGCCGAGCGCGGCCGTCGGCTCATCCATGAGGAGGATTCCCTGCTCGGGCAAGCGGGCGCTTGCGCGCGCGATGGCGATTACCTGGCGCTGTCCACCGGACAGCATCTCGACGGGACGATTCACCGGCGCCGTCCGGATTCCCAGCTCGTCGAGCTCGCGCTCCGACTCGCGCCGCATGGCCTTACGGTCGAGAAAGCCGAGCCATCCGAGAGGACCACGCATGAGCTGCTCCCGGCCCAGGGTGAGGTTCCCGGCGATATCCATCGCCTCCACCAGTGCGAGATCCTGATACACCATCTGGACCCCGGCACCGGACGCATCCCGCGGTGACTTGAACTCCACCGGGCGCCCGTGTACCAGGATCTCCCCGGAGCTGGGGCTGTGCGCACCCGACATTACCTTCAGCAGCGTCGACTTGCCGGCGCCGTTATCCCCCAAGAGCGCGACGACCTCGCCTGGACGGACGGTGAGGGACACCCGCTCCAGGGCTCGCGCATATCCGTAGTGGACAGAGATGTCCTTCAGTTCCAATGCGGCGTCACTCATCGTGTTCCTCTTTTCGCGCCGTCGTCGCCACCGGCGAGAAGGAGCTTTGACGTTGTGTTTGTCGTCCACATGTTGAGGCCGAGACCGCCGACCAGCAGCACGCCCGTCACCACCGAAGACCAGTCCGACGGCACCTTCGCCAGCAGCAGTCCGGCAGAGATCGTCGCTACCACGATCACGCCAAGGCCGACTCGGGGGAGGCTCCCCCGCCCGCCGACGAACGGCACCCCGGCAAGCGCAACAGCTGTCATCGCGGTGAAGACGGTGCCCACGCTGGCGCTCGGAACTGCGGTAGTGATGTAGGCCGCCGTCACGATCCCCCCGAGGGCTGCACACAGTCCCGAGATCGCGAAGCCGAGAATGCGGTACCAATTAACCGCTATGCCGACGCGGCGGGCGGCCTCGGCGCTGCCGCCGACGGCCAGCAGCCGCATCCCCCCGCGGGTGAACTTGAGGAACACCGTGAGGATGACGAAGAGGACCACCGCGATATACACCGGTGCGGGAATGCCGAAGTACGTCCGCGTCCCCATGAACACCAGCTGGGTAAGCCCCGAGATGTTGTAACTGCCGGCGATCAGGAGCGCTGCACCACTGAGCACGCTGAGCATGGCGATGGTAACAATGAGGGGATTGAACCCCCGAAGCACAACCAGGGCGTTGACCAGACCCACGACGAGCCCCATCAGCAAGCCGCACATGATCGCCACCCCCACCGGCAGCCCCTCCTGCAGGAGGCGCCCGGTGACGACGCCGGCCAGCGCGGCCGTGCCAGGTACCGAGAGGTCCAGCACGCCCGTCATGATCCCGACGGCAACACCCGCGGCGAAAATGCTCGCGATCGCTGCCGCGTTCAGGATCGAGATACCGGTGGGGAGGGTAAGGAAGTACGGTGCCCCCCAGAACGCGAAGACGATGACGATCGCGATGAAGAGCGCCATGAGGCCCTGGTCACGGATCAAGAGCAGTCCACGGATCTTCCACGGCAGCCGGTTGCTGGGGGATTCCAGGCTCACCGTTCTGGCAGGGGTGACGAGCGCCATATTCAGTTACCGCCCGTGGACTTCACCGGCGTCTCGATGATCCCTCCCGGAGAGGTGGGGTCGGAGATCATGCGGATGAGGTCGGTCCCGGCCTCTGCAATGGCAGAGGTGTAGTCCCAGCTGACGACCGCCGTGATGTCCCCGGCCTCCTGGGCGGCCACGGCCCCGTCACCGCCGCCTCCGGCCACGATGCAGGCCGGAGTCTTGTTGGCAGCCTTGAAGGCACCGGCCGCGCCGAGCGCGGTCTCATCGCTCGCCGCAATGATGACGTTCGCGTCAGGGTTAGCGATGAGGAGCTGCGAGACGGTGGTCTGTGCACTCGAAATATCCGCAGCCTCGCCGGTCGCGACGATGGGGACGTCCGGGGCTCCGGCTGCGAAGGATTCCTCGATGGCACCGATGACCTGCTCCGTGCCGCCGGCGGCGTCAGGCGGCATCAGGAACAGCGCCTCGCGCCCCTCGCCGTCAACGGCGCAACTCGCTGCAGTGTCGCCGATCATCGTGCCGTACTTCAGGAAGTCCGGCATATCGAACGCGATCCCTGGCTGAGGGCCGTCCAATCCGACCGACATCGGGGGACCCTCCACGACCGCGGGGATCTTCGCCCCCTGCAGGGCCGCGATGCTCTGAGCAGCGGTCTCAGGCGCCACGGGCATGATCCACGCCCCCACGATGCTTCGCGTGTCAATGGCCTGCTGGATCTGCTGGGCCTGTTTCACGGCGTCGAAGCCCGCGTCCTGGATGGTGACGGTGTAACCCTCACTCTCGAAGTACTCGGCCACGCCGTCGGCCAGCGCCGCGACGACGTCGATCTGGGAGGACGGAGTGAAGAAGGCGATTTCTCCCTTCGACTCCGCGCCGGCGGAACCGGCGGGCTTGGAAACTGCCTCGCCGGATGCGGCACATCCGGAAAGGGTCAACAGGCTTGCCGCGAGTGCGGCGCCTGCAACTGTAAAGGCGCGAGTATTCTTCATTGAAACTCCTTGGGCACGGGGGCAGCATTGCCAGCGAAAGACACCCGACGTTGTCGGTTTCTGCACTGTACCGACCAGTAGCCAATTGCGCAATACCCCCTCCCACGCCTGGCCCGGCACGGAGTGCGGACAGGCGGCGGATCACGCGGGCGGACTCAGTCGGCGCTGCTGGCGATCCTTCGCACGAGAGCGGAAAGCACCGCTTGGTCGGCGGTTGAAAGCGCCGCGAACGCGGACCCCTCGGCTATTCGGGCAGCCTCCCTGGCCCGCCCGTACAGCGCACGGCCGGCGTCAGTGGCGACGACGACGTTCACCCGGCGGTCGCCCGGATCCACCTCGCGGCGCACCCAGTTGCGAGACTCCAACCGGTCAATGATCGAGACGACCTGGCTGGGGTCCAGCTTGAAGAAGGCGGAAAGCTCTCGCTGCGTGGGGCGGGCATCCTCCGCCGCAAGTGCGAGCACCGAGTAGGACCGCACCTGCAGTCCGAACTCGGCGAGAGCAGCGTTGGCATTCAGGAGCGAGATGGCATGTGCCCGCGCCATCAAGAAGGCGAGGTCACCGGCGATCACGGTGCCCCAGAGGCGGCTGAGCTCTCTTGATGAACCCATGACCCCCGTCGGAGAAGGTGGTTTCGACATGGCACCATGCTAAAGGGTTCTGTGGCAAATCAAATGATTGACTTATTCAACTATTTAGGTTTTTATGGGAACGACTTCACGATAGGGAGAAAACCATGAGCCTCGAAGGCAAAGTCGCCATCGTTACCGGATCGGGTCGCGGCCTTGGCCTGGCCTACGCGCAGGAACTCGCCCGCCAGGGCGCATCAGTTGTCATAAACGACGTGGACAGTGCCATCGCGGCTGACGCCGTCGCCTCGATCGAGGCGACAGGCGGCAAGGCCTTCGCGGTTGTTGCCCCGGTCGGATCCACCGAGACCGCCAAACTTCTCGTCGCCGCCGCGGTGGAGAGTTTCGGCCGTCTCGACATCCTGGTCACCAATGCCGGCGTCCTGCGCGACACCGTGCTCTGGAAGATGACCGACGAGGACTTCGACCTCGTTATCAACGTGCATCTCCGCGGCACCTTCACCTGTGTGCGGGAAGCAGCCGCCTATATGCGTGAGAACAGCATCGCCGGCCGCATAATCTGCATCGGCTCCCCCACCGGACAGCGCGGCAACTTTGGCCAGACTAATTACGCGGCGGCCAAGGCCGGCATCGTGGGCATGGTGCGGACATGGGCGCTTGAGCTCAGGAAGGCCGGCATCACTGCCAACGCGGTCGTTCCCGTAGCGGCCACCGCAATGACGGCGACCGTGCCGTACTTCGCCGCTGCCGTTGCGGCGGACGAGAAGGACGAAGCCATGCCTGCGTTCTTCCGCCACGACCTCGGTTTCGGCACCGCCGCTGACGTCGCCGGCACCATCGCCTTCCTCGCCTCGGATGAGGCCGCGAACATCACCGGTCAGGTCATCGGCGTGGGCGGTGACCGCCTGCAGGTGTGGTCACACCCGGAGCCCGTCGTCACCGAGTATCAGGACGGCGGCTGGACCTACGATGCTCTTGCCGCGCGGGGACCCGGCCTCATCACCGACAATCTGCAGAGCATTGGTGAAAAGTTCCCGCCGTTGCCCGAAGAACTCCGGCCGGCCGCAGCTCCGACCGCCTAACCCCGGTTCCACACTTCTCCGCGCAAGAGAGCCGACATGACCCGATACGAACCTGCCATCGATGTTGACGCGATCACCGCTATCGACATGCACGTCCACATAGAAGTGGGCGCGCACGGGCACCCTTCCCTGCCCGCCGACCTCTCCGAGGCTGCGTCGAAATACTTCGCCACGGACGGCCCGAGGCCCGACCTCGATTCGGTTGCGGACTACTACCGCGAGCGCAAGATGGCTGCTGTCGTCTTCACTGTCGACGTGACGACTTCGCTGGGCCACCAGCCCATTCGAAGTGAGGACATCGCCGAGGGCGCAGCACGCAACAACGACGTGCTCATCCCCTTCGGTTCCGTAGACCCGTTACGCGGTGCAGACGCGGTGGTGCACGCACGCCGGCTCATCGAGGACCAGGGCGTGCGCGGCTTTAAGTTCCATCCGACCCTGCAGAACTTTGACCCGAGCGACACGGCATTCTTCCCCTTATACGAAGTGCTCCAGGAGGCCGGTGTCATTGCCCTGTTCCACACGGGGCAGACCGGCATCGGCGCCGGAATGCCGGGTGGACGCGGCCTGCGCCTGGGACTTTCGAACCCAATGCTGCTTGATGTGGTGGCAGCCGAGCACCCCGAACTCCAGATCATCATGGCCCACCCCTCTGTGCCCTGGCAGGACGAAGCGATCTCGGTTGCAACGCACAAGCACAACACGTGGATCGATCTCTCTGGCTGGAGCCCGAAGTACTTTCCGCCAGAGCTCGTGCGGGCGGCGAACTCGCCATTGAAGCGGCGTGTGCTGTTCGGCTCCGACTTTCCCATGATCACCCCCGACCGCTGGCTCCGCGACGTGGAACAGGCCCCGTTCAAGCCTGAGGTACTCCCCGGGATCATGAAAGACAACGCGGTGCGCCTGCTGGGCCTCGGAGGACCATCATGACCATCACGGCATCCGCGATCGGAATAGACCCCTACGGCTTCGCCGAGACACATCTGAGTGGGCCGGCGCGGGCTGCCCTCGCCGAACTCGCAGGCGTTCTTGATCGTGAGGTGCGTCCCCTGATGGCTGACGCATGGGAGACCGCGACGATGCCCGACGGTGTGCTCGACGCCCTGATCCCGCTGAATCTGATGGAGCCCAGGGACGTCCCGGATCACGAGGCACGCTCGTCGATGTTCGCCGGCTTTCGCAACTATGTGCTCGCCCGCGCAGACGTCTCCGTCGCCACCGTGTACAACGCACAGTCCGGGCTGTTCCGCACCGCCTGCGCCCTCGGCGGGGCGCCCGAGCAGGCGGAGAATCTCGATCCGGAGATCCGCTCGTTCGCGCTGAAGGGTGTCTTCGCCCTCACCGAGCCGGACCATGGTTCCGATATCGCTGGCGGCATGGCAACGACCGCCCGGCGTGACGGCGCGCATTGGGTTTTGGACGGCGCTAAGCGCTGGATCGGTGGCGCGTCGTCGGCCGATGTATTTGCTGTCTTCGCCCGGGATATCGCCGACGGGCAGGTCAAGGCCTTCATCGTGCCTCGGGATGCGCCCGGCGTTGCGCTGAGCCCCATCTCGGGCAAGATCGCCCTGCGGCCAATGCAGAACGCGGTTATTACTCTGACCGGTGTGCGTGTTTCCGAGTCCAACCGGTTGCAAGGCGTCAATTCGTGGCGCGATGTTTCCCGGATTCTCCGCGCCATGCGCTCGGATGTCGCCTGGATCGCCGCTGGCCTGCAGGCCGGTGCGCTTGAAGCCACGCTCTCCTACGTGCGCAAGCGCGAGCAATTCGGAAAGCCCATTGGAGGCTTCCAACTCATCCAGGAAAAACTTGCCCGCATGCTTGGCAACACAGTCGCCTCGCTCGCAATGGTTGTACAGCTCTCCGCCCGCCAGGATGCCGGCGACTTCAGCGACGAGAACTCCGCACTGGCCAAGATGTGGACCGCGCTGCACGCGCGCGAGACGGTCGCCCTGGCGCGCGAAATCCTCGGCGGCAACGGCATCCTCCTCGAACACGACGTTGCACGGTTCTTCGCTGACGCGGAAGCCGTCTACTCGTACGAAGGAACGCACGAGATCAACTCCCTCATCGTCGGACGGGCCCTCACCGGCCAGTCCGCCTTCGCCTGACCCCTAGCAAAAGGACCCCAGCACCATGACGACAACCACCGCGTATTCCGACCTGCCCGGCCTCGTTGGCTCCGACCTCGGCTTCACTGACTGGCGGACGATCACGCAGGAGCAGGTCAACACCTTTGCGGACGCCACCGACGACCACCAGTGGATCCACACCGACCCCGAGCGTGCCAAGGACGGCCCCTTCGGCGCACCCATCGCGCACGGGTTCCTCACCCTCTCCCTGCTCATTCCGATGTGGGAGTCGCTGCTTACTGTCGACGGCGTCTCCACGAAGGTCAATTACGGACTCGACAAAGTGCGCTTCGTCTCCCCCGTTAAGGTGGGCGCACGCATCCGGATGACCGCGGCCATCGCGGGGGTGACCGAAGTCGCCGGCGGCTACCAGCTCACCGTCGATGTCACGATTGAGATCGAAGGCGGCGCTAAGCCCGCGGTCGTCGCGCGTAGCCTGCAGCGCTTCTACGCCTGAGCCGGCCGCACCCGGTTAGCCTTCCGGTAGCCGTGCACCCCGCCGATGATGGCCCCGGCTCCGCCGATCATGCCGCCAATCACGGCTCCCTGCGCCATCCCGCCAAGGAATCCTTCACCGGGGGTCACGTCAAACTGCGGCGGGCTGATCAGCGGCTGGCCCGCGAACACGGTGTAGCCCATGGCCGCGAAGGTAACCACCATGCCCACGCCAAAGACGACGATGCCCAGCATCGTGGACCGGGCCCCGGCATTTTCCGCGAGCTTCTGCGGATTCACGCCGCGCCGCTTCGCGTACCAAAGCGCGGCGAGAGACGGAAGCATCGTCGTTAGCACCAACAGCGTCACGGGCAGCAGGAACAGCCCAAAGACTGCGGCGATGAAGGCACCCACGAGGCCCGCATAAAGTCCGATCGTCAACCCGAAAGCATTCGACTCCATGAAGACGGAGCGTTCCCGTTCGTCGCCGTAGGCGGGACTGTCCAAGTCCATAATTCTTTCGGCGGCTCGGTCGAGCCTGCTCGGCTTGCGTGTCATTTCCGGTCTCCCGCCTCGTCGGTGAACAGTTCCTCGACGGTCCCGCCCAAGGCACGGGCAATCTTCAAGGCCAGATACACCGACGGGGCGTAGTCGCCCTGCTCGACGGCGATAATCGTCTGCCGGCTCACACCCACCTGCTCGGACAGCTCTGCCTGGGTCATGCGCTGCTGCTTCCGGCGCTCCCGCACCGGACTCGCAAAGTCAGCCTTTCGAGGAACCATATGGCAATGTTAGGGATCCTTGACATTTGAAGTCAAGGATCCCAGACATTTTCCTCCGACCCTGCGCGCCAAGCCCCCGCCGCTACTTCTTCGCCGCAGCCCGCAGGCCCTTCCACGCACCCGTGGACCAGAGTGCCCACAGCACCAGCAGCGGCTGGAAGAACAAGCGGATCAGGCGGTCACGGTCGGAATTGAGGCCAAACGCATCGGTGTGGGTGACGTACTGGGAAATGTTGCCCGGAAAGATCGCGACGAAAAACGCCGCCACCGCCAGGCCCACGGGAACCCGCCGCTTGCGCAGCAGGATCAAAGCCGCACCGAGGCTGATCTCCGCCACCCCGGAAAGCAGCACGACGACGTCGTCGTCCACCGGAACCCAGTCCGGGACCTGGGCCTGAAACTCTGAACGGGCAAAGGTCAGGTGCAAGGTACCGGCGAAGGCCAGGAACGATCCCAGCGCGATGGCGCCGATCCGGCGGGCCTTGGAGGTGGGCTCCGAGGGACGGGCGAGGGCTGATACCAGAGGTGCACGAGTCATCTGCAGGCCCTAGGTCAGCCGGTTGTACGCCAGCTGGGCGAGCGCCGCGGCCTGGTCGCCGAGCACGGAATCGTCAAACACCACGCGCGGAGAATGATTCCAGGCAACAGCCTCCGGATCGAGCGACGGCGGGGTGGCCCCCAGGAACAGGAACGTTCCGGGCACCTCATTGAGGATCAGGGAGAAGTCTTCGGAACCCATCAGCGGATCCCGGGATTCCAGGACGCGGTCCTCGCCGAACATTTCCCGCAGTCCGGTGATGGCTTCCCGGGTGCGCCCCGGGTCGTTGCAGGTGACGGGGTACCGCACGGTGAAGTCCACCTCCGCGCTGCATCCGTGGGCGGCGGCAATGCCTTCGGCGAGTGCCTTGGACTCCACGATCACCCGGTCCAGGGACTCCTCGGAAAGAGTGCGCACCGAGGCCCCCAGCTTGGCGGTATCCGGGATGACATTGATGGCGTCGCCGGCCTCGAGCTGGGTCACGGTCAGCACCACCGGATCAAAGACCGAAAAGCGGCGGGTGGCCATGGTCTGCAGCGCGGTGGCGATCTCGGTCAGCGCAGGAACGGGGTCGACGGCGGTTTGCGGCTGGGAGCTGTGGCCGCCGGATCCCTTGACGGTGATGCGCAGTTCGTTGGCCCCGGCCATCAGGGTCCCGGGCCGGGTCCGGAAAACCCCCAGCGGACCGGGCCGCACATGGATTCCGTAGGCAGCCACGGGGCGCTCTCCGGCGGCGTCGAGCACCCCCTCGTCAATCATGAGGCTGGCGCCGTCGTGCCCCTCCTCCCCCGGCTGGAACATGAAGATGACACTGCCGGAGAGGTCTTCCTGCTGGGCGCAGAGCAGGCGGGCGGCGCCGACCAGGCCGGCCACGTGCAGGTCATGGCCGCAGGCATGCATGTTGCCGTTGGTTGAGGCATAGTCCAGGTCGGTCAGCTCAGACACGGGCAGGGCATCCATGTCGCCGCGCAGCAGCACCGCGGGTCCGGGCTCGGCGCCGCGGAGCACAGCGATCACCGACGTGGACTTCACGCCCAGGGTGATCTCCAGATCCAGCCCCGCCAGGGCTGCCAGGATCCGCTCCTGGGTCCGCGGCAGGTCGTTTCCGGTCTCCGGATCGGCGTGCAATGCCCGCCGCAGCGCCACCAGTTCGGGCAGGATCGTTTGGGCCTCTTCAACAAACATGCGGTCAAGTCCTGTCGTCAGCGCGAATACACGGCTGCCGTACAGGCGCCGTTCCATCTCTAGGCAGTAAACCATCTGAAACCCCGCCGGGCACACCCAACAGGGCGCCGCCCCGGGTGCCGGCCGTCATCCCTGCGACGGAATCCTTCCGGCGGATCCGTAGCGGACAGGCCCACTCGTAGACTGGGCCCATGCTCGAGACTGCAGCGCCGCCGGCCGATCAACTTACCCGCTCCAGCCGGTTCCAGGACCGGATCCAGCAAAAGGTCAGCGATGACTGGGAACGCCCGGCCCCCACCCGGGAACAGCTGCGGCGGGACGTGATCGGCACCGCCGTCGTAATCCTGATCGGTGCCATTGCCCTCGAAAGCAGCCGCGGGTTCGGCGCCATGGGCGGGGAGGACCGCCCGGTCTGGCTGCAGCATCTGGTGCTGGCCCTGATGATCCTGCCGCTGGCACTGCGCCGCCGCTTCCCGGTTACCGTTCTGCTCGTTTCCTCTGCCCTCTTCCTGGGCCTGAGCATGTACATGCCGGCCCTCTCCGTGCAGGTCGTCTTTCAGGGCGCCTATTTTGCCGCCATCTACGCCGGCGTGGCCTGGGCGCGGAACCGCCGCCTGCTCCGGCTGGCCCTGCTGCTGGTGATCACGGGAATGGCCCTGTGGCTGTTGCTGTCCTTCACGGTCTCCAATGCATATGACTCCTTCATGGAGGATCTCTTTGAGACCCAGGAGGATGACCCCACCGCGCGGGGACTGCTGCCGCCGATGGTTTCGTATGCCATTTACTCCGCCCTGATCAACGCCGCGTATTTCGGCGGCGCCATCATCTTCGGCCTCACTTCCTGGCGCAGCGCCCACCAGCGGGAGCAGCTCGCTCATCAGGCCGAGCAGCTCAAGGCCCAGTCAGCAGAACTGGCGCACCAGGCCGTAGTCAATGAGCGGCTGCGGATCGCCCGCGAACTGCACGACGTCGTCGCGCACCACATCGCGGTGATCGGTGTCCATGCCGGAGCCGCGCGGCGCGTCCTGGTGAAGAAACCCGAAACCACCGCGACGGCCCTGCAGACCATCGAGGAATCGAGCCGCCAGGCGGTGGAGGAAATGCGCTCCCTGCTGGGGGTGCTGCGCGCCTCCGACGAGGGTGAGCCCGGAACCGGCGACGGCGGCACTCACCGCAGGCCCGAGCCGGGGCTGGCGGAGCTGGACGCCCTGGTCGCCGAGCACCGTGCCAACGGACTGCAGGTCTCTTTCAGCCGGATCGAAGACAGCCCGGGCGCCCTGGATTCGGTGTCAGCACCGCTGGCGCTGTCGATCTACCGCACCGTACAGGAGTCCCTGGCGAACGTGCGCCGCCATTCCACCGCCGGCGCCGCCGTCGTCACGCTGCGCACCGGTACCACCGGCAATGTCCGCTGGCTGGAAGTGGAAACGGTCGACGACGGCAGGCCGCGCCCGGGCAGCACCTCCGGTTCCGGCTTTGGCCTGCGGGGCATCCGGGAACGGGCGGCCCTGCATGGGGGTGTCGCGGAGATCGGGCCGCGTGCCGGCGGCGGCTGGCGGGTCCGCGTGCGCTTCACACAGCGCTAAAGCCTGCTCCGCCTGCGCTACCGTGGACCGCGGGGGCGGCGGAGCCCAGGGACTGCCGGAAGCAGAAGGACAAGATGGAACCGATACGGATACTGCTCGCAGATGACCAGGCGCTGGTACGCGCCGGATTCTCCATGATGCTCTCTGTGGAGGAGGAGATCGACGTCGTCGGGCAGGTGGCCAACGGCGCCGAGGCTGTCGCATTCGCCGCGGCCAATCCCGTGGACGTCATCCTTATGGATGTGCAGATGCCGGTGCTGGACGGGATCCGGGCCACCGAGCAGGTCACGTCCGCCGGAACCGCCAAGGTCATCATCCTGACCACGTTTGAACGCGATGACTATCTCTTTGACGCCATCCGTGCCGGAGCCAGCGGCTTCCTGCTGAAAAACGCCGATCCCGATGACCTGGTAGCCGCGGTGCACGCCGTGGCCAGCGGCCACGCGCTGCTGGCACCGGAAGTAACGGTCCGGGTCATCGAGCGGTTTGCCCGGCAGCTTGATGCCGAGCAGGCGCCCGCCGCGGCCGGAGCACCCGCCCCGGTCTCCGAACATCACCGCCGGCTTCTGGAATCCCTCACGGCGCGCGAGCGCGAAGTCCTGGTCCAGCTGGCCGGAGGATGCAGCAACGCCGAGATAGCCCGCGACATGTTCCTGGCCGAGGCAACCGTGAAAACCCATGTCTCGAACCTGCTCGCCAAGATCCAGGTCCGCGACCGGGTGCAGGCCGTGGTCTTCGCCTACGAATCCGGACTCATCCTTCCGGGGGAGAGCGCGGCGGAATCATCCGCCGGCCCCCGGACCTGACCCGGATAGATTCACCCGCCTGGCCGATCCGGAGCTGGCACCCCCTCCCCTAGGGTTGAAGGAGAAGAAACCTTCCAACAACACCCGGCCCGCCCGGGAAAGGAGCAGCCACGATGCTGCAGGTTCGCAACCTCACCCGGACATTCGGGGATAAGACGGCGGTGGACAACGTCACCTTCGACGTTCCGGCCGGACAGATGACCGGATTCGTGGGCGGCAACGGTGCCGGTAAAACCACCACCATGCGCATGATCATGGGGGTGCTGACGGCCACAGCCGGCGAGGTACTCCTGAACGGGTCCCCCGTAACTGCCGCAGACCGCTCCCACTTCGGCTACATGCCCGAAGAACGCGGCCTCTACCCCAAGCAGCCCATCCTGGACCAACTGATCTACCTGGGCCAGCTGCACCGGATGAGCGCCGCCGATGCCCGCCGTGAAGCGATGGACCTGCTGGAACGCTTCACGCTGGCGGACCGGTACAAGGACAAACTGGAATCGCTCTCCCTGGGCAACCAGCAGCGGGTACAGATCGCCGCGTCGCTGCTGCACCGCCCCACCGTGCTGATCCTGGACGAGCCGTTCTCCGGGCTTGACCCGGCGGCCGTGGATTCCATGGTGGAGCTGCTGCGCGAGCGCACCGCCGCAGGTGTGCCGGTGCTCTTCTCCAGCCACCAGCTGGACCTCGTGGACCGCCTCTGCGACAACCTGGTGGTCCTCAAGGCCGGGAACGTCATGGCCGCCGGCTCCAGCGAGTCGCTGCGCGCGAGCGCCCCGCGCCGGCACCGCGTCACTGTCTCTCCCGACGCCGGCTGGCTCCGCGACGAGCCGGGCCTGCAGGTGATTGACGTGGCCGGTCCCACGGCGCTGTTGGAGTTCGACGGCGACGCCGACACCCAGCGCTTCCTCAGCGCCGCCCTGGCCCGCGGCACGGTGGAGGAATTCACTCCCCTGCGGCCCACCCTCAGCGAAATTTACCGGGAGGTATCAGCATGACCACCGAAACCCGCCGTCCCGCTTCCCCTGCAGCGCAGCAGCCCGAACGGGCAGGCAACAACACTCCCGCGTGGGCCATCGTCACCCTGCGCGAGGTCATGGTGAAGGCCCGCGACCGCAGCTACCTCATCTCCACCCTGGTGACCCTGCTGCTGATTGTGGGCGGCGTCGTCTTCAATGCCTACATGTCCAACCGCGGCACCGACTACACGGTTGCCGTCACCGGCAGCCAGGGCTCTTCAGTGGTGGAACTTGCCGATGAGGCTGCCTCCGCCAACGACAGCAACACCACCTTCGAGGCGGTCGACGCCGGCTCCCCCGAGGCGGCACGGGCCCTGGTCAGCGACTCAGAGGCCGACGCCGCCCTGCTGGCCGGGGCGGACGGCACCTGGACGCTGGTGGGCGGCGAAGAGATCGACAACGGCCTGCGCTCTCCGTTGTCCGAAGCCCTGCGGCTGCACGTCATCAACACCAACGCGGAAGCGGCCGGCACCACCGGCACGCAGCTGCTGGCCGGCAGCGAGCTGCAGGAAGAACTGATTGACGGCAACGCGGAGAACGCGCTGCTGGCCACCGTGGTGGGCTTTGTCTTCAGCTTCCTGTTCTACATGTCAGCCATCATCTTCGGCATGGCAATCGCCAACTCGGTCCTGGAAGAGAAGCAGAACCGCGTGGTGGAAATCCTGGCCACTGCCATTCCCATCCGACAGCTGCTCTACGGCAAGGTGGCGGGCAACACCATCCTGGCCATGGTCCAGCTGGCGGCCTACGGCGGGGCAGCCCTGCTGGCACTGAACCTGACCGACACCGCGGACATGGTGGGTTCCATCATTCCGGCCTCGGGCTGGTTCCTGGTGTTCTTCCTGGCCGGCTTCCTGATCCTGGCCTCGGCCTGGGCCATGATCGGATCCATGGCCAGCCGCAGCGAGGACCTGAACAACAGTTCCACGCCGGTGCTGACCGTGATCATCGCCGCCCTGTTTGCCGGGATGTTCGCCAAGGGACAGCTGCTCGTGATTGCCTCCTACGTGCCGGTGATCTCCTCGGTGGCCATGCCCATCCGGATGCTCAGCTCCGAGGTTCCCCTGTGGGAGACGTTCGCCTCCCTGGCGGTGGCCCTCGCCGCTGCCTACGCCCTGCTGCGCTTCAGCGAGAAGATCTACCGCCGGGCCGTCATGCAGAGCGGCGGCGCGCTGACGCTGCGCAAGGCCATGAAGCTGGAGGCCTAGGCTGGCTCTCCGCGGCAGTTAGTCCGGATACGGCGTTAGTCCGAGTACAGCCGCCGCAGGTCCGCCTTCCGGATCTTTCCGCTGGCGGTCCGCGGGAAATCCTGCACCATCAGCACGGTCCGCGGAACCTTGTACCGGGCCAGACGGCCGAAGAGATGCTGCTGCACCTCTTCGGCCGTCAACGTATACCCCTCCCGCAGGCTGATGACAGCCCGCGGCACTTCACCCCATTTGTCATCCGGAACACCGATCACGGCCACCGCTGCAACGGCTTCCAGCTGGGCAATGGCCTGCTCCACCTCGGCCGGATAAATGTTCTCCCCGCCGGAAATGATCATGTCCTTCAGGCGGTCGGAGATGAACAGGAACCCGTCGTCGTCGAAATAGCCCATGTCCCCGGACCGGAACCAGCCCTCCTGGGCATATGCCTCAGCGGTGGCGTCCGGACGGTTCCAATAGGAGGCGATCACGTTGGGTCCGGAAATCTGGACCTCGCCTACCTCCCCGGCACCCAGGACCTCCCCGTCCGGAGAGGTGATCCGGACATCAGTGAAAAAGTGCGGCAGCCCGGCGGATCCAGCCTTTTCCCGCGACCGGTCGGCCGGCAGCGCGGTGGCTCCCGGAGCCGTTTCGGTCATTCCGTAGCCGTTGGAGAAGGACAGCCCGCGGGCTTCGTAGGCTTCCAGGACGCGCAGCGGCACGGCGGATCCGCCGCAGGTCATGGTGGAGAGCGAACTGATGTCCCGTTTGTCCCAGTCCGGATGTTCGCAGAGCATCTGGAACGTGGTGGGAACGCCGCTGATGTAGGTGGCGGAATACTGCTCAATGGCCGCGAGCGTGCGGGCGGGGTCGAAGCGGGTTTCCAGGACCACGGTTCCGCCCTTCAGGAGCACCGGCAGCACGCCCATGTCCAGCGAAGCAACGTGGAACATCGGCGAAATCATCAGCCCGATCTCGGAACCGGAAAGATCGTAGTCGACCAGCACGTTGTAGCAGTTCCAGGCCAGGTTGGCGTGGGTCAGCAGGGCGCCCTTGGGCTGTCCGGTGGTCCCTGAGGTGTACAGGATCATGGCGCCGTCCTCCCCTCCGACCGGCACATCCAGCCGGTCCGGGGAAGCCCCGGCGATCACGGCGTCGAAGTCCAGGGTTTCGCCATCAACGTCTGTCCCGTCCGAACCGCCCTCCAGCTCCTGCCCGCCGTGTTCCGTCCCGCCGTCGGCCACTGCCAGCCGCACTGCCACCGGGGTCCCGGTTGATCCGAGCCGCGCCAGTTCAGCGAGTGCCCCGGTGTACACCAGGACCGAGCTGCCCGAATCCTGCAGCGCAAACCGGATTTCCGGCGGAGCCAGCCGCGTGTTCAACGGTACAAACACGGCGCCCAGCGTACCGGCGGCGAAAAACGTTTCCAGGAACGCGGGATGGTTGTCTCCGAGGAAAGCCACGCGGGATCCGTGCTCCACGCCAAAGGACCGCAGCGCCTGCGCCAGCCGGTTGATCCGTTCATCCAGCTCCGGATAGCCGATCCGGCGGCCCTGGAAGATCAGGGCCGCCCGGTCGGCGGACTTGCGCCGGCGGCGGTGTATCCAGGATCCCAGCCCCTGGTTCTTCATGGCCCTACTGCACCGTCATGGCTGCGACGTCGGGCTCCTTGGACACGAACTCGTACTTCATCATCAGCCCGCCCAGGCCCTCGAGCTGTTCCGTGCGGAGCTCGCCGTCGAACTCCTCCATGGGCAGGCCCTCAGCCACGGCCGGGTCCATTCCCATGAAGGCCGGCAGCGTGGCCCGGACATCGTCGGTGTTGGCCTGCGCCTGGGTGAGCGTTTCGGTGACGGCTTCCTGGAAGGCGGTGACTGTCTCGGGGTTCTCCTCCGCGTACCGGCCGGAGGTGAACGTGACCATGGTGGGCATTCCGGGGATGGCTTCCTGGTTCGGGTGCCCCACCAGGACGTTGTCTGGATTGGCCAGGGCACGGCTCAGGAACGGTTCGGGCAGCCAGATGGCATCCGTGTTGCCCATCTCCAGCTGGGCTTCCATGTCCGGGAACGGCAGTTCGTTGAACTTGATGTTCTCCGGGTTGCCGCCATCCAGGGCCGCGCTCTCCATGATGGTCAGGTCGCCCTGGGTGTTGACCGCGTTGACGGTGGCGGTTTTGCCTTCCAGGTCGCCGAAGGAGGTAATCCCTGAATCCTTGCGGGCCACCACCCCGTTGATGTCGGCTCCCTCGGCGAGCGAGTTGGAATACCCGGACACAATCTTCATGTCCAGGCCTTTATCCTTGGCCACCATGACGGAGAGCGGGTTGCCCACGGCGAATTGCAGGTCGCCGGTGGAGACCGCCGGCAGCATGGCCGCCCCGCCGGTGCCGGGCTGGAGCTCAACGTCCAGGCCGTGCTCCTCGAAAATCCCCTGGTCGATGCCGTACTGCATGGCCGAGGAGGGAGCAATGGACAGCACGCCCACCACCACCTTCTGCAGCCCCTGGCTTTCGCCGGCCGACGGAGTGGACTCCGCCTCGGTTCCGGAGGGGGAGCCGCCGGAGCAGCCGGTGAGTGCCAGGGCCAGCACGGCTGCGCCTGCCGCCGCCGTGGACAGTTTCCTGGTGATCGTGTTCCTCATGACCTGCCTCTTCCTGAAGCTGGAAAGTGGCGCCCTGGCTGGTAGCCGGGCGGTGGACGGTTAGGCGTAAAAGCGGTAGAGGGAATGCGCGACGACGGCGGGCCGGGTTTCGCCGTCTGCCTCGATGACCTGGTCCACGCCGACCTGGAAGCCGCCGGCAACCTCGGTGACCTCGGTGACCCGGGCGTTCATCCGGATTTTGGCTCCCACCCGGACCGGTGAAACGAAACGGACCTTGTCCAGCCCGTAGTTCACCTTGGTCTTCGCACCGGTCACATCCAGCAGCTCGCTCCAGAAAGGAATGGCCAGGGACAGGGTCAGGAAGCCGTGGGCGATCGGGCCCCCGAACGGGCCGTCCGCTGCCTTCTCCGGGTCGGTGTGGATCCACTGGTGGTCGTCGGTGGCATCAGCGAACGTGTTGACCCGGTCCTGGGTGACTTCCCGGTATTCGGTCCAGCCCAGGTCCCGGCCCGTGAGCCCGGGCAGTTCTTCGAGGGAAACGGTGGTCCTCATGCGGTTCTCCTTTTGGCGCGGGGATCAGGGTCAGCAGCCGGCGGGCCGGGCGCCGGCTCGGCCTCGGGCTGCAGTTCTTCGGGCTGCAGTTCTTCGGGCCGTAGTTCTTCCGGCAGTGGCGGGAAGGTTTCCCCCACGGACTGCAGCCGGCCGCCAAAGAGGTCCCCGAAGCGGGCGGTGAGTTCCTCGTAGCTCCATCCCCCGCTGCTGTACTCGGTGGCCACGGCTTCGGGATGGGACCACAGCTGCAGCCGGTCACCGCCGATCCCCACGGCCTGTCCGGTGATGCCCGCCGCCGCATCGGAGGCGAGGAACGCAACCAGCCCGGCGACGTCGTCGGCCGTCCCGAAGCCCAGGTCCCTGCGGAAGAAGTCCGGCATCGCCTCGCCGCGTGCAGCGGCCTCCACGGCGCTGCGGAAGTACGGCACGGTCTCGGTCATGGCGGTGGCAGCCACGGGGATGACGGCGTTGGCCGTGATCCCCGCCTTGCGCAGCTCCAGGGCCCAGGTCCGCACCATGCCGACAATTCCGGCCTTGGCCGCGGCGTAGTTGGTCTGGCCGAAGTTGCCCCGCTGGCCGGTGGGCGAGCCGATGCAGATGATCCGGCCGCTCCCCTGCACCCGGAACACGCCCACCGCTTCGCGGACGCAGGTGAAGGTGCCGCGCAGGTGCACGTTGATGACGGTATCGAAATCCTCGTCCGTCATTTTCCACAGGGTTTTATCCCGCAGCACTCCGGCGTTGGTGACCATGACATCCAGCCGGCCGAAGTTCTCCAGGGCCGCGGCCACCAGTTCCTCCGCAGTGCCGGTGGGGCCCACGGGGGCTACAACGGCAACGGCAGTTCCGCCCGCGGAGCGGATTCCTGCCACTGCCTCGTCCGCCACTGACTGATCGACGTCGTTCACAACAACGGACGCGCCCAGCCTGGCCAGCTCACGGGCATACGCGAGGCCAAGTCCGCGCCCGCTGCCGGTGACTATGGCTGCTTTTCCATCGAGGGACATCCGAGCTCCTTCGCTCTTGATGCGTTCATCACAACCCTCATCGTTGAAAAAGTCAACAGTGTTCTTTTTCGCGTATTGTGAGGGCATGAGCGAACCAGGGCAGGACGGCGCATCCGGGACGACAGGCATCAACCGCCTGTATGCCACGGACCTTGCCAACGAAACCGAATTCCTTGCAGCCCGCGCGCGGTCGCTGGGGTCCGCCCGCGCCAACGCCGCCCTCGCCGTGCTGGACCTGAAGGTGCGCTCCTATTCGGTGCTTTCCCTGGCCTGCAGCGGCACGCAGCCTTCCCAGCGTGAACTGGCTGAATTCCTGGCCCTGGACCCGAGCCAGATCGTGGCCCTGGTGGACCAGCTGGAAAAGCGCGGCGCGGTGCTCCGGATGGCCGATCCCCGCGACCGCCGCTCCAACATCATTGCCGCCACCGACGCCGGGCGCAGCCTGTTTGCCGAGGCGGCCCGGCTGGTCGAAGCGGCCAGCAACGAGTCCCTCGCTGCACTGAACGCGGCGGAACGGGACCAGTTGCGGTCCCTGCTGCGGCGGGTGGCGCTGACCCCGGAGGGCTAAGCGGCCGGAGGGCTAAGCGGCCGGAGGGCAGCCGGCTCCAGCCCGAACCAGGCAGCCTAGATCGAGTCCTTCATCAGGCCCGCCAGGGACGAGAAGCGCGGGTTGGACGGCAGGTCATCAAGCAGGACAGCTTCCCCATCCGGCCCGCACAGCGGAATCCGCCAGTTCGGATACTCGTCAGACGTGCCGGGCTGGTTCTGCGTGCGCCGCTCCCCCACCGCATCGGCCAGTGCCACGCCGAGCAGTGCAGACGGCGTCTGCAGGATGAAGGCATGCAGGGCTTCCACCGTCTGGCGGACCTGCTCCGGGTCAGGTGGTCCGAATCCGGACACGGGCATTCCGGCAGCTGATTCAGGCAGCAGGCCGCGGCTGCGCAGCAGGGACAGCACTGCTTCCTGTGCCGCGGCGTCGGCGGCCCGTTCCTCCTCCACAGGGCGGCTGAGCAGGCCCAGGGAGCTGCGCAGGTCCACATGTTCGCCGGCAAGGTAGCCGGCGGCGGGAGGCAGGTCGTGGGTGTTCACGGTGGTCAAGGCTCCGGCCCGGTAATCCTCCGGGGGCCGCGGGCCTGCTTCGGTGGCTTCGAACCACAGGATGGAGGTGCCGAGCACGCCCCGCTCCCCGAGGTAGTCCTGGACCCAGGGCTCAAACACGCCCAGGTCCTCGCCCACCACCAGGGCGCCGGTCCGCTGGGCTTCGAGGGCCAGGATGCCGACCAGCGCCTCGTGGTCGAAATACACGTACGCACCCTCCCCGGGGGATGATCCCGCGGGAATCCACCACTGCCGGAACAGCCCCAGGACGTGGTCGACCCGCAGCCCCCCGGCATGCCTCAGCACGGTGCGCAGCATGTCCCGGTACGGAAGGTAGCCGGCGTCGGTGAGCCTCCCCGGATGCCATGGCGGTTGGCTCCAGTCCTGGCCCTGCTGGTTGAACATGTCCGGCGGGGCCCCCACGGAAACTCCGTGAGCGAGCACCGGGCGCAGCATCCAGGCGTCGGCACCGGCCGGATGGACACCCACGGCCAGGTCATGGACCACGCCAATCTCCATGCCCGCACTGCGCGCGGCCCGCTGGACCGTTTCCAGCTGCTGGTCGCACAGCCACTGCAGCCACATGTAAAACTCGGCACGGGGTGCAAGCTCCCCGCGGTGCTCCCTGACATAACTGCTGTCCGGACCGGTGATCTGCTGCCAGCGCGGGTCGCCGGCGGGCAGGTTCTCCGCCAGCGTGCACCACAGCGCAAAGTCCTCAAGGCCTTTGCCTTCCACGGCACAGAAGCGTTCAAACTGCAGCTGCCTGGCGATGCTGCGCGGCACGGAGAAGACCAGTTCCAGGGCAGCAAGTTTTGCCGCGTAGGTGGTGTCACGGTCCAGCAGCTCCGATGACCGGTTCGCTGCACTGCGGGCCCGTGCCTCTTGGTCAACGAGGGCACGGTCTGCACCGGACAGATAGGCGAACTCAGGAACATCCTCCACCCGGATGTACAGCGGGTTAAAGAAGCGGCGGGTGGTGGGCAGGTAGGGCGAGGGTTCCACCGGCGGCACCGGTTCGGCGGCGTGCAGCGGATTGATCAGGATGAAATCGGCATCGTAACCGGCGCCGGACAGCGCTGCCAGGTCCGCGAGATCCCCGAGGTCACCGATCCCCCAAGAACGGGACGAGCGCACGGAATACAGCTGTGCCATCAGCCCCCATGCCCTTTTGCGCGCCACGTCAGCGCCCGTTGTCAGCCGCTCAGGCGTGACCACCAATTCCGTTTCGGCCTGCCGGTCTTCACTCTGGATCTGGAACCGGTGCCAGCCCAGCGGCAGGTCCTGCGGCAGCAGCACCATGGTTTGGCCGGTCGGCACGCCGTCGACCTCGCGTTCCTCACCTGGCACGCCCGGCCATTCCAGGTCCCGCCGGTTTCCGTTCTCCTCGGTAATCCAGACCTGGGCCTTCTGCCCGGCCGGCAGGTGCACGGGAACCGATTGGCTGCGTTGTCCACGGACGACGACGGCGCCGGGCAGGGTGCGGCGCCACGGCGCCAGGTGCGCCTGCGCCAGTGACTGCGCCAGCTCTTCGTCCGTGCCGGTGGCAACCCCCAGGGCAGCCAGCACCTGGCGCAGTGTCTCGTCGGAAACGTCCTTGCGGGTGCCGTCCCAGCCGTTGAAGGTGGTGGCTACGTGATGATGTGCCGCGAGCTCCTGCAGAAGGGAGCTGCCTGCGGCTTGGTCGCCGGTGGAATTCACTTCAGTCATGACAGCCAATCTATGGGCTTGGGCACCCCGACCCCAACCTGCACCCGCTGCATCGGGGCTCAGCTGCGTTTTTCGGTAAGCCGCCAGACATCCTGATAATCGGGATGGTCCTCATAGGTCGCAGCCATCGCCGCCAGTGCCAGGGTTGTCCATTCCAGTTCATCCGCGAAGTGCTTGCCCTGGGCTTCCGGGTCCATCAACATCCTGGACAGTGTGTTGCGCCGGGCCCCACCGATGATCTCGATCAGCATCAGCTTCGCCTCGCATTCGCGCAGCAGGCGCTCTTCATACCAGCGGTCCGAGGGAGGAAGGCCTTTGGCTGTCAGGAGCTTCCGGGATTCCGCTGCGTCGTCCTGGAAGCGCGTCAGGAGGAAATCCACGATGTCCATGGGACCGATGCTACGCCCCGGCGCAGGGGGCGTCAGCAGGAGCGGCACGGAACGACGCGGCGCGGGGAGGAATAAATCTCCGGCCCGCTTAGTTGACATAACTAAGCCAAGAGAAAGATGCCCCTTGCCAGTAGTCAGCACCCCAGCACCTGCCACAACCACCCGAGCCAAACGCGTTCGGAACATCCGCTCCCTCCACCGCGGGGACCTGGTAGAGGTCCGCAGCGGGAAGAAGGTCTATTACAGCGGAGAAGTCCGCGACACTGCCCCCGGCCTGGGTACCATCTGGATCCGCACGGACGAAGACGGTACCCGGACCTCGGTCAGCGTCGAGGACTACACCATCTGGAAAAACCCCAGCTAGCGGTCCATCAGCGCCCCGGCACTGATGTTCAGGGTAGCCGCCGTCATGCTGGCGGCTTTGTCCGATGCCGCGAACGCTGCCGCGTTGCCCACCTCCTCGAGGGTGGCTGCCCGGCGCAGCAGAGTGGCGTCGACAATGCTGCTGGCGATCTCCTCTCGGTCGCCCATATCCTCCGGCAGGCTCTCCGGCACTCCCCCGCTGCGCAGCGTCAGGACCCGGATCCCGTAGGGGCCGAGTTCCACGGCGAGCTGCCGGCGCATCGCCTCGACCGCTTCGAAGGCAGTGATCAGCCCGCCAAAGTAGTTTCCCGGCGTGGGATCCCCTGATCCGCCGAACGCCAGCAGCACGCCTGAGCGCTGCTGCATCATGTGCCGGGCAGCCGCGCGGGCGGTCAGGAAGACCGTCTGCACCGCCGTCGATACCGGCCTCAGATAGTCCTCCACATGCATATCCACCATTGGCAGGCCTTGAACGTCTCCGTGCTGAATGACATTCATCGAAATGTCCAGGCTTCCGCCGGCGGCCACCACGTCGTCAGCGTGCTGCTCCACCGCGCGGCCGTTGGTGGCATCGAGCAGCGCCGTTTCGGCCAAGCCGCCGGCGGCACGGATCTGCCGGGCCACCAACTCGAGCTTCTCGGGACTGCGCCCGGCCAGGAACACCCGGGCCCCCTCCCGTGCGAAGGCCCGGGCAACGGCGCCGCCAATGGCTCCCCCGCCGCCGTAGATGACTGCGTTCTTCTTATTGAGCAGCATTCTTGAGCCTCTTCGTCCGCTGTGGCTGGCTGAGGCTGTCAATGATGGCACTGCCCGCAGCGCCTGCACAGGGACCCGGGAGCATGCCCGGGTCCCTGCGAAGGTTTGGTGGCGCCGGCTCCTTACCAGCGCACCTTCTTTTCGCGTCGCCCCTGCTTGCCGTTGGCATGCGTGGGCTTGTGGTCCTTGCCCAGGCTCTGCCAACCGGGAAGGGCGCTCTCCGCTGCGGCCGCGGCAGCTGCTTTTTCCGACGCATCGGTGCCGAGTTTGGCGGCTGCGGCAGGGGCGAGGTTCACGTTTGCCTCCAGCGGTACGCCCGGTACCGGCAGCGGCGTCCCGGACAGGGAAGCCGCCGACAGAGAGGGTGCCGACAGGGGTGTGGACAGGGAACTGGAACGGTTTTTCTTGTTGCGCGTCATGGCTGTCTCCGAACAATGGATACGGGCCGGGAGCTTCGCTGGGTATGGTGCGGACAGCGGTCCTGACGCGGCCAAGACACTGCCGCCGGCCACAAACAGGTGGCGCAGCGACAGCAGCGGGCCGGTTGGACGGGAGCACGGTCAGCAACACGCACCATCGACAAGCTCACCCGGCGCTGGGTGGATGCTGTCTGCGAAAAGCGGGTGCGTGCGACCGGGTGGATCAGCGGCTGATGCGGCGCGGATCCCTCAGCCCGGTCCGGGCACGGCCCTACTCGTAAATGAGTTCCATGCGCCACACCTTAACAACAAAGGACGGCGCCGGGATAGACCCGGTGCCGTCCTTTGTTGTGTTTGTTGTCCGGTTCAGCTCCAGCCGAACTAGATCAGGGCATCGGAGAGGTGGTTCGGCGTACCGAAGCGGTGGGCGGTGATGCTGATTGCCTGCTCATGCAGGAACGGCAGCAGTTCAACGCGTCCGGCTTCGGTGACCGGGTTGGCGTAGACAGCCACGTCCGGACGTCCGCCGAGTGCTGCCGCCAGAGCCGAAGCGTCGCCGCCGATGAGCCGGATCCGGGAACCCTGGACGGCAGGATCGTAGCTGGAAGCGCCAGCCAGCCAGGCGGCGTCGTTCTCCTGCGCCACAACGATTCCCTGCTCGGTCAGCGCAGCCTTCAATGCCAGCGGCAACTCCACGCCGGACGAGATCCGCAGGGCCGAGCCGGCCAGCAGGCCCGCGGCGGCAACGCGCATCAGAGCGGACAGCGGCTGGTTTTCGGCCAGGCGGATGGTGACCGGCAGCGGCCGGTACCGGAAGACGTTGCGCTCGGCGCTCAGCGCCGAGACGTCCTTGGCCGTGCCGAATTCCTCAGCCCAGGCTGCCGCGTCGCTGCTCAGCGCGCGCTGCAGGAAGTCGGTGTCTGCTTCGAAGCTGCCGGCGGCAGCCGTGGCCAGCAGCTTGGCTGCACCCTGATGCGTCACGGGTGCTCCGGCGCCGGTGGAAACGGCAGGCTCCCACTCGCCCAGGCCCATCAGGTAGTTGGGGCCGCCGGCCTTGGTGCCGGCACCCACTGCCGATTTCTTCCAGCCACCGAAGGGCTGGCGCTGCACAATGGCGCCGGTGATCCCGCGGTTGATGTAGAGGTTGCCCGCTGAGACGTTTTCCAGCCAGACGTCCATTTCCTTCGGATCCAGGGAATGCAGGCCCGAGGTCAGGCCGTATTCGATCTGGTTCTGCAGCTCGATGGCTTCCTCGAGCGTGTCGGCGGTCATGACGCCGAGGATCGGGCCGAAGTACTCGGTGAGGTGGTATTCGGAACCGCGGCGGACACCGGTGCGTACGCCCGGGCTCCACAGCCGGCCGGACTCATCCAGCTGCTTCGGTTCAATCAGCCAGGACTCGCCCTCGCCCAGCACCGTGAGGCCGCGCAGCAGCTTGCCCTCGGCCGGTTCGATGATCGGACCCATCTGGGTGACGGCATCCACCGGGTAGCCCACCTTCAGGGACTGCACGGCGTCAACAAGCTGGTTGCGGAAACGCGGGGACTTGGCCACCGATCCCACGAGGATGACCAGGGACGCGGCGGAGCACTTCTGTCCGGCGTGGCCGAAGGCGGAGGCGACGACGTCGCGCGCGGCGAGGTCGAAATCTGCGCTGGGAGTAACGATGATGGCGTTCTTGCCGGAGGTTTCAGCCAGCAGCGGCAGGTCGGCGCGGAAGGAGCGGAACAGTTCAGCCGTCTCATAACCGCCGGTGAGGATGACGCGGTCCACGGAGGAATGGGCTACCAGCTGGCTGCCGAGTTCCTTCTCGCCCAGCTGCACCATCTGGAGCACGTCGCGGGGCACGCCGGCTTCCCAGAGTGCCTCCACCATGACGGCGCCGCTGCGTGCGGACTGGCGGGCGGGCTTGATGATGACGGCGGAACCGGCGGCCAGGGCGGCCAGCGTGGAGCCGGCGGGGATGGCCACCGGGAAGTTCCACGGCGGGGTCACGACGGTCAGCTTCGCCGGAACGAACCGGGCGCCGTCGATGGTCTCCAGGTCCTTGGCGCGCTCGGCGTAGTAATGCGCAAAGTCGATGGCCTCGGAAACCTCGGGGTCCGACTGGTCCAGCGTCTTGCCGGTCTCGGCCGCCATGACCTCCATGAGGTCGGCGCGGTGGTCCTCCAGGACGGTGCCTGCACGGTGCAGGATCTCCGCGCGTTCGGCTGCGGGAAGCGCAGCCCAGCCCTTCGCCGAGTCGACGCCCTTGGCGATGGCGGCGTTGAGCGCTGCTTCGGTCTCGATCTGTGCGGCAGCCACGGCGGCGGCACCCAGTTCGGAGTCCGCGACCCGGGTCAGGATGGCGCGGCCCCAGGCCTGGTTGGCCGGCAGTGACGGGTCGGTGTCCGGGGTGTTTTCGAAACCCTGATTGGCGGCGTCGGCGCCGGCGGTATCCGCCGGACGGGGACGGCTGCGGTCCTGGGTGCGGTTGGCGGCGGGGACCGCGTTGTCGAGGGCCTCGAGCGAGGTCAGGAAGCGGAGCTTCTCGCGCTCGAACAGGGCCTCGTTCTCGCTGAGCTCAAACACCGCTGACATGAAGTTCTCGGAGCTGGCGCCCTCTTCGAGGCGGCGGATCAGGTAGGCGATGGCGACGTCGAACTCCGCCGGATGCACCACCGGGGTGTACAGCAGCAGCGAACCGACGTCGCGCTTGACGACCTCGGCCTGGCCGGTGGCCATGCCCAGCAGCATTTCAAACTCGATTCCTTCGGTGACGCCGCGCTGCTTGGCGAGCAGCCAGGCGAAGGCGATGTCGAAGAGGTTGTGGCCGGCGACGCCGATCCGGACGTTGTCCACGTGCCCGGGCTGCAGCGCGTAGTTGATGACGCGCTTGTAGTTGGTGTCGGTTTCCGCCTTGGTGCCGCAGGTAGCCAGCGGCCAGCCGTGCAGCGAGGCTTCAACCTGTTCCATGGGCAGGTTGGCGCCCTTGACCACGCGGACCTTGATCGGGGCACCGCCGTCGGCGCGGCGGGCAGCGGCGAATTCCTGCAGCCGCATCATGGCGGACAGGGCGTCCGGCAGGTAGGCCTGCAGCACGATCCCGGCTTCCAGGTCCTTGAATTCGGGCTGGGAGAGGAGCTTGGTGAAGACCGCCATGGTCATCTCCAGGTCCTTGTATTCCTCCATGTCCAGGTTGATGAACTTCTTCTGCGCGGAGGACGCGGCGCGGCGGTAGAGCGGTGTCAGGCTTTCCACCACGTGCTCCACTGCCTCGTCAAAGGCCCAGTGCGAGTGCGGGGAGACGGTGGAGGAGACCTTGATGGAGACGTAGTCGACGTCGTCGCGCGCCAGCAGTTCATGGGTGCCCTCGAGGCGGCGGGCAGCTTCACGCTCGCCGAGGACTGCCTCGCCCAGGAGGTTCATGTTCAGCCGGACGTCGTCCTTTTTGATGCCGGCAATTGCCTTGCCCAGGCGGGCGTCGGTGGCATCCACGATCAGGTGGCCCACCATGCGGCGCAGCACCTTCCGGGCCACGGGAATGACAACCTGGGGAAGCACCGGCGCCATCACGCCGCCGAGCCGGACGGCGGAGCGCATGTACCAGGGCAGGAAGCCGGGGACGCCGGGGGCCAGGGTTGCCAGGTTGCGGCCGGCGACACGGAGGTCTTCGGGGCGGATGACGCCGTCGACAAACCCGACGGTGAAGTCCAGGCCGGCCGGATCCTTGAGCACGCCCGCCAGCTGGGCAGCCGACGCGTCAACGGGAACGTTCTTGGCTTCGGTCAGCCAGCGGCGCACAAGGGCCACTGCTTCATCGGCGAGGTCATGGGGGGCGGACGCACCCGCGGGTGTTTCCGTAACTGTGTTGCTCATGGCGGGCGGCTCTTTTCAACGTGCGGCTTATTGGTACTTCTCTAAGTATCCGCGCAAAGTTCCGTAAGGCAAAGGCAACTTTTCTTACTGGTATAGGTTAGTTTTGCTAATGAAAAGTATTGGGCAAACCACATCGGAGGAAGACCGTGCTCGACGTGCGCCGCATGACGCTTCTGCGGGAGGTAAAGGTGCGCGGCACCCTCGCTGCCGTGGCGGAGGCGCTGAGCCTCAGCCCCTCGGCTGTCTCGCAGCAGCTGGCCCTGCTGGAGAAGGACGTGGGAGTCGAACTCCTGCGCAAAAGCGGGCGACGGGTACAGCTCACCCCGCAGGCGGAAATCCTGGTGGCCCACACCTCCGACATCCTAGAGTCCCTGGAACGGGCCGAGGCAGACCTCGCGTCATCGCTGACGACGGTGACCGGAACAATCCGCATCGCCGTATTCCAGTCCGCGGCCCTGGCCCTGCTCCCGGGCGCACTGTCCATCCTGCGCCGGGAGCATCCGGAACTGCGTGTGGAGATGGTCCAGCGCGAACCTGAAACCGCACTCTATGAAACCTGGGCCCGGGACTTTGACCTGGTCATTGCCGAGCAGTATCCCGGGCACGCGGCGGTGCGGCACGCGGAGCTGGACCGCGTGCATCTGACGTCCGACGCCATCCGGCTCGCGGTACCGCATGCCGGACTGCCTCCGGTGCAGTCCCTCGCCGACACCGCGGAATTGCCCTGGGTGATGGAACCGCGCGGAGCAGCCTCCCGGCATTGGGCGGAGCAGGCCTGCCGGCGGGCCGGGTTTGAACCCGATGTCCGTTACGAGACGGCCGACCTGCAGGCGCAGATCCGGTTGATTGAATCCGGCAACGCCGTGGCCCTGATGCCGGACCTGGTCTGGACCGGACGCGAGCCCAGCGTGGCGCTGCTGGAGCTGCCCGGCAGGCCGCGCCGGAGCATCTTCACCTCGGTCCGCCGGGCGGGTCGCCGCCGGCCGGCCATCCTTGCGTGCCGTGAGGTGCTGGACCGGTCGGCCCGGCAGGTGGCCGGGCAGCAGCCGGCGGGCTAGAAGCCGGGCTGGGTACGCAGCAGTACAGGTGCACAGCAGTACAGCCCCGGCCGAAGCCGGGGCTGCACTTTTTGGTGCCCGATAGCCGGGATTACCTGCCGGAGCTGGAACCGCCGGAGCCCGAACCGCCCGAGCCCGAGCTGCCCGAGCCGGAACCACCCGATCCGGAACCACCCGAGGCATCCCTGCCCCGTGATGAATGGCCGCGCGTGGTGCCGTCCACATCGGTTTCGATGTGCTCCTTGCGGACTTCCTCGGTCACGTCTTCCGTGCCCGTGACGGTCTCGGTGTCCATCCGGACCCGCTCCACCGGAACGGTCTTCTTGTTGATCACCGGCTCCTCGGAGTGCAGCGTGACCTCGTGCTCTTCCTCGCTGAGCTCCGGGCCCGCCATGGCGGAGTCCACGTTGGCATCCGTGATGGGCTCGCGCTCCACCCGGATCTCTTCGTGGCTGACCGGAACCTGCGTGGTCACGGTCTCGGTGACCACGTACTTCCGCAGGCGGGCCTTGCCGCTTTGCCTGCTCTGCGTACCGATATCCAGTTGTTCTTCCGAACGGGTCATGGCGTCGTCGGTGGTGGGGCCGGAAGTGTCATGTCCCACGGTTCCGTGTGCGTTGCCGGAGCGGGTGAAGTCGCTGTCCTCCCCGATGCCGCTGCTCCGGTCGGTCATGGAGTCCGTCCGGCTGTCGGTCATGGTGCCGGTGCCGGAGCTCATGGAGGTGGTGTCGGCGGAGCCGTCGTCGTATGTGAAGCCGTAGTAGCGGTACAGCGTCACCTCTTCTTCAGGCGAGATGGAGCCGTCCGATTCCACCTGCGGTGAGTTCTTCACCTCGTCCTTGGAATAGGGCACCAGGACATCCACGCCTTCGACGGTCGCTTCGCTGAGCGGAACAAAGGACTCGTTGGTGCCGAAGAGTCCCGTATTGACGGTGACCCAGGCAGGTTCGTTGGTCTGGTCATCCAGATAGAACGTTCCAACGGAACCGATCTTGTCTCCATTGGGTCCCAGGACATTACCCGAACCGGCCATCAGGCCTTCGACTTGCTGGTTGCTGATCATGTTGGTCTCCTTGCTGCTGCGAACCTTCACCTGGTCGGTGTTATTCACTGAGGGCCGGAGTCAGCCCGGTACACCACAGGGCGAACGGCGAAGGAATCAGGAGCCGATCGGCCTTCGACGGGTACGCACGCCAAACTCCGGATGAGCCGTGTCAGGGCCCGATTTTCGGCCCGGCCTGGAATCCCAAGCCTGCTTACTATTCCAACCCAACAGCATGGGAGCGTCAATAGGTAGCGGGTGCCTGCGCCCTACGCGTCGTCGGCCAGCAGGTCCCGCACCTGGCGCCGCAGCACCTTGCCCAGCAGGGACTTGGGCAGTTCCTCAACGGCCACAATGCGGCGGGGCACCTTGTACGGCGTCAGCCGTTCGCGGCACCAGGCGCGCAGCCCGGCCTCGTCCAGGTCGGTGTTCGGCTGCAGCACGACGGCGGCCACCACCTGCTCGCCGCCGTCGGGCCGGGCAAGCCCCACCACGGCGACGTCGGCGATGTCCTGGTTGCTGCGCAGCACTTCCTCCACCTCGGAAGGCGAGACGTTGAAGCCGCCGGTGATGATCAGTTCCTTGCGGCGGTCCACCACCTTGACGAAGCCGTCGTCGTCCACGGTCACGATGTCGCCGGTGCGCAGCCAGCCGCCCTCGAGCAGCACTTCCTCGGTGTCCTCGGTGTTGTTCCAGTAGCCGGCAAAGACCTGGGGCCCGCGGATCAGCAGTTCGCCCGGCGTCCCGGCCGGCACGTCGTTTTCCGGATGCTCCGGGTCGGCCACGCGCATTTCGGTGCTCGGGAACGGCACGCCGATGGTGCCGTTGCGGCGCGTATCAGCGAACGGGTTGCCCAGCGCGACAGGTGAGGACTCCGTGAGTCCGTAGCCTTCGACCAGCAGCCCGCCGGAGACCTCTTCCCACAGCTTCACGGTGGTGGCCGGGAGCGTCATGGCCCCGGAAATCGCAAAGCGGATGGTGGACAGGTCGATGCCGCGCTCCTTGGACTCCAGCGCCACCTTCTCGTAGATCGGCGGCACGGCGCAGAAGACCGTGGGCTTGGACTTCTTCGCCGCCGACAGCACCAGGTCGACGTCGAACTTGGGGAAGAGCACCAGCCGCGACCCGGTCAGCATGGCGAAGGTCAGGTACAGGGTCAGGCCGAAGGCATGGAACATCGGCAGCACGCCGTAGATGACTTCCTTGCCCTCTTCGGCGCCGTGCATCCAGGCCTGGCCCTGGAGCGCGTTGGAGCGCAGGTTGAAGTGGGTGAGCATTACGCCCTTGGGAATGCCGGTGGTGCCTGAGGTGTACTGCAACGCTGCCAGGTCCTTCACGGAGGGGCGCGGATGAGCGCTGTCCAGCGGGGGTGCGCTCAGCAGCTTTTCCCAGGACATGGTGTTCTGCGTCTTGGTGGTGAGGCCGGCGCGGGTGCGGCGCAGCGAGGGCAGCGGCAGCCGCAGCGCCATCCGCTTGAGCCGCGGCATGGCCTTGGTGATGTCCACGGCAATGACGGTCTTGACCGCAATGTCGTCGGGGAAGTCCTGGATTTTCTCCGCGGCCTTGTCCCAGATGATGGCCACCTGCGCGCCGTGGTTTTCGAACTGGTGGCGCAGTTCCCGCTCGGTGTAGAGCGGGTTGTGGCCGACGACGACGGCGCCCAGGCGCAGCACGGCGTAGAACGCGATGAGGTACTGCGGGCAGTTCGGCAGCACGATGGCCACGCGGTGGCCCCGGCGTACGCCCAGCTTCCGCAGCCCTTCGGCGGCACGGTTGATCTGCTCGCCCAGCTCCGTGTACGTGGTTTCAGCCCCGAAGAATTCCAGCGCCACCTTGGGTCCGTAACGGGCGACGGCGTCCTCCACCATCGCGGTCAGGGACTCGGTGGGCAGCTCAATGGTTGCCGGAACGCCGGGCTGGTAGTTCTTGACCCACAGTGGTTCCTGGGCAGCAGTCATTACGGGAGCTCCTTCGGTTTCGATATTCCTGACTATATCGACGGGCCGCGCCGGAGGATAAATTTCTTGTCCGAAGCCACTGATGTGTTGGACAGTCAGGAACCCAGCCCTGCCAGATACCGGGCCAGCGCACGCGGGGCGGACCGGGGTGCTGCCGCTTCCACCACAGCGTTGTAGTTGGTGTTGGTGTTCACGTCGTAGGTGAGGATCCGGCCGTCGGCGGTCTCGATGAATTCGATGCCGCAGACCTCCAACCCGGTGCGCCGCGCAAAGTCGAGGTATTTTTCGATGATGGGGTGGTCAAAACCCTCCCGGAGGCTGAACAGCTGGGTGTCGGCATCCGGGGTTATGGTGGCCCCGGGCGGCATGATGGGCTTGCCGGTGGACGGGTCAATGGCGCAGGCGTCGGCCGGGCAGAGCTGGAACCCGCCCCGGGCGGTGTCCGCCTTGATGGCGTAGATGAACTCCCCGCCCACGATCTCCACCCGGGTGATGAAGGGTTCCGCGGCAACGATGTACTCCTGGATGAGGGTGATGCCGTCTGCCGGTTCCTCGAAGCCGGGGCCGGCCACGTAGTCGGCCAGCTCGCCGTGGGACTCGAACTTGCGCACGCCCAGGCCCTTGCCGCCCTGGTTGTGCTTGGTGATGAACGGCGCCGGGAATTCCTTGGCAGCAGCCAGGATCGAATCACGCCCGACGGCGGCAACGGTGCGCGGGGTGTCGATGCCGGCGGCCCGGAGCGCGGTGAGCTGGTCCACCTTGCTCATTTCCAGTTCCAGGATGCGCCGCCCGTTGACGGTGCGCCGGCCGTGGGCTTCGAGCCAGGACAGCACCGCCCGGGCATAGTCCTTGGACAGCCCGTGGTCGCGGGTGTGGGAGGAGGCGCTGATCCGGGACCAGAAGATGCCTTCGGGCGGCACCGCGTCCAGGTCCAGGACGCCGTCGGTGAGCAGCCACTCCTCCACTTCCAGGCCCTCGGCTTCGAAGGCGCGGGCAAAGGGCGGAAACCACTCGGGGTTCTCGTGCAGGGCGTAGATCTTGGGGCTGGTGGAACTCATCGGGAGTGCCTTTCCTCAGGTTGTTGTCACGATGCCGTCGTTGCTGAATGGCGCCGTTGTTGAATGCCGTCGTTGTTGAATGGTGCCGTTGTTGAATGCCGTTGTTGCCGGATGCAGCGTCTAGCCGCCGATGTATATTCCGTTGCCCGGCCCCATCGGCAGGTTCAGCACGTAGAACACGGTCAACACCCCTACCCAGGCGAGCCAGAAAAGCACGGTGAAGGGCAGCATCCTGGCGATGACGGTGCCCAGCCCGGCCTGCGGCTCATATTTGCGCAGCATGGTCAGCAGCACGATCATGTACGGGTTCAGCGGAGTGAGGATCTGGGTGGCGGAATCCCCCACCCGGAAGGCGCCCTGGATGAAGGCCGGTTCAAAGCCGAGCAGGGCAAACATGGGCACAAACACCGAAGCCATCAGCGTCCACATGGCCGAGCCGGAAATGATGAACAGGTTCAGCACGGAAGCCAGCGCGATGAAGCCGATGATCGCGGGATAGCCGGTCAACCCGATGGATTCCAGGCCGCCGGCCCCGGCCACGGCAATCCAGTTGCCGATCCCGGACCAGTTGAACAGGGCAATGAACTGGCCCAGGATGAACGCCAGCACCAGGAACCCGCTCATGTCCTTGATCGATGCACCCATCACGCGGGGGATGTCCTTGGCCGAAGCGATGGTGCCGGTGATCTTGCCGTAGACCAGGCCCGGCACGGTGAAGAGGACGAACACGATGAAGACGATCGAGTTCAGCAGCGGGGACTTGGGCAGGAAGCCGCCGTCTTCGTTGCGCCACGGGGAGTCCGGCAGCAGTGCGCCCGCAAGGATGGCCGCGGCGACGACGGCGCCGGCCGCCACCGCCCAGATCACGCCTTTGCGCTCGGTCCAGGTCAGTTCCGAGGACAGCGCGGGGACGGCGGCTGCGGAGCCGGTGTTTGTCCCCTCGGCCTCGGCATCGGCGGTTTCCTCAGTGGGCACACCCTGCCGGGTCAGCCTCGGTTCAAGGATCTTGTCGATGATGAATCCGGCCAGCAGGATCAGCACGAAGGAGGAGACGAAGTTGAAGAAGTAGTTGGACAGCGGGTTCACCGGGGCGCCGGGGTTGGGCAGGGACGCGGTGACCGCGGTCGTAATCCCGGAAAAGAGCGCATCGAGGCTGGTGACCAGCATGGAGGTGGAATAACCGGCGCCCGCGGCGGCGAAACCGCCCAGCAGCCCGGCCACGGGATGGCGTCCGGCGGCCTTGAAGACCAGCGCGGCCAGCGGCGGGATCACCACAAACGCGGCGTCGGACATGATCGACCCGGTCACGCCGACAAAGCCGACGGCGTATGGCAGCGCCCAGCGCGGCGCCGAGCCGAAAGCGCGGCGGATCAGGGCCGAGAGCAGCCCGGATTTCTCGGCCACGCCTACGGCCAGCAGGATCGGCAGCACGGTGGCCAGCGGCGGGAAGCCCAGGTAGTTCGCACCGAGGGTGGTGGTGAACCAGCTGAGCCCTTCCGCGGTGAAGAACCCCTTGATGACCGTTTCCTCGGCCGCGCCCGGGACCGTCACCACCACGTTGGCCCACGCCATGGCCGTGGACAGCACCGCCACGATCAGGAAGAGGAACAGGAAGAGCATGAACGGGTCCGGCAGCTTGTTGCCGATCCGTTCCACTGTGCCCAGCAGCCGGTCGGGAAGGCTGGAACGGCCGGAGCGGGTGGAAGCAGATTCAGTGGTCATGCCGGTCTCATTTCTGGGGCGGGACGGGGCAGGTGTCAGGCGAAGTAGGCGGGGACGTCCACGGGCCCGCCGGCATCCTTGAACTCCTGGGCCACGGCGGCGCGCAGTTCCGGATCGCTGAGATAGTCCAGGGCGGTCAGGGCCAGCCCGGCGGCGCCGTCGAGCGCCCCCGCATCGGCGGCCTCGGATCCTGCGGCCTCGGCGAACGCGCGGGTGTGGAGCGCAACATCGGCGGGAGCGATGCCGATCAGTGGATGGATGCCGGGGATCCGGTAGCTGACATTGCCGAAGTCGGTGGAGGCGGCGATGGTCTCGGAGACGACGCCGGCGGGCAGCGGAGCGCGGCCGCGGCGCTGTTGGGCCGCTACCCACCGGCCTGTAAGGGCGGAGTTGGTGCGCACCGGCAGCGAGGGCGGGTGTTCATCCCAGTCAATCTGCACGCCCGTGCCGGTCATCAGGGCCGCGCCGCGGGCGATGTCCTCCAGCCGGGCGCTGAGGTCTTTGAGGGTTTCGGGGTACTTGGACCGGGCGTAGAGCTTCAGCACTGCCTTTTCCGGAATGACGCTGGGGCGCTGCCCGCCCTCGGTGATGATCGCGTGCACCCGGTCCGACGGCGGCAGCTGCTGGCGGAGCAGCCCGATGGCGGTATAGGCCAGCGACGCGGCGTCCAGGGCGTTGCGTCCCATGAACGGCTGCGCGGAGGCATGCGCCGCCACTCCGCTGAACGTCACGGTCAGCAGCCGCCGGCCCAGCCAGACCTGCTCGGCCAGGTCCATGGCGTAAGGGTGGACCATAATGGCGGCGTCGACGCCGTCGAACGCCCCGTTGCGGGCCATCACCTCCTTGCCGGAGTGCCCCTCCTCCGCCGGAGTGCCGAGGAACAGCACCCGGCCCTCAAAGGCCGCCGGGTCTTCCTTCAGCGTCCGGGCCAGCGCAATGAAGGCGCCGACGCCGGTGGCCGCGATGACGTTGTGCCCGCAGGCGTGGCCCACCTCGGGCAGTGCATCGTATTCGGCCAGGATGGCGATTGTGGGTGCGGCGGCGCCGGTTTCGGTGCCGGCGCCGGTGCCGGTGCCGGTGCCGCCGATTTCGGCGCTGATCGCGGTGGGCAGGCCGTAGGCACCCAGCTGTGCTTCGATGCCGTGACGGTGCAGCAGCTGGACCAGGTAAGCGGCGCTGCGGTGTTCCTGGTAGGCGGTTTCCGGATCCTGGTGCAGGGTGTGGACCACCCCGGACAGGTCGGCGGCGAGCGCCTCCACCTGCGCCTCGACGGCGGCGGCAAGTTCACCGGGGGCACCGGCGAAGGGTGAGTCCGGTGTTTTGGCCGTGGCCATCCGGAGCCGGGTTTCGGCGTCGAGCCGGGTCAGGTAAGCCGTACTGGGGACTGTGAGGCGCGTCATGGGCCCCCACACTAGGGGCGGATGCGCCCCGGAGGCCAGTTGGATGACGCGGTGTTGTGCCGGCGGTGTTTGTGCCTAGCGGCCGCGGCCGGCGATCCGGGTGACCAGTGTCTGCGGGCCGCGCGCACCGAACCAGGCGAGCAGCTTGTAGCGCTTGCTGGGGATGGACACGCCCTTGCCGGCGAAGGCATCGGCAAGTCCCTCGCGCACCACGCGTTCGGCGTCGAGCCACATCCAGCCGGGATACAGGGACTTGTCCATGTCCATGCGCTGGTGGAATTCCGTGTGCACAAACCCCGGGCAGAGCGCGGTGACGTGGATCCCGCGGCCGCGGTAGGCGATGTTGGCCCACCGGCTGAAGGTGATCACCCAGGACTTGGCCGCGCTGTAGGTGCCGCGCGGAATGAACCCGGCCACGGAGGCGACATTGATGATGTGCCCGCCGGGGTTCTCCATCCGGGACAGCATGGTGTTCAGCGCCGTATGGCTTAGCTGCAGCGGTGCAGCCACCAGGACGTTCAGGTGATCCAGCTCCACGGACAGGTCATTGCGCTCAAAGCTGTTCTTCAGTCCGTAGCCGGCGTTATTCACCAGCATGGTGATGTCCGGTTTTTCCAGCCGCCTGCTCACCCGTTCCACGCCTTCGGGGTCCGCGAGGTCGGCGACGACGTATTCGGTCTGCACCGAATACTCGCGCGCCAGGGCGGCGGCGGAGTCGCGCAACCGGTCCTCATTGCGGGCAGTCAGCACCAGGTTGTAGCCACGGTTGGCCAGCTGACGGGCGAACTCGGCTCCAATGCCGGACGTTGCGCCGGTAATCAATGCTGTTGAAGTCATGGCTCCACCTTTCCATGCCACGGGCGCTATCTGCTGCCCGCTTTGGCAACGGCGCGCCCCGCGGCGCTCCGCCGCCTTGCCAGCGGACCTCAGCCGCCCCTACCGTGGCAGGAAAACCCGTGGCAGGAAAGCGCGCCCCCAATGAGCCCCTGCCGAGGAGGAGTCATGAGCGCATCGCGGCCGTACCGGGACAGGCAGGACGCCGGGCGGGCCCTCGGCGTCGAACTTGCGCCGTACTTCGGCGCACCGCGGCTGCTGGTCCTGGGACTCCCGCGCGGAGGCGTGCCGGTGGCCGCCGCGGTAGCCGGAGTGCTGCGGGCCCCGCTGGACATCGTGGCCGTGCGAAAGGTCGGGGTGCCGGCCCAGCCGGAGCTGGCCGCCGGCGCCATGGCCTGGCTCGCCGGCAATGTCACCACGGTCCGGAATGAAACCGTGCTGGCGGACTGGCAGCGGGCCATGGGGTCATTCCAGCCGCAGGACGCCGGCGCAGCGGACCGCGCCTTTGACGAGGCCGCCGCCATCTCGCTGCTTGAGCTGATCCGGCGCGACAAGCTCTACCGGATGCGCCGGCCGCCGCTGGATGTCAGCGGCAGGACGGTGATTGTGGTGGATGACGGGCTCGCCACCGGCAGCACCATGCGGGCCGCGTTGCTGGCGCTGCGCGCGCAGGAGCCGGCCCGGCTGGTAGCGGCGGCTCCGGTCAGCTGCGGCAACGCCGCGGACGCAGCGGCAGTGGCCGACGACGTCGTCATCCCCTGGAACGGAGCCGGCCTGTCCGCCGTGGGACAGGCCTACGCGGTTTTCGGCCAGACCACGGACGATGAGGTCCGGAAGATCCTGGGCACACCGTGACCGGTTCCGGCGCCACACCCTAGAGATTCGGCGCCCTGGCACCGGATAATTCCTATACGGGGGAACCATCATCCGATGCTGTGGGAGGTTCCAATGTCCATGTCAGGAAGCGAATTTGGACTCGGCGGGATGAGTCTGGACATAGCCGGACTCACCCGCACAGCAGTCCGCACTATCCGCGGAGGCCTGGCACTGACCGGGGTCCTCTCCATTGTCCTGGGGGCCCTCGTGCTGTTCTGGCCCGAGGCCACCCTCGAGGTGATCGCGTTCCTGTTCGGGCTGTTCTTCCTTGTAGCCGGGGCCGTCCGTGTCATCACCGGACTCGTGACACCGTTGTTGGGCGGACTGCGGGTGCTGAACATCCTCACCGGCGTACTGCTCTTCATCTTTGGCGTGGTGGCGATGCGCAACCCGCTGGCCTCGCTCGCCGTGCTCGCACTGGCGATCGGAGTGGCGTGGATCGTCGAGGGCATCATGGCGCTGGCTGAAACCGAAAGCGGCGGCTCCCGCTGGTATGCGATCGCCTACGGTGTCATCAGCATTATTGCCGGCATTGTGGTGCTGTTCCTGCCGGTGGGCTCGCTGACGACCCTGGTCATCTTCGGCGGCATCTTCCTGGTGGTGCTGGGGATCGTGGAAGTGGTGCGCGCCTTCACCTTCGGCCGGGGCCTGCCGCGGGCTGCGTAGGGCGCATCCGGGCATCGGGGACGGGCATCCGGGACGGGCTTCCAAGCAGGGCATCGAGGCAACGTCCAGCAGGCTCCCAGCAGCTGTTAACACAGCGATAATCCTGCGGGAAACGTGGTTGTAATACAGCGCCGCGACTCTGGAAGGGCAGGTTTCCTCCCGCCGTTCCGGCCTGCACGGCCGGCCACATCCCGAATGGAGTACCTCCATGGACTCTGGAAACACCGCCTGGCTGCTTGCCAGTTCCGCTTTGGTTTGCCTGATGATTCCCGGTATCGCCTTCTTCTACGGAGGAATGGTGGGGTCTCGCCGGATCCTGAACATGATGTTGATGTGCTTTGGGGGCGCCAGCCTGGTTGCCGTGCTGTGGGTGCTTTACGGCTACTCGGCGTCCTTCGGCAACTCCCTCACCGGGGCCGGGCTCCTCGGAGACCCGCTGGAGTTCCTCGGCCTCTCCGACCTGCTGGTCGAGGACGAGGCCAGTGCGCTGCCGCTGGCACTGTTCGCCGCGTTCCAGCTGATGTTCGCCTGCGTCACCACTGCGCTGGTGGCCGGGGCCGCGGCCGGGCGCATGAAGTTCGGCGCGTGGATGCTGTTCGCGGGTCTGTGGGCCACGCTGGTCTACTTCCCGGTGGCCCACTGGGTGTTCGCGTTCAGCAGCGAGGACGGCTCGGTGACCGGAGGCTGGATCGCCAACCAGCTCGGTGCCATCGACTTCGCCGGCGGCACCGCCGTCCACCTCAACGCCGGGGTCGCGGCATTGGCCCTGGCCCTGGTCCTGGGCCGCAGCAAGGGCTGGCCGCACTCCCACGGCAAGCCGCACAGCCGTCCGCTGGTGCTGCTCGGCGCCGGGTTGCTCTGGGTCGGGTGGTACGGCTTCAACGCCGGTTCGGCGCTGAGCGCCGGGCACACCGCCGCCGTCGTCTTCCTGAACACTGCCGTGGCCGCAGCCGCCGGGCTGCTCGGCTGGATGCTGATGGACCGGCTGCGGCTGGGCACCTCTTCCTCGCTGGGTGCAGCCTCAGGGCTGATCTCCGCGCTGGTGGCCATCACTCCCGCGTGTGGCGCGGTGAGCCCGCTTGGCGCCCTGGCGATCGGCCTGCTGGCCGGGCTGGTGTGCTCGCTGGCCATCGAATGGAAGTACCGGCTCGGGTATGACGATTCGCTCGACGTCGTCGGCGTCCACGCCGTCGGAGGCCTGCTGGGCACCCTGCTGATCGGCCTGTTCGCCACCGAGGCTGCACCGAACGGTGTCAGCGGACTGTTTTACGGCGGCGGTTTCGAGCTGCTGGGAATCCAGGCGCTCGCAGCGGGGGCAGTGCTTGTCTACTCCTTCGTGGTCACGTGGGTGATCGCCAAGGTCCTGGCGCTGACCATCGGCCTGCGGATCCCCGAGGAAAGCGAACTGCAGGGCATCGATCTGGCAGCCCACGCCGAATCTGCGTACCTGAACGACGAGGATCCGGTGGAGCTGGGCGCCCGCCCGTAGCGGATCTCCCGGCTCCACCGGACAGAAGTCCGTCAGTCCTCCGCCAGTGCCTGCTCCTGGCGGAGGTAGACGGAGAGCAGGTCCCGGGCGTGCTGCGTCTGCGGGCCTTCCTTTTCCATCGCTTCCATCATGGATTCCGCCTGTGCCCTGCCGCCGGGGAACGGCGGCAGCAGCGGAACATCCGGGTCCGTGAGGACCTCGATGATGCACGGCCGGTTCGCGGCGAGCGCCCGGTCCCAGGCCTGCCCCAGCAGTTCCGGGTCCTCCACCCTGATGCCCTCGAAGCCCAACAGCTCCGCGTAGCCGGCATAGTTGAAGTCCGGCAGCGCCTGGCTGGATTCAAACCGGGGCTCGGTTTCCATCTCCCGCTGTTCCCAGGTGACCTCGGCCAGTTCGCGGTTGTTCAGCACGCAGACAATAAACCGCGGGTCCTTCCACTGCTGCCAGAGCCGGCTGACGGTAATCAGTTCAGTGATGCCGGCCATCTGCATGGCCCCGTCACCGGCCAGCGCGACCAGCGGCCGGTCCGGGGCGGCGAGCTTCGCGGCTATCCCGTACGGCACGGCGCAGCCCATGCTGGCCAGCGTGCTGGACAGGTGGGCCGGAACTCCGGGCGGCAGACGCAGCTGGCGGGCGTACCAGTAGACGGAACTGCCGACGTCGACCGCCACCTGCGCGTTGGCCGGCAGGCGGCGGCTCAGCTCGTGGACAACGCGTTCCGGGTTGACCGGATCCGCCGGGGTGAAGGCCCGCTCCAGGGACAACTCGTGCCAGGAGCGCACGGCCTGTTCGACGTCGTCGCGCCAGGGGGTGCGGCCGCGGTCCTTCAGCAGCGGCAGCAGCGCGTCCAGGCTGGCGGCTGCCTCTCCGGTCACGGCGGTTTCCACCGGATACCGGTTGCCGATGGCGGCGGAATCAATATCGATCTGCACCGCCCGGGCGGCGCCGGGCGGCGGATAGAACTCGGTCCAGGGATCGTTGGAGCCGATGATCAGCAGCGTGTCGCAGTTGGCCAGCGCGAATCCGCTGGCGGAGGTGCCCAGGTGGCCCATCACGCCGGCGGCCAGCGGCAGCGATTCATCGACGTAGGGCTTGCCGAGCAGGCTGGTGGTAATGGCGGCGCCCAGTTTTTCGGCGACTGCCACCACCTGCTCCTGCGCGTGCCGGGCGCCCTGCCCCACCAGCAGCGCCACCTTCTGCCCGTTGTTGAGCAGGTCGGCGGCAGCCTGGATGTCCTGGTGCCGGGGCTGGATCTGCGCCGGCACCCAGACCGGAGCCGTGCTGAGCACGCCGTGTTCCTGGTCCAGCTCCGGGGCCGGAGCCTGCTGGACGTCATGCGGCAGGATCACCACGGACGGCGTGCGGGTGGCCAGCGCTTCCTTGAAGGCCCGGTCAATGACCAGCGGCGCCTGCTCCGGGCTGGAGACCTGCTGGCGGAAGCCGGAGGCCACGTCACGGAAGAGGTGCATCAGGTCCACCTCCTGCATATAGGCCGAACCCAGGACGCTCAGGCTTTGCTGCCCGACGATGGCCACCACCGGCACGGAATCCATCCGGGCGTCGTAGAGGCCGTTGAGCAGGTGGATGGCACCGGGCCCCTGAGTGGAAACCACCACCCCCACTTCCCCGGTGTACTTCGCGTGGCCCACGGCCATGAACGCCGCGTTTTCCTCGTGCCGCGCCTGGATGAACTCCGGCCCGCTGGCCCGGCGCAGGGCGCCCATCAGGGGGTTGATGCCGTCCCCGCTGTAGCCGAAGATCCGGCCCACGCCCCAGGCCTTCAGCCGCCGGACCATCAGGTCCGCAACCAGCTCCGGCTCTTCCTGTGCTCCACCCATTACTGCCTCCCGGTGATGATCAGCGTGCTTGCTTTTTCCACCCTACTTCCCGCTATGCTCGGCAGCATGGGCAAGGTTATTTACTACGTCGCATCATCCATGGATGGTTATATCGCCACGGAGGACGACAATCTGGACTGGTTGCTGAGCTTCGGCTTCGAGGCCTTCCAGGCCCACTTCGACCAGTTCATGGCTTCCGTTGGCTCACTGGTGATGGGCTCGGCCACCTATGAGTGGGTGCGCGTCAACGAGCCCGGCACCTGGGCGTACGGCACGCTCCCCTGCCAGGTCCTGACCAGCCGCAGCCTGCAGGCACCGGAAGGCACCGGCGTGCGCTTCACCTCCGGGGACATCGGGTCGATCTGCGCGGCGGCGGTCTCCGATGCAGGGGACGCCGACGTCTGGGTGATAGGTGGCGGCAAGGTGGCGGCACAGTTCGCCGACGCGGGGTTGCTGGACGAAATCCGGGTCACGTATATGCCCGTCGCCCTGGGCCGCGGACGCCCCTTGCTGCCGGTGACAGCGCCCACCGCGCCCATGCGGCTGACCGGCACGACGTCGTTCAACGGCGGGGCGGCCGAGCTCCGGTATTCGCTGGAATTGCGTCCCCCGCAGCACCTGTAGAGTGTGAGTTTGTGCACACCGGAGCGTGTTTTGAACGTTGCGCCGGCACACGCTCCACGCAGTCTCTTCGAAAGTTACAGGTCAGTCTCATGGGGACAGATATCCGCACCCGCAACAACGTTCGGGTCCTGGGCAACCCGGACGGCCCGGTCATCATGTTCGCGCATGGCTTCGGCTGCGACCAGGGCATGTTCCACCGTGTCCTGCCCCGATTCATCGCTGATTACCGGGTGGTCCTGTTCGACCACGTGGGTGCGGGCAACTCCGACCCGGAGGCCTACGCCTCGGCCAAGTACTCCTCACTGGCCGGCTACACCTCCGATGTCCAGGAGATCATGGCGGAACTCGACCTGCAGGAGGTCACCTTTGTGGGCCACAGCGTCGGCGGCATGATGGGTGTGGCTGCAGCAGCGGCAGATCCGTCCCGCTTCAAGGCCCTGGTCTTCCTCGCCTCCTCGCCCAGCTACATGGATTACCCGGAAGACGGGTACGTGGGCGGCACGTCCCAGTCAGACATCCACGAACTGCTGGCGTCGCTGGACAACAACTACATGGTCTGGGCCGCAGCCATGGCCCCGGTCATCATGGGCAACCCCGATTCCCCCGAGCTCCATGCCGAACTCGAGGGCGGCATCTGCCGGATCAATCCAACGGTTGCACGCGAATTTGCCCGGGTTGCCTTCCTCACCGATATCCGCCACCTGCTCACCGATGTCACTGTGCCGGCCCTGGTCATGCAGTGCAGCAACGACATGCTGGCGCCCGTGGAGGTCGGTGAGTACACGCAGGAACACCTGCCCAATGCAACGCTGACTGTCCTGGAGGCCACCGGCCACCTGCCGCATGTCAGCGCTCCCGCAGAAACGGCAGACACGATCATCGGCTACCTGAGCCGGGCAGCGTAACACCCGATGGGCGAGCTCACCCTGGACTATGCCGCCCTTTTCCACGACGCCCCGGCCGGCTACCTGATCACCACGACCGGTGGCACCATCGTGGAGGTCAACCGCACCCTGCTGGCCTGGCTGGGGAGAACGCATGCCGAACTTGTGGGCACCAGCTTCCTGAAGCTGCTGCCGATCGGCGACCGCATCCTGTACGCCACCCACGCCTCGCCCCAGATGGGAACCGCCGGCGCGTTCGCCGAGCTCGCCGTTGACCTGACAAAGGCCGACGGGGACCGGATGCCGTGCCTGTTGTCGGCCAGCCGGATTCCGGCCGACGGCGCGCAGCCGGCGCTGGACCGCGTCATAGTCTTCAACGCCCACGAGCGGCGGCTCTATGAGCAGGAACTGGTCTCCACCCTGCGCAAGGCGGAGGAGGCTGAAACGGCGCGGGCCAGCGCTGAGGCGTCAGTCGCCGCCCAGCAGGAGGCGCTGCGGCAAAAGGACCTCGTGCTGCAGGCCAGCCTCGCCGAAAGCCGGCGCAAGGAATCGCTGCTGGAGACCATCCTGAACACGGTGGAGGTTGGCGTGGTGGTGGTCGACGAGGTGGGCAACAACGTGCTGACCAACAGCCGGCAGGAGTTCAACCGCCTGCATGCCCTTCCGCCGGGTGTCCGTGACGCTGTGGAGTGCGAACTGCTGATTTTCGGCACCGACCGCGTGACACCCCTGCCCGCGGACCTGCGGCCGATCCGGCGGGCGGTGTTGGGTGAGTCCTTCTCGGATCAGTTGGTGTGGTTCGGGGCAGGCGATCACCAGCGCGCGCTGAGTGTCTCGGCGCGGTCCGTGCGCGGCGAGGGTGCTTTCCGCGGATCGGTGATCGCCTTCAGCGACGTCACCGGCCTGGTGGAGGCGATCCGGGTCAAAGAGGATTTTGTGGCCAACGTGTCCCATGAGCTGCGGACGCCGCTTACCTCGATCATGGGCTACCTGGACCTAGTGCTCGAAGACGCGGAGGACCTGCCCGGCCACGTCACAACCTCCCTGAAGGTGGCCCTGCGCAACTCCGAGAAGCTGCTGGCGCTGGTCTCGGACCTGCTCACCGCAGCTACCGGCGGCAACACCGTCTCGCTGCAGCCGGCTGACCTGACCGAGCTGATCCAGGCGGCAATCACCTCCGCGACGCCGCGTGCGCAGATCAACGGAGTGGATTTTGTTGCCGACCTCCCTGCCGATCTGCCGGATACCGTGGATCCGGACCGCATCGGCCAGGTGCTGGATAACCTGCTCTCGAATGCGGTCAAGTACTCGCCCGACGGCGGGCAGGTGACGGTAAGTGCCCGGCGCACCCGGACGCATACCGTGATCACGGTGGCGGACACCGGTATCGGCATGACCGCAGCTGAGCAGACCGAGGTGTTCACCAAGTTCTTCCGGTCCGCTACCGCCCGCAAAGCCGCGATTCCCGGCGTCGGCCTGGGCCTGGTCATCAGCCGCAAAATCGTTGAGGAACACCACGGCACCATCACCCTGACCAGCGAGCCGGGCAAGGGAACTGTCTTTACCGTCACACTCCCGCTTGCCCGCCACGAAGCGGATTTTGTGGCCCCGAACCTGTTGTGAAAATATCCAAGGGTTGATCCCGGCCTGCCGCCGGGCCGAATGATCAGGGGAGCAGCCGATGGCCGACAACGGAATCTCTCCGGCGCGGAAAGTCCTGCGCCGGCTGGGGTCGTTTTCGCTTGTCGGCACCGTGGCATTCATTGTGGATGTGGCACTCTTCAACGTACTGGCCTCCACGTTCCTGGATGACAGCCCGATCACGGCGAAGATCGCCTCCGTTACCGCCGCGACCACTGTCTCCTGGCTTGGCAGCCGCTACCTGACCTTCCGCAAGACCCGCGGCCGGAGCATCCGCAGCGAAACGCTGCTGTTCGCCCTGACCAACTTGGTGGGCCTGCTGATCGCCACCGGCTGCCTCTATATCTCCCACTATCTGCTGGGATTCGACAGCCAGTTCGCCGACAACGTCTCCGGCAACGTCGTGGGTGTGCTCGCCGGAAACATCTTCCGCTATTTCGCCTACCGCTACATCGTGTTCACCACCGAAGAGGAACGGGCGGCCCGGGCCGCATCAAAGGAAAACGGCCCGGGCACGGCCAGTGCCGCCGGGGACGGTGCGCCCGGGGAGAGCCCGTCTGCGGAGAGTGCACTGAAGGAAAACGCGTAGCCCTCCCCGCTGCCAGGCCGGCTGCCTACCGGGCGGTGGGGGCGGTGCGCTGCACCGGAGTGCGGATGAGCTTCTTGTTGACGAACTCGTCCATCCCGTAGCGGCCCAGTTCGCGGCCCACGCCGGAGCGCTTGACACCACCGAAGGGCAGGTCCTCCTGCGTGCCGGACACTCCGTTGATCCAGACCATGCCCGATTCCAGCCGGTCTGCCACGTCCAGGGCCTTGTCTGCATCGGCACTGAAGACGGCGCCGCCCAGGCCGTAGGGCGAGGAGTTGGCCAGCTCCACCGCTTCGTCGGCGCCGGCAACCTTGTAGATCACCGCGGCCGGGCCAAACAGCTCCTCGGAGAAGGCACGCATGTCCGGGGTGACACCGGTGAGCACTGTCGGCTGCACATAGGCGCCCGGTCCGTCGATCAGGCTGCCGCCGGTATGCAGGGTTGCGCCCTTGTCCACGGCGTCGCGGATCTGATCGACCAGGGAGTCGGCGGCTGACTGCGAGGAAAGCGGGCCGAAGCGGGTTCCCTCGTCCAGCGGGTTTCCGGGCTGGATCTTCGCCATCTTCGCGGTGAACTTCTCCACGAACTCCTCATAGATCTCTTCGACGATGATGAAGCGCTTGGCAGCGTTGCAGGCCTGGCCGGCGTTGCCCATCCGGCCGGCAACAGCCAACTTGACCGTGGCGTCCAGATCCTGCGAATCCAGCACGATGAACGGATCGCTGCCGCCCAGTTCCAGCACGTACTTCTTCAGGTTCCGGCCGGCCACCTCGGCCACGGCGGAGCCGGCACGCTCGGAACCGGTCAGCGAGACGCCCTGGATCCGGGGATCGGCGATGATGGCAGCGGCCTGGTCGTTGGTGGCGAAGAGGTTGATGTACGCGTCCTGCGGCAGTCCGGCGTCGCGGAAAAGCTGCTCCATGGCCAGGGCGGACTGCGGGCAGTTGTTGGCGTGCTTGAGCAGCACGGTGTTGCCCAGCATCAGATTGGGACCGGCGAAGCGGGCCACCTGGTAGTACGGGTAGTTCCACGGCATAATGCCCAGGATGGCGCCGACCGGCGCGGTCCGCACCGTGGCTCCGCCGCCGCCTTTGACGGTGAGTTCCTCATCGGCCATGAAGCCGGGGCCCTCGGCGGCGTAGTAGTCGTAGATGTTTGCGGACAGTGCGACCTCGGACCTGGCTTCACGCAGAGGTTTGCCCATTTCCGTGGAGATGAGGGCCGCCAACTCGTCGCTGCGTTCGCGGTACAGCTCGGCTACCCGGGCCATGATCTTGCTCCGGGCCGCTACCGGTTCGGCGCGCCAGGCGGCAAACGCCCCGTGGGCAGCGGTGATCGCTTCGTTGATTTCGGCGTCGGTGGCTTCGGCGAATTCCTTCAGTGTTTCCCCGGTAGCGGGGTTCACGGTCTTGTAAGCAGTCATGGGTGCCACGCTACCGGCGCGTGTGTTCCAGCCAACAAACGGTTTCGCTGCCGGCTCAACGGTTCCCGGCGCGGGCGTCGTCGTCAGGCTCGGGACGCTCCCGGCGCCAGGTCCGCAGCCCCGCCACCTTGCCGAAACGGGGCCGGGGCCAGCCCTGCTGCTCCTTTTTTGCCCCGCTGCGTCGTCCGGCGGATCCGTTCGCTCCGGGACCGGCCGGCCGCGGACGCCGGCCCAGCCGGACACTCCATTCCCCCGGAGCGGGCAGCTTCCAACCGCGGCGGCGGGCGACGGTGCAGACGACGGCGGCAGTCACGATGGCGACCCCCATCCCCACGTTCGGCAGGCCCACGCGGTGCAGGACTGCCATTTCGACGGCGGCAATCAGCGCACCGGTGGCGTACAGCGTGTTGCCGCCGAAGATGGCCGGCACCCGGCCCACCACAACGTCGCGGATCATGCCGCCACCCACCGCGGTGGCCACGCCGATCAGGATAGCCGGCAGCCAGTCCAGACCCACGGTCAGGGCCTTCGATGTTCCGGTGGCGGCCCAGCAGCCCAGGGCAAGGGCATCGATGACGATCAGGAACCGGTTGGCCCATTTGCCCTTGAGCTCGATCAGGTAGGCAACGAACGCGCCGGCGATCGCTGCCAGCAGGTAGGCGGGGTTGGTCAGCGCCACCGGTGTTCCGGCCTGCAGCAGAGTGTCACGCAGGACACCGCCCCCCAGGGCGGAGGTCAGCGCCAGGACCAGGAAGCCGACGGGATCCATCCGAAGCTGCCGGGCCACGGCACCGCCGATGACCCCGTTGGCCAGGACGCCGGCCAGATCAACGACGTTGAAGACAGCTTCTGGATCAAACGTCGCCATGCCACTCCTGATCCTTGATGTTCTGCCGTGATTCCGGCGTCCATTCTAGCCCGGCAGGCCTGCGGTCTGGGGGGTCGTGCCGGGAGACGCAGGCCGGGACCCGCTTTCCGGCTGCTCCGCTGCCAGCCGCTGCTAGTTCGCGAAGTGCCCGGCGAGCTTCTCGAGTGTCTGTTCAATGTTCGCCGGATGCCGCCGGGTCACGCCCGTGATCCGGTACATGACACGATGCCGGACCGCCCGGGCGTCCCACTGCTCGGTCACCAGGGTGCCGCCGTCGACGGGTTCCAGCAGATAGCGCCAGACGTGCCCGCCCATGTGCCGCCACGCAATCCGCCGGCCTTCCTCGAACTCGGTGACGGTGTTGGAGATCTTGTACGGAACACCCATCTTCATGTCCATGCCGAAGGTGGCTCCGGGCGCGAGCCGCGCGGGGCCCTGCGGCTGTGCGTCGCGGACTGTGCCGGAGCCGTCAATGACGCTGTGCATGGACGGGCGGGCCAGCAGGTCGAAGACGGCGTCGGGTGCAGCGGGAACGAGCCGGTCACGGGAAATGAGATAGGGGTTGGTCATCGGGCCAGTCTAAGCGGCGCCACTACCTGCTGCGCTGATAGCTCCAGCCGCCAGTGCCCAGGACCAGCCGGTGCCGGCGGGCGGGATCGCTGCGCCCCGCCGTTTCGGGAGGTGCAGCGTCCGGATACTCGGCGTCCCCGGCCCACACCATGACCAGGGGCTCCCGGCCGGAAAGCTGGCGGGTGGCAAATGTTTCGGGAACCGACGCGGCGGCTGCCTCCAGCGCCCCGGCCACGGTGTTGTGGTGAAGCAGCCCGTGCAGGGTCACCCAGGTGGGCGGCACCAGGTCCATGGTGCCCTCCCGCTGCCGGCGGAACGCCTCGGCGGGAGTCAGCCATGCCGAGGCCACGTGCTCGTCGGGGCTGAGGACCACCTCGCCGGCCGGGGCCTTCGCGAGGAAGAATTCCGTCCTGTAGCGCCGCGGCGCTTCGGGCGGGGGGAACCAGCGGGAAAGCCGGACCAGATCCGGTGCCGCCAGTGCCAAGCCGGTCTCTTCAGCGGTTTCGCGGACGCCGGCGCGGCGCGCGGCGGCAAGTTCGACGTCGTCGTCCGCGTCTGCGCCGCTGGCATTCCCGCCGTCGGCGTCCTGCGGATCCACCAGGCCGCCTGGGAAAACCCAGGCCCCGGCGAAGGAGCCACGGTGCCGGGGCCGTTCCAGCAGCAGCACCTGCAGCCCGTCGGCCGAATCCCTCAGGAGCACCACAGTGGAAGCCGTGCCGTGCATCATAAGCAAGTATCCGTTCGTTCGATTCGGAAGGGAGCCCACCGGTTCTCTCTCAAGGATGGTAGCCGTTTTGCTTCCGGCCGCCCTACGCTGAGACCCGGCCGGAAGGAATGCGGATGGACAAGTTCGACTTCAAGAAGACCTACCCGGAGCTGTATGCGCCGAAAGCCGGCGACTTTGCCCTGGTGGAGGTCCCTCCCCTGCAATATCTGGCCTATGACGGCCACGGCGATCCCAACACGTCATCGGAGTACGTGGGAGCCCTGGAATGCCTCTATCCCACGGCCTACGCAGTGAAGTTTGCGTCCAAAAAGAACCTGGACCGGGACTTTACGGTGGGTCCGCTGGAGGGGCAGTGGCGGGCCGCGGACATGACCGCCTTCACCCGCGGCGACAAGGCCGCCTGGGATTGGACCATGCTGGTGGCCCAGCCGCCGTGGATCACCCCGGAACTGGTGGCGGATGCGCTGGCTGCCGTGCAGAAGAAAAAGCAGCTGCCCGGGCTGGACCGGGTGCGGCTGCTCACCCTTGAGGAAGGCACGGCGGTCCAGATCCTGTATATCGGCGCCTACGACGCCGAGGGCCCGGTCCTGGAACGGCTGCACCACCAGTGGCTGCCCACACACGGCCTGACCTTCAACGGCGACCATCACGAGGTCTACCTCAGCGATCCGCGGCGGACCGCCACCGAGAAGCTGCGCACGGTGCTGCGGCAGCCGGTCCGCCCGATCCAGCCCGCGGATTAGCCCTTGGTGCCGGCTCCGTTGGCTTCGATGGCTTTGAGCATTGTTCCCAGCTGCCCGTCGCTGACCCGGCTCAGAGCGGTGAGCAGGCCGGTGATGCGGGTGCGTTCCCTGGCCTCGAAGCGGGTGGCGTCCAGGATGTCGCTGACCCAGAGGCCGTCCATGGCAAGCCGGATGATCACGCCAAGCACACAGCTGGGCTGCTTCGGGTCCAGATTGTCGCGGTCCAGCCGCCGGTTCAGGTAAATCAGTGATTCGGCGAGATTCGGGCGCGCGACGGCGGTGGCCAGCAGCGCTCCCTGATCCGTCTCGCTGTTGGTCCCGGCGTCCGAGAAGGCCTTGATGTAGGCGCGGTCCTGGGCTCCGATGGGATCCGGGTCGGCTTCTGCGAGCCGGCCCAGCTCGTGGACCAGCTCGATAATCATTGCTTCAACGTCCTGCTCGATTTCCTCGATAGGTGCGCCTGGCCTGAACATTTTTCCTCCAGCTCAACGATCAACCGCCTTTCGGTTGACCGGCCAGCCTAGCCCGGTCCTGCCGCCGGCTCCACCGTGAGGTACTTCCGGCGGGTACTGCCTGAGTCTTACGATTGCCACCTGCGGTTCCCGTTCTGCAGGAGGTAGCGCCATGCCTTTCACTCCACCACCCCCCGGAAACCAGGGCTCCCCGGGTCCGCCGCGCCCACGTAGGCAGCCGGATAAACAGGACTACGGCAACGTCCCGGTGATTATCTCCGGAGTGCTGGCTGCCGTGGCAGGTTTGTCGGTGGCCCTGTTCTCCACCGGCGGCAGCGAGCGTGAATTCCGCTGGGAACTGGGCATCGCCGCGGCCTGCGTGACCTTCATCGTCACACTGCTGATTCTGCTGGTCCTGATCGCCACCTCCCAGCCCAATCCTGAGCATCTGGGCAAGGGCACGGGCATCAGGCGCAGCTTCGGTGCGCTGCCGAACCAGCGCGACGACGACGACGGGCCGGGAGCGGGCTGACGTAGCATCGAAGGTGCGAATCATCTCCGGGCGAATGGCCCGGTCCCCGCACAGATGCAAGGAACCCATGCCGTTGAACAAGAAGTCACTCTCCGACGACGGGTTCACCGGTTTCCGGACCCTGATGGCCCTGGAAGGCAACCGGATTCCGCAGCGCCAGGGGCTTTTCGCCGTGCTGCGGCCGGAGGGATTTGAACCGCGGTTCCTGGCTGTCAGCACGGCCGGGGTTTTCAAGAAGAAGAATCCGTCCCTGCCCCGCGCCGCACTCGCCGCTGAATGGGTCGCCGACGCCGACGTCCTGTTCATCGGCAAAGCCAGTCCCGGCAGCAAGGGCAACCGCGGGCTCCGCCGCCAGCTCTCAGAATTTGTCGACTTCGGCGAGGGACGGCCGCCGGGACATTGGGACGGCCGGTTGATCTGGCAGCTGGCCGACGCAGATTCGCTGCTCGTCGCATGGAAGGAATTGCCTGCGGACGAGCTCAATGCGGCCCACGCCGCGTACCACGAGCAGTTCCGCCAGATCCACGGCAGGTTGCCGTTTGCCAATCTGGTGCAGGCCCGCGCCTAGTTAGGCACCAGGCTCCCTCGCCGGGCAAGCTCAGCTGCCGAAGATCTTCCCCAACAGCTCCCCGGAACGTTCCATAATGCCCGGAACCGGCCAGCCGCCGTCGTCTTTTTGCTGCAGCGCCTGGTCTTGTTGCAGCGCCTGGTTTTGCTGCAGCGCTACCCGGACCACGCCCAGCGCCAGCCCCACCACCAGCTGCGCCTCGGCTGCACGGCCGCGGATACCGGCCGGATCGGCATCCGGACCGGAGACGGCGGCGTAGCGCTGCAGGACCAGCTCCGCCATCTGCTTTTCGTGGGCGGCCATCCACTCGTTCTGCTTCGCCAGCAGCTCCGGGGAGCCCATCACCACCTTCATCCGGTCGCGGGCCAGCACCGGGTCCGGCTGGCCCTCGAGCAGCGTGGAAAACACTGCCGTGGCCAGGCTCAGGACCACGGGGGTGCCGGTGTCGGCCAGGAATCCCCCGGCCACCACCTCCGCCGCGGCCGCCGGCGCGGGGCCAAGAAACACGGATTCCTTGGAGCCGAAATAGTTGAAGAACGTCCGCTGGGAGACCATGCATTCGGTGCAGATCATCTCCACCGTGACGTGCTCATAGCCGTGCTCCAGCGCCAGCCGGACGGCCGTCTTTTCGATCGCGGAGCGGGCGGCTGCGCGCTTGCGGGCGCGCAGCCCTTCAGACGGTGCGTTCGGTGTGCTGCCGTCCATGTCCGTTCCTTCGCTCATCGGAGCTACTCGTACCGCAGGGCGTCGATCGGGTTCTGCTTGGCCGCCCGGCGGGCCGGGAGGGTGCCGGCCAGGAACGCGATCAGCATCACGACGCCGATGATAGTGGCCACGGAGGCCGGCGTGAACAGCATGATGTGAAGCCCCGGCAGGGCCGACAGCACGGTGTCGGAGAGGACCGAGCTGATCACCGAACCGAGCCCGACGGCGATTCCGGCGCCGAGGGCGGAACCGAGGAAGCCGATGAAGATGGCTTCGAAGCTGAACAGGGCGAAGATCTTGCCGCCGCCCATGCCCATGGCCTTCATCAGGCCGATCTCCCGGGTGCGTTCCTGCACGCTCATCAGCAGGGTGTTCACGATGCCGAAGCCGGCAGCAATCAGGGCGATGACGGCGAAGGCGTTCAGGACGCCGATGATGCCGTTGATGACGGTCTGGATGGCGCCGATCTGGTCCGCGACGGTCAGGGCGGTGTAGCCCTGCTCTTCCAGGTCGGCCTTGATCGCGGCGAGCTGCTCTTCGTCGGTGTCCGCGTCCAGGTAGGCAACGGAGGTGACGTAGCCGGTGGAAACCCCGGCGGGAATGCCGCTGCGCTGCAGGGCATCCAGCTCCGCGCGCAGGTCCGCGTTGAACCCGGCACCGTCGCCGAAGAGCGAGTCGTTCTGCACGCCGGCAATCACGGCCTCGACGGTGTGCTGGACACCGGCGTAGTCGGTGACGGCAATGGTGACCGGCTGCTCCAGGGCGGCGTCGGCGTCGGCAAAGCCCATGGCTTCGACGTAGCTGGACGGGATCAGGACTTCCAGTGCTCCGGTGCCGTCGGACAGCTGTCGGCCGGCGGCCAGGTCTGCGTCGGCCAGCCCCACCATGGGGTTGGTGGTCAGCTCGAACTTCGCACCGCCGTCGTACTGGATGAAGTCCGGAGCCAGCATGGCGGCGGGTTCAACCTTATCGATTCCATCCGTGGCGCGGATGGTCTCGATGTCGGCGTCGGAGAGCAGGGTGAAGTTGCCCTGGGTGGCGGCGCCGTTGGGATCGTATTCCTTCGGCCCGTCCTCTTCGGCGGCGGCCTCGGCGGTGGGTGAGACGGTCATCAGGTTGTCGCCGCCAATGGCGCCGACCTGCTTGTCGATGTAGTCCGAGACGCCGGCGCCGATGGCGCTGGTGAGGGTCAGCGTGAAGGCGCCGATGAAGATCGCGACGACGGTCAGCGCGGTGCGGACCTTGCTGCGGAAGGTGTTGGAGATGGCAGAACGGAGAATATCGCCGACGGTCATGCGGAGGCCCCTGTGGTGATGGTGGTGGAGGTGAGTTCGGCGGCTGACACTTCGCGGCCGTCCTTGATGTAGAACTGGCGGCTGCAGCGGGCGGCCAGGTCGGTGTCGTGGGTGACAGCGATCAGCGTGATGCCCTGTTCCCGGTTCAGGTCAAAGAGGATGTCCTCGACGACGGCGCCGGTGGCGGTGTCCAGGTTGCCGGTGGGTTCATCGGCGAAGATTACCGAGGGGTTGTTCACCAGGGCCCGGGCGATGACCACGCGCTGCTTCTGGCCGCCGGAGAGGTCGGTGGCCTTGTTCCGGGCCTTGTCGGCCATTTCCAGGCGCTCCAGCGCCTCCATGCCGCGCTTTTTGCGCTCGGCGGGCTTCACTCCGGCGATCATCAGCGGCAGGACAACGTTATCCAGCACCGAGGCGTTGGGCGTGAGGAAGAACTGCTGGAACACGAAGCCGAAGTCCCGGTTGCGCAGTTCGTTCAGGTCGTTCTTGCCCAGCGAGCGGGCGTCCTGGCCCTTGACCGAGATGATGCCGCCGTCGGGGGTGTCCAGCAGTGCGAGCAAATGCATGAGCGTGGACTTGCCAGAACCGGACTTGCCGACAATAGCCAGGGATTCGCCGGCTTCAACGGCGAGGCTGACCCCCTTGAGGGCGTCGAAGCGGTTCTCCCCCTGCCCGTACGACTTGGTCAGGTCCTGCGCGCTGAGTACGTATGGTGTCATACGCCAAGCCTACGTGCAGTTCCTGCAAGTTTGCAGTGGGTGCATATCCCGCGGCTTGCGAGGAACTTCTTTACAGCTGGAGGCTGCGGCTATTTACTCGCAGGATGCAGGTTCCCGCGTAGGGACAGCCGTTCTGTTCTTCGGCATGAGGAGCATGTAGGAGGGAAAGGACGGAGATGTCCCGTCGGTCTCTTTTGTCAGCAGCGGCGCTGCTCGCTGCCGGCGCGTTCATTCCGGGCTGCCGCCCCCTGCGCAGCACCGACGGCGGTTCCCATGCCGCCCACCTTGCTGCCCGTCCCGGGAACGTCGCCACCAACGGCGGAACCGGGAACCCTGCCGGGCAGCGGCCGCTGGGCCTGGTGGCCGAACGGGACGCCCTCCTCTACGTCCCTGCCGCACCGGCCGGTGCCGCAACCGCTGCCGCCGGCCCCCTGCCGCTGCTGTTGGTTTTGCATGGAGCCGGCGGTGATGCGGCCCGCGGCCTGTCCGTATTGTCGGGCCTGTCGGATGAATTCGGCATAGCCCTGATGTCCCCTGCCTCGCGCACCGGAACCTGGGACGCCATCCGCGGCAGCTACGAGGACGATGTGGCACAGATCGACGCCGGCCTGGAAGAGGCTTTCTCCACGCTGGACGTGGACCCCAGGCGTATCGGCATAGCCGGGTTTTCCGACGGCGCCTCCTACGCCCTGGGCCTGGGGCTGGCCAACGGGGACCTGTTCTCGAGGATCCTTGCCTTTTCACCCGGCTTCATTCCCTCCGGTCCGCGGGAAGCCAAGCCGGAGGTTTTCATCTCCCACGGGCGGGCCGACGACGTCCTGCCCATCCGCGCCACCAGCCGGCGGATCGTGCCCTCGCTGGAGGGGGACGGCTACAGCGTCACCTACCGGGAGTTCGACGGCGGCCATGCCGTTCCGCCGGAAGTTGCCCGGGAGGCGCTGGACTGGCTGGGCTGGTAGCAGCGCTGGCTGGGCTGGTAGCAGCGCTGGGGCGCCGGTCAGATCTCCGGAACCCAGGCGGGATCCCGGCCGGTCAGCCCGACCAGCTGGTCCAGCGGCGACGCGGCCTCGTCCACCGGCACCGCGGGTCCGAAGAGCTCCGGGCTGCGCGGCTGTTCCAGGAGGAATTCGGCGCAGGCCTGCACCGCACGCGGGTCCGGATTGAAGTGCTGCCCGGTGGAGCGGGCCAGGTCCCAGCCATGCACGATGATCTCGTCCAGGGCAAACATGCCCGCCTCCGAGGCGGACAGCGGCACCCGCCCGGCGACGGTCTCACCCTGCCAGGCGGCGGGGTCCGCCCAGGCGCCCGCCAGCGCGGTGAGCTGGTTGGGGATCCGCTCGCGCCAGCCCACGGCGAGGTTCCCGGCGTCGGCCGGCGGCGGCTCCTCCACACCAGGGGGCGGCGCGCTTTTCCGGGCGCTCAGCGCATACTCCAGCGACAGGCCGTCCATATGGTCCAGCAGATCGCCCACCGTGTACTCCGGCGAAGGGGTGGGCCAGTCCAGCTGATCGTCCCGGATTCCGGCAATCACCGCCCCGGTATCCCTGGCTGCATGCCGAAAATCGACTGGTGCGCGCATGGTTCCTCCTCGCGGAACACGTCGGCTTCTCCTGTGCCTGTTGCTTCTGCTGGTCCTGCAACAGTGCATCTGCGTCTCATTCGACGGTAGCAAGCACCGCTGGGTGCGGTAAGGCGCCATCGCTGTTTCTCCCGCCTTGCGCTCCGGCTAGGATGGCCGCACTGCCAACCGGGCGCGGAAGACGGTGTGCCATGGACAAGAAGCTCCGCCCGCCACTGACCGGCCGCACCGGCATCTCGCGGCTGATCAGTTACGTGGACGCTGTCACGGCCATCGCGATGACACTCCTGATCCTCCCGCTGGTCGACGATGCCAGCCGCATCGGAGCCGCTGACCTTGCCGGGTTCATAAGGGACGATACCTACGAGCTCTTTGCCTTTGCCTTGAGCTTCGTGGTGATCTTCCGCCTGTGGCTGGCCCACCACCACACCTACGAGCAGGTCACCGGCGGCACACCGGCACTGATCTGGGCCAATATGCCCTGGATGCTGGGGGTGGTGTTCCTGCCCTTCCCTACCGAGCTGCTCGACGACGCGAACCGGGAGAGTCCCCTGGCGAACGGGCTCTATGTCGGCACGCTCGCCTGGATCAGTGCCTTTGGGCTGATCCAGCAGCTGATCATCCACCGCACACCCGAAATCCGGCCTCCTGATGCCGGACCGGTGGCGCTGGCACCGGCCGGAATCCTCACACTACTGATGCTCCTCGCCCTGGCCGTCTCGGTATTGTTTCCGCGCATCGGACTCTGGGGGCTGCTGCTGCTGTTCCTGCAGGGGCCGGCGCTGCGGCTGGTCTCCCGGATACGAAGCCCACGCACGCGGCAGTAAGTTGGAGGACATGCCACTTGAGCACGAGCAGTTCACCCTTCCCACAGGTGACACCGAAGTCACCGCCGCCTTTGCCGGCCCCGCGGACGCAACGGCCGCCGTCGTCGTCGCGCACGGGGCCGGAGCGGGCATGGACCATCCCTTCCTCACCGGTTTTACCGATGCGCTGAACGACGGCGGCGTTGCGACCCTGCGCTTCAACTTCCCCTACCGCGAGGCCGGCCGGAAGTTCCCGGACCGGCCGCCGGCCGCGATCGCTGCCTGGCGTGCGGCGATGGAGGCGGCGGCGGCGCGTACCGCCGGCCTGCCGCTCTGGGCCTGCGGGAAATCCTTCGGCGGACGCATGGCCTCCATGGCCGTGGCGGAAGGGATGACGGCGGCGGGACTGATCTTCCTCGGCTATCCGCTGCATCCGCCGGGCAAGCCCGAGAAGCTGCGCGACGAGCACCTGTACGGGCTGAGCCTGCCGATGCTCTTCCTGCAGGGCACCCGCGATCCCTTCGCGCTGCCCGGGGAACTGGAGCCGGTGGCTGAACGGATCGGACCCAACGCCGTGGTGCAGTGGATCGACGGCGGCAACCACTCGTTCGAGGTGCGCGGGAACAAGCGGGCCCCGGAGGTTGTCGGGGCCGACATGGCGAAGCCGGTGCTGGAGTTCACGATGACTTAGGCCACGACCCTGTCCCGGCGGCCAAGGGTTTCGGTAAGCTGGCGCCATGCTGAAGAGACTGGCGAAAAAAGTCGCGGTGGCAGCTCTGATTTTGACGGCGTTTGCTGCCGGCATGGTGGCCGTTTTGGGCTACGGCCTCGTCCAGCTGCTCCAGGTGGCGGTGTCCGGAGACAGCGGGGATCCCTCGGTGTTTTCATTCCTGGCCGTATTCATCACGCCGTCGCTGTTTATCGGCGCACTGCTGGCGCTGGGGCTGGGCATCCGCTTCGGCAGCCGGAAGGCCCGCGGCAGGCGGAACCGCCGCTCTGCAGCCGCCGCCCAGGCTGAGTCCTGGCAGCGGCTGTACGCACGCCGGGACCAGCTGCTGGTGCAATGGTCCCGCTACGAAACCGACGTCGCGCTGATGATCGATTACCCGGTGATGACCGATTACACCGATCCGGTGGTCCGCGAGGTGATCGTCGCGATGCAGGGCATCCGGGCCGCCGAGGCGCAGGCCCTGGACCTAGGGCGGGGGCACGCAGCGGGTTCCAAACTCAGCCACGCCGTGGACCGCTTCGAAGTGGCGCTGACGACGGCGGAGAAATATGCCCGGCGCTGCGGACAGTCCCGGCTTACCGATGCCGAACGCAGCAAGCTCGCCAGCGCACGGCAGGCCCTGAACATCATCCTCGACCAGGCCGCTACACGGTCAGAGGTCGACGCCGCCTACCGCAGTCTGCGCGGTTCACTCCACGGCATCATCGACCTGCCGGAGACGGCCGTGGCGGATCTGGAGGCCCACACCATGCAGGAACTCGGCATCAGGCCGCACGGTGCGCACCAGAGCGGGGCGCCCCGCCCGACGACGGCACCTGCCGAGCGGGCAGCCTGAGCGCTCCTACTCCTCCTCAGTCATCGGCTCCTCAGTCATCGGCTCCGGCGGGGTATTGCTCATCGGCGCCGGCGGGGTACTGCTCCTCGTCGCCGCGGGGGTACTCATCCTCGTCGGTGCCCGCCCCTCCGTCAGTGCTTTGCTCCAAACGGTCGGCTTCGGACCCCTCGGGCCGCAGCGGGTCCCCGTGCGCCCGGACCGGGTCCTGGCTCCCCGTATCCTCCTGGGCCTCCGGAACAACGGGCGCCTGCTGTTCCAGGACATCGGCTTCGTTCTCGGCAGGTACGACAGGGCTGTGGTCAGCACTGGACATAGTCGCTTCTCCTTTACTTGAAACAGGAACACATTGTCGGCGCGCAGTGGCTGGAACGGACTGCGAAGCGGGGCTTCACATCCCCGACGGCACCCTTAGATTATAAGCCTGCTTACCACTATGCCAGCGAAAGCTCCCTGCGCTGCACCCCAAGGCGGCGGACAGGCGCCTGAGGGCGTGGGATAGTCTGGGGCCGGGGCAGCCGGCAGACGAAGGAAGTTATGACAGTCCACACCAGCACCCGGCTCTCCGACGGCCGGGAGCTCATCTACTTCGATGCGTCCGAAGCGACCGCCCGCCGCCGCCTGGCAGGTCCCTCCGACCGCCGTGGCCTGCCGGACCGGCCCGCCAGCGGAACCGTCCGCTATGACCCCTTGACCGGGGAGTGGATCGCCGTCGCCGCGCACCGGCAGACCCGCACCCATCTGCCCGCCGCCGACCAGTGCCCGCTCTGCCCGTCGTCGCCGTCGCACCTGTCCGAAATCCCGGCCACGGACTACGAGGTGGCGGTCTTCGAAAACCGGTTTCCCTCTTTCGGCCCGGAACTGGGCCTGCTGCCGGCGGATCCGGTCTGGGGCACGACGGCGCCGGCGTACGGGCGCTGCGAAGTGGTTGCCTTCGACTCGGCACATGAGGGATCCTTCGGATCACTCTCCCCCGAACGGGCCCGTACCGTGGTGGATGCCTGGGCGCAGCGGACCGGAGCGCTGTCAGCAATGGAGGGCATCCGGCAGGTGTTCTGCTTCGAGAACCGCGGCGCCGATATCGGCGTCACGCTGCTGCATCCGCACGGACAGATTTACGCCTACCCCTTCATTCCTCCGCGCTCCGCTGTCATGGCGGAGCAGGCAGCGGCGTACTTCGAGGCCTCCGAGGGCCGCCGGACCCTGGTGGGGGCAGTGCTGGATGCTGAACGAAGCTCCGGCGAGCGCATGGTCCTTGAGGGCCGGCACTTCAGCGCCTATGTTCCGTTCGCCGCCCGCTGGCCGCTGGAGGTCCATCTGGTGCCGCACCGCCAGGTCGCGGACCTGGCCGAACTGCGGGACGAGGAACGCGATGACCTGACCGGCGTCTACCTCGAACTGCTGGCCCGCGTGGACGGCCTCTATTCCACACCCACGCCCTACATTGCCGCCTGGCACCAGGCCCCGCTGGACGCACGTTTCCGCCCCGCCAGCCGGCTGCACCTGCAGCTCACCTCGCCGCGCCGGGCGGCGGACAAGCTCAAGTTCCTGGCCGGTTCGGAGGCCGCGATGGGCGCCTTTATCAATGACACCGTCCCCGAGCAGGTGGCGGCACAGCTGCGCGCCGCTGTTCCCGCTACCGCCCGGAAAGGCTGACAATGACACTCTCCGCCGCTGAGCTGTCCGCCGCCTTCACCGCACGCTTCGGCCGCGAGCCTGCCGGCATCTGGTCAGCGCCCGGCCGGGTCAACCTGATCGGGGAGCACACGGACTACAACGACGGCTTTGTGCTGCCGTTCGCCATCAACCGCTCCACCCTGGTGGCCGCCGCCCCGCGCCGGGACCGCACCGCCCGGGTGTATTCGTCCCTCGGCGACGGAGGTTCGGCCAGCGCTGACCTGAACGGGATCAGCGCCGGCAGCATCACCGGCTGGGCCGCCTATCCGCTGGGTGTCCTCTGGGCCTTCGGGGAACGCGGAACACGGATTCCCGGGATGGACCTCTATATTGATTCCGATGTCCCGGTCGGTGCCGGCCTCTCCTCCTCCGCCGCCCTGGAATGCGCGGTGGCCACCATGGCCAATGACCTGGCCGACGCCGGCCTGACCGGGCCGGAGCTGGCTGAATTGGGGCGGCGTGCGGAGAACCGGATGGTGGGTGCTCCCACCGGCATCATGGATCAGTCCGCGTCCCTGCTCGGCGAGGAGGGCCATGCGGTCTTTCTCGACTGCCGGTCCCTGGAATCCCGGCTGGTCCCACTGGATCTGGCCGCTAACGGCCTCACGCTGCTCGTGATCGACACCCGGGTCAGCCACGAACATTCCACCGGCGGCTACGCCTCCCGGCGGGCCTCCTGCGAGCGCGGGGCGCGGGCCATGGGCGTGCCGGCGCTGCGTGATCTCACGGATGCCGACCTGGCGGAAGCGGCCCGCACCCTGGATGATGAGACCTTCCGCCGGGTCCGGCATGTGGTGACAGAGAACGCCCGCGTGCTGGCCGCCGTCGACCTCCTGCAGGAGCAGGGTCCGGCCGCGCTCGGCCCGCTGCTCAACGCGAGCCACGCGTCCATGCGCGATGACTTTGAGATTTCCTGCCCAGAGCTGGATCTGGCAGTCGAGGCAGCGCGCGGCGCCGGAGCGCTGGGCGCGCGGATGACCGGCGGCGGTTTTGGCGGATCGGCCATAACGCTCGTGAAGACCGACGACGCCGCGTCCGTCGCCGGCGCGGTGCTGGGGGCATTTACTGCCGCCGGCTATACCGAGCCGGCCCTCTTCCCCGTACTGCCCGCGTCCGGGGCCGGGCGGGTGGAGGGCTAGGAGGCATCCGGGCCGTTGCTGACGAAAAACGGCAACAGGTTTCCGTACGGGTCCACCACCGGATCGGCGTCGAACCCGTTGTATTGCTGGCGCAGGCCGATCACCGACCGGGCGGCATCATCGGCGACATTGGTGTCCCGCGCGATGCCCCAGGGCCCCAGTTCGGCGTCAACCACCAGCCGGGCGTCGGGCTTGGGCAGTCCGCGGACATTGGCCACCAGGTCCACCACTTCGTCCCGGTGACCCGGGTCCAGCACCCAGGCAAGGGCCGCCTCGTAGCTTTCACGGAATCGTTCCCCGACATCACGGTGCTCGGCGTACCAGTCCCCATTCCATGCGGCGACTGAACCGACATAGGGCATGCCGAGCGCTGACTCATCCGCCAGTTGGTTCATTCCCTGCTGCTGCGCCAGCGCCTCGAGTCCGTCGCTCAGCAGCGTGGCAGCAGTGAAGCCGTCGCTCAAACGCAGATAGCGTTCGGCTAAGCCGCCGTGCCTGACGACGGTATAGTCCTCGTCCCGGGCGAGCCCGGCCTGTTCCAAAAGGTAGTAAATGACGTAGGCGTAGCCGCTGTTCCGGGCATCCACAGCCACCTCGCCCCCGCGTATTGCCTCCATCGACGTGATCTCCGGCGGGCTGGTAACGGTCAGCCCCATGCCCAGGTCCAGCGCGAAGTCCGCCATGGCGTAGAGCGGGCGTCCCAGGTTATTGGAGGCATTGGTCCGGTAGTTGACCACGTTGTCCCAGGCGGTCTGCAGGACGTCGTAGTTTCCGGCGGCGAAGTCCTGGAACTGCTGGTCCGAGGACTGCACCTGTTCATACACCACATGCACGTCGTTGTCGGCGAAGAAACCCTTCTTCCACGCCGCTGCCAGGACGGGCGATATGGAGAACACGCCCATTCTCAGCGGATTCGAGCCACTGCCGGGCGGCTCATTCCGGTGCTCCTGTGCTGCCTGAGGTCCTTGTGCCATTTGAGGTCCTTGGTCTCGTGGGAAGCCCCCCATGTCCACCTTCCAGAGTAGGGAGGCATACCCGGCTGGAAAAGGACACACGGTCAGGTCCGGCCATCAGGCACACTGAACCCATGAACGAACATGCTGAAATTCAGTGTGGGACATGTCAGCGGGGCAGGCGCGGCTGCGCTACCACCAGGGAACGGTCATACCGCTCGAATTTCAGTAGCAGCCGACAGTGGCAGCTTTTCAGTAACGACGGGAAACAGCGAAGGCCCGCCCGGTTGCGGGCAGGCCTTCGGTCCGGCAGCCGCCGGTCGTGAATCTGACTCGTGGAGATGGGGGGAATCGAACCCCCGTCCGATGCTGTGTTGATAGGGCTTCTCCGGGCGCAGTCTGTGTCGGATTTTCTTGGCCCCAGCCGTCGTACAGACGTGCGGCTGATCCGGGCCCAGCCGTCAAAGTGTCCCGAACACCCTCACGGCTTGGGTGTTCAGCAGTGGCCCTCTAAACGACGCCAGGCACCGGAGCGAGAGCAACTCCGGGCTGACGGACTGTGCCTTACTGCTTAGGCAGCAAGGGCGAAGTCAGTGCGCATAGGTTTGGCACTTATTTTTTTGCAGAGAGCGTTAGCGAGATAACTCTGCATCCTCGGCCCGCTTCCCCTGTCGCGGCAAACATCGTCGAAACCGATCATCCCCGTGTTCAGTTGCCAAGTCGTGGCTTCCGCGTTTTCCTGGCTGCCACTTTGCTGCGATGGCCGCCTTCTCCGGCGTCCGTACAGAATAACGCAGGGCTCCGGCCGATGATTCCCGCTCCGCGAAGAGTTTTTCTGCTGGAGAATGTCCAGATGGACACCTCCCTTCCCGGCCGTGCGAACGGCGCCGGAACAACCCCGCCGGTGCTCACTGACCTGGCTGAACTGGTGCGCCGGGCACGTTCCCTGGCCTCCGGCGGCACCCGGCGGATCCTGGGCATCACCGGCGCTCCCGGGGCCGGAAAATCCACGGTTGCCGCACGGCTCGTTCAGGCGCTCGGACCCGGGACCGCCGTACTGGTGCCGATGGACGGCTTCCATCTGGCGAACAACGTCCTGGACGCGCTGGGCCGGCGCGCCAGCAAGGGCGCACCGGATACGTTCGACGACGGCGGCTACGCGGCGCTGCTGCACCGCCTGCGGTTTCAAACGGAGCAGGAGCCGGTCATCTATGCTCCCGATTTTCAACGGGATCTGGAGGAGCCGATCGGCTCTGCGCTGCCCGTGCACTGCACCGTTCCCCTGGTCATCACCGAAGGGAACTACCTGCTGCAGCCGGATGGCCACTGGCCGCGGGCCAGGGCCGCCCTGGATCAGGTCTGGTATCTCGACGCCGACGACGACATCCGCCGCCAGCGCCTGATCCGCCGGCACGCAGCGTTCGGCAAGACCCCGGAACAGGCCCGTGAGTGGGCCCTGGGCAGCGACGACGCCAATGCCAGGTTGATAACTGCCCACGCCGGACAGGCCGATCTTGTGCTCCGGCTGTCCGGCGGATAGTCACTGGCTACCGGCCGGTTTAGCAGTCAGCGGCGGCGGCCAAAGATCAGCGAGGCCGCGGCGGTGGCGCCGGTTACCGTGTACACGGCAGGCCAGGCGCCGAGCTTCTTGGCCAGCGGATGGGAGAGGCCAAAGGCCGCAACGTAGGCGGCGGTGAGGGCGGCAGCGGTGCCGGTGCCGGCGTCGCGCTTCCACAGCAAAAAGGCCACCGTGCCTGCAGCGGCCAGGACGGCTCCGCCGAGCTGGCGGTTGCCGGTGTCGCGGGCGGTTTTGTAACCGCCGATCAGGCCGGCGCTGGAAACGAGGGAGGTCAGGGCTGCACTCACGGTGGTCTTCTCCTAGGGGTCTGAAGGGTATGAACCCCAGCCTATCGCCCCGCCGTCGGGCGCCGCTTTCACCGTGTCCCCGCCAGCGCCGGGACCCATCTATGCTGTGACTCATCCCTGATCCTTCACCGAAGCGGAGCCACACATGCCGATTGCCCCTGAGAACCTGATTGCCCCCGGCAGCAAGCCGGAGCGGGTGGCCAGCGGCGCGGTCTGGGCCGAGGGGCCGGTGTGGCTGCCGGAGCGGCGGGCCGTGCGGTTCAGCGACATTCCCGGCAACCGGGTGCTGGAGTTCAGCGAGGAGACCGGAGCACTGGAGGTCTACGCCGCCGACGCCGAATATCCCAACGGCCGTGCCCTGGACCGCAGCGGGGCGGTGGTCCAGTGCTCGCATGGCCGGCGGGCCATCGAGCGGGACACCGGCACCACGCCCGGCGCCGTGCCCGCCGTGCAAACGCTGGTGGACTCCTACAACGGCCGCCGGCTGAACTCCCCCAATGACGTGGTGGTGAAGTCCGACGGAACCATCTGGTTCTCCGATCCCTCCTACGGGATCCAGAAGGACACGGAGGGGCATCCGGGCCGGGAGGAATACGGGGACAGGTACGTCTTCCGCTTTGACCCGGCCAGCGGTGAGCTGACGCCGGCGGTCATCGATGTGGAGGTGCCCAACGGGCTGGCGTTTTCCCCCGACGAGTCCATCCTCTACGTCTCGGACACCTCACTGGGCACCCCGGCGATGGACGGCGGGGCGCGGCTGCACGGGCATGCCATCCACGCGTACGACGTCGTGGATGGCAGGTTTGCCCGCAACGGGCGGGTTTTTGCCGAGGTAACTCCGGGGGTGCCGGATGGTTTCCGGCTGGATGCCCAGGGGAATCTGTGGTCCTCTTCCGGGGACGGGGTCCGGGTCTTCTCCCCGGATGGAACGGAGATCCTGCATATTCCGGTGCCGGAGACCGTCAGCAACGTCTGTTTCGGCGGCGACGACGGCCGCACCCTCTACATGACGGCCACGACCAGCCTGTACCGGATCCGCACCCTGGTTACCGGCGCCGTCAGCTGAACCGGGCGGCGGCATTCAGCACCGCGTTCCGGGGAGCGGTAAACCGCTGGGCCGTGCTGACCCGGTTCAGCAGCCGGGCCAGCCGGACGGTGCGGATTCCGTGTCGCCGCCGGCCGGCGTCGTACGTCCGCAGTGCCGCCGCAACGTCGGGAGCCGTGGTCAGGGCGGTCACGAGCGCGACGGCGTCGAGCAGCGCTTCGCAGGCTCCCCGCCCGAGGTTCGGCGCCATGCCGTGGGCGGCGTCGCCGAGCAGCGCCGTCCTCCCGGAAACGTAGGAGGGCAGCGGCGGAATATCGAACAGTTCGCGGTAGTCCACCGGATTTCCGTCCAGCGCGTCCAGTACCCGGGCCACGCCGGGGTGCCAGCCCCGGTAGAGCCCGCGCAGGATCTGCGGGGCCTCGGCTTGGACCCGGGCCTGGCGGCTCTGCGGGGCGCCGTCGGGCAGGAAACCAGGCAGGTCGGCCGAACGAAGGCAGGCGAACCAGTTGGTGCTTTCGGCATCTAGCGGCGTGATCCCGAACAGCCGGCCCGCACCCCAGGTCTCCGAAACCCCGCCGGCCCGCCCCGGAACCGTCCCCCGAAAGGCAACGGTCCCGAGCGGGCGGGGACGGGTTCCGAACAATGCCGTGCGCCGGGGGCTGGAAATCCCATCGGCCGCCACCACCACATCGGCTTCCGGGAGGACTGCGCGCTCCGCCACCGGTGAGTTCCACTGGACAAGACCGGCTGGCAGGTACCCGGCCAGGGCATTCAACAGCACGGTCCGGGGCACCAGCCGGGCAGTGCGGCCGAGGCCCAGGGCAGCTATCTCCCTGCCGTCGGGACGCAGGAGGCGGGCGCCGCGCTCCTGCACAGAGTCGGCGCGGACGGCGTCCCCCACCCCCAGCCGGTCCAGGGCATCCATCGCTTCGGGCCACATGCCCAGCGCCGTTCCGCTGGCGGGAAAGCTGGCGTTGCGCTCGAAGACCTGGACTGACCAGCCGGCGCGCAGCAGGCCGCGGGCGGCCGCGGTTCCGGCGATACCGGCTCCAACGATCACTGCTGATCCGCGCATGGTTTGCTCCTTCGGGTAGTGGATGGCCGGGTGATGACGGGACGGACGCTGATCGCTGCCGGACAGCATGCCATGCCCAGGCTCAGCAGAGGGTTTTCATATTCTGCTCCTTTTCCGCCGGAATCCGGCTTCAGTGCTGGTGTTCGGGGTCTGGGTTTTGTTCCGGAGACGGTTGCTCCTCAGACGGTTGTTTCGGCGGGGTGCCGGGCGCGACGACGACGGACTGGCCCATCATCCCCTCGTCCTCGGAGCGCAACAGTGATCGCGTTGATTTTGATAATCGTCATGCCCCCTTATGTCCACGGCCTTATGTCCACGGCCGTGCAGGAGGCGCAGTGGCATCCGGTCAACAACTGCTCCGGTTGGCGCCGGATTTGCTACCGTAGGATGCCAAGACCGGATGCCGGTCTCCGGACGACGGTTCAGTACCCGGACAGCGACAAGACTGGCCAAAGGAATCTGTCATGGCATGGGTCATTCTTGTTCTCTCCGGCATGCTGGAGGCCGTCTGGGCGACGGCGCTGGGCAAATCTGAAAACTTCCGCCGGCGCTGGCCAACGGTCATCTTTGCCGCGGGCATCATCCTGAGCATGGCCGGCCTCGCCTTCGCCATGCAGTCCATTCCGGTGGGCACCGCCTACGCCGTCTGGGTGGGCATCGGCGCGGTCCTCACCGCCGCCTACGCCATGGCCTTCGGCGGCGAAAAGGCCACCGTGGTGAAAATCCTGCTACTTCTCGGCGTCGTGGGCTGCGTCGTCGGCCTGAAGCTGGTGGGCTAAGCATGCCGTGGATCGTCCTTCTCCTCAGCGCCGTCCTCGAAGCCGTCTGGGCCACAGCCCTGGATGCGTCAGCCGGATTCACCCTGCTGGTCCCGACCCTGATCTTCCTTGCCGCCGGCATCGCCTCCATGGTGGGCCTGTCCTACGCCATGAACTCCATTCCCATCTCCACCGCGTACGCCGTGTGGACCGGGCTGGGCGCGGTGCTGACCGTGGCCTACGCCATGCTGTCCGGCGGGGAGCAGCCCGGCGGGCTGAAAATCCTCTTCCTGGCCGGGATCATCGGCTGCGTAGTGGGCCTGAAGTTCGTCGACTCTCCGCAACCCGAGGACGCCCCGGACCGGGACCAGACCGGGGGCTGAACAGCGGCTTCCAGCTGCCTTCTCCACGGCGGGTCTTTCCCGGGGCCCTCCGGCGGGACGATACTGCTTTCGTACTGAATTACCTCTAAGTACGGCACTGCTGAAACAGCCGGCAGCGAGCGATGATCGGAGCCTTCCATGACCACGGCAGAAAGCCCGTCCTCCGCATCCCTCTTCCGACGCAAGCCGATCGAAGAGGTGGAAGACGAAAAAACCGGCAGCAAACTCTTCAAGAGCCTTGGCCTCTGGCAGCTGACCGCGATCGGCGTGGGCGGCATCATCGGCATCGGCATCTTCACCCTCGCCGGACTGGTGGCCAACGGTGGACCCGATGCCCCCGGCGTCGGGCCCGGCGTGCTGATTTCGTTCCTGGTTGCCGGGCTGGCAAGCGCCGCGGCGGCCCTGTCCTACGCCGAGTTCGCCGGCATGGTTCCGCGGGCCGGGTCGGCCTACACCTACGGCTATGTGGCGCTGGGCGAAATCATCGGTTGGTTCATCGGCTGGGACCTGCTGCTGGAATACACGGCGATCGTGGCGGTGGTGGCGATCGGCATCTCCGGGTACTTCACGGAGTTCATGGCGGGGATCGGCGTCGAGGTTCCCGTCTGGATGCAGGGCACGGGCGACACGGTGGAGGGTGGCGTGGCCAATGTGCCGGCCATCGTGGTCTGCCTGTTCATCACCTGGATCCTGAGCCGGGGCACCAAGACGTTCGGGCGGTTCGAACTGGTGGCAGTGGCCCTGAAGGTGCTGCTGATTCTCTTCATCGTCGGGCTGGGGTTCTTCTTCGTGAACCCCGACAACTACTCGCCCTTCCTGCCCAACGGATTCGGCGTGGTCTTCACCGGCGCTGCAACAGTGTTCTTTGCGGTCTTCGGGTACGACGCCATGAGCACCGCAGCCGAAGAGGCCACGGACGGCAAGAAACACATGCCCAAGGCGATCCTGCTGTCCCTTGGCATTTCCATGGTGTTGTACATCCTGGCCACACTGGTGCTGACCGGAATGCAGAATTACACAGAGATCAGCCCCACCGCCGGCTTTGCCTCCGCGTTCCAATCCGTGGGGCTGCCCGTCATCGCCACGGTGCTTTCGGCCTTTGCCGTGATCTCCATCCTCACCGTCATGCTCACCTTCCTGCTGGGCGTGACCCGGGTCTGGTTCTCCATGAGCCGCGACGGGCTGCTGCCGGGATGGTTCTCCGGCACGGACCGCCACGGGACACCGCAGCGGGTGACGTGGATCGCCGGGATCGCGTCCGCACTGCTGGCCGGCATCTTTCCGATCCGTGCGGTGGCGGACCTGACGAACATCGGCATCCTCGCGGCGTTTGTGGTGGTCTCCGTGGCGGTGATCGTGCTGCGCTACCAGAAGCCGGATGCACCGCGGGAATTCCGGCTGCCGCTCATGCCGTGGATTCCGGCGTTCGGGGTGCTCTCCTCCGGCTTCCTGATGCTGCAGCTGCACTGGGAGACCTGGCTGCGGTTCGGCGTCTGGCTGATCATCGGCCTGATCATTTACTGGTTCTACGGCCGCAGGCACTCACTCATGAACCCGGGCAGTCCGCGGCTCGCCCAACCCCCTGCTGCTCCGGAAGGCACCTGAGTTCGGGGAGGCGGGTTCCGGGGAAGGGATTCGTCGTCGACCACGTGTGCGCGGATGTACCCCCAGGCTGTCATCGAGCTGTGAACGGGCTGTGGGTGACAGCGCGGCGGGGCAATTCCGCCTGGTCAGGAAAGGTTGCCCGTCAGGCGGCCGCCGTCGCCGGGGCCGCGGTGCGGTGCAGGACCAGGCCGAGCGCCATGCACAGCAGATACCCGCTGCCAACAAAGATCCACCCGGCCAGGAACCCGCCGGAGTGCTGCAGCAGAAGCCCCATCGCCAGCGGACCGGCGGCGAACCCCGCATACATCCCCAGCGACACAACTCCCGTGGCCGCACCGACGCGGGCCGGTTCCACCTCGCGCAGCACGGCGGCCATGACCACCACATTCACGCCCAGCACCGTTGCGCCGTGGAGTACGACGCCGGTCCACAGAAACACCGGCAGGCCGGTCTGGCCTGCCGCCAGGAGCAGCCCGGCGCCGCCGATGGCGCCCAGCGCCAGCGTGACCAGCAGGATCGGCACCGTTGTGCCGGCGGCCATCCGACGCCCCCACAGAACCCGTGAGGCCACCCCCACCACACCTGCGGCAGCTGCGGCGGCACCGGCCATAAGCAGCGAAAATCCCAGTTCTCGCTGCGCGAAGAGCGGCAGATACACATTGGTTGCCTGCATTCCGGCCCCCGACAGCAGGGCGAAGCCAGCCAGCAGCCACACCGTCAACGGAAACCGCTGGCGCCCGTCGGCTGCGGTTTTGGGTTGCGGCGGCATCGGCGGGTCAGCGGGCAGCTTGTTCCATGAATACAGCAGCAGCGCGGCCATGACGACGGCGGCTCCCGTGGCAGAGCCCCGCCAGCCGGCCACCAGCGCTGCAGCGGGAAAGAAGAGGCTGGAGAACAGCTGGCTGGCTTGGACGCCGGACTGCTTGATGCCCAGCCAACCGGACCGGCGGGCGGGTTCAACGTGATGCGTGATCACCCGGTTGGTAGTCGGGTTGGAAATCGCCTGTGCCGGTCCGGACAGGGCCACGGCAACCAGCAGCCACACGTAGTTGCGGGACAGGGCCATCAGGATCAGTGCCAGCGCGGTTCCGCCGAAGATCATCAGCAGCTGGGCCCGTCCCGGAATGCGGTCGCTGAGCCGGCCCAGGGACACCGAGGACAGGGCAGCGCTGAGGAAACAGACGGTGGCCAGCAGGCCAAACTGCGCCTCGCTGATGCCGAGGTCATCAATGATCAGGCTGCTCGCAGCGCTGAGGCCGTAATTCATGACCGGGCCCGCGCCCATGGCGCAGACCAGGACAAAAAGGAGGCCCGGACCGGACTTCGTGTTCAAATTTCTACCCTTCCCGGAGCGACACACTACATTCTGGCGCACCGTGAAACGGTGTTGCGTCATAAACGGGCTATTATCTGCTTGAGGACCTGCATGGCCGGGTCTGCTATCTGGGGAGTGGAAATGGGCGGGGAGTCTCAAACAATGCCTTCGGCGCGGAAAAAATCCGCAATGCTCTTCCGCCGTGGGCGGACGATGCTCATCGCTGTAGGTATCTTCTGGCTTTGGCTGCTGTTGGGCAGCGCAGACTTCATTGCCGGACTCTTTGATTCCCCCTTCTACGCGCTGCTCGCCCTGTATGGGCTTGGCGTGGTGACCCTCATTTCGCTGCTGGTCGCGATGGTTGCTGCCGTGTACATGCTGGCCAACCGCCCGACTCCCGACGCCAACCCCGTGCGCCGCGAGGGCGAGCCCGGCAACGCCACGCAGCACACCCTCCATGGCGGCCTTTCCGATCTTGCTCCGGTCATTCGCATGGCTCCCCGCCGCGTTGCGAATCACGGTGCCGCGGTTGCCAACAAGGCTGCCGCACTATGGCGGGACATGGCTTCCTGAACAGGGTTCCTGAGTCGCTCCTGATCTAAAGCTGGCGCCGCCTAGGAATGTCAGAGCCGGGCGGCATGGTGGTCCCATGACTTCTTCGCCGTCGGCGCTCCTCCCCCGCAGTGCTGCCCCTGAATCACCCGGTTCCGCCGGACAGGCAACGCAGCAGCGTCCGGGCCCGGGACAATCCCGTGCCGTTACCCATGCCCACTACCGGCGCGAGCCCTACGTGCGGTGCCGCATGGGCACAGCCATCATCGATGGCAAGGCTGCCGCGTGGACCCGCACCCAGGTGCTCCTGCACTGGATCGACGACGCCGGCCGTGCCCATAACCGCTGGATTCCGGCGGAGACCGTGCACCGGATTCCGCGGGACAAGTCCGCCTGGCAGGACCCCTACGACGACTGGTCCTTCTACTACCCGGTGACACAAACTCCTGCGGAGCTCCGTCATTATCCGGGCCGGGGAGTGGATGCGGTGCCGGCAGCGGCCTAGCTTTGTGAGCAACCCTTTTCTGAGGAACGCCAGCGGCCCGGTGAGCGGAGCACATTGTGGATTTCAAGGGCATTATCGAAGTGACCGGCGAAATAGTGGATCTGGCCGGCGTGGCGGCGATCATCATTGGTGCCATTGTTGCCACCGGATCCGCTGCCCTTGCCCTGTTGCGACGCTCCGGCCAACCGGTGTACGAGCCTTACCGGCAGGAGCTGGGACGGTCGATCCTGCTCGGGCTCGAGTTGCTGGTGGCAGCGGACATCATCCGCACCGTGGCGGTGACTCCCACCTTTGAATCTCTGGGTGTGCTGGCGCTGATTGTCCTGATCCGGACCTTCCTTAGCTACACGCTGCAGCTGGAAGTCACCGGAAGGTTGCCGTGGCAGGCACCGCGGCCAAATGTCATCACAGGGGATGAGGTGTGACAGCGGGCCGGGACCATATTCTGGGGTGAACGTCCGGATTGGTGACTCCTTCACCGCCCGTTGTCCCCTGTTCATGATGAAAGAGCAAGGTTATTCCATGCCTATCGAATACCTGATGTGGTTGCCGCTGATTGCAGTATCAGTGGTTCTTTACGCCACTCTGGCCGCCGCGGCTCTTTTCAGTGTGAGAAATTCCCTCTGGGTTTCCGTTGCGGGACGGCGGGCGTGGGCCGCGGTCATTGTCCTGATTCCGGTGGCAGGTGCAGTGCTGTGGCTATTCACCTCCCACCGGCGCAACCTGGCCTTCCCGGATGAGGCGGAAGACCCAAGCGTCGGCGCCGGGGACGACAGCGTAGGAAACAACAGCGGCAGCAGTGAAGGAAGAGTCGAGAGCAGGACCAACCCTCCCACGAAGAGCCTGACCTAGAAGGGCGGAGGATCAGCGTCGGAATCAGGCTGGTCATCCACACCGGTTGGGACCGGAACATCTGCTGCCAGTGGCACGACTGGGAGCGGCACATCGGCTGCCAGCGGCACGACCGGCGAGGTCACCATCTGCAGGTGAGGATCTGTCCGATAAACGCGCCCACCCGGTGAGGTCCACTCGATAATCCCCGCTGCCGGTTGGCAGGCCTTCCAGAACCCTTCGGTTTTGAACATGTGGTGCCGCCGGCAGAGGTGTTCGAGGTTGTCGTGGTCGGTTGCCCCGCCCTGGGCCCAGGGCCGGGTGTGGTCAATCTCGGAAATCACGGCATTGGACCGGCACCCAGGGAACCGGCAGGTTCCATCCCTGGCGCGCAACCAGCGCTGCAGCCCGGCGGGGACTTTCCGCCGTCGACCGACCCGCAGGATTTCCTCGGTCTCCGGATCCCGTTCCACCGGAGTCCATTTCGCTGCCTCCCAGGCCATCCGGCGGGCGGTCTCGGGGCTGATGGGTCCGTAGCCGTGTAGCTCCGCGGGCTGCTCGTCGGCGCCGAAGAGAGTTTCGGCGGTGATCAGCACCAGGATCTCGGTCCGTGCCCGGGCCCTTGCCCGGCCACGGGTCTTGCCGCCAGCCGCTTTATCACCAGGGTTCCCGCCACAGGCAGTTGCGTCGCCCTTCTCTGCATTGGAGCTGGCCTGCTGATCGTCACGGTCCAGCAGCAAATCCTCGAGAATGTCTGCCCGCAGCTGATCCACCATGCGTGGATCGCCGGCGGACCGTTCGCCACGGGCGGCCTTCGAAAGCTGAGTGAAGATCGCTTGCGCTTTCTCTGCTGGCAACAACGCAGAGAGCCAGGACATCCCGTCACAGTCCGGATCCAGCACCACGCGGCGCTTCTCAAAGGCCGTGCGCTGCCGCTTCTGCATCGTCTCCGGATACTTGTTCTCCCGCAGCCGCCGGGCCTTGACCCGAAACTGGGAACCCGTCTGCCCCGCAACTGCCACGCCCAACAGCTCCGCTTCGAATCCCGGCAGTTCGCCGGCGGGAATGCTCTGGGACTGATCCAGCACCGTCTGAACATGTCCGTAGCTCAGCGCCCCGGACTCGAGTTTCGCCAGTGTGGCGGCGTGGGTCCCGCAGAGAGAGCCGGCTTCGTTCATCCGCATGGCCGCCGTGCCGGTGGGGATCCCCAGGATGGTCGCGGCCTCTTCGGCGGCGAGACTGAATGCCAGGCCGGGCTCGGGTTTCCCTGATGCGAAGAACATTTCGTCCCGGAAGATGTCCTCGATTCGGTGCAGGACTTTGGCCTGCTGCGCCTGCACCCATCTGCCCAGCTGATCCAGCCGGGTCAACACCGCACCGGCCTGGTCCTGATCCAGGATTTCGACGCCCTGCAGGACCAGGGAGCCGGTGAAAGCTCCCAGGCCGGCGTCGAAAACCGCCCGGCTGCGCTCCGCCGCGGCCGCCGCCGCGGTCGCGCGCGCCCCGCCACAACCGCCGTCGGCCCCACCGCCGCCGTCGTCGCCGCCCGCGTTGTTGCCGGCGTTGCTGCCGGCGCTGTTGCCGGGAACATTCCTGTCCTGATCCATGTCTTCAGGCTTTCATCCGCCTCTGACATTTCCGGCGCGAAAAGGGCCCCAAACAGGCCAAAACAGCCCCTTTTCCGCCTCTGCAGATACCCCACTTTTTGGCTCGATCACTTGGTCCGGCGGGTCAATACCTGCCACTGCCCTGAGGCCCCCCGGCAGCCGACGTGACAGAACTTTGAGCCCGTGTTCGCATGTCCACGGTACAAACTTCGGCGCACCGAACTTTCGTGCTAGGTTTCATGCATGAGCCGCCGAACCGCATTTGTGCCCCCGTCGGGATCACCCTCGGGACCGCCTTCGGAACGCCCCACGGACTCCACGAGCGCCTCCCTGCCGGCACCGAAACGCCTGCTCTGGATGCTTGGCCCTGCCCTGGTGGCCGGTGTTGCCTATCTCGATCCGGGCAACGTGGCCAGCAATATGACCGCCGGAGCCCGCTTCGGCTACCTGCTGGTCTGGGTGGTCGTGGTGGCGAACGTGATGGCCTGGCTGATCCAGTACCTTTCGGCGAAGCTCGGACTGGTCACATGCAAGTCCCTGCCCGAACTGCTGGGTGAGCGCATGGGCCGCAAGACCGGGCGCCGCCTCTACTGGCTGCAGGCGGAGCTGGTGGCCATGGCCACCGATGTGGCTGAAGTGATCGGCGGCGCGGTGGCCCTGTGGCTGCTGTTCGACCTGCCGCTGCTGTTGGGCGGCGTCATTACCGGTGTGATTTCGATGGCCGTGCTGGCACTGCAGGGCAGCGGCCGGCACCGCACTTTCGAATACGTGATCATCTCGATGATGGCGATCATCGCCGTCGGGTTCACGGCCGGCGTCATCATCGCACCTCCGGACGCCGGCGCCCTGGCCGAAGGGCTGATCCCCCGCTTCGAGGGCAGCGAATCGGTACTGTTGGCTGCTTCCATCCTCGGCGCCACAGTGATGCCGCACGCCATCTACGCCCATTCCGCGTTGACCCGGGACCGCTTCCCGGACCGCAGCGCCATCCTGACCACGCCCATGCTGATCCGCGCCACCCGGTGGGATGTCACCATCGCCCTGGCCGTCGCCGGAACGGTGAACCTCGCGATCCTGCTGCTGGCCGCCAGCTCGCTGCAGGGCGTGGACGGAACTGACACGCTGGAAGGAGCGCACGCCGCGATCGCAGCGTCACTCGGCGGCGTCGTGGCCACCCTTTTCGCCGTCGGCCTGCTCGCCTCCGGCCTCGCCTCCACCTCGGTGGGCGCCTATGCCGGAGCCGAGATTATGCAGGGGCTGCTGAAGGTCCGGATCCCCATGCTCCTGCGCCGCCTGATCACCCTGATTCCGGCACTGCTGATCCTCGCCGCCGGCATCGACCCCACCTGGGCACTCGTGTTGAGCCAGGTGATCCTGTCCTTCGGCATCCCGTTTGCCCTGATCCCGTTGGTCTGGCTGACCTCGCGCCCGGACCTGATGGGCGTGCACTGCAACCGCTGGTGGACGACGGCGCTTGGCGTGGTGGTGGCGGTCCTGTTGGTGGGACTGAACATCACACTGCTGGTGCTGACCTTCAGCGGCGCGGCCTAGCAGCAGCCGCCGGAGGTTTTTGTAGCTTCAGAACGCTCGCCAGTTCCCGAACGCCCGTGGGCGCTGCCGGTGGCGAAGCCCAGGGAGACGGGCTGCGGCCCGGCCGGAGCTGCGCAGCACGACGACGGTTCCTCAGCCTGCGGTGCGCAGCACGACGACGGTTCCTCAGCCTGCGGTGCGCAGCACGACGACGGCGCAGCCTCGTCAGCGGCTGCGGCCGTCTCGGTGTCGCAGCCGCCGCCGCCGAGATCGGTGGAACAGACCCCGGTCTCCGGAAGCTCCAGTTCCAACTGGTCCGCCGCCGCCCAGTTCCCGGCCAGGGCAGCCGCCACGGAACGGACCTGCTCGTAGCCGGTGGCCAGCAGGAACGTGGGAGCCCGGCCGTAGGACTTCATGCCGACAATATAAAAGTCCTTCTCCGGATGGGCGAGCAGCCGCGCTCCATGCGGCGGAACCGTTCCGCAGCTGTGGAATTCCGGATCAATCAGAGGCCCCAAGGCGCGGGGAGCTTCCACGGCAGGGTCCAGATCCAGGCGGATTTCGCGCAGCATCTCCAGTTCGGGCCGGAAGCCGGTGGCCGGAATCAGGACGTCGACCTCCAGGGAGGAATCGCCGTCGGGCGTTGATCCGGTGACCAGCAGCGAGTCCGCAGCCTTGAACCCGGTGATCGTGAACGAGGTGTGCAGTTCAATCCGGCCCGCCTCGACCAGATTGCGCAGCCTGGTCCCGAGAGCGCCGCGAGCCGGCAGCCCATCCAGGTCTCCCCCGCCATAGAGCCGCGTGACGCTGGCTCCGCGGACGGCCCAGAGAATGCGGGTGTGCGGTGCTGAATCCGCCAGGTCTGCCAGGGACAGCAGGGTGTTGGCAGCTGAGTGGCCGGCGCCCACCACCAGGACCCGGCGGCCGGCGAACCGGTCACGGTCGCGACCGGTGACATCGGGCAGCGGCCGGGAAATCATCGGCGCCGCCTCGTGCTCGCCGAGCGCCGGCAGGCCGGCCTGACCCAGCGGATTGGGCCGGCTCCAGGTCCCGGAGGCGTCAATAACGGCACGGGCGCGGTGATCAGTGATGCTGCCGTCCGCCGTCTGCACCCGGACCAGGAACGGGGTGGTGTCGCGGCCGGCGGCGTGGGTGCGGTCCAGCCCGACCCGGCTGACGGCCAGCACCCGGGAACCGGTGTGCAGCGCAGCGCTGATCTCAGCAGTGCGGGCCAGCGGTTCCAGATACTGCTGCACCAGCTCAGCGCCGGTGGGCAGCACCTGCGGGTCCGGCGCCTGCCAGCCGCCGGCCTCGAGCAGCCGGCGTGCGGCGGCGTCGACGTTGTACCGCCAGGGCGAAAACAGCTGCACATGGCCCCAGTCGCGGACGGCGGCAGCGGCGCTGTCTCCGGCTTCGAAGATCAGGGGCGTGAGGCCGTTTTCGAGCAGCTGCGAGGCAGCTGCCAGACCGATGGGGCCGGCGCCGATGACGACGACGGGCAGGTCGGCGAAGGGCGATTCGATTGCAGGCTGGGCGGGCAGGTCAGTCATTCAGTGATCCTTCAAGGAGTGCGGTGGCAATGCTGTCTGAGTCTTCGAGTGCGGCCAGGTAGCGTTCGGCGTCGAGGGCCGCAGCGCAGCCCGTGCCGGCGGCGGTGATCGCCTGGCGGTAGCGGTGGTCCACGGCGTCCCCGCAGGCGTAAACGCCGTCGGCGGTGGTGGCCGTGGTGGGGGCGGCAACAACAATGTAACCCTCCGGATCCAGGTCCACCTGGCCGTGGAGCAGTTCGGTGCGGGGCACATGGCCGATCGCGACAAACACGCCGTCGGCCGGTAGTTCGCGCTTGTCGCCGGTCACGGTATCCGTCAGGGTCACGCCGGTGACCTTGTCCGCGCCGTGGACCGCGGTCACCTCGCTGTTCCATTCGAACCGGATTTTTTCGTGGCTTTTCGCCCGCATCGCCATGATCCGCGAGGCCCGCAGTTCGCCGCGCCGCACGATCACGGTGACCGTCCGTCCGAACCGGCTCAGGAACAGGGCTTCCTCCATGGCTGAATCCCCGCCGCCGACGACCAGGATGTCCTTGTTGCGGAAGAAGAAGCCGTCGCAGGTGGCACACCAGGAGATCCCGCGGCCGTTGAGCCGCTTCTCCTCCGGCAGGCCCAGCTCCTTGTAGGCGGATCCAGTGGCAAGGATGACCGAGCGGGCCTTGAACTTCTCACCGCTGCCGGTCACCACCTTCTTGGTGTGGCCGCCCAGCTCAAGGGAAACGACGTCGTCGTACTGGATGATGGCGCCGAACTTTTCCGCCTGCCGGCGCATCCCGTCCATCAGCTCCGGACCCTGGACGCCGTCCGGAAAACCGGGAAAGTTCTCCACCTCCGTGGTGTTCATCAGCGCTCCGCCGGCCGTCACCGACCCGGCGAAGACCCGTGGCTTCAGGCCGGCGCGGGCGGCATAGGTCGCCGCCGTGTAGCCGGCGGGACCGGAGCCGATGATGATGACCGGATCAGTGCCCATGATGTGCTCCTTCAGGCGAAATTACGGCTGGGAATACTCGGGAAGCAGCTCGGCGAGCAGCCCCTGGATGCGCGCCTTGATGTCGTCGCGGATGGGCCGCACGGCGTCCACTCCCTGCCCGGCCGGATCGGCCAGCGCCCAGTCCTCGTACCGCTTGCCCGGGAAGACGGGGCAGGTGTCGCCGCAGCCCATGGTGATGACGACGTCGGATTCGCGCACCGCGTCCACGGTCAGGACCTTGGGGATTTCCGCGGACATGTCGATGCCGTCCTCGGCCATGGCGGCGACGGCGGCAGGGTTCACGGCGTCGGCCGGGGCGGAACCCGCGGAGCGGACCTGCACCCGGCCGCCGGAGAGGGCGGTGAGGTAGGCGGCGGCCATCTGGGAGCGGCCGGCGTTGTGGATGCAGACGAACAGGACGGAGGGCGAGTCGGTCATCGGTGTGCCTTTTCGGTGGTGGTTTCCAGTGTGGGGGTCCCGGCGGCGGGAGTGAAGAAGCGGCGGGCCCAGAGCGCGGCGTAGACCAGCGCCACGAGGACCGGCACCTCGATCAGCGGCCCGACGACGCCGGCCAGTGCCTGCCCGGAGGTCACCCCGTAGGTGCCGATTGCCACGGCGATGGCCAGTTCAAAGTTGTTGCCGGCGGCAGTGAAGGCCAGGGTGGCGGTACGGGCGTAGCCGAGCTTGAGCACCCTGCCCAGCAGCATTCCGGCGGCGAAGACCACCAGGAAATACACCAGCAGCGGCAGTGCAATGCGTACGACGTCGAGCGGGCGTTCAGTGACGGTGCCGCCCTGCAGCGCAAACAGCACCACGATGGTGAACAGCAGCCCGTAGAGGGCAAACGGGCCGATCTTGGGCAGGAACTTTCCTTCGTACCAGTCCCGTCCCTTGGCCCGCTCACCGAGGGTCCGGCTGAGATAGCCGGCCACCAGCGGAATGCCCAGGAAGATCAGTACGGATGCGGTGATGGCCCAGAAGGAGAACCCGGCACTGGTGGTTTCCAGCCCCAGCCAGGACGGCAGCAGCTGCAGGTAGAACCAGCCCAGCGCACCGAAGGCAAACACCTGGAACACGGAGTTGATGGCCACGAGCACCGCTGCGGCCTCCCGGTCTCCGCAGGCCAGGTCGTTCCAGATCAGCACCATGGCGATGCAGCGGGCCAGGCCGACGATGATCAGCCCGGTGCGGTATTCGGGCAGGTCGGGCAGGAAGATCCAGGCCAGCGCGAACATGAACGCCGGGGCGGCCACCCAGTTCAGCACCAGGGATGTGACCATGAGCTTCTTATCCTGCAGCACGGCCCCGGTCTGGCTGTACCGGACCTTGGCCAGTACCGGATACATCATCACCAGCAGCCCCACCGCGATGGGCAGTGACACATTGGCGATCTTCAGCCCGTCCAGCGCCGGGCCAATGCCGGGCACAAAGCGGCCCAGCAGCAGGCCGGCCGCCATGGCGCCCAGGATCCACAGCGGCAGGAAACGGTCCAGGGTGGACAGGCGCGGAACCGCCGGCGGCGTCCCGCCCAGGGATGGAACAGTACTCACGGAACTCCTCGGGTGCGCACAGGCACCGGCTGAACGGCAGATATTGATAAGAATCGATATTCAGTATCCCGAGAGATATCGACAGCTGTCAATGTGAGGGCATAATGGACGGGTGACTACCCTCGACCTGACCGACGCCCGGCCCGCGGCCCCGGCATGCGACGACGTCACCGGCACCTGCTGCACTCCGTTGACCAGCGGGGCGCTGGGAGGCGAGGAGGCCGTCCGGCTGGCCCGGCTCCTCAAGGCCCTGGCCGATCCGACCCGGCTGCGCCTAGTGTCGCTGATCGCAGCACAGGAAAACCGCGAAGCCTGCGTCTGCGACCTCACCGAACCCGTAGGCCTAGGCCAGCCGACCGTCTCCCACCACCTGAAAATCCTGGTCGACGCCGGGATCCTGCACCGGGAAAAGCGCGGTGTGTGGGCGTATTTCTCGCTGGTTCCCGGCGCCCTGGAGCAGATCGGTTCCGTCTTTAGCGGCTGAACCCAGCCGATCTCCTGCTTGAATCCCCCTCAGCGCGGAGGCTGCCGCAGGCGCCGCACCTGAATTCCGATAAACCGGGTCAGCCCCGCCCAGACCAGCAGCAGGAACACTGCGGGAAGGAAGGACGCCGCCGGACGGTCCCGGCCCGGCGCAGTCAGCTCCAAGAGAATGAACCCGGCCATCAGCACCCCGGCTATCGCGCAGAACCAGAACAGCACCCGCCAGATCAGCAGCAGGCGGTCGGCGGGGGTGTTCCGGTCCATGGCACGAGGCTACGCAGGCGGCGGATAGGCTGGCCAGATGATTTCCGGGAACCTCTTCGCCGACCAGGCCACTCTCACGACACCGCGGCTGCGCCTGGAACCGCTGGGTCCGGAACATTACGACGGCGCTTGGGCTGCCCTGCAGGACGCGGAATCCAAGCGCCTGACCGGAACCCACGCGGAGTTCACGACGGAGCAGATCCGCGCGTGGCTTGGCGGACTTTCCGAACAGCACGACCGCGCCGATTGGGCCGTCATCCGCCTCGCCGACGCCCTGCACCCGGACGAGGAACACCGGAAGGAGCGGTACCTCGGCGAAGTGGTCCTGAATGACCTGGATCCGGACAACGCCTCCGTGGGTTTTCGGATCATGCTCGCCCCGGCCGGGGTGCTGGGACTGGGGTATGGCACCGAGGCGACCCGCGCCGTCGTCGCGCACGCGTTTGATGACCTGGGCCTGCATCGCGTGGCGCTCGAGGTGTTTGCGTTCAACCCGCGGGCGCAGCGCGCCTATGAGAAGGCCGGCTTCGCCGTGGAGGGCCTGCAGCGCGACGCCCTGAAGTGGGACGGCGCATGGGTGGACGCCGTGAGCATGGGCATGCTTTCCGGCGATCCGCGGCCCTGACTTTAGAGAATTCAGGCGTCCGCAGAGAAGTCAGGCGATCCGGCGGCGGATCTGCACGGCTGCCAGCAGCGTGAACAGCACGGTCATGGCGGCCAAGATGAACAACACGTAGGTGTTGCTCACTGCCCAATCCCCCACCGTGGCCGTGATGCCGAAGAGGCCCTCCAGGTCCGTGATGGCTTCCTGGTTTCCGCCCGTCATGGATTCCAGGGACTGCTCGGTCATTTCCTGCCGGATCGGTATCGAGGCCTGCATAAAGGGCAGGGCGTTGATGACCGTCGCCACCCCGTCCGGAAGCGCGCCCACCGGAATGTAAGAGCCGGCGAGGAATCCCAGGATGGTACCCACGATGGTGGACAGCGCCGAGTAGGCCCCGGTGGTGCGGACAAAGGAGACCGCGAAGGCACTCAGCGCGGCAAATGCAAGACAGCTGACGGCGAGGTAACCGTAGACAGTGGCGATCTGCCCGGCCTCGAAGCTGACGCCGTCCACCAGGTAGAGGTAGGCCAGGCTGATGATGAGGACCACCGTGGTCATGATCAGGGCGACGACGCCGGCGGAGAGCAGGTAGCCCAGGATCAGGGCCTCGCGGCGGATCGGTGAGACCAGGAAGTCGCGGAACCGGCCCGACGCCGAATCCTCCACAAACACGCTCATCGCACCGAGCCCGGTGGTGATCGCGGTGATTCCCACGATTCCGGCGAACATCCAGGTGTCCACGAAACCCTTGACGTCCTCTTCGCTCGCGGCGGGGAAGTTCTCCTGGAGACTTTCCACCTGCCCGTTGCCCAGGAACAGGGTGTAGAGCAGGAACAGGATCAGTGCCGAGAGCAGGGAAAAGAACACCCCCAGCCGGTCACGGAAGAAGAGGCGGAGGTTCCGGGACATCAGGTTAACGACGACGCTCATGCCGTGTCTCCTTCGCGTCCGGTCAGTGCCAGGAAAACGTCGTCCATGTTGCCGTGCCGGAACTCAAAGTCGAGGACGTGGTCGCCGTGCCGGTCCAGGATCCGGCGGGCAGTTGCGGCGTCCGGGACCACCAGCCGCACCACGCCGCCGTCGTCCTCATCCCGGATCCCGGCATCCACCTCCGCAGCCAGCGCCAGCAGGGCCGGGCGGTTGCCCGAGGTGATGCTCAGGACCGAGTTGCTGTGCTGCGCGCGCAGCTGGGCCGGCGTGCCGTCGGCGATGATCCGGCCGCTGTCGATGATGCAGACCCGGTCCGCTTCCTCGGTTTCCTCCATGTAATGCGTGGTGAGGAAAACAGTGAGGCCGTGCCGGTCCCGCAGTTCACGGATCGTGGACCAGACGACGGCGCGGCTGGCGGGATCCAGGCCGGCGGTGGGTTCATCCAGGAAGAGGATCGACGGCGAATGCAGCAGCGCGCGGGCGATGTCCACGCGCCGGCGCTGCCCGCCGGAATAGGTGCCGTAGCGGCGGTCCACGAAGTCCTCGAGCCCGATCAGGGCACTGAGTTCAGCGATCCGGGCATCGTTGGCGGCGGCATCGGATGAGTAGAACCGGGCCCGGATCCGGAGATTTTCCCGGCCGGTGAGCAGCGGATCTAGCACTGAGTCCTGGAAGACCACGCCGATGTTCTTCCGGACGGCGCCTCCCGCGGTCCGCACGTCGTCACCGCCCACGGCTGCCTCGCCGGCGTCGAACGGAATGACGGAGGTGAGGCAGGAGATCGTGGTGGACTTACCGGCGCCGTTGGTGCCCAGGAAGGCGAACACACTGCCGGCCTGCACCTCGAAGGACAGGTTGTCCACGGCCGTGGTGGCGCCGAATCTCTTGGTCAGCCCGCGCACAGAGATGGCGGTGTCCGTGCTCAAAGTCAAAGTTTCCCCCAGGGGTCCTCCGGCGGCAGCGGCCGGTTTTTCCAGAGTCTAACGGCGCTCCGTCCGACTCTGCGGATCTTAGCGGGCTGACACTGCCGTGGCGTCTTTCCTTGAAAGCACCGGTGTGGGCAAGGCAGTGGACACGGCAGGCCGCCGGGGCACAGGGAGGTCAGGCCGGCAGGTCAGGCCGGCAGGTCGTCCCATTCAAACCATGTGGTGTCCTTGGTTTCCCAGTCCTGCCGCAGGATGGCGTAGGCGACAGACGCCACCCGGGGGCCTTCGGGCGTGGGCCAGCCCAGCCGGTAGTGGGCTTCCTTCAAAAAACCCGTCCGGAGGAATGTCTTGCGCATCGCGATGTTGTCTTCGCGGGTCTGGCCTTCAAAACGCACCGCGTCGGGATAGTGCTCAAAGACAAGGGCACACAGTGCGGCCAGTACCTGCGGTCCGAACCCCCGGCCGCGGAATTCTTCGGCCAGCCGCAGGTCGAACATGGGGGTGTCGTCCTCGAGGTCGTCCAGGACCACCATCCCCAGCCGCGTGGCGCCGTCGTGAATCCAGTAACCCTGGGACTCCTTTGTCCAAAAGCGTCCGCTTTCCACGGCGTCGAGGGCGGACTCTTCGGAATGCTCGGCCCTCACATGAAAGGGAAACCGGTTAGAGGTCAGAAACTCCACGATTTGCCGGGCATCCTGTTCGGATTCGACCATCGGGTGAAAAGTAAACATGGTCGGACTCTATAGAACGCCAGTAGGGTGTGGGGACATCACCTGCTTTATGACTTCAGACCCACCATCGGGGGATTCATGAGACGCGTCATCTCGACCGGCGAAATAACCGTGGATACGGCAGCGCGGAACCTGCGTGACTTTTTTACGGAAATCATGCCGCGGACGGGGATGGTGCGCAGCAGTTCCCGTTTCGATTCCTGGGCCGGCGGCGGCGACGCACCCGGGGTCGTGAACCGGATTACCGCTGACGACCTGGTGGCAGCCTCCTTCCGGTCGGTGAAGATACCGGCCCGGACCGCCATTGCTGTCCTCGAGACCCGGGCTGCCGACATCTCCAGCCTGCTCGCCGGGATTCCCGCCGATGTGGATCTTCCCGACGCCGATCCGGTGCAGGATCTGGGCGTCGACAGCCCGGCCCGCCAGCTGTGGAACCTGCTTCGGGGAAAGCACGACGACGCCGGCTGGGGTGTGGGGCCGAGCACCGCCAGCAAGATCATGGCGCGGAAACGGCCGCGGCTGATCCCGGTGTACGACTCCATCATCCGCAGGGTGACAGCCCTGCCGGGCCCCAAGGACCAGTGGCTGTACTGGCACACCTCCTACGCCGACGGGGTGCTGGCCGAGCGGCTGGCCGAGATCCGGGCCGCCTCCGGCATCACCGAGCCGGTTTCCCAGCTGCGGGAACTGGACATTGTGCTCTGGATGCATGGCAAGCGGCAGGGTTTCGAACCACAGGGCGAGGACCTCGAGGACTAGGATCAGCAACTATGACCCACTCAGACACAGGACCGGCACACGAGCCTCCCGCAGTGAACGGCGGCGGAACACCGGAGCCGGCGGTACCGGCGCCCACCGTCCCCGGCCCCTGGCTGGGGTCGCCGTCGGGCATCGTGGCCCTCGTGGCCCTGGTGCTCTCGGTCTGCCTGCCGCCGTTCTTCTTCCCGCTGGCCGGGCTGGCCCTGGTCCTCGCGGTCATCGCCCTGGTCCGGCGGCGGCCGCGGCCCCGCAGCGCGCTGGTCATCACGATTATCAGCGGTGTCCTGCTGCTGGTAGTCCTGGCCATCGGGATCCTTGTGACGATGTCGATGGCCAGCACGCAGACCGGCATGGCCGGTTAGGCCGATCCCACGTCCCTGCGGCGGAAACCCACGAAGCCGGCGACCGTCAACACGGCGGCGAACAGTCCCATGAGGACCAGCGGTGCGGCCTCCAGGTCGGACCCCGGTACCAGGGCCACGTGGGTCAGCGGCGACAGATCCGCGGCCCACTCCGGAAGGTTGAGCAGCGCCCCCAGATACAGTACGACGGCCGCCCACACCACGGGAGCCCAGGCCAGGGCAGCGATCTGCGGGGCAAGCCCAAACAGGGCCACCGCTATGGCTGCGGCCAGCGCGATGGCCGGCAGATAGGCGAACGCAGCGATCGTGAGCTCCCCGATCCAGCCGGCGTCGCCCGTTCCTGCCCACACGCCCAGCCCGGTGCCGAGCCCGACCGCGGCGGTGATCAGGACGGTTTGCACAGCAACCACGGCCAGCCAGCGTGCCAGCAGCCCGGGCCGGGAACTGCCCGTGACCAGGAGTTGCTCGACGCGGCCGGCGTCCTCTTCCCCGCGCAGCCGCAGGACCGCGGAAACGCTGAAAACCAGCGGCGCGATCATGAGGAAGGAAAGCAGGGCTGAAGCAAAACTGGTGGTCATGTCCTCCAGATCCACGGCGATCAGGCCTGCCAGCTCCGGAATATCAGCGAAGGCGTCCTCCAGTGAGTTGGCCAGCGTCCCGAACGCCGCGGCGAAGAGGAACGCACCCACTGCCCAGGCCGCGAAGGAGCCGCCCAGCAGCCGGGCGGCAAGCCCCGCCGGTGAGAGCAGCGTCCGCGGTGCGGCTGCAGGACCGGGTTGCGGCCGGTGCAGGCCGGCACCCAGATCCCGCCGCTGGGCGAGGTACACGGCCAGGCCCAGGAGCACCACGGTTGCCACGGCGGACACCGCCAGCGGCCACCAGCGCAGATCCACGTACAGGCGGGTCTGCTGGGCCCAGGCAAACGGGGAGAACCAGGACAGCCATGAGCCCTGATTGTTGATCACGTCGCCGATGCCGCGGACCAGGAACGCAGCGGCCAGCACGGCCATCGCGGTTCCGGTGGCGCTGCGGGCATGCTCGGTCAGCTGGGCGGCCACCGCCGCGACGCCGGCGAAGACCAGGCCGGTGAGGGCCGCCCCAACACCGAGGGCCACCGAGCTGGCCGTTTCCAGGCCCGATCCGGCCAGCGCCGCGATAATCGCGGCAGCAACGACTGCATTGGCGACGGCGACCGTCAGCACGGCGGCCGTGGCGGGAGCGAACCGGCCCACGGGCAGTGCCCGCAGCATCTCCATCCGCCCCGATTCCTCCTCGGCGCGGGTATGCCGGACGACGAGGAGGATGCTCATGATGGCCGTGGCGAGCAGGAGATACAGCGAGAGCTCGTTCGCGACCATGGCCCCGAAGGTGTAGTTTTCCAGCCCGAAGGCGGGTCCGGTCATCATGACGGTAGCGGGGTTGGCCATCAGGCCCGCGCGGGCCTGCAGCGATTCCGGCGTGGTGTAGGTGGTTTCGAAGGTGGCCATCGACCCGGCGACGCCGAGGCCGACCGCCAGCGTCCAGACCAGGATGCGGATCCGGTCCAGGCGCAGGTCCAGCCGCAGCAGCCCTGAAGTGGCGGCCCACGGTGAAGAGGACTCTTGTGCCGAAGCGGTGGGGCGCGCTGCGGCAGTTGAGGGCGGTCCGGCAGTGACCCGGTGTTCCGTGCTCATCGGACGCCGCCTTCTGCCGGCACCGCATCGCCGTAGTGGCGCAGGAACAGTTCCTCCAGTGACGGCGGCGAGATGGTCAGGTTTTGCACGCCTGGCGCCCGGCCGCCGGTTCCGTTGCTGTCTGCGTACCTGCCTCCGGTCCCGTCACCGGCCAGCAGCAGCAGGACGTCAGTGACGCTGGCATTGTCGACGTCGAAGCGCAGGTAGCCGTCGTCGAGGCTGAGGTTGTGCACGCCGGGTGCGGCGGCCAGGGCGGCGGGATCCGCCGTCGTCGTTGCCGTCACGGTGGAGCGGGTGAGGTGGCGCAGCTGCGCCAGGGTGCCGGTTTCGACGTCGCGCCCGGCGCGGATGATGGTGACCGTGTCGCACAGTTTCTCCACCTCGGCGAGGATGTGGCTGGAGAGGAGCACGGTGCGGCCCTGCTCGCGCAGGCTGCGGATCTCGTCGGTGAAGACCGCTTCCATGAGCGGATCCAGGCCGGAGGTGGGTTCGTCGAGGAGGAACAGGTCCGCGTCGGAGGCGAGCGCCGCCACCAGGGCAACCTTCTGCCGGTTGCCTTTGGAATAGGTGCGGGCCTTCTTGGTGGGATCCAGTTCGAAGCGTTCGAGCAGTTCCCCGCGGCGCTTTTCCAGACCGCCGTGCTGACCGCCGCCCCGGCTGCCAGTGTCGCGGCTGCCGTTGTTGAGGCGGGTGAAGATGTCGATCGCTTCGCCGCCGGTCAGATTGGGCCAGAGGCTGGTGTCCCCCGGGACGTAGGCGATGCGGCGGTGGATGGCGACGGCGTCGGCCCAGGGATCCAGCCCAAGAACCCTGGCCGTTCCGGCGTCGGCGCGCAGGACTCCGAGCAGGACGCGGATGGCGGTGGACTTTCCGGCGCCGTTGGGCCCGAGGAAGCCGGCCACCGTCCCGGCCTCCACGGACAGGGAGAAGCCGTCCAGGGCGCGGGTGGGGCCGAAGGTTTTGACGAGGTTTGTGGTTTGTATGGCGAGCTGGTTCATGGGAAGCTCCGGAGCGTTGTGCGGGCCATGGTTCCCGGCCGGCCTTGTGGCGGGCCCGTGGATACGCGGTGTACCATCTGGTACATCGAGTATCGGTGATGTACGTCTCATTCACAACAGTCCAGACAAAGGCATCATTTCCGGGAATTTGCTCCAGGCATCAGGCTTCCCGGTGCCAGGCGTTCCCCCACAGGCCCACACAGGTCATTCCCGTACAAGTCATTCCTGCACCAGGAGGCACGGCCGTGAAACATCCGATCCGTGAGCGCACAGAAGAGCGCTGGAAGATCCACGGGATTACTCCGGATTTCCGCCTCTACGGCGTCTGGGACCTGCCCACCCCGGGCGGCCCGGACGATTTCCCCAGACTGGTCCGGCTGTTTGCCGCAGGGGATACGGGAGACAACCCCTCCCGGATTGCCCGGCTCCTCTTCGCCATCCGCTGGAAGCTCGGCGCCCTGCTCCACTGGGACGGCGCCGACGACGGCGTCGGCCACCGGGTGCCGACCCTGCGTGACCGGCTTCCCCCCGGCCTCCTCGCCGCACCCTCCGGCCCAGCCTTTGCCCGGCTCCCGTTCACCCCGTCTACCTTCTGGAAGACGAATTCGCTGCCGAGATGGCGAACCGGACCGTCCACGGCGTGCTGCACCTGCGCTGGGTGGAGGGCGGCACGAGCTCTCACCACGGCCAGATGGCGGTCCTCGTCAAACCCAACGGACTGCTGGGCCGGACCTACATGGCAGCCATCACCCCGTTTCGGCACCTCCTGGTCTACCCGCCCCTGCTGCGGGGCATCGGACAGGAATGGCGCGACGGCGCCGGGCAGGCATGAGCGTGGCTGAGGGGCGCAGCGGGCGCGAGCAGTTGCTGGAAGCCGCACTGGAGTATTTCGCCGCGAACGGCGTGCACAACGAGAGCCTGCGCAGCCTGGCCGCGAACATCGGCACCAGCCACCGGATGCTGAACTACCATTTCGGCTCCCGGGAAGGGCTGCTGGCCGCCGTCGTCGACGCCGTGGAACAGCGGCAGCGGCTGGCCTATGCGGCACTGATGGACTCCGTCGGCACCGGCCTGCCCCGCACGGCCACCCGGGCTTTCTGGAACGAAGTGGTGGAAGAGGCCCTCGCGTACGGTCCGCTGGTTTTTGAACTGGCCGCCCACGCGATGCAGGGTGAACGGCACGCCAAAGGACTCCGTGACACCCTGGTGACGCCATGGATCGATATCCTCGCCGAGAGCCTGGTGCAGGCCGGCCGCGACCCCGCCATTGCTCCGGTCCAGGCCAGGCTGGCCCTCGGCGTGGTCAACGGGCTCATTTTCGACCTGCTGCTCACCGGGGACCGGTCCGGGGCGGATGCGGCGCACGGCCTGTTCATGGATCTGATCGGCCTCGACGACGACTGAGGTCCAGCGGAGCAGTGAGGTCGTGCAGAGCAGCGAGGTCCAGGCAGAGGCGTGCGGTGCTAACCTGTTAGCATTCGAAACTTTGTTCTAGGGGAGGTGTTCCGTGGCGGTTTTTTCCTCGCAGCCCGGCCCGCGTTCCGGCGGCACCGGCGACCCCCAGCCCGGCCGCGGTTCCACCCTTCCGGCCGGTTTCGCGTCCCCGGCCCAGGACTATTACGACGCCGGGATCGACCTGAACCGGCACCTGATCCGCGACGCCACCGCCACCTTCATCATGCGCGTCTCCGGCGATGCGATGGACGGTGCGGGGATCAGCGACGGCGATGAGCTGATCGTGGACCGGTCCCTGACGCCCAAGGACGGGTCCGTCGTCGTCGCCGTCCTGAACGGCGAGCTGATCATCCGCCGGCTCCTCCTCACCGGACAGGGCATCTTCCTGCACGCGGACAGCCCGGGATCGACGGACATCCGCGTGCCCGATCCGGCCGAACTGTCCGTCTGGGGCGTGGTGACCCGATGCCTGCACCACGTCTGAGGACTGTCGAGAGTTCAGCTGCCGGAAGTCCAGCCGCCGGGCCCCGCCGCCCCGGAGCCTGCCGTGGCTGAGCAGCAGCGGTTCGCCCTGGTGGATGTGAACAGCTTCTACGTTTCCTGCGAGCGCGTGTTTGACCCGAAGCTGGCCGGCATTCCCGTGGTGGTGCTCTCCAACAATGACGGCTGCGTGGTGGCCCGCTCCGATGAGGCCAAGGCGCTGGGCATCAAGACCGGGGATCCGTGGTTCAAGCTCGCTGAATCCGCCCCGAAACTGGGACTGGTGCAGCGCTCGAGCAACTACGAGCTGTATGGGGACCTGAGCTCGCGGGTGATGCAGCTGCTGGCGCGGTTTTCCTCGGAGCAGGAGATCTACTCCATTGATGAGTGCTTCCTGCACCTGCACGGCAGCGACGCGGAACTGCGCAGCCGCGGCACCGACATCCGCGCCGCGGTGGCACGGAACATCGGCCTGCCGGTCTGCGTGGGAATCGGTGCCACCAAAACCCTGGCCAAATTCGCGAACCGGATCGCCAAGCAGAATCCACACATGGGCGGGGTCTGCAACCTCGACGCCCTGGATCCCGCCGTCGTCGACCGGATCATGTCCCGGGTTCCGGTGACCGGGCTGTGGGGTGTGGGGTCACGGAACGGGGTACGGCTGAATGCCCTCGGCATCGAGAGCGTGGCCGACCTGCGTGATGCCGATCCGGCCATGATCCGCAGCAAGTTCTCCGTGGTGCTGCAGCGCACCGTGCTGGAACTGAACGGCACCGCCTGCATCCCGATGGAAACGGAATCCGCAGACAAGCAGCAGGTGCTGTTTTCGCGCAGCTTCGCGACGCCGGTGGTGACCCGGGAGTCGATGCGCCAGGTGATGAGCCTCTATGCCCAGCAGGCTGCCACCCGGCTGGCGAAGGAGGGGCTGCTGGCCACCGTGATGACGGTCTTCGCCGCGACCTCGCGGTTCAATGACAAGGCTGCCTCCGCGCCCTCGGTGACGGTACGGCTGGAACGGCCGACGGCGGATCCCATGGTGCTCACCCGTGCCGCCATCGCGGCCATGGATTCCCAAGCAGTGGACGGCGCGCCCTACGCCAAGGCCGGCATCATGCTCACCGGGCTCTCCCCCGCCGGCGCCGAGCCGGTTTTCGACCTGTTTGCGGCCGGTCCGGAGCAGAAGGACATCGGGCCGCTGCTGGCACAGGTGACGGACAAATACGGATCCGCCAGCATCGGCCTGGGGTTGGCCGGCATGTCCTCGGCAAAGCCGGACTGGACCATGGCGCGGAAGTTCGCCTCGCCGCGCTACACCACGGAGTGGTCGGACCTGCCGGTGGTCCGGGCGGTCTGAGGACCAACCGGACTCTAAGCGCCGATCGCTTTCCGAAACGTGCGAGGCTGATGTTATGGATCTGCTGGTGTCGCCCACACTCACCATTCCCGCGGCCGAACTTACCTGGCGGTTCTCCCGCTCCTCCGGGCCGGGCGGCCAGCATGTGAACACCTCTGACAGCCGCGTTGCACTCTCGTGGAACATCGCCGAGTCGGCCGTGCTGTCCGAGAGCCAGCGGGACATGCTGCTCAGGCGCCTGCAGCGGCGCCTGATCGCCGGAGCCGTGACTGTGACGGCTTCAGAACAGCGTTCCCAGCTGCGCAACCGGGAGATTGCCCTGGCCAAGCTTGCCGAACTCGTGGCCGGCGGCCTTGCCCCCGATGCTCCGCTGCGGCGGAAGACCAAACCCACCCGGGGGTCAAAATACCGGCGGCTGGACGCCAAGAAGAAGCGGTCAGCAACCAAACAGCAGCGCCAACGGCCCTCCGCCGATTAGCGGTTCACCACAACAAAAAAACCCCGGAAATTCCGGGGTTTTCCTGGCGGGACTGTCTCTGGGCCAGTCATGCTGTGGAGCTTAGGGGAATCGAACCCCTGACCTTTTCATTGCGAACGAAACGCTCTACCAACTGAGCTAAAGCCCCTCCCCCGGCCAGGCCGGGCGGCTCCGAAGAGCACTAAGCACGATTCTAGACCCGCGCCCGTGCCCCGGCGCAAATCCCCGAGGCGGCAGGTACTGCAGGTAAGCCTCAAAGACGCCCGCACGGGCACAGTTCGGCTCACGACCCTGCCGACAGTGCCGCCCGGCGACCTATCCTGACAGTCCGGACGACCGGACAAAGGGTGACCCCTCAAAGGAGCAGTGCCATGTCCCTCATCGAATCCATGCTCAGCGAACGGCCCGACGGCGCGGGAACGGACCTCGAAGCCGTTTCCACCTGCGTCATTGCCTGCTTTGACTGCGTGCAAGTCTGTACCGCCTGCGCCGATGCCTGCCTCAGCGAGGACATGCTCGGCGACATGGTGGAGTGCATCCGCAGGGACCTGAACTGTGCCGATATCTGCGCTGCGACCGGAGCCACGGTAGCCCGGACCGGAACCCGGTACTCGGGCTATGAGGGCAGTACCGCTGCGTTGCTGCGCGCGTGCGCGGCAGCCTGCCATCAATGCGCCGAAGAATGCGCCCAGCACGCGGCCGAGCATGGGCACTGCCGGATCTGCGCCGAAACCTGCCGCCGGTGCGCCGCCATGTGCGAGCAGCTGCTCGCCGTGATGGCCGGGTAAAGACGAGACGCCTGCGCGGCATGTCGGTCAGGCGCCCGCAGCCCTAGCTGTCCGCCAGCAGCATGCCGCGCAGGTAGGCCGCCTGGCCCACGTGCTCCAGGCCGTCACCGAGGATGCTGACCAGCCGGACGCCGAGGGTGACGGGCGGATCCCACGCGGTGTCCACCACCTTGTCCAGGTCCTGTCCGGTCACGCCGGAGACAAATGCGGCGGTGCGGGAATGCACCGCCTGGTAGTAATCCAGCAGCACCTCCGCTGACTGCACCCGGACCTCGGCCACCTGCTCCGAAGTATGGCCGTAACCGGTGTCCTCCACGGCCAGGGGCAGGCCCACCCGCTCAAACCAGCCCTCGGCAGTCCAAGCCTGTTCGTGCCCGGCCAACGGGGCAATCTGCGCGTCCTCACCCCGGGCCAGATGCCAGATCAGCCAGGAGATCGAGTTACCCTGCGGATAGGGCCGGCGGTTCAGCACCCCGGCGTCCAGGCCGTGGACCGCCCGGCGCACCGCTTGGGGCAGCCGGCCGAAGGCATCGATGAACAGGTCGCTCGGTTCCATGGGGGCTCCAGGGGGTTGTGGCGGATCGCGGATGGCCGTCATCCTTTCACGCCGCCCACCGGCGGGAAAGGGCACAACGCCTGCGCTTGGGCGGACCGGGAAAAACCTCGCTTCCAGAGGGTTGCATCGGCGGCGGCCGGTCCTAAAATTGCCGCATGAGTTGGACCGATGAGCGTCCTCCGTGGCTGCCTCCCCTCCCCTCGCCGCACCAGGGGCGGATCCGGATCGCCGTGGGCATGATCATGGTGATCTCCTGCATGCTGGGCATCCTGGTGGTGGCCTTCCTGGGTGAAACCCTGAGCATGTACACCTGGTGGCCGCTTGCCATCGGCCTGGCCTTCCTGATGTCCGGATTGCTGAGCAGGCGCAGGCTTCCGTAACCCCATCGCCCAGCCCGAACGCGCCGCCGGACCGCCACGGCGGAGCTTAGGCAAGCTTTATCTTGCTGGAAACACCGGCGCCACAGGCCTACAACGGACATATGAACATGTTTTCCGCGATCCGCCGGTACCGCGCCGTGGCGGCCACAGTCGTCGTCGGGCTGGCCGTTTTTGCCCTGCTGGCTGCCGGCCTCCCCACCGCCGCCGCGTGGCTGGCCAGCACCTATGTGCTGGTGATCGCCGCCGTCACGGCCGCCGGAATGATCCGCGACATCCGGCGCGGGCACTGGGGGCTGGACATCCTGGCGGTGGTGGCGATGGTTTCCACCGTGGCCGTGGGCGAGTACATTGCCGCCCTGATCATCGTGCTGATGCTCACCGGCGGCGAAGCACTGGAGGATTTCGCCGCCGGACGGGCCCGCAGCGAACTCGACGCCCTCCTGGCGCGTGCCCCGCAGAGCGCCCACCGGGTCCCGCTCGATACCGACACCCCCGAGGACATTCCGGCAGATCAGGTGAGGGCCGGGGACGTCCTGCTGATCAAACCGGCCGAACTGGTCCCGGTAGACGGCGTCCTGCTCAGCCCCGAGGCAGGATTCGACGAATCCTCCCTGACCGGGGAATCGCTGCCGGTCACGGTGACCGCCGGCCAGAGCGTGATGAGCGGATCGGTGAACGGATCACGGGCGGTCCGGATCCGGGCCACGGCGACGACGGCGGACAGCCAGTACCAGCGCATCGTGGCACTGGTGCGGGAAGCCGCGGAGTCCCGGGCGCCGGTGGTGCGGCTGGCGGACCGTTTCGCCGTCCCCTTCACTGCCGTCTCGTTGCTCATTGCCGGCACGGCCTGGGCACTGACCGGTGACCCGGCGCGCTTCGCCGAGGTGCTGGTCCTGGCCACTCCCTGCCCGCTGCTGATCGCCGCCCCGGTGGCGTTCATGGGCGGCATGAGCCGCGCGGCCCGCAACGGCATCATCGTCAAGGGCGGGGCCGCCCTGCAGCAGCTGGCCCGCGCCCGCAGCATCGCCTTCGACAAGACCGGCACCCTGACCTACGGCCGGCCGGAGCTCGTGGGTGTGCATCCCGAACCGCCGTTTACTGCCGACCGGCTGCTGCAGCTGGCCGCGTCCGCGGAACAGTATTCCTCCCACGTGCTCGCCGCCGCCGTGCAGGACGCCGCCCGGGACCGCGGCCTGTTCCTGAGCGCTGCCGAATCGGCAGCGGAAATCGCCACCAACGGCGTGCAGGCCACCGTGGACGGGCATCTGGTCCTGGTCGGGAAGCAGCGTTTCGTGGAGGCAGCGGCCGGCGGGCCGGTTACTGCCGCCGCCGTCGTCGCACCCGGGCAGCTCGTGGTTTATGTCGCTGTGGACGGGAGCTTCGCCGGAACCCTGACCCTGAGCGACACCCCCCGGGAGAATGCCCGGGCGACCTTGGACCGGCTGGCCGCCCTGGGCATAGGGCCCGCGGTGATGCTCACCGGCGATGGAAAGGCCACGGCGGAGAGCACCGCCGCCGCGCTGGGCATCGGCGAAGTCCATGCGCAGCTGCTGCCCGAAGACAAGGTGCGGCTCGTTGACGCCCTGCCCCGGCGGCCGGTGATCATGGTCGGTGACGGCGTGAATGACGCCCCGGTGCTCGCGGCCGCCGACGTCGGAATTGCCATGGGCGCCCGCGGTTCCACTGCCGCCGGGGAATCCGCCGACGCCGTGATCGTGGCCGATGACATCTCGAAGGTGGCCGACGCCGTCGACATCGGCCGCCGGACAATGCGCGTGGCGCTGGGCAGCATCTGGCTGGGCGTGATCCTCAGCGTCGGCCTGATGCTGGTTGCCGCCTTCGGGTTCATTCCGGCCGTGGCCGGCGCGCTGACCCAGGAGCTGGTGGATCTGCTGGCCATCCTCAACGCGCTGCGGGCGTTGGGCGGCCCCGCCGCCGAGAGGCCCGATCCGGGCACGCATCAGGCGCGTCCGGTGCCCGCCCCGGTGCCTGAGAAGGGATAATGGACAGCGGCCGGGCAGCCGCCGCGGCCGTTAGGAGACAAACGCTAGGGGACGTCCATGACACTGATCGACAACGGCGTGTATGTGGACGGCAAACGGCAGCACACACCGGAGAGCCTCGACGAGACGTTCGAGCTGACCCGCACCTCAGGCGGCATGGCCTGGATCGGGCTTTACCGCCCGGATGACATCGAACTGCTGGCCGTGGCGGAGGAGTTCGGCCTGAACCTGCTCACTGTGGAGGACGCGCTGGCCGGGCACCAGCGGGCCAAGCTGGAACACTACGACACCACACTGTTTACGGTGCTGCGACCGGCCCGCTACCTCGACGACGTCGAGCGGGTGGAGTTTGGCGAGCTGCACGTTTTCGTCGGGCCCAATTTCGTGGTGACGGTCCGGCATGCCGAATCCCCCGACCTCGGCCGGGTGCGCAAGCGCCTGGAACAGGAACCGGATCTGCTGGCCCTGGGCCCGCACGCCGTGCTGTACGCGGTGCTGGACCAGGTGGTGGATGAGTATGCGCCGGTGGCGGCAGGGCTGGAAAACGATATTGACGAGATTGAGGACCAGCTCTTTGGCGGCGACGCGGAAGTCTCCCGGCGCATCTACGAGCTCTCCCGCGAGGTCATCCAGTTCCAGCGGGCGCTGTCACCGCTGGAAGGCGTGGTCGGGAGCCTGCAGCGCAATGCCGAGCTGTATGGGGTTCCGGCCGAACTCAAGGACAACCTCGGCGATGTCCTCGACCACATCCTGCGCCTGATCGACCGGGTCAACGCCTACCGTGCCCTGCTCGAAAACGCCCTGAACCTCGCCTCCACGCTCGCCTCGAACCGGCTGGCCGAAACCAGTATCGAGCAGAACGAGCAGGTCAAGCGCATCTCCTCCTGGGCTGCCATTCTCTTTGCCCCGACCTTGGTCGGCACCATCTACGGCATGAACTTCGAGCACATGCCCGAGCTGGCCTGGCAGTGGGGCTATCCGCTGGCCGTGGTGGCGATGGCTGCGATGGGCGTCATTCTCTACGTGACTTTCAAGCGGAACAAATGGTTGTGAGACTGCACCGGGTGGCAGGCGCCACGCTCCTGCTGGCAGCCGCGGCGCTGCTGGCCTCCTGCGCCGATTCGCCCGGTGCGTCGGTGCCCTCGGTCGAAGGCAGCTGGGGCGATGTCTCCGATTCCAGCGCGCCGTCGCTGGACTTCGCAGCCGGAGGACGGGTCAGCGGCACCGACGGCTGCAACCGCCTGATGGGCCACTGGACGCAGGACGGCGCCACGGTCATCCTCATCGATATGGCGAGCACCATGATGTACTGCCAGGAGATCGACACGTGGCTTTCCGCGGCGGCCACCGCAGAGATCGACGGCGAAACGCTGGCGCTGTTCAACGAAAACGGCGACCCGATCGGAACGCTGCAGCGCTGACCGGGTTACTGAGCGGCAGCCCCGTCAAAGTGGATGATCTGCCGCAGGGCGCGACCCTCGGCCAGGTCGTCCATCGCCGTGTTGATATCCTCGAGTCCGATCCGGGCCGAGACCAGCTTCTCCACCGGCAGCCGGCCCTGCCGCCAGAGGTCGGCGAACACCGGCACGTCGCGGGAGGGCACGGCCGAGCCGAGATAGCTGCCGATGATGGTCCGGGCCTGGGCGACCAGCGTCAACGGTGAAATCTGTGCCAGCGCGGTCGGCGCCGGAAGCCCCACGGTGATGGTGGTGCCGCCGGGTTCGGTCTGCGCCACGGCGGTCTCGAAGGCGCGGGCACTACCCGCTGCCTCCACCACCGTGGGGGCGGTGACGGACCGGGCCTGGGCCTCGGCCGGGGTGTAGGCCGCGGTTGCCCCCAGGCCCAGCGCCTGGTCGAGTTTTTCCGGATTGGCGTCGATCCCGATGACCTCCGCGCCGAGGGCACGGGCGGTCAGGAGCGCGGCCATCCCCACTCCGCCCAGGCCCACCACCATCAGGGTGTCCCCCGGCGCGGGCTTGGCCAGGTTGAGCACCGCGCCGCCGCCGGTCAGCACGGCGCAGCCCAGCAGGGCAGCCACCTCGGGCGGCACATCGTCGCCGACCTTGACGACGGAACGTTTATCCACCACGGCGTGTGTGGCAAAACCGGACACCCCCAGGTGGTGCAGCACATCCTGTCCGCCGCGGTGCAGCCGGATCTGCCCGGACAGCAGCGTCCCCGCGTTGTTCGTGGCGGTTCCTTGGCTGCAGGGCAGCAGCCCGTTGGAGGCGCAGCCGCGGCAGGATCCGCAGCGTGGCAGGAATGTCATCACCACGCGGTCGCCGGGGACCAGTTCCGTCACCGTGGGGCCGACCGCCTCCACGATGCCGGATGCTTCATGGCCGAGCAGCATGGGGACCGGGCGCACCCGGTCCCCATTGAGCACCGACAGGTCGGAGTGGCAGATTCCGGCGCACTCGATCCGGACCAGGATCTCGTCCCCCGCCGGGTCGTCGAGCTCCAGGTCGCAGACCGACAGTGGACGGGAATCGGCGTACTTTGCCGGTTTTCCGACCTGCTCCAGAACAGCACCACGAATCCTCATGCGCCCCACCCCATCCGTTGTTCCTGCCGGTTTCCTGCCGCTGTCCTCGGGACCGCTGCCCTGCCAGGTGTTAGCAGCGTCAGCGGCGGTTCTTCTGCCCCGCTTCCTCTATGTGCAGGTCAGCGCCCTTGGTTTCCTTCACCATAGTGACTGCGGCAAAGGAGATCACGCACAGCACCATGATGTAGATCCCGATTGACGGCGACCATCCGGTCTTGTTGAGCAGCATCTGGGCGATGGTCGGCGCAAAGGCGCCGCCCAGGATCGCACCGAGTGCATAGCCGATGGAGACACCCGAGTAGCGCACCCGGGCCGGGAACATCTCCGCGTACAACGCCGACTGCGGACCGTAGGAGAGCCCGAGGCCGATCGTCAGCACGAAGATGGATACGGCAAACAGCACAACGTTGGCGGTGTCGATCAGCAGGAACATCGGCACCGACCACAGGAACACCCAGGCGTAGCCGATCTGGAAGGTCTTGATGCGGCCGATCCGGTCGGAGAGGATGCCGCCGTAGAGCGTGAAGATCAGCCAGCCGAAGGAGCCCAGGGTGGTGGCGAGCAGCACCGAGGGCCGGTGCATGCCCAACCCGCCGGCGTCGACCTTTGTCGTGGCGTAGGAGGCAAAGAACGCGATGACCAGGTAGCCGGCGGCGTTGTTGGCGATGAAGATCAGGGCACTGAGGATGACTTCGCGGGTGTTGTGCTTGAACAGCTGGGCAAGAGGTGCGGAGGATTCGTTCTTGCGCTCCTGGATCTCCTTGAACACCGGACTTTCCGAGACGGAGCGGCGGATGAAGTAGCCCACCCCGATCAGCACCACGGAGAACAGGAACGGGATGCGCCAGCCCCAGGAGAGAAACTGTTCCTCGGTCAGGGCAGTGCTCAGGACATACATGACGAAGGTCGCCAGGATCATGCCGATCGGGACGCCGATCTGCGGATAGGCGCCGAACAGGCCGCGCTTGTTCACCGGTGCATGTTCCACCGAAAGCAGGGCCGCGCCGCCCCACTCGCCACCTGCGGAGAATCCCTGCAGGATGCGCAGCACCACCAGCAGGATCGGGGCGGCAATGCCAATCTGGGCATAGGTGGGGACCAGGCCGATCAGGGCAGTGGAAGCGCCCATCATGAGCAGGGTGAAGACAAGCATCTTTTTCCGGCCGAGCTTGTCGCCAAGGTGGCCGGCGACGACGGCGCCCAAGGGGCGGAAGAGGAAGCTGATGCCGATGGTCGCAAAGGAGACCACCTGGCCCAGCGGCCCCTCCATCACGGGACCGAAGTACAGGGTGGCCAGCACGAGGCCGGCCGCCTGGGCGTAAATGAAGAAGTCGTACCACTCAATGGTGGTGCCAACCAGCGTGCCCGCAAGGACTTTGCGCTCCTCGCTGGTCATGCGCCCGTTGGGCAGCGCGGCGGTGCTGTTGCTCATGGAAACTCCATCGTTTATCCGAAGTGGGGCGAGTGACAAAGGAATAACTGAAAGAACGGTCGGTAATGTTCTGCGGCCAAGGTACCGCAAATGTGGCGCAGGACACAGTAAGGCGCATTTATGACAAACCAGCGCGTCAGGACCGCGGCGGGAGTGCATGGCTGCCCACACAACGAAGCAGCACCGCAGCTGCGCCGTTCCAGGCGCAGCCGCGGTGCTGCAGTGGTGCTTGCGGGCCGCTATTCCTTGTGCATCTTGTCCTGGACCGCTCCGGCAGCCTTCTCCACGATGTTCGGCAGGTCGGTAGTGCCGTAGTAGCGCGCATCCACCCGGGTCGGTTCAGGCATGGGGGCCGACGTCGTCGGGCCCTCGTGGTACGTAAACTCGCCGAGGCCGTCGGGCGTGGGTCCGGAAGCCCAGGAGCCTTCGGAGGCACTCTGGCCGTCGGAGAAGTTCAGGTACTGGTAGGAAACGGAGCGCTCTTCCTTCTTGATCGGGAAGTTGGAGGGGACCGGCAGGGATTCAGCACCCTCCGCCTGCAGCTCCAGCGCGGCAGTTGTCCACTGGTTCTGATGCATGGTGTCGCGGGCCAGCAGGAAGGAGAGCAGGTCCCGGACCCCGTGGTCGTCGGTCATATGGTAGAGCCGGGCCACCTGCAGCCGGCCCTGCATTTCGGCGTTGGCATTGGCGGTAAAGTCCGCCAGCATATTGCCGCTGGCCGTGATGTAGCTCCCCTGCCAGGGGTTCCCGTTGGAATCCACGGGGCGGGCGCCGGCCCCGGCCACAATGGCGTGCTGGACATCCATGCCCCCGACCACGGCTGCCACGGTGGGGTCGGACTGGACGGCGTCCTCCGTGATTCCCAGGGGCGCCTTTTCCAGCAGCTGGGCAATCATGATGGCCAGCATTTCAACGTGGCCCATTTCCTCGGCACCGATTCCGTACAACAGATCGCGGTACTTGCCCGGAACGTGGGCGTTCCAGGCCTGGAACTCATACTGCAGGGCCACGGAGATCTCACCGTACTGGCCTCCGAGCACCTCCTGGAGCTTGCGGGCATAAACGGCATCGGGCTGGTCCGGGGTGGATTTGAACTGGAGTTCCTGCTTGTGAAAGAACACTCTGCACACCTCCGCTGGCGTTCCCGTCTTACCGGTCCCGGAGGGGATCTGCGGGTTGTCGCTTAGAAAGCTAGCCCAGGGCAAAGTCATCAGCAAGGTTTCTATTTATGTTTTTCCGTCTGGGGCTGCAGACACCGAGTAGGCCCTGCTGATTGTGGAGCGGCAGGCAAAGGGCTAGCGTTGAGAACGGCCCAGAAGTGCGCCACGCTTCCCACCTAGATGATCCGGTTTGGAATCAATATGGAACACCCGCGCGCGCTCATCCGCACGGACAGCGGTCCGTGGACTCCCACATTTCCGCCGCACCGGGCCCTTGCGCCTGCTGCAGGTCCATCCGCTCCCGGAAACGGAATAAGCGGATGAGGATCAGATACAAGCCCTTCTCCCCGGACCAGCTCCGCGTGCTGGGGCTGCCGGAGGATCCGGCCGACGCGAAAGGGCTGGCCGCCATCCCCACACCCGAGCTACAGGTGCTCGTGGATCGTGCCTATGAACAGTTGGACTGCGAGTACCCCTCGCCGGACGCGGCCGAGTGGTACGAAGCCCTAGCCGGACTCCTGGACCGCCGCGAACTCGACGAGACGGCTGCACTGCGCCACCCGGCATAGGGGCCGGCGGGGTCGTTAGACTTCACCAATGCCCACCAGTGACGACACCCAGCATCCTGAGACCAGCGCTTCACCGGACCAGTTGGCCACCGACGATTTCACGGTCCGCCACCATGCCCTGCCCTCCGGCCTGCGCTACACGACCACAACCGGCCGGATGGTGCTGCGCCGGGAAGTGACCACGGACGGTAAATCCGACGGGTTCCAGCCGAAGGCAGAGATTTTCCTGGTGGCCTACACCGCCGATCCGGACGACGCCGGGGACTCCGCAGCCCCGCGGGAAACGGCAGCACCGCGGGACCCTGCAGCCCCGGCGCCGGCCCCCGCCGCCAACCGCAGGCCGGTGGTCTTCGCCTTCAACGGCGGCCCGGGATCTTCCTCGGTGTGGCTGCACATGGGGCTGCTCGGTCCGCGGATAGTTGATTCCGGGGATGTCGGCTCGCTGACGCCACCGCCCTTCGGACTGGTCGACAATCCGGAAACCCTGCTGCAGCACGCAGACCTGGTGATGATCGATCCGGTGAACACTGGCTTCTCCCGCGTGGTGGACGGCAACGAGGCCGGAGAATTCCACGGGTTCGAGGCGGACCGGGACCTGGTGGCCGAAGTGATCCGGCTCTGGACCACGCGCAACAACCGCTGGCTCAGCCCGAAATACCTGGTCGGCGAGTCGTACGGCACGCTGCGGGCCGTGGCCGTCGCCGGCAGGCTTTTCGACGCCTACGGGATGGCCGTCAACGGGCTGGGGCTGATTTCCACCGTCCTGAACCTGGCCACGCTGGATTTCGCCCCCGGCCGCGACACCCCCTACGCCCTGCACCTGCCCACCTACGCAGCCATCGCGCATTTCCACGGGCGGTACGGGGACCGGGAGCTCGCCGAGGTGGTGCGCGAGGCAGAGGACTTTGCCGGGAAGGAGTTTGGCTACGCCCTGACGCAGGGCGCGCGGCTGAGCGCAGAAGAGTTCGACGACGTCGTCCGCCGGCTGGCCGATATCACCACCCTCGATCCGGGCTTTATCCGCCGCACCAATCTGCGCTGGGACTACGCGCAGTTCTCCGCCGAGCTGCTGCGCGACGAGAACCTGGTGGTGGGCCGGATCGACGGCCGTTTCACCGCCCGTCCGGCCCGCCAGCAGGACTCCATCAACTGGGACGATCCGTCCCTGGTGGCCATCAACGGGCCGTACTCGGCGGCCATCAACCACTATCTGCGGGCCGAGCTGGGTTATGAGAACGACCTGCCGTATGAAATCCTCACCGGCCGGGTCCAGCCCTGGAGCTACAAGAACTTCGAAGGGGTCCCGGTGGATGTCACCGACACCCTGGAACGGCTTCTGGTGCACAATCCGGCGCTGCGGGTCCATGTGGACTATGGCTACCACGACGGCGCCACACCCCATTTCGCCGCCGAGTACGTCTGGGCGCACATGCGGCTGGATGATGCGGCGCGGGCCCGGTTCTGCCACCACTATTACGAGGCCGGGCACATGATGTACGTCAATCCCGAATGCCGGGTGGACCAGCTGGGCGCCTTGGCCGAGTTCGTCAGCGCCGGTTAGGTTCGCCGGGAGTTACCGCGAGGCGAAGTGCCACCAGATGCCGCCGACAAACGCGGTGCCGGCGGCAAAGGCGAAGCCCAGCTCCAGCAGGATACCCAGGCCCATCGCCTTCAGTGCGGCGTAGCTGGCCGACCAGGCCTCGGGCAGGCTGCGACGGCGCAGGTATTCGCTGAGCAGGAGCCCCACCGCAAACCCGACGATCAATCCCACCACGGGAATGACGAACATCCCGACGACACCCACCACCACTCCGGCCAGGATTGAGGTGTTGGGGACTTTACGCTGCTTGAGTTTCCGCCCGGTCAGCACCGCGCTGGACAACAACCCCGCCAGCGCCAGGGCTGCCCCCACCCCGAAGGCCCACCACGCGGCAGTGCTCTGCATAGCCAGCGCCCAGCCCAGCAGGGCAGCGATAATCAGGATGCTCCCCGGCAGGACCGGGACAACTATGCCGGTCAGGCCAACAGCGATGGCAAGGGCGGCGATGACGGTAATGAGAATGTCGGGGTCCATTTCCCCAGTCTTCCATCCACATGAGCCGGGGCCGGACAAGCGGTCCAGGCCGGAACGGCGCCTGAACCGGCGCGCGGCGACAGTCCGGCAATCGCCAAGCAGTGACCGTGAATACTAAGCTTGCTTACAGCACAGGCCAATCCGGCCGCACCATCGGCTGCACCCAGCCGCCACGCCACCGCACCAGGAGAAACAGATGAGCACGGAATCAGGCAACACCGGCCGCCCCGGAGCCGCCAACAGCTCCGCCGACAATTCCAACCCGCTGGGCCCCGACGGCGGACCCATCCGGGACCGGTCAGACCGCCTGGCACCTGCCGACGAAACCCAGGTCCTCCCCGCCGGTGCAACATCCGCCGGTCCAGCCCGGGCCGGAGCAGCGGAATCGGAAGGCGGCACCGACGGAGCATCCGCACGCCGCATGGACGCCTCTCCGCACGACGACGGCACAACGCGTGCCATGCCGCTGAGCGCCACCAAGGATCCGCACCAGGATTACGCGGCAGACAACGGCAACCGCCCGGAGGTGGCCGACGACCGGACAGCCACCCCTGCCGGAACCACAGACACCACCGCCGCCGGAGCCGCGCTTCCCAACACCGCGCTCCCCAACAGGGCCAACCGCGAGGCGCTGCTGGCCCTGGAAAAGGAACGCTTCGGCGGCATCAAGTTCGGTGCGGCCTTCTTCGGCTGGCTGACCGCCACCGGCATGGTGGTGCTCCTGTCCGCACTGGCCGCTGCCATTGGCGCCGCCGTCGGCTTCTCCACCGACAATGACCTCGACCAGTCACTGGACCAGGCCATGGCCAACCAGAGCGCCGGAATTATCGGCGTCGTTGTCCTGCTGCTCGTCCTGCTGCTGGCCTATTACGCCGGCGGCTACGTGGCAGGCCGGATGGCCCGGTTCAACGGCCTGAAGCAGGGCCTGGCCGTCTGGATCTGGGCCCTCATCGCCGGTGTTGTGGTGGTAGTGCTGGGACTGGTCTTTGACAACAACATCCGCAGCATCACCGCACTGAACACCGTGGCTCCGCTGCCCGAGGACCTTGACGGCGCCTCCGCAGTGACCTGGATTGCCATCGCGGCCACCCTGGCCGCGTCCCTGCTTGGAGCCCTGCTGGGCGGCCTGGCCGGGATGCGCTACCACCGCCGGATCGACCGGGCGGACTTCAGCGACGCCGACGTCCGCGCGTAACCGACCCGCCGGCTGCCGGAAAAAACCACCGGCACAAAAAACCGGCCTGCACTCCATCCAAGGAGGGCAGGCCGGCTTTTTGCTGTCCGCGGGCTTTTTGCCCGCTACGGCGTGGGCATGCCGCCGTTGACGTTCAGCGTTTCGCCCACCACGAAGCTGGATTCCGGCGATGCCAGGAACACATAGGCCGGGGCCAGCTCGGTGGGCTGACCGGCGCGGCCGAGCGCGGTGTCCTTGCCGAACTCGGGCAGCTTGTCCTTGGGCTGGCCGTCGGAAACCTGCAGCGGCGTCCAGAACGGTCCCGGCGCGACGGCATTCACGCGGATTCCCTTGGGTGCCAGCTGCTGGGACAGTCCCTTGGTGAAGTTGTTGATCGCCGCCTTGGTGCTGGCGTAGTCCAGCAGGTACGGCGAGGGGCTGTAGGCCTGGACCGAGGTGGTGTTAATGATGCTTGAGCCGGCAGGCAGGTGCGGCAGCGCCGCCTTGGTGATGCGGAAGAAGGCGTAGATGTTGGTCTTGAAGGTGTCATCCAGCTGCTCGTCGGAGAGGTCTTCAAGATTGTCCACGGCCACCTGCTTGCCCGCGTTGTTCACGAGGATGTCGAGGCCGCCCAGTGCCTCGACGGCGTCGGCGACCAGCTGCTTGCAGTACGCGGCGTCGCGCACATCGCCGGGGAGCGCTACCGCCTTGCGGCCGGCGGCTTCGACGAGCCGGATGATCTCCCGTGCGTCTTCTTCTTCCTCGGGCAGGTAGGCCAGTGCGACGTCGGCGCCTTCACGGGCGTAGGCGATGGCCACTGCCGCTCCGATACCGGAGTCAGCGCCGGTGATCAGGGCCTTGCGCCCTTCGAGGCGGCCGGTTCCGCGGTAGGAATCCTCGCCGCGGTCGGTCTTCGGCTCCAGATCGGCGTCGAGACCGGGCTCCGGCTGGTCCTGGACGGGCGGGGTGATTTCCGGGAACCGGTCCACCGGGTTCTGGAACGTGTACTGGTCTTTCGTGCTGCCGTTGGTCATAGAGTTTCCCACTTTCGGTAGGTCATTCTGCGTCGGTACGCCGGCCCGCGGCGGTGTTTTCACCCTCCCGGCCAAAAGCGTAAGTATGCTTACTACCCTAGACCCGGCGGCCTGCCGGCCTCAACTTTTGAGCCTAGAAGAACAGGCCCAGGAAGCCGACGCCGACACTTCCCACCAGCGCGATGATCAGAAGCCAGACAATGACGGTGCGGTACTTATTCATGGTTCGCATAGTCGCCAAGTCTACCGAGCCGGCCTGCGCCGCCTGGTTGCGGCCAGCGCTGCGACGGACAGCAGCGCGCAGACAGTCATCACCAGTGCCAGCGGGAGCGCGGATCCCCCGCCGGCCAGCCCGGTCAGCGGCGAGACGACAGCGCCCATGAAGAACTGTGCGCTGCCCAGCGCCGCGGAGCCGCTGCCGGCAGCCTGGCCTGCTTCGGCGAGCGCCAGGGACGTGGTGTTGCCCATGATGAAGCCAATGGAGCTGGCGGCACAGAAGATGGGGACCGCCAGAAGCAGCGGCGGAGAGGACAGCGCCACGAGCGCCAGAATGGCCAGGGACATGGCCAGCAGCACGGAAACGGCCACGGTGACGGTTTTCCTCGGCGGCACCCGATGGGCCAGCCGGGCGGAGATAAACCCCGCACCCACCAGGCCCATCGCGTTGATGCCGAAGGCCAGGCCGTACATGGAGGCCGAAAGCCCCATCAGGTTCTGGTAGACGAAGGGTGATGCCGAGATGTAAGCCATCAGGACCCCGAAGCTGCTTGCGAAGAGCACCACATAGCCGGTGAATTTCCGGTTCCGGAGCACCTCTGCCAGACCGGCCAGCAACGGACCGCTGCTGCGGTGGACGCGGGGATGGGTTTCGCCCGCCACTGCAGCCACGCAGGCGAACATCAGCAGTGCCAGCCCGGCCAGCACCCACAGCACCCCGCGCCAGCCCAGGCCCTCGGCCAGGAAACCGCCCACCGTCGGGGCCAGGACCGGGGCCACACCGCCAATGGTCATGAGCAGGCTGAAGGTCCGGGCCGACGTCGCTCCCGTGGTCAGGTCCGAGACCATGGCCCGCGCAATCACCACGCCCGCCGATGCGCTCAGCCCCTGGATGAGGCGTCCCGCCACCAGCACCTCCAGTGTCGGGGCCAGGGCGCAGAGCGCGGAGGCGAGGACAAAGCCCGCCGAGCCCAGCAGCAGCGGGCGGAAGCGTCCGTGCCGGTCGGAGAGCGGACCGAAGACCAGCTGGCCGGCGCCCATGCCGAGGAAAAAGGCGGTGAGGGTCAGCTGCACGCCGGTCGCAGAGGCCCCGAGCTCCCCGGTCATTGCAGGGAATGAGGGCAGATACAGGTCGGTGGCAAACGGTCCGGTGGCCGAGAGCAGGGCCAAGACCAGCAGCAGGCCGGTTGTCATGGTGGTTACGGGCCGGCGGCGATCGGGATAAAGCATGTCCTGATGCTATGGCTCCCCTCCCGCGCGGCCGTAATTTCCGACAGGATTGACACAGCAACGGCTGCTGCCTGAGAGGAACGGGACCACATGAGCACTCAAGGTGAAGACCGCAAGCGGATAGTCGCAGGGGTGGACGGTTCACAGCTGTCCCTGCAGGCCCTGCGGAAGGCGCGCCACCTGGCCGAGGCACTGGGCCGCCCGTTGGAGGTAGTGACGGTCGGGGAGCACGCCATTTCCCTGACGCCCCCCGTCGCCACCGAGACCTGGTCCCCGCACACCGAGGCCGAGGAGGTCCTCCGCGACGCGGTCCGGGACGCGTTCGGCGATGATGTCCCGCCGGGCCTGCAACGGACGGCGCTGGTGGGCAACCCGGCGAAAATGCTCATTGAAGCCAGCCGGGGCGCCGAGATGCTGGTGGTTGGCAACCGCGGCCGGGGCGGTTTCGCCGGGCTGCTGCTGGGGTCGGTCAGTTCGACCCTGGCCTCGCATGCCAACTGTCCGGTCCTGATCATCCACCGCACCGAATCGGACTAATTCCGGTGCGCCCGGGAGTGGCGGGGAGCCCGGGCGGCGTTTAGTCGGCGGTGGCGCGGCGCAGGATGACGACGGCGCCGGCTGCGGCAACCAGCATCAGCACCAGGCCGATCAGCGAGGTGGTGTCCACACCGGAATCAAAGGCGGCGCGGGCCGATTCGAGCAGCTGCTGCGCGGACTCGCCGGGCAGCCGCTGGGCCGCCTCAACGGCACCGCCGAGCGTCTCGGAGGCGGCGGCAGCGTCGTCCGGCGACAGCCCCTCGGGCACTGACACCCCGTTGCGGTAGTCCGCCGTCAGGATGCTGCCCAGGACGGCGGTGCCCAGCACGGAACCCACTTCATAGGCCGTCTCGGAGATCGCCGAGGCCGCACCTGCCTTGGTGGGCGGCACCGAGGACAGGATCAGGTCGTTGGAGATCGTTTCGGCCGCCCCCACGCCGAGCCCGAGGACCATGAACGCCACCATCAGCCCGCCCACTCCGCCGTCCCCGGCGGCCAGGATGATCGTGTAGCCCACGGCGTTCAGCAGCAGTCCGCCGGCCACCACGTATCCCGGGCGGATGTGCCGGACCACGCGGACCACCGCCAGCCCGGCGATGATGGTCAGCAGCAGGCCCGGCAGCATGATCAGGCCGGCTTCCTGCGGTGACTTCTCCAGGACCAGCTGCAGGTGCTGGGACAGGAAGAAGATGAACCCGACCAGTGAGAAGACGCTGAGCAGGTTGGCGCCGATGGAACCGCTGAAGGTGGGGTTGCGGAACAGCCGCACATCCAGCATGGGATGCAGGCGGCGGAGCTGGCGGCGGACAAAGAGCACCCCGAAGGCCAGCCCGACGGCGATGGGCAGCAGCGATTCGGCCCCTGCCCCCGAGGTCGAAATCGCCTTGATGCCGTAGACAACCGGGAACATCGCTGCCATGACCAGCAGCACGCTCAACAGGTCCACCGGCCCCGGATTCGGGTCACGGGATTCGGGCAGCAGGATCGGGCCCAGGACCAGCAGCGGGATGAGCACCGGAACGGAGAGCAGGAACACCGATCCCCACCAGAAGTGCTCCAGCAGCACGCCGCCCACGATGGGGCCGAGCGCGGCGCCGCCGGAGAAGCCGGCGGCCCAGACGGCAATGGCGATGCGCCGCTGGGAGGGAACGGTGAAGATGTTCCGGATCAGGGACAGTGTGGCCGGCATCAGCATGGCGCCGAAGAGCCCGAGCAGCGCACGGGCGCCGATCAGGGCCTCGGCGCTGGGGACAAAGGCCGCGGCGGCGGAAACCAGGCCGAATCCGGCGCTGCCCACCAGCAGCAGCTTCCGCCGGCCGATCCGGTCACCCAGTGCTCCCATGGGGACCAGCAGGCCGGCCAGGACCAGTGCGTAGATGTCCACGATCCAGAGCAGTTCGGTGCCGGTGGGAGCCAGCGCGCGGGACAGCGACGGGATGGCGAAACTGAGCACGGTGTTGTCCACGGAAATCAGCAGCACAGGCAGCATGAGCACTGCCAGTCCCAGCCATTCACGCCGTCCGGCTCGTTGAATGGGGTGCGCTTCCAGTACCGCGGGCACAGCTGTCTCCTTTAAGGATCGTGGGGGTGTTCGCCAGCAGCCGGCGGCCGGGCCGCAGGCATTTACTGTACCGTCTAGACTGTACAGGAATTGATGGCGTAGCGTAAACGTATGCCTGAGCACATATCCACCCGGGATCGCATCCTCTCCGCCTACGAGGAACTGCTGATCAATGAAGGTCCCCGGGGGGCCACAATGGACGCCGTCGTCGCGCTGGCCGGAGTTTCCAAGGGCGGGCTGCTGTACCACTTCAAGAACAAGGAAGCCCTGGCCGCCGCCCTGATAACCCGGCTCCAGGAGCTGGCCGCCGAGGATATCCGGACCATGGCCGCTGATCCCGAGGGCCCGTCCCGGTACCTGGTCCGGGAATCCGTCTACGTGGGCAGCGCGCTGGACCGCGCCCTGATCGGCGTCGTACGCCTGGCCCAGGCCTCCGACGCGGAAGCCTCGGCAGTGCTCGAACGCATCCACCGCGACTGGATGGACCTGGTGCTGGCTGAGGTCGGCAGCCCGGCCATCGCCCGTGCCATTGTGCTGCTCGGCGACGGGCTCTACTACAACGAGGGCCTGCCCGGCGGCTGGCCGCGGGAGAAAAGCTCCTCCACCGCCGAGTCGGTGGCCGAGCTGCTGGAAGTCGTGGAAGTCCTGAAGGCACACGCAGCGTCGCTCCAGCGCTCCCGCTAGGCCCTGTGCCACAGTAGGTCCATGGAATTCAGCACAGCAGACCTCTACGACCAGCACGGCGATCTCCTGGCGTCCGTGACCCTTCAGTTCCAGGACCTGGGCGGACACACCAGCTTCACCGGGCCGATCCGCACCGTCCGCTGCCTGGAAGACAACGGCTTGGTGAAGTCCCTCCTGAACTCCCCCGGCGGCGGTGCCGTGCTGGTGGTCGACGGCGCCGGATCCTTCAACAGCGCGCTGATGGGCGACATGATTGCCGGCGCGGCCGTGGCGAACGGCTGGGCCGGAGTGGTCATCAACGGACCGATCCGGGACCGGGCCGCCGTGGCCAAGCTTCCGCTGGGCGTAAAGGCGCTGGGCTCGAATCCGCGCAAGAGCGCCAAGGAATCCGCCGGCGAGGTGGATGTACCGGTTGAATTCGGCGGCGTCACCTTCCACCCGGGCGCCGTGCTCTATGCCGATGAAGACGGCATCCTCGTCGAACGCCGGGACGCGTAGAACGCTAGGAGCACTCCCGTGGCCAATGTCCTGCTGTTCCACCACGCGCAGGGGCTGACCTCCGGCATGGACGCTTTTGCGGACGTGCTGCGCGGGGCCGGCCACACCGTGACCGTCCCGGACCTTTACGACGGCCACACCTTCGCGCACCTCGACGACGGCGTGGCCTACGCGCAGGAACTCGGTCTGGAGGAGATCGAGGAAGCCGGGGTCAGGATCGCCGGCCGCTTTCCGCCCGAAATGGTCTATATCGGCTTCTCGCTGGGAGTGCTTTGCGCCCAGCGGCTGGCGCAGACCCGGCCCGGCGCCCGCGGCGCGGTGCTGGTCAGTGCGTGTATGCCGCTGGGAACCTACGCGGACAGCTGGCCGGACGGAGTGCCGGTGCAGATCCACGGCATGGACGCGGATCCGATCTTTGTGGAGGAGGGCGATCTCAGCGCCGCCGAGAACCTGGTCGAAGCCACCGGCGAGGCGGAGCTGATCCTGTATCCGGGCATCTCGCACCTCTTTGCGGACATCGCCCTGGCGGACTATGACGAGAGCGCAGCACCCGCACTTACGGCGCGGGTGCTGGAGTTGCTCACTGCGATTGACGCGGCTTAGGCGGTCCCGCCAGGTAGTCCTTCAGGCCTAGGCGTTCCAGAGTCCGTAGGAATCGGCCAGCGAGGAGATCTTCTGGGCGCGGGCCAGGCGCGGCAGGTAGGAACCATCGCCCACCACGGCGCCGGCGGCGTGCGCTTCGAGCAGCTCGTGGGCCCACAGGACCTCCGATTCGCTCGGCGAGAGGCCGTGGTTGATGAAGTCGGCAGCTTCAGGCATCAGGCAGAGCTTGCCGGTCATGCCCATGGACTGGGTGACCTTGCATGCCTCCAGCAGTTTGTCGCCCAGGGCACCGACGGTGGGGCCGTCGATCGGGCCGGGCAGCTGGCCGACGCGGGAAGCGACCACCAGCTTGGAGCGGGCGTAGGCCAGGGCCATGGGATCGTCGGAGGCACCGGTGTCGCGGCGGAAGTCACCGACGCCGAAGGCCAGGCGGAACGTGCCCGGTGCGGAGGCAATCGCCGTCGCGTTCTCAATACCGAGGGCCGATTCCACCAGGGCCAGCACCGGGGTTCCTGCCTGCAGCCGCATGGCGGTGTGGGTGACCTGCTCGGGCTTTTCGGTCATGGCGAGCATGACGCCGCGCAGTCCCGGGGCTTTGGACAGGGCCGCGAGGTCGTCGGCCCAGTAGTCGGTTTCGATGCCGTTGACGCGCACCCAGGCGGTCATGCCGGTGGAGAGAGCCTCCACCACGCGTTCGCGGGCTTCAGCCTTGCCGGGGGCGGGCACGGCGTCTTCCATGTCGAACACCACGGAGTCCGCTTCGGAGGCAAGCGCCGGTGCGAAGTTCGCTTCATCGGCTGCCGAGGCCAGCAGCCAGGAACGGGAGAGTTTAGCGGGCAGCGACGCGGCGCGGCTGTTTCGGAAGGGTGCCATAGATAAGACACTACTTTCACCGTGCCGGTTCGCTTAAATGCGACGCCAACGTTTGTGTCCACCATCACTGCCTGGTTCCGGAAGGGCGGTTCCGGGGCCCGCTTCGGCTACGATTCCCCCCGCCGCAGCAGCCGCCCGCGCGGAACCAGGGGGTCGACGTCGGCGCCGGCCAGGAGGGTGCGGCGGACGACGCCGGTCAGTTCGGAGCCGGCGTAGGGCGTGATCGGGTTCTTGTGCTGCAGGGCGGCCGGGTCAACGGTAAAGGTGTCCTCAGCGGCAAACACGGCGAAGTCCGCGTCACGTCCCGGAATGATGCCGCCCTTGGCTTCCAGCCCGGCCAGCCGCGCCGGTGCCGCTGACATCCACTGCACTACCTGCTCCAGGGGCACGCCCCGGGTCCTGGCTTCGGTCCAGATCAGGGCCAGGCCCAGCTGCAGGGAGGACACCCCGCCCCAGGCCAGGCCGAAGTCTCCGCTGTCCAGCGCCTTCAGGTCCAACGTGCTCGGTGAGTGGTCGGAGACGATGCAGTCGATCGTTCCGTCCATCAGGCCCTGCCAGAGCCGTTCCCGGTTGTCGTCCCCGCGGATCGGCGGACAGCATTTAAAGGCGGTGGCGCCGTCGGGAATCTGCTCTGCCGCGAGGGTGAGGTAATGCGGGCAGGTTTCCACGGTGAGGCGGACGCCGTCGGCCTTGGCGTCGGCGATCAGCGGCAGCGCATCGGCCGAGGACAGGTGCAGGATGTGGGCGCGGGCCCCGGTGCGCCGGGCCGCATTGATCACCTGGGTTATGGCGGTGTCCTCCGCGGCCGCCGGCCGGGAGGCAAGGAAATCGGTGTACCGGGCACCGGCGGCCGCGGGAGCCTGCCCGAGCACGGCGGGGTTTTCCGCATGGACGATCAGCAGCCCGTCGAAGCGCTTCAGCTCGGCCAGGTCGGCTTCCATCTCGGCCGGCTCAAGGTGGGGAAATTCGTCCACGCCGGAGTGGACCAGGAAGCACTTGAAGCCAAACACCCCGGCCTCATGCAGCGGCTGCAGCTGTGCGGCATTTCCCGGCACGGCGCCGCCCCAGAAGCCGACGTCCACGTAGGCCTGGGAAGCGGCAGCAGCCCGTTTGGTGTCCAGCGCTGCAACATCCACCGTGGGCGGGATGCTGTTCAGCGGCATGTCGATCAGGGTGGTGACGCCGCCGGCCGCCGCGGCCCGGGTGGCGGAGGCGAATCCCTCCCATTCGGTGCGGCCGGGCTCGTTCACGTGGACATGGGTGTCCACCAGTCCGGGAAGCAGGGTTTCGTCGTCGGCCAGTTCGATCAGGGTGCCCCCTTCCAGCCCGGCGCCCAGGGGCACGACGGCGGTGATCACGCCGTCGTTGATGCCTACCTCGGCCGGGGCCGGGCCGTCAGGGGTCAGGACTGCCCGGCCGCGGATCACGGTGTCATACGGCGCCGTGTCATACGCCGGCGCCACTTAACGGCCTCCGAGCAGGACCTGGCGGTTGACGTCCTTATAGAGCAGGTAGCGGAAGTTGGAGGGCCCGCCGGCATAACAGGCCTGCGGGCAGAACGCGCGCAGGGACATGTAGTCGCCTTCCTGCACCTCCACCCAGTCCTGGTTCAGCCGGTAGACGGCCTTGCCTTCGAGCACGTAGAGCCCGTGCTCCATCACGTGGGTTTCGGCGAACGGAATCACCGCGCCCGGCTCGAAGGTCACCACGTTGACGTGCATGTCGTAGGCAATGTCATCGACCGGAATCATCCGGGTGGTCCGCCACTTGTTGTCCGTGCCCGGCATCGCGGCCGGTTCCAGGTCCGCCTCGTTGCCGAATACCGGTGCCGGCAGGTGCCCGGCCAGCGGCTGGTAGGCCTTGCGGATCCATTGGAACTTCGCCGGGTCCGCGCCGTCGTTGGACACCTCCCAGACCGTTTCCGGAGGCAGGTAGGCGAATCCGCCGGGGGTGAGCGTTTGCTCCCCGTCGGCCAGGGCAACGGTCAGCGTTCCTTCGAGCACAAACACGAAGGACTCCACCACGCCCTGTTCCGGCTCCGGAGTGCGGGACCCGCCGCCGGGCCCCACCTCCACCAGGTACTGGGCAAAGGTGGTGGCGCCGCCGGCCACCGGCCGGTTCAGGATCCAGGTGCGGGTGTCCCGCCAGCCGGGCAGCACGCTGACCACGATGTCCCGCAGCACTCCGCGCGGAATGACTGTGTACGCCTCGGTGACTACGGCGCGGGAGGTGAGCAGCTCGGTCTGGGCCGGCAGGCCTGCCTCGGGGGCGAAGTAGCGGGGGGCGTTGCGGTCTGGGGTGTTCACTTAGCGGACCTTCTCTGTGGGTGCGTTGGTGGCTGCGTTGGTGGTTGTGGCGGCGTCGGTGTTGGTGCCACTGGCTGGCTCCGTACCTGCCGCGGCGGCGTGGGGATGCGCGAGGGCAGCGAGGTCGGGGCCGGCCAGCCCGGTGTTCCTGACAACCTCATCCCCGGTCAGCGCTCCGCAGAGCAAACCGCGGTGCACAAACCGGGCCAGGGCGCGCGCGGTGGCGGGCTCGTCGAGGACGCTGCCGGACCGTTTCTGCACATAATCGCGCAGCCGGCCCGCAGCGGCGTCGAACCCTTCCCGGTAGAAGGAGTAGGTGGCCAGATACCGGGTGGGCAGCTGCGCGGGGTGCAGGTCCCAGCCCTGGTAGAAGCCACGTTCCAGGGAACGGCGCACCAGCCGGGCGTGAAGCGCCCAGGCACTGCGGACCTCGCCGGGGGTGCCCAGCGGCAGGATGTTCGTGGATCCGTCGGAGAGCCGGACGCCGGTTCCCGCGGCAGCCACCTGCATCACGGCCTTGGCGTAGTCGGCGGCCGGATGCTCCATGGACTGGTGCGCCGCGGCGATCTGCAGGGAGTCGCTGTAGTCATACGTGCCGTAATGCAGGCCGGAAACCCGCCCTTTGCCGCGGTGGATCAGCGGTGCCACCGGCACGGTGCCGTTGGCGGCCAGGATCAGCTGCGGGGTTTCCACCTGCACCTCGAACCGCAGCCGCCCCGGGGGAAGCCCGTGGGCCTCCTCCAGCCGCCCGCAGGTAAAGGCCATGGCTTCGACCTGATCCACCGTGGATACCTTGGGCAGCGTAAGCACCAGCCCGTCGGGCAGCGGACCGGACCCGAGCAGCCCGGACAGGAACAGATCCAGTGTCCGGACGCCCCTGGCGCGGGTGGCTGCTTCGAAGGACTTGAACCTGATGCCGACAAACGGCGGCGCGGTGCCGGTGCGGACGGCGCCCGCCACCGCCGCCGCGGCGCGGACCGCATGGGCGTCCTCCTCAGCGTCGGGGCGCAGGCCGTAGCCGTCTTCGAAATCCAGCCGCAGGTCTTCGATGGGCTCGGTGCGCAGCTTGGCGTCGACCAGGGGCACGACGGCGGCGGCCAGGTCCGCGTCCAGGCCCAGCAGGGTGGCGAGCGCCGGCAATCCCCCGTGGTTTTCCACCGCGGACAGGCCGGCCGTGCCCCAGTCCGCGGGCAGCCCGGGAAGGCAGCGATCGGCCGGGATGTACACGGTATGCACGGGTTGCCGGGTGCCGGCGTCGCCGGGGTATGCGGCGGCGAGCAGCCGGTCGGTGTCGGCCAGCGCAGCGTCCAGGCGGAGCAGGTGCTCCCCGCCCAGGACGGTGGCCGGCGCCGGGTTTGGGTTCGGGTTCGGTGCCCTGCGGGGCATCAGCAGAATCCGCCGATGGTGTTCCAGACCGGCGACTGGGGCTCCGTACCCTCCCGCAGCACGGCCGCCTCAATGAGTCCGTAGGGCCGGTCCGCGGCGAAGAAGACCTCGTTGGGGTTGTCGACCCCAAAGGGTGCCAGGTCCACCAGGAAGTGGTGGTTGTTCGGCAGTGACAGCCGGACCTCGTCGATTTCCGGATGGGCCTGGAGCACTGCCTTGCCCATTTCGAACATGCTCTGCTGCAGGGCCAGGGAATGGGTGGCAGCGAAGGCGTCCAGGAGCAGGTTCCGCACCGAAGCGTAGACGGCGTTGAAGTCCAGGCCGGAGAGGTCGGCGCCGTCGGCGTAGCGCCACTTGGCGGTGACGTCGGTGGCCAGGATCCGGTCGGTGGTCTCGGCCAGGGTGGTGTAGCGGTCCCGGGGGAAGCCGTGGAATTCGGAGCCGGTGGTTTTCAGGACGGTCAGGCCGGTGATCCCGGAGACCAGGTGGGTCCGGCCGTCCGCAGCGAGGAGCACCGCGGTCCGGATTTCGGACTTGTCCTTCGCGAAGGCGTGGTCGTGGTCGTTGATCCGGTTCCAGAAGTACTGCTCCGCCGCCCAGCGTCCGCCGCTGACCCAGTCGAAACCGGTGGTGAAGTGGGCTGCCAGCCGGCCAAGGAACTCCTCCGGCGAGCCCACGCCGTCGCGCGCAAAGGCATAAATGGTGTTCTTCTGCGTATCGGTGGCCACCACATGCGAGTTGTCGCCCTGCGTGTGGGCCGCCTCAAAGTCGCCGTGCACCTGGGAGGTGACGCTGAGGTCCTCCAATTGATGCCGGGCGGTATCCCGCGTGACTTTGACCAGCCGGACCTCGGCCTTTCCATACTGGTTGCTGCCGAGCACAATCCGCGGCGCAGCGCCACTTTCCCCCGCTGCCGGTTCCGGATGTTGCGGTGCCTTTTCCGTGAAACTGTTCCCCATCGGGGCCTGCATTGCTTCTGTCATGGTGGTCAGCTTCCTCGGTAGGTGGAGTAGGCGAAGGGACTGAGCAGCAGCGGCACGTGGTAGTGCTGCTCCGGGTTGGCGAGGGTGAAGGTCAGGGAGACGCTGGGGAAAAAGGTGTCGGTTGCCGTAGCGGCAAAGTAGTCGCCGGTGGCGAAGTCGATCCGGTAGGTACCCGGAAGCAGTTCTTCCGGGCCAAGGCTGCTGATCCGGCCGTCACCGTCCGTGGTGCCCTCTCCGACCTGGTCCCAACCGCCGTCGCGCAGGGACCAGAGGGAGGCGGCGACGCCGTCGGCCGGCTTTCCGGCAGCGGTATCCAGGACATGGGTGGTGATGTGGCTGCGCGCCACGCCCAGGAGTTTCCGGAGCCGGAGGATGGCGATGTCCCGCAGCTGGGCTGCGATGACGGGGAGTTCTTCGGCGGAGGTGTTGCCGAGCCGCTGGCGGAGATTATCCAGGATCTCCTCGCCGCTGCGCCCGGCCGCGCGGATGAGGAAAACGCGGCCGAACTTGTCTTCATAGTCTCGGTTTCCGGCGAGCAGCCTCTCGGACAGGCCGTCGAGGCTGCTCACGGAGGCCTGCTCGCCGCGGGAGAACTGCGCCTCGGAGCCGGAACCGGCCGGACGCTCGCCGATTCGCGGATGATGGACCAGCGCAGCATCGATCTCTGCTTCGGTCCAGTCCGGGGCAGCGAGCTCAGCGAAGCTCAGCAGTTCCCCGGGGGTGGCAAACGGGCGGGCAGCTGCTACTTCTGAGGCCCAGCGCGGGATGTCGACGCAGGGGCGCAACATGGTTTCCGCCTCCGGCAGGGAGGCGGCGTTGAACGTGTCGAGAAAATTCCCGGAGAGCTCTGGTGCCATGGGTGTCAGCTTTCAGATAGGCAGGACTGCAGTGTCGGCGCTGAACACCCTTGACCATCGGACAAGCCGACTTGATTCGATGTTTTACGACACTTCAGATGTTTACGGCGCTTTTTACGGCACTGCAATTGTTATTTGCGCCAGTCTGGGTGCCGCGGGCCCCGCCTGTCAAGAACGAATTGTTTGCGTCGGAATAAAACGAAGTTCCGTTTCCGGGGCGTTAATTCTCAGCCGCAGGCAGGTTAAATTCTTAGCGTTGAGTTGCCTCGGCGCCGCTTATCCGGCCATCATCTTCCGGGCCGCGGCGGTGTGCCGGGAGATGAGTTCCGGCAGGTCGCAGTCCGGAAGCGTGCCGTCGATGACGCGCCAGTTTCCGGCCACCATCACCCGGTCGGCCCGGTCCGCCCCGCAGAGCAACAATGCGGAGAGCGGGTCGTGGCTGCCGGAGAAGCGCAGGTCATCGAGCCGGAACAGGGCCAGATCGGCCTGCCGCCCAGGTGCCAGTTCACCAATGTCGGTCCTCCCCAGCGCCCGGGCCGACCCCTTGGTGGCCCAACCCAGCGCCCGTTCGGGAGTGATGGCCTCCGCGCCGTAGCGCAGCCGCTGCAGGTACAGGGCCTGCCGTGCTTCAAGGATCAGGTTGGAGGCATCGTTCGATGCGGAGCCGTCCACCCCCAGCCCCACCGGCGAACCCGCATCCTCCAGTTCGGCCATCCGGCCGATGCCGCTGGCCAGGCGCATGTTCGACGTCGGGCAGTGGGCCACCGCGGTGCCTGCCGCTCCGAGCCGGGCGATCTCCGCGTCGTTGAAGTGCACGCCGTGGGCCAGCCAGGTCCGGTCCCCGAGCCAGCCGACGCTTTCCAGGTAGTCCACCGTCCGCAGCCCGAACATGTCCAGGCAGAAGGCTTCCTCATCCATGGTTTCAGCCAAGTGGGTATGCAGGCGGACATCGTGCTCCTGTGCCATCGCGGCGCTGTCCCGCATGATCCCCTGGGTGACGGAAAACGGCGAGCAGGGGGCCAGGCCGATCTGGATCACCGCGCCGTCGCCGCGTTCGTGATAGTTCCGGATCAGCCGTTCGCTGTCGGCCAGGATCACTGCGGCCGACTGGACGGTCTGCTGCGGAGGCAGGCCGCCGTCATCTTCTCCCAGGGTCATGGAGCCGCGGGTGAGCATGGCCCGCATCCCGAGCTTCCGGACCACTTCCACCTGCACGTCGATGCCCTGTTCCAGCCCGTCCGGGAACAGGTAGTGGTGGTCCGCCGCGGTGGTGCACCCGGACAGCAGCAGTTCCGACAGGGCCACGGTGGTGGCCAGTTCCAGATCCGCCGGAGTCAGCCGGGCCCAGACCGGATACAGGTTTTTCAGCCAGGGAAAGAGCGGCGTGTTCACCACCGGGGCCCAGGCCCGGGTCAGGGTTTGGTAGAAGTGGTGGTGCGTATTGATCAGCCCCGGCAGCAGCACGTGTGCGGAGGCGTCAAAGGTCTCCGCACAGGGCTCGGCGGGTGCCTGCCCCGCGGCCAGCACCTCGGCAATAACGCCGTTTTCGATCACCAGGCCGCCGCCGGCGTCGAGCCCGTTGGCGGTGAAAGCGGCCAGCGGGTTCCTGATCCAGAGGCGGACGGAGTCCGGGGAGGCAGAGTTCGCGGGATCGGGGTTGGGGGCAGAGTTCGCCGGAGACAGACCCCTTCCGGGGCCAGCTCAGTGAACTTGTCTGCTGATCCAAGAGGCTGCTCGGCTGACCGCGTCAGTCGACCGGCCGCCAAGTGCGGCGCGGATGCGGTGGTGCCTGCCGGCCGCACGTTGCCCAGCCTACGGCAACCCGTCAGGTGTCATATCCCGTAAAGCATCCCGCGTGGCGGATCAGCATGGTACGCTTCCGTGAAAATTATCGGAGCCAATACGGTTTTACCGCGGAACATTCGAAGGTGCTCAGAATTCGCATTCTTTCGGCTGCGTGGATATTAGCGTCATCCGTTATCCGACATCAGACTTTTGCTATTGTTCCGCGGATTTAAGGCCCCTGCCCTGCGGCAGGGGGAACTCACCGCTTTGGTTCCTTGGATGGCCGGCGGAGATAACCGCCGGCAGGCGTTGCTGGAGGGTTGGCCGCAGTGTTGGAGATATTGGATGCACTGGCTTCGGCCATGGAGGGCGGCTTGCCATGCGCTGCCGCCACCGTGGTCCGCGCCACCGGGTCCGTTCCGCGCCCGGTGGGGACATCCATGCTGATCAGCGGCAACGGGACCATAACCGGTTCCCTGTCCGGCGGCTGCGTGGAGGCTGCAGTGGTGGCCGTTGCCGAAGATGCCCTCGCCGATGGCCGGCCGCGGCTGGAGAGCTTCGGCTACAGCGACACCGATGCCTTCGCCGCCGGACTCACCTGCGGCGGGACACTGGACGTGATGATCCAGCCGTTTTCCCCCGTGATGCTGCCGGACCTGCCCGCCGCCGGAACCCCCTGCGCGCTCCTCACCCGCATGGACGGACCGATGTCCGCGCCCCTCCTGGTGTCCGATCCGGCCGCCGCTGCTGCCACCCCGGCCGAGCTCCTGTCCCGCCATGGCGCCGGACTGCGCGCACTGCTGGACGCCGACCCGCTGCCGGCAGCCGCCCGCCTGGCACCACTGATCGCCGCTGGCCGGACCGGGCAGGTGGACCTGGGCGGGCCGGAGTGCGGCGGCGCCGTCCTGTTCCTGGAATCCCGGCTCGCGGCGCCGCGGCTGGTGCTGGTGGGTTCCAACGATTTCTCCGACGCCCTGGCCCGGCAGGGCCGGCTGCTGGGTTACCACGTCACGGTCTGCGATGCCCGGCCGGCTTTCACCACCCCGGACCGGTTTCCCGCCGCCCACCAGGTCACGGTGCAGTGGCCGGATCAGTACCTGCGCCAGCAGGACCAGTCCGGCGCACTGGATGCCCGGTCGGTGATCTGCGTGCTCACGCATGACGCCAGGTTTGACGTCACGGTGCTGGCCGCGGCCCTGCAGCTGAACGTGGCCTATGTTGGAGCGATGGGATCGCGGCGCAGCCATGAGACACGGATGGCCGCACTGGCTGCCGCCGGCGTCACGCCGCTGCAGCTGCAGCGGCTGCACTCCCCCGTTGGCTTGGACATCGGCGCCGCCAGCCCCGAGGAAACCGCGCTTTCCGTCTTCGCTGAAATAGTGGCCGCCAGGTCCGGTGCGGCTGCCAGCGGGCTGCCGCTGCGGGATGGCACCGGCCCCATTCATCCGTTCAACCGTTTGCACGTTAGCTAGGGGAAGCACCATGGATCTGCCCACCGTCTCACATCTGGTGCACACGGCCGACCCCGGTCAATGGCGTCCCGGAGACGCCTGGCTGGCCGGCGGCACCGTGCTGTTCTCCTACGGCAGCGACACCCTGGAACGGCTGCTCGACATCACCACCGCCGGGTGGGAACCGCTGACGGCCTCCGCTGCCGGGCTGGAGATCGCCGCCACCTGCACCATCGCCGAGCTGTTCGCCTACCCCGGGGCGGCACCGGCTGACCTGCGCACCAGGTGGCGCGCCCTGGACCTGGTGGCGCTCTGCTGCGACTCCTTCGTGGCCTCCTTCAAGGTATGGAATGTCTCCACCGTCGGAGGGAACATCTGCACCGGACTGCCCGCCGGCCCCATGACCGCGCTCACCGCTTCCCTGGACGGCATCGCCCTGATCCACAGTCCCGATGGCTCCACCCGCCGGCTGCCGGTGACCGAGCTGGTCACCGGAGACTGCCGCACCGCACTGGCTCCGGGCGAACTGCTGCGCAGCGTAAGCGTTCCCGCAGCCGCACTGGAATCCCGCACCGCGTTCCGGCGGCAGTCGCTGACCAATCTGGGCCGGTCGGGGGCGCTGCTGATCGGCCGGCTGGATGCCGACGGCGGTTTTGTGCTGACCGTGACGGCGGCGACCAAGCGGCCGGTCCAGGTCCGCTTTGCCTCGGCACCGGATGCGGCGGAGCTGCGGGCGGCATTGGACGCCGCCGTCGAACCCGGCCTGTGGCATGACGACGTGCACGGGCTTCCGGAGTGGCGGCGCTACATGACCGGACGGCTGGCGGAGGAAATCCGGGCTGAGCTCGCCGCGCCGGTTCCCTCTCCCGGTTTCTCTCCCGACGGAAAGGACGGCGTCCAATGACTTACCGGATCAACAACACCGCGGTTGAGGCCATCCCCTTTCCCGGGCAGTGCCTGCGGACCTTCCTGCGCGAACAGGGCACCCTGGGTGTGAAAAAGGGCTGTGACGCCGGGGACTGCGGGGCCTGCACCGTCCATGTGGACGGCAAACCGGTGCACAGCTGCATTTATCCGGCGGTCCGGGCCGAGGGTCGGGAAATCACCACCATCGAGGGCCTGGCCGGGGAGGACGGCCTGCATCCGATGCAGCAGCAGTTCCTGGACGCCCAGGGGTTCCAATGCGGCTTCTGCACCGCCGGGATGATCATGACCGCCGCAACCTTCGATGAGGAACAGAAGCAGGACCTGCCGCGGAACCTGAAGGGCAACCTGTGCCGCTGCACCGGCTACCGGGCGATCGAAGACGCCGTCTGCGGCGTGCGGCATACTGCCACACCCGGCACCGGCAGCATCGGCGCCAACATTCCTGCCCCGGCCGGGCCCGCCATCGTCACCGGTACCGCCCGCTACACCCTGGATCTGCCGGGCCCGGCACTGCCCGGACTACTGCATCTGAAAATCCTCCGCTCCCCCTATCCGCACGCGCGGATCGTCTCCATTGATGCGTCCGAAGCGCTGGCTGTTCCCGGGGTCGAGGCGGTCTTCACCCACCACGACGCTCCGCTGCAGCGTTTTTCCAGCGCCCAGCACGAACTGCACACCGACGACCCGGACGATACCCGGATCCTGGACGACGTGGTCCGTTTCAAGGGCCAGCGGGTGGCCGCAGTCGCCGCATCCTCGGTGGCTGCCGCCGCCGAGGGAACCCGGCGGATCAAGGTCGAATATGAGCTGCTGCCCGCCGTCTTCAACCCGGCCGCCGCCCTGGCCCCGGATGCCCCGCTGCTGCATCCGGACGCGGATACCGGCTCCAACATCGTGGCCGAGCTGCACTCCGAAATCGGTGACCTCGCCGCGGGTTTCGCCGCCGCCGCCGTCGTTCATGAAAACACCTACGAAAGCCAGCGGCTGCAGCACGTGGCGTTGGAAACCCACGCCGCCGTTGCCTGGTTCGACGACGCCGGCCGGCTCACGGTGCGCACCTCCAGCCAGGTGCCGTTCCTGGTCCGGCGGACGCTGTGCCGGATTTTCGACCTGCAGCCGGAGTCGGTGCGGGTGGTAGCCGGGCGGGTGGGCGGCGGTTTCGGCGGCAAGCAGGAAGTGCTCACCGAGGACCTGGTGGCGCTGGCCGCGCTGCGCCTGAACCGGCCGGTCCAGCTGGAACTGACCCGCCAGGAACAGTTCACGGCCAGCACGGTCCGGCACCCGTTCGCCGTCCGCGTCCGGGCCGGCGCGGCGCGCGACGGGACGCTGACCGCCCTGGAGCTGGATGTCACCACGAACACGGGGGCGTACGGAAACCACGCGCCGGGAGTCATGTTCCATGGCTGCGGCGAATCGGTTGCGGTCTACCGCTGCCGCAATAAGAAGGTGGACGCCCGGGCGGTCTACACCAACACGCTTCCTTCCGGGGCGTTCCGTGGCTACGGGCTGAGCCAGATGATTTTCGCGGTCGAATCCGCGCTGGATGAACTGGCGCGCGGGATCGGGATGGAACCGCTGGAGTTCCGCCGCCGCAATGTCGTGGCGAAGGGGGACGCGATGCTCTCCACCGCAGCGGAGCCGGCGGAGGACGTGCACTACGGCAGCTACGGACTGGACCAGTGCGTCGATCTGGTCCGGGACGCACTGGACCGCGGCCTGGTCTCCGCGGAGACATCCGGTGAGGGCCTGGATCCGCAGTGGCTGGTGGGCGCGGGAACCGCCGTCGCCATGATCGACACCGTGCCCCCGCGCGGTCACATCTCACACGCGAAAATCATGCTCCTTCCGGACGGGCGGTACGGGCTCGACGTCGGCACGGCGGAATTCGGCAACGGCACCACCACCGTCCACACGCAGCTGGCAGCCACCGCGCTGCACACGGATCCGGGCCAGGTGGTGATCCGGCAGTCGGACACCGATCTGGTGGACCATGACACCGGAGCCTACGGTTCCACCGGCACCGTGGTGGCAGGCAAGGCCACCCTGGCAGCAGCCGAGGAACTGGCGGTGCTGCTCAAGGGATTCGCGGCGTCGCTCTTCGCGAACACCTCCGCCCAGGTGGTGCTGGAAGCCGAGGCGGTGGAATGCGGCGGCGAGCGCCTGTCCCTGGCCGAGGTGGCCGCCCGGGCGCAGGAAGCCGGGATCAACCTGTCAGCGCAGGGACGCTGGGGCGGCACCCCGCGGTCGGTGGCGTTCAACGTGCAGGGCTTCCGGGTGGCGGTGAACAGCGGCACCGGCGAGATCCGGATCCTGCAAAGCGTGCATGCAGCCGACGCGGGAGTGGTGATGAACCCGATGCAGTGCCGGGGCCAGATTGAGGGCGGCATAGCCCAGGCGTTGGGGGCCGCGCTGTTCGAGAAGGTCCGGGTCAGCGAAACCGGAGAGGTGGAGACCAGGATCCTGCGCGAATATCACGTGCCCACCTTCGCAGACATACCCCGCACCGAGGTCCTCTTCGCCGACACGGACGACTCGCTGGGACCGAAAGGTGCCAAGTCCATGAGCGAAAGCCCCTTCAATCCGGTGGCCCCGGCACTGGCCAACGCTGTCCGCGATGCCACCGGCATCCGCTTTCCGTCCCTGCCGCTGGCCCGGGATACCGTGTTCCTGGCCCTGCAGGCCAGCCGGCCTACGCAGGCCGGCCCGCCGGGTGTCCAGGCCGGGGCCGCAGGAGTCCAGATCGGTCCGGTGGGCGTCTAGGCCGGGCCGCTGCCCGGGACCGGGTCTCCGGCCGTCCCGGAAGCCGCGCGCAGTTCGGCGACCCGCAGGCGCATTCCACCGGGCCTACCCGGCGTCAAATGGCCTTGCCTGGATTCAGGATGCCCAGCGGGTCCAGGGCCCGGCGGATGGCGTGCTGCACGCCCACCGACACTGCCCCCAGCTCCTCCGCCACCCAGTCCCGTTTGAGCAGTCCAACCCCGTGCTCGCCGGTCAGGGTGCCGCCGAGCCGGTGGGCCAGATAGAACATCTGCCCCAGCGCCTCCTTGGCCGGCCCCTCCGTCACGGAGTCCTGCGGGTCCATCACGATCATCGGATGCAGGTTGCCGTCGGAGGCGTGCGCAATGGTGAAGATCCGCACTCCGGTGGCAGCAGAGATTTCCTCCAGCCCGGTCACGGCTTCCGCGAGCCTGCCGCGCGGTACCCCGATGTCGCCGATCGACACCCGGCCGATCTTCTCCAAGGACGGGATGGCCTCCCGCCGCGCCTTCACCAGGGCGGCTGCTTCGTCGTCGTCGGCCGCCTTGGTGCAGGAGGTGGCGTGCGGATTGATGGCGTCGAGCACCACCTCCTGTTCCAGGAACGCACCGTAACCGTCGGTCTGCACCAGCAGGAACGAAGCCCCGCGGGACCGGTAATCGGTGCCCAGTGCGGCATCCACCGCTTCCAGGGTCGGACCGTCGATGAGTTCCATCATGGACGGCTGGATCCGTGCCGCCACCACGGCAGAAGCAGCCCGTGCGGCGCTTTCAACGTCCGGGAAGAAGGCCGCCACGGTGGCAGTAGCCACCGGAAGCGGGCGCAGCCGCAGGGTGGCTTCGACCACGATGCCCAGCGTGCCTTCGGAACCGATGATCAGCGCATTGAGGTCATAGCCGGTGACACCCTTGATGGTTTCCCGGCCGGTGCGCAGTTCCCGCCCATCGGCCAGGATGACGCGCAGCGCCAGGACCGACTCGCGGGTGACTCCGTACTTGGCGCACCGCATCCCGCCGGCATTGGTGGCAATGTTGCCGCCGATGGAGCAGATGGCGGTACTGGCAGGATCCGGGGCGTAAAACAGGCCGTACTCGGCAGCGGCGGCATTGATTTCAGCATTCAGCACGCCGGGCTGCACCACGGCGAGCTGTTCCACCGGATCGATCCGCAGGATGTTATTCATCCGCGAGACGTCAAGCACCACCTCGCCGGACCGCGCGGACGAGCCGCCCGCCAGCCCGGTGCCCGCCCCGCGCGGCACCACCGGCACGCGGTGGTCGGTTGCCAGCTGCAGGGTGGCCACCACGTCTTCTGCGGATTCCGCGAAAACGACGCCGTCCGGATGCGTGTCGGCGACAAAACCCGAGCGGTCGGTGCTGGCCCGTTCCCGGTCCATGGGATCGGTGGAGGCGTGCGGGGCCGCGCCCAGCAGGTGATCCAGGGCCGCAGGTGCTGCGGTTCCCCAGACGGCATCGGGGTCGGAGAAAATACTCACGGCACCATCCAGTCCAGGACCGGCGTGGACTGCAGCCAGATCAGCAGGGTCATCAGCACCAGCAGCCCCAGGCTCCAGCCGATGAGCTTACGGAACAGCGTGCTTTCCGAGCCTTCCAAACCCACGGCCGCCGCGGCAATGGCCAGGTTCTGCAGCGACAGCATCTTCCCGAGGACGCCGGCGGAGGAGTTCGATGCCGCCATCAGGGTGGCTGACAGACCGGTTTCATTGGCGGCGGCAACCTGCAGCTGCCCGAACAGCGAGTTGGACGATGTGTCGGACCCGGTCAAGGCCACCCCGATCCAGCCCAGCAGCGGCGAGAGCAGGGCAAAGTATCCGCCGGCGGAGGCCAGCGCGACACCGAGCGTGGTGGTCTGTCCGGAGAGGTTCATGACAAAGGACAGTGCCAGCACCGCGCAGACCGTGACGATGGTCAGGCGCAGCTGCTTCAGGGTGTCCCCGTAGACCCTCACGCCCTGTCCCGGCCGGATCCGGTAAAGGAGCATCGTGAGGATGCCGGCGAACAGGAGCAGGGTGCCGGTGGCCCGGATGTGATCGAAGCGCAGGGTCTGCGCGCTGACGGCCTTGCCGCCCGAATCCACCACGTCGAGCCCCGGCCAGCGGAAGGTCACGCTGCCGATTTCGGTCAGCCAGGTCTTGATGACCGGGACCTGGGCCAGCGAGAACACCACAATGATGATCAGGTAGGGGGCGGTTGCCATCCAGACGCTGCGTGCATCGGGGCGGGCGTTGTCCCTGTCCGCAGGTGCTGCGGCGGAGCGGCGTCCGCGGGCGCCCTTGCCGTTCGGTGGGGTGCCGGTTGCCTGCGCGTCTGCCTGGGCGTCCGGACCTGCAGCTGCGGCCGACACTCCTGAACTGCCGGCGTCCACCGACTGGCGGGCCTCATCCACCGGTTGGCGGGCCTCCGTGGACTCCTGTACCTGCCCGGACATCCCGATAATTTCAGCCGGCTGCCAGACCCGCAGCATGAGCAGGACGGCGATAACCGTGGCGACGGCGGCCACGACGTCGGTCAGCTCCACCACGAAGAAGTTCGACGCGACGAACTGGGCCAGGCCAAACACGACTCCGGAGACCAGGGCCACCGGCCATGTCTGCCGCAGGCCGCGTTTCCCGTCTACCAGGAAGACCAGGATCAACGGGACCACCAGGGCAATAAACGGTGTCTGGCGCCCGGTCATCGAGGACAGTTCCTGGAGCGGAATCCCGGTCACCCCGTTCAGGGCGATAATCGGAGCGGCCATGGCTCCGAACGCAACCGGTGCGGTGTTGGCCAGCAGCGCCACGATGGCCGATTTCAGCGGCTTCATCCCGGCCGCCATCAACATGGCTGCGGCGATGGCCACCGGTGCGCCGAAGCCGGCCAGGGATTCCAGCAGCGCGCCGAAGCAGAAGGCAATCAGGATCGAGAGGATCCGCAGGTCATCCGAAATGGAACGGATGGTCCGGCCCAGGACCTCGAACCACGGCGTGGCGACGGTGAGTTTATAGATCCACAGGGCATTGATCAGAATCCAGAGAATGGGGAAGATCGCGTAAAACGCACCGAGTCCGGTGGCCGCCGCCACCTGTCCCACCGGCATCCGCCAGGCAATGGCGGCCAACAGGATGGACAGCACCAGGCTGATGATGCCGGCCTGCCAGGCCTTCATCCGGAATACGCCGAGCAGCACAAAAAGCACGAGCAGCGGGAGCGCGGCGAGGATCGCGGAAATGACCAGCGAGCCCCCTACCGGATCGATGATCTGTTGAAAGGCCTGCGTCTGGATATCCACAAAAACCCCTTTGTTTTTGCCGTGACTGGTGCCCACCCAGCACAGAGGGGCTCCCCCCGTTGCAGTGAACGTAGCGTTGACCCTAGGCTCCCCGGGTTCTCCGGTCAACGGGTGGCAAGCAAAAGAATCCTCCCCGGCAGCTGGCCCGCTGCCGGGGAGGATTCCTTTGCCGGGACCGGGCCGGGCCGTTAGGCGCTGGCCGCGGCCTCCTTGATGTCCTCGTCTTCGATTCCGAGCATCTCCAGCTTGCCGCTCTTGCGGTCTGCCAGGTACTCCTTCATTTCCCGCTTGATCACGGGAAGCAGCAGATACACGCCGAGCAGGTTCACGAACGCGCAGACAAAGAGGGCGGCGTCGGTGAAGCTGATGACCTGGCTGAAGGAGAGGACGCAGCCGGCAACGGTGAAGGTCAGGAAAATGACCTTGTAGGCGATTTCACGGCGGCGGCCGCGGCCGAAGAGGTATTCCCAGGATTTCAGGCCGTAGTAGGACCAGGTGATGAGGGTGGAGTAGGCGAAGAGGGCGACGGCGATGGAGAGCACCACGGGGAACCATGGCAGGACGGTGGCGAAGGCATCCGAGGTGAGGATGACGCCGTCGGGCGCATCCCCGCCGCCCTGCACCTGTTGGATCCCCGCCTGCAGGCTGGGCGCGCCGGCCATGATGATGGCCAGGGCGGTCATGGTGCAGATGAGGACGGTGTCCATGAGTGGCTCGAACAGGGCCACGAAGCCCTCGCTGACCGGCCGGCGGGTCTTGACCGCAGAATGCGCAATGGCTGCGGACCCCACCCCTGCCTCGTTCGAGAAGGACGCCCGCTGGAAACCGACGATCATGACGCCCACAACCCCGCCGGCGAAGCCTTCGGGACGGAAGGCGCCGTCGATGATGGCACCGAAGGCGGCCGGAACATTCTCGAAGTTCACGATGATGACGAACAGGCAGGCCACAATGTAGACGGCGGCCATGGCCGGTACCAGCTTGGAGGTGGTGGCGCCGATGGATTTGATGCCGCCCAGGATCACCACGGCCACCAGGACAGCCAGGACGACGCCGAACAGCAGGGCCGCGCCGGCGCTGCCGAGGATGCCGTCGTCGCCGCCGGTGACGTTCTGGATCTGGGCGAAGGTCTGGTTGGCCTGGAACATGTTGCCGCCGGCCACCCCGAACAGCAGGATCGCCACCGCGAAGGTTCCGGTGAGGATCTTGGCCGGCCACCGGCCGAAGCGCTTGAAGGCGACCGGCAGGTATTTGAACGGCCCGCCGCTGATCGAGCCGTCTTCATGGACCTCCCGGTACTTCACCCCGAGGGTGCACTCGGCAAATTTCGAGGCCATGCCGAGCAGGCCGGCCAGGATCATCCAGAAGGTCGCACCGGGCCCGCCGAGGGCCATGGCCGCACCGACGCCGGCGATGTTGCCGAGGCCCACGGTTCCGGACAGGGCGGAAGTCAGGGCCTGGAAGTGCGGCACCTCCCCCGGATCGTCTTTCGACGAGAACTTTCCGCGGATCACCTCGGCGGCCACTTTCAGGCCGCGGAACTGGATGAAACCAAAGTAAAAGGTGAAGACGACGCCGGCCACGATCAGCCAGGCGACGACGGCGGGGAAGCTGAGGGCGCCGACGGTGATCGGGAAGAACACGATTCCGGAAAACACCGCGGTGATCGGTTCGAAGAAGGAGTTGATGGTCGCATCGACGGAGCCAAGCCACCCCACCTCCGCGGATGCCGGGGCAAGCGGGACTGATCGGGCTGTGCTCATTCGTGTAAAACCTCGGTTCAAGTAAGCATGCTGTCGAATATGCCTACACAGCCTTACTTAAACCACTGGTGTTGCACAAATCACACTGGAAGCATCAGCGCCGCGCACGCAGTGCTGTCAGCCCTACGCGTCCTTTCTGCGGTTGAGGAAACCGGCGGTGGCGGGAGTGGGAGCGGCGCCGGGAGCGGGAATGGTGCCGGGGCTGGCGGCCGTGCCGGGGCTGGGAATGGTGCCGGGGTCCGGGATGGGGTCCGGGATGGGGTCCGGGATCACGGCGGGATCCGGAATTATGGCCGAAAAAACCGGCGGAAAGCCGAACACGCCGTTTGGTTCCATCGCGTCGAGGACTTCCTGCGAATCGGTGTCATCCGGCATTGGTTCGGGCTGGCGCCATTCCTGGGCGCGGTCCGGCACCGCGTTCCGGGTCAGCCCGTCGGTTTCCAGTTTCATTTCCTCGTCGAGGCGGCGCCCGTGCGTGGTGTTTCCGCGTTCAGCCATGATGGATTCCTCCCGTTAATGGACAGCAGGTGCACTCACTAAGCGTCCTTACGGTCTATCAAAGGAACCGGCAGTGCTCAACCTGCCACGGCCGCCCGGCTCAGCATTCCACCACATTCACGGCGAGGCCGCCGAGCGCGGTTTCCTTGTACTTCGAACTCATGTCGCGTCCGGTTTCGCGCATCGTCACGATCACTTCGTCCAGCGAAACACGGTGGTCGCCATCACCCCAGAGCGCCATCTTGGCCGCGTTGACGGCCTTGGCCGCGCCGATGGCGTTGCGCTCGATGCACGGCACCTGCACCAGCCCGCCAATCGGATCGCAGGTCAGGCCCAGGTTGTGTTCCATCGCGATTTCGGCGGCGTTTTCCACCTGCTCCGGGCTGCCGCCAAGGATCTCGGCCAGCCCGGCAGCCGCCATGGACGACGCCGATCCCACCTCACCCTGGCAGCCCACCTCGGCGCCGGAAATCGAGGCCTGCTCCTTGTAGAGGACGCCCACTGCTCCTGCTGTGAGCAGAAAACGCACGACGACGTCGTCGCGCTCCTCCTGCGTCGCGTTTTCCATGCCGGGGCCGTAGTGGGTGGCGTAGAACATCACCGCCGGGATGATCCCCGCCGCACCGTTGGTGGGTGCGGTGACCACGCGGCCGCCGGAGGCGTTTTCCTCGTTGACGGCCAGCGCCACCAGGTTCACCCATTCCTGCCAGAACCTGGGGTCCCGATCCGGATCCTCGGCGCGCAGCCGGGTGTGCCAGGCCGGGGCGCGGCGGCGGACCTTCAGTCCCCCGGGCAGCAGTCCGGTGCGGGAGATCGCGGAGTTCTTGCATTCCTCCATCACGTCGCGGATGTGCAGCAGTCCGGCGCGGATTTCGGCCTCGGAACGGGACACTTTTTCGTTGGCGAGCATGACCCCGCTGATGCTCAGCCCGTTGTCGGTGCAGTGCTGCAGCAGCCCGACGGCGGTGCGGAACGGAAACGGCAGCGCCGCCTTGGTGGATTCCAGCTCCAAGGCAGCTGCGCGCTCCTCGCCGTCGCGCACAATAAACCCGCCGCCCACGGAGAAGAACGTCGCCTCGTGCAGCACACCGCCGTCGGCCGCCATGGCGGCGAACTTCAAACCGTTGGTGTGCCGGGGCAGGACAGTGAGCGGATGCAGCACGATGTCCGCTTCCCCGTATTCCAGGATGCGGGAACCGGCACCGGGCACCTGCGAGCACAGCTGCAGTTTCCGGGTCGCTTCGATTGCGGCCAGGCGTTCTTCGACTTCGGCCGGCAGGATCTTCTCCGGCGCGAAGCCCTCCAGCCCCAGCAGCACCGCGGTCATGGTGCCGTGCCCGCGGCCGGTCGCCGCGAGCGACCCGTACAGGTCCACGCGGAGACCGGCCACGGACTCCAGGACGCCGGCGTCGGCCAGTTCCCCCGCGAAGACGGCAGCGGCACGCATCGGGCCCACGGTGTGTGAGCTCGAGGGGCCGATGCCCACGGAGAAGAGGTCAAAAACGCCGACAGCCATGGGGGGTTCCTTAGACGTGCGCCGGTGCAGTGGCCAGGTCGGCCACCTCGGTGTACAGCGGATGTGCCTTCGCCAGGGCGGTGACGCGGTCCTTCAGCGGCGAGAGGTCATCATCGGCACCGGCAATGAGTGCCAGCGCGATGATGTCCGCGACTTCACGGAACGCGTCCTCGCCGAAGCCACGGGTGGCCAGGGCGGGGGTGCCGATCCGCAGGCCGGAGGTGACCATGGGCGGGCGCGGGTCGAACGGCACGGCATTGCGGTTCACGGTGATGTCGATCTGCGCCAGCCGGTCTTCGCCTTCCTGCCCGTTCAGGGCAGCGTTGCGCAGGTCCACCAGCACCAGGTGCACGTCGGTGCCGCCGGAGATCACGGAGATGCCCTTGGCGGCGACGTCGTCGGCGAGCAGTCGCTCGGCGAGGATCCGGGCGCCGGCCAGGGTGCGTTCCTGGCGTTCCTTGAACTCCGGGGTGGCGGCGATCTTGAACGCGGTGGCCTTGCCGGCGATGACATGCTCCAGCGGGCCGCCCTGCTGTCCCGGGAAGACAGCGGAGTTGATCTTCTTGGCGATGTCGGCGTCGTTGGAGAGGATGATGCCGCCGCGCGGACCGGCCAGGGTCTTGTGCGTGGTGGAGGTGACCACGTGGGCGTGCGGGACCGGGCTGGGGTGCAGCCCGGCGGCGACGAGGCCGGCGAAGTGGGCCATGTCCACCATCAGGTAGGCGCCCACGGAATCGGCGATCCGGCGGAACTCGGCGAAGTCCAGCTGCCGGGCGTAGGCGGACCAGCCGGCGACGATCAGCTTCGGCTGGTGTTCCTGCGCCAGGCGCTGAACTTCGGCCATGTCGATCCGCTGCGTGTCCTCGGCAACGTTGTACGGCACCACGTTGTAGAGGCGGCCGGAGAAGTTGATCTTCATGCCGTGCGTGAGGTGTCCGCCGTGGGCCAGGGACAGACCCAGGATGGTGTCGCCCGGACGGATCAGGGCGTGCATCACCGAGGCGTTCGCCTGTGCGCCGGAGTGCGGCTGCACGTTCGCGAAGCCCGCGCCGAAGAGGTCCTTGGCCCGGTCGATGGCCAGCTGCTCGATGACGTCCACGTATTCGCAGCCGCCGTAGTAGCGCCGGCCCGGGTAGCCCTCGGCATACTTGTTGGTCAGCACGGAACCCTGGGATTCCATCACGGCCACGGAGGTGTGGTTCTCCGAAGCGATCATTTCCAGGCCGGACTGCTGGCGGCGGCGCTCGTTGTCGATCTGCTGCGCCACCTCCGGGTCGATCTGCGCGAGGTGCGCGTTCAGGTAATCGGTCACAGCTCGCCGCCGTTCTTCTCTGCGTACTCCTCGGCGCTGAGCAGCGCACCCTCGGAGGTGGTGTTGACGGTGAAGAGCCAGCCGGCACCGTACGGGTCCTCGTTCAGCAGGGCCGGGTTGTCGATGGCCTCCTGGTTGATCTCCACGATTTCGCCGGAGACCGGTGCGTACAGGTCCGAGACGGACTTGGTGGACTCCACTTCGCCGCAGGTCTCGCCCGCGGTGATGACGGAACCGACCTCGGGCAGGTCAACGTACACCACGTCGCCCAGGGCGTCGGCGGCGACGGCGGAAATGCCGACCTTTACGGGGCTGGAACCGTCCACCCACTCGTGTTCGGCCGAATAGCGGAGTCCTGCATCAACTTTGCTCATGGGATGTGCCTTTCACTGCGTCTGCTGGTTCTGTACTAGTTCAAAGTCTAGGTCTGGGGGCCGTCCGGGCGGCATTTCGCCGCCCGGACGGTGCTACTTCGCGCGCTTGTAGAACGGGAGGGCGACGACGGTGAAGGGCTCGGGCTTGCCGCGCAGGTCCACCTGGACTTCCGTGCCCGGCTCGGCGAAGGCCGTGTCGACGTAGGCCAGTGCAACCGGATAGCCAAGCGTGGGGCTCGGGGCGCCGGAGGTGACTTCGCCGATCACGGCGCCATCGGAAAGGACCGGGTAGTGCGAGCGGCCGGCGCGGCGGCCGGCCCCTTTCAGGCCGACGAGGCGGCGGGCCGGAGCCTGCTCCTTCTTGGCTTCCAGGGCGGCGCGGCCCACGAAGTCGCCCTCCTTGGAGAGGGCGACGACCGGACCGAGGCCGGCGGCGTAGGGGTCCAGGTCCAGGGAGAGCTCGTTGCCGTACAGCGGCATGCCCGCTTCCAGGCGCAGCGAATCCCGGCAGGCCAGGCCGGCGGGAATCAGGCCCGACTCCGCACCCGCGGCGAGCAGCGCACCCCAGAGGGCCGCGGCGTCGTCGTTCGGGACGTAGATCTCGAAGCCGTCTTCACCGGTGTAACCGGTGCGTGCCAGCAGCAGGTTCAGGGTGCGCTCCCCCGCTTCCCCGCCCACGGCCAGGTCCACGGTGTCAGCGGCGTAGTACTTCATTCCGGTGACCTTTTCCGCCTGGCCGGCGGGTACCAGGGCCAGGACGATGGCCTCGGCGTTCGGGCCCTGCACGGCGACCAGGGATGTGTCGGCGGAGGCGTCGTGGACCCGGACGTCGAAGCCGTCGGCGCGGGCGGCCAGCTCGGCGGCCACCACCGGGGCGTTGCCGGCGTTGGGCACCACCAGGTAGGAGTCTTCGGCGAGCCGGTAGCTGATCAGGTCATCGATGATCCCGCCGGCCTCGTTGGTGATCAGCGAGTACTTGGCGCGCCCCACCTTCACGGCGGACAGCTTGCCGGTGAGCGCGTAGTCCAGGAAGGCGCCGGCGTCGGGGCCGGTGACCTCCACTTCGCCCATGTGGGAGAGGTCAAAGAGGCCGGCGGCTTTGCGGACCGCGTGGTGCTCGGCCAGCTCCGAGCTGTACTTCAGGGGCATCTGCCAGCCGCCGAAGTCGGTGAAGGAGGCGCCGAGGCGTTTGTGCTCTTCGTAGAGGGCAGTGAATTTCTCAGTCATGATCGCGGTCCTTCAGTTCTCAAAGTCTTCGATGGGCGGGCAGGAGCAGACGAGGTTCCGGTCGCCGGCGGCGCCGTCGATCCGTCCCACCGGCGGGAAGTACTTGTCCATCCGCTGGCTCGCCAGCGGGAAGGCGGCCTGCTCGCGCGGGTAGGCGCGGTCCCATTCGTTGCCGGCGACGACGACGGCGGTGTGCGGCGCGTTGCGCAGCGGGCTGCCCTCGAGGGAAAAGTCTCCGGCAGCGACCTGGTCGATTTCGGCGCGGATCGCGATCATGGCGTCGATGAAGCGGTCGATTTCGCCCAGGTCCTCGGACTCGGTGGGTTCGACCATCAGGGTTCCGGCGACCGGGAAGGACAGCGTGGGGGCGTGGAAACCGTAGTCCACCAGGCGCTTGGCCACGTCTTCGGCGGTGACGCCGGTCCGGGCCGTGAGCCCGCGCAGGTCCAGGATGCACTCGTGGGCCACGAGCCCGCCGCGTCCGGTGTAGAGGACCGGGAAGTACTCGTTGAGCCGGGCGGCCACGTAGTTGGCGGAGAGCAGGGCACTCTTGGTGGCTTCGGTCAGCCCCTCGCCGCCCATGAGGTTCACGTAGGCCCAGGAGATCGGCAGCACGCCGGCGGAGCCGAAGCGCGAGGCGGAGACGGGGATGTCCTCGCCCTCGGTCCAGGTCGCGGCGTCGCCGGGCAGGAACGGTGCCAGGTGCGACTTCACGGCCACCGGACCCACGCCGGGTCCGCCGCCGCCGTGCGGGATGCAGAAGGTCTTGTGCAGGTTCAGGTGTGACACGTCGCCGCCGAATTCGCCCGGCTGGGCGAGCCCGACCAGGGCGTTGAGATTGGCGCCGTCGATGTAGACCTGGCCGCCGGCCTCGTGCACGGCATCGCAGACGTCGCGGACGTCGTCGTCGAACACGCCGTGGGTGGACGGGTAGGTGATCATGATCGCGGAGAGGTTCTCCCGGTGCGCGTCGATCTTGGCGCGCAGGTCGGCGTGGTCGATCGCGCCGTCGCCGGCCGTTGCCACGACCACCACCTTCATGCCGGCGAGCACTGCGGAGGCTGCGTTGGTGCCGTGCGCGGAGGCGGGGATCAGGCAGACGTTGCGCTGGGTCTCGCCGCGGGAATGGTGGTAGCCGCGGATCGCGAGCAGGCCGGCCAGCTCACCCTGGGAGCCGGCGTTGGGCTGGATGGAGACCTGGTCGTAGCCGGTGATGACGGCGAGCTTGGCTTCCAGGTCGGCAATGAGTTCACGCCAGCCTTCGGTCTGGGAATCCGGAGCGAAGGGGTGGATGGAGGCGAACTCCGGCCAGGTCATGGACTGCATTTCCGCAGTGGCGTTCAGCTTCATGGTGCACGAGCCCAGCGGGATCATGGTGCGGTCCAGGGCCAGGTCGCGGTCCGAGAGGCGGCGCAGGTAGCGCAGCATCTGGGTTTCGGAGCGGTGGGTATGGAAGACCGGGTGGGTCATGAACTCGGAGCTGCGCAGCAGCTGCGCGTCCAGGGTGAACCCTTCGACGGCTTCGGCGGCAGCGGCGATCGAGGTGGCCGGGGCGCCGAAGGCGGCGGCGACGTCCACGATGATGGCCTCGGTGGTGGTCTCGTCGCAGGAGACGCCGACGGTGTCGGCGTCAATGTGCCGCAGGTTGATGCCGCGGGCCTCGGCGGCGGCGACGATCGCGGCAGCCTTGCCGGGGACGCGGGCGGTGACGGTGTCGAAGAAGGAGTCGTGCAGCAGTTCGATCCCGGCGTCCTGCAGGGCGGTGGCCAGGGTCCGGGCCGAGTTGTGGGCGCGGCGGGCGATCGCGGTGAGGCCCTGCGGTCCGTGGTAGACGGCGTACATGGAGGCGACGATGGCCAGCAGCGCCTGCGCGGTGCAGATGTTGGACGTGGCCTTCTCGCGGCGGATGTGCTGTTCACGGGTCTGCAGCGCGAGGCGGTAGGCGGGCGTACCCGCGGAGTCCTTGGAGACCCCCACCAGGCGGCCGGGCAGGGAGCGTTCCAGGCCCTTGCGCACCGCCATGTAGGCAGCGTGCGGGCCGCCGAAGAACAGCGGCACGCCAAAGCGCTGCACGGAGCCGACGGCGATGTCGGCGCCCTGCTCCCCGGGAGGGGTGATCAGGGTCAGGGCCAGCAGGTCGGCGGCCACCGTGACGAGTGCGCCGCGCTCCTTGGCTTCGGCGATGACCGGTCCGAGGTCGCGGACCACACCGGAGACTCCCGGCTGCTGCAGCACGACGCCGGTGATGTCGCCGTCGGGCAGGCCGTTGGCCAGGTCGGTGACGATCACGTCGAAGTCCAGGGCCTTGGCCCGGCCCTTGACCACGGCGATGGTCTGCGGCAGTGCCTCGGAGTCGAGCACGATGGCGCCGTTGGCCTTCGACTTGTTGGACCGGCGCATCAGCAGCACGGCTTCAGCAACTGCAGTGGCTTCATCCAGCAGGGAGGCGTTGGCGATCGGCAGGGCGGTGAGGTCCTGGACCATGGTCTGGAAGTTCAGCAGGGCTTCGAGCCGGCCCTGGGAAATTTCCGGCTGGTAGGGGGTGTAGGCGGTGTACCAGGCGGGATCCTCGACGACGTTGCGCAGGATCACCGGCGGGGTGTGCGTGCCGTAGTAGCCCTGGCCGATCATCTGCACGGCCGTCTTGTTCTTTCCGGCGATCACGCGCAGCTGCGCCAGGGTTTCCTCTTCGGAGCGGGCCGGATCGAGGACCAGGGGGTTGGCCTGCCGGATGGCGGCGGGAACGGCCATGTCCGCGAGGGAATCGAGGCTGTCATAACCGACGGCCTTCAGCATGGTTTCGGCGGCACCGGCGCGGGCACCGATGTGGCGGTCGACAAAGGCGGCGGCAGGCTCGGCGGCCGGGGAATCAGTTCTCATCATGGGCTCCAGGAAAGGCAGACGGGGGTACGCCAACGAACGTTGGGTCCTCCCCGCTCTGTATCGGACCTGAGAGATTCCGCGGGGGTGGCCCCGCTTGCACCGTCGGTGAACTTCGCACCGGGGTGCGGAAGCTGCTTTCCAGAGTTGCCTCGCTGTGGCGGTACAGGGGCCTGAGAGATTCCCGGGGAGGGTTTGCTCCTACGGCGCCCGCCGGTGCAGTGGTTGGCTGCAAAAACGCGGGACTCTCCCGCCACGGCTGATAAAGGCATATTCACTTGTGTATATCCACGTGCGACCCTACCCTGCGGCAGGTGCCCCATCAAGAGAGTGACGGCGGCCGCATTGTTGTTGACGCCGCCGCCACCGCGGCGAGGGGGTGTGTCCAGGGCCCCGGCGCCCCAAATTGACAGGGCCGGGGCGCTGATTCCAAACTTGAGTGTCGGCGGTGGCGCCAACAACCTCATGTGGTCTCTGAAAGAGATGCCGCTCCCCGAGTACGTAGCGGCGTCGCGTGCGCCGGCGGGTGCCAAATTCAGAAAAGAGCCCAATGTCTGACCGCATGACCCGCCCCTCCCCTGCGGAGATCCTTCCCGGGGGAACGAGTTCCTCCTCCGAACCGGAACTCGCCCGCTCCCTCTCCAGCCGGCACATCCAGCTCCTGGCCATCGGCGGTGCCATCGGCACCGGCCTGTTCATGGGCTCCGGCAAGACAATTTCCGTGGCCGGACCGTCGGTGATCTTCGTCTACATGGTCATTGGCTTCATGCTTTTCTTCGTCATGCGCGCCATGGGCGAACTACTGCTCTCCAACCTCAAGTACAAGTCCTTCACCGACTTCTCCGCCGATCTGCTGGGCCCGTGGGCAGGGTTCTTCACCGGCTGGACCTACTGGTTCTGCTGGGTGGTCACCGGCATTGCCGATGTGGTGGCCATTTCCCACTACGTCACCTTCTGGTGGGCCGACGCTCCGCTGTGGATTCCCGCACTGGCCTGCATCCTGGCGCTGGTGGCCCTGAACCTTCCCAGCGTCAAGGCGTTCGGCGAGGCCGAATTCTGGTTTGCGCTGGTCAAGATCCTGGCCATTGTCACCCTCATCGTGGTGGGCCTGGTCATGATCTTCACCCGCTTCGAATCCGGCGGCAATGACGTTGCAGGCTTCAACAACCTCTGGGAGCACGGCGGGTTCTTCCCCACCGGACCCATGGGCTTCGTGGCCGGCTTCCAGATTGCCGTGTTCGCGTTTGTGGGCATTGAACTGGTGGGAACCGCGGCAGCGGAAACCAAGGATCCCGAGAAGAACCTTCCGCGGGCCATCAACTCCATTCCGCTGCGCATCATGCTCTTCTATGTAGGCGCCCTGGTGGTGCTGATTTCCGTGGTTCCGTGGGACAGGTTCAGCGCCGACGAAAGCCCCTTCGTGGGCATGTTCGCCCTCGCAGGGCTGGGCGCCGCATCCGCCGTCGTGAACTTCGTGGTCCTGACCTCGGCTGCTTCCTCCGCGAATTCAGGGATATATTCCACCTCGCGCATGGTTTTCGGCCTGGCGCACGACGGCGATGCCCCCAAGGCGTTCGGCCGCCTCTCACGGCGCAAGGTGCCGCAGAACGCCCTGTTCTTCTCCTGCACCTTCCTGCTGGCCGGGGTGGTGCTGCTGTACGCCGGCGAGTCGGTCAGCGCGGCCTTCACCCTGGTCAGCACCATCTCGGCGCTGTGCTTCATGTTTGTCTGGACGCTGATCCTGGTCAGCTACCTGGTGTACCGCCGCCGCCGGCCGCAGCTGCATGCGGCCTCCACCTTCAAACTGCCCGGCGGCGTCGTGATGGTCTATGTGGTGCTGGCGTTCTTCGGCTTCATTCTCTGGGCGCTGACCACCCAGGCCGACACGCTGCAGGCGCTGCTGGTCACCCCGGTCTGGTTTGCCCTGCTCGGCGTGGTCTACGCTTTCCTGCGCCGGACCCCGCTGCACCAGGCCCGTGTGGCTGAACACAAGGCGATGGTCGCCGCCGAGCAGGCCGCACTGGTTCGCTAGCCGCGCTTCCTACCCGCGGGTGAAGGCCAGATAGCGGCGGGCGGACTCCTGCACAATGCGGTCGGCGCCGTGCGGGATGATCCGGTCCCACCAGCCCCCGTAGAGGCGCTCGTAACGCAGCGGTTCGAGGGCCGCGGCGGCCGCCTTCACCGTTTCGGGCCGCTCGGGGATCTGGTTGGGATAGCTGTACAGGAACGAGACGTGGGTCCGGTCGGGGATGACGTTGATGATGTCGCCGGTGAACAACGCGCCACCCCCGTCCGGATCGTCCATCCAGTGCAGCACGGTGCCGCCGGCAAAGTGGATGCCGGCCCGGTACAGGGTCAGGGCGGGGGCCAAACTGTGGCGCTCACCCTTCCAGAACTGCAGATGGTCATCCGCCCGCCCCACCCACCGCCGGTCCGCGGCATGCAGGTAAACAGGCGCGTCGAATTCCCGGGCCCATTCGGCCATGGTGGTGTAAAAATGCGGGTGGCTGATGGCGATGGCGCTGATTCCGCCTTCGGCCCGGATCAGGGCCGCCAACTCATCGTCCAGATAGGCCTGGCAATCCCACAGGATGTTGCCGCCCGCCGCCTTGACCAGCAGCGCGCGCTGGCCGATGGCGAAGGAAGGCTCGCACCCGATGCCCAGCACGCCCGGACCCTGGGCATGGATGCTGCCCCGGTGCGAGGGCCCGCGCAGCTTCTCCAGCGTGGTCCAGGCCTGGCCGGTCAGCGGCACATACTGGCGCTCGTCGTCGCAGATCGGGCAATCGCTGCGGGAGGCGCCGTACTGGGTGCCGCAGGTGACGCACAGCGGCAGGTTCCCGGGGGCGTCGAAGGAAGGGGCTGCGGCGGGATCGGCCGCCGGTTCTGCGGAGGAGGGCGCTGGCATGGGCCCTAGTAGAACACGCTTGCGTTTCAGCTGACAGGGTTGCCGCCAAACCCCGGCAAGCTGCTGGCATGAAGCCGTGCTTTCGGCCAGCAGCCGCCCGGGATACTAGGCCTGCGGGTAGGGCAGGTACTGCTGCTGCTGGGCGCCGGCGTCGTACCGGGCACCCTCAGGCTTGCTGGGCAGGAGCGAGAAGACCAGGATCGCGATGCCGCCCACGAACGGGACGAGGCCGAGCAGGATGAACCAGGCACTGAAACCGCCGTCGTGCAGGCGGCGGACCAGCAGTGCCACGCCCGGGACCAGAACAGCCAGCGAGTACAGCATCATCAGGCCGGCAGGAACCATGAAGGCAGAGCCGGTCAGCTCGTTGGTCCACGGATCAATGCTGTTGGCCATCGACATCATCAGCCAGATGTACAGGACCGTGGTGACCACGGTGTTCAGGAGCATGACCCACCAGTACTCGCTGCGGCTGGCGCGGCCGGAGAACGTGGCGTACTTCTTGAAGTACCTCTTAACGGCCTGCCCGAAAGAGGCGCCGTACAGCGGCTGGGACAGGTCCTCAGGCTTCACGGGCGCGGAATCGAACTGGGCATTCTGGACAGACATTGGTTTTCCCCCAAAGGATTCGTGTTGAAAAAACCAATGCTAACCTTTCCGGGCGCCGCACCGCAGGCAACCGTTCCGGCCTAATACACCACGGTTCCGGTGGAGCTGACGGCACTGTCGGCCGATCCGGCCCTGGTGCTCACCTCCACCTGGATGCCCAGGCTGTGCAGGGGGTTGCCGAGGGCCAGAGCCAGGTCCGGAACCACCGCCTGCTGGATCCGGTCCACCACCGCCCTGATGTCGGCCCGGGCATCGACCGTCACTTTCAGGGTCAAGTCCGGTTCCTCCGGGGTGCCGCGGACCAGGGCTGTGGCACCCCGCACCCCGGGGATCCGTTCGGTGGCGGTCTCCACGGCAGCGGCCAGTACGGGGGGATTGCAGACAGTAATGCCACGTGCGGGGTCCTCCTGCAGCCGGAACTCTCCGGCAGCACGCCGCCGGGGAATCTGGGCCAGCAGCCACCACAGCCCCAGCAGGCCAAGCAGGAGACCGGCAACCAGTGCGGTGACGGGAGCATATTGGCTTCCGGTCAGCGTTTCCGGAGAGCCACCCAGCACCGGCTCCGCGGGACGGCCCACCACTCCCGAGGCCAGCAGCAGGACCCAGACCCCCGCCGCCAGGCACAGCAGGCCAAGGATGGTCAGCCAAACACGGTTGGTGGTCCCCGCGTGTGCCCGCATGGTGTTCCTCGTTCCTCTGGTGCTTTCCGTGGGAGGTTCCGCCAAGGCCTTCAGCTGCTGGACCTGATGGTGACGGTGATATGCGGAACCGGGTCCAGCCCGGAGGCCTGCAGCCGGGAGGAGACGCCGTCCGCCACCCAGTGCTGCAGGTCGGCGGTATTGCGCAGCGCCGTTGTCACGTTCACCCTCACTTCCCGGTCCGATGCCGTTGCCGAGGCTGAGGACACCCCGTCAATGTGTTCGCAGGTGGCTGCGGCCAGGCGGGCAGCGGCCCGGCGCGGCATGACTGCCTCGCTGGTGCCGGTTACCTCGGGGCTGGGTTCCAGATGCAGGGGCAGGGAGTGGAAGCGTCCCGGGATCAGCACGGTCAACAGCAGGAGAGCCCCGATCACCGCCAGGACAATACCCGCGATCCAGCTGCCGGGGCTGTTCCAGCTCAGTGAGGCCAGCCAATCGGGTACCGCTGTGAAGAAGCGGGGCCACTGTCCTTCGACGAGCCGGGCGATCGCCGCCCAGACCAGAAAGACTCCGGCCGCCAGCAGGACCAAGGAGCAAACGACCGCCGGCACCGCGCGGCTGGGCCGGGGACGCAGCCGGACCCGGGGCCCGTTCACTGCAGCCTCCGCCGGACGTCGTCCGGAGGATCGAGCTCCAGCCAGGAAACAGTGACGTCCACTTGGCGCACCTCGACGCCGGTCAGCTCCGTCACCCGGGCGGATATGCGGTCCCGGAGCCGGTCCGCGGCCTGGCGGAGCGGGACCGGATAGGGCAGGCCTACCTCCACCCGCAGCGTGGCCACACTGCCCGACACCTCCACGGTTGCCTGCGGCCGTGCGGAGAGATCCGCCTGCGCGCCGATGCCGAGGAACCCGCCCGAGCTGCCGCCCGCGTCGGTTTCATCCTTCGCGACCTGTCCGGCGATTTTCTCCAGCACCTTCCGGGCCAGCACCGTGGTTCCGCGGTCCCCTACCTCCCGGCGGGGAGGCCTGCCGCCCGGTGCGCGTCCCTTTTCAATCCCGGGTGCGCTCATCTGCTGGACGCTCTGCCAAACAGCGACTGCACATCAAGCCTGCCGTCCGCGGCCAGGCCTATCAACAGCCCGATCAGGCCGAAGAGCAGCGTCAGCAGGAAGGCGTACCACCCTCCGAATGCCAACACGATCCCCAGGACCAGCCCGATCGCCAAGCACCATTTTGTTGCGGACATGTGGTCCTCCTTCTGTTGGCCGGCGGCACCAATGCACCGCCGGGCAAGAGTTGCTTAGCCCAGGCCTGCGGGTCCCTATTCCAACCGGCCCGCTGGCTGGTTCCCGGTATCGTCTCCGTCGCCGGAATCTTCGTTGGGGAGGTGCACGTCGGTGACATCGACGTTGACTTCGAGCACTTCGAGTCCGGTGGCGTTTTCCACCGATCGGATGACATTGCGGCGGATCCCCTGGCTGACCTCCACTATCGAGTAGCCGTACTCCACCACGATGCTCACGTCGATCGCCGCCTGCCGCTCCCCCTTTTCCACGCTCACGCCGTCGGCGGCATTGGTCTGGGCACCGGAGATGCGCCCCGACACCGAGCTCAGCGCCCGGCGTGCCGCGTTGCCCATGGCATAGACGCCCGGCACTTCCCGGGTGGCCAGGCCGGCGAGTTTCTGCACCACGGTGTCCTCAATGGTGGTGTCCCCCTGTGGCGTGTGCAGGGGCCCGGATTGCCTTATCGGCTGGGTTCCACTGGGGCTGGGGACCGCACTCGCGGCCACGCTCCCGGTGTGAACTGTGTGAGGTTCCGGCGGCCTCTCGGCGCCGGCGGATTGTCCTGGATTCCGGGCATCTGCCATGTATCTCATCTCCTCGGGACTGGCCCGCACTAAATGCTCTTCCCGGTTAAGGACGGGCCTTAGTGCCTATCGTCACGGGCCCGCGGAAATTTCTTTTCGGGCGGCTGCACGCGGGCCCGGGCTGTTCCCCGGCCGTGACGCATCTGCGATATTTGAGGAGGCCCGGCGGTCCGCCGGACCGGACAGGGGCACCCATGGCCACGGCTGATTCGCCGGAAGAGTCCGGCATCTTCCCAGAGGCCCGCACTGTTACGCGGTCCCGCGGTCCCGGCACTCCGGACCGGACCTCCAGAGGCGCCCTGCACGCGTTGGAGGGCCTGGACGAGCCAACAATCGTGGCCCGCGCCCAGGACGGTGACCTGTTCGCCTTTGAACATCTGGTGGCGACATATCAAGGACGCCTGTTCCGACTCGCCTACCGGATGCTCAATGACCGCGGCGACGCCGAAGACGTTGTCCAGGAAACACTGACGGCCGGGTGGCGGGCGTTGCCTGCGCTGGTGGACTCGCGAGCCTTCGGCGGCTGGGTGTACCGGACGGCCACCAACCGCTGCCTGGACCTCCTGCGCCGTCGGACGGCACGCCCGGAGGACGCGGTGGATTCGGCCGGGCTGTGGCCGTCACTGGAACCCCGCACGGGGGATCCGCATCGAAGCGCGGAGCTCGCCGCTGAACTGGAGTGTCTCTCCCGTGCCCTGGCCGACCTCCCGCCGGGCCAGCGTGCCTGTTGGGTCCTGCGCGAACTTCACGACCAGAGTTATGCCGAGATAGGCGCCGCACTGCAGATCAGTCCCGACTCGGTGCGTGGACGCCTTGCCCGCGCCCGGGAAAAGCTCGCGGAGGCAATGATCCAATGGCACTGACCCCTTCCCTGCCCGTGCTCGCCGCGGCCACTGCTTCGCTGCGGGAGCATGACCTGCGGCACCCCGCCCTGCGCCCGCCCCGCCGTCTGGTGCAGGCGGTGCTTGCTGCCGCCGCATCACATGCCCGGGGAGCAGACCGCGTGCCGTTGGCCGCCACGCTGCACGGGAGGGTGGACATCAGCGAACAGGCGGTGGCCGCCGTCGTGCACGACGCCGCCCGGGATGTTGCCGGTGTCCGCTCCCGCCGCTGCCGCATCGACCGGCCTGCCGGCGCCGGCTCCGGACTGCGCATCCAGCTGCGCACCGCGGTGGCGCCGGGCGTGGATATCCGCCGGGCAATGGACCTGGTGCGGCGCAACATCCGGGAGGCGGTGGCTGCCTCCGTAGGGGTGGTTCCGGGTACCGTCCACCTGACCGTAGAGGACCTTTACGATGACTGACCGGCCAGGCCATTCGGGGGCGGCCCACGGCGCAGTCGCGGCGCTGGCTGCAACGGCGGTGCAGCAGACTCCGGGAGTCCGGACCAGCCACACCGGGATCGCCGCGGCCATGGCCGGGCGCCGGGCTGTCATTAACCTGGACATCACCACGGACGCCCGGTTCAGTGCACTTGAGGTGGCGGCCCAGCTGCAGGAGCGGCTTTACGCGGCGCTGTATCGGGCCGGGGTTCCCCGGGCCTCCATCAACGTGAGCATCCTTGCCATCGAATCGTCTCCGCCGGCCTCTCTCGGTCCGGAGCGGTAACCCGTGGGACCGTGGCAGGGCAACTTTCCGCAGTGGGCTCCGGTGTGGGCGGCAGTGCGCGGGCTGCACAGCACTGCTTTCGGGGATGCTGTGGTGATGGTGCCGGCCGGAGCATCCGTTCCGCCGCAGTACGTTGCAACATGGCCCGGCGGGGACACGCCCCGGGCTGCCGCCGCCGTCGCCGACCGGAGCGGCGCCCTCCTCACGCTGGTGACCGGCGACGAGGAGACCGCCGGCACCTTCGCCGCCGGATACGGACTGGCCCCGTTGTCCCGGCTCGCGCTGCTGGCCGCAGACCCGGCCGACGTCCCGCAGGTGCCGCAGCTGCCCGACGGCGCCGAGCTCACCCTCATCTCGGAGCCGGCGTGGCGGAGCGTGGAGATCACTGCCTCCGGCGGGCCGGTGGCGCGCGGGAAACTGGCGCTGGGCGAGGGTTTTGCCCTGCTCGGCGGCATCGACATCCGGCGGGCGGATCCGGACCACACCATGGAAGCCGCCATACTCGCCTCGCTGGCCGCCGAAGCAGCGGACAGCGACGCCGCCCTGGTCCTTCTGCCTGCGCTGCCCAAGTCCGCGCTCTGGTACGGCCGTCACGGCTGGAGTGCGGCGGCGCAGATCCTTACCTTCATGCGCTCCCGGGACGCGGCCTAGGCACGCCCCGCGTGTAAACTCCGACTCACGCTGCAACGCCGCAGGCGGCAGCCCTGAGAGACCGAACTGTAGGGAGATCAAACATGGCCATTGAAGTCAGCGACCTGTCCCCAGCGGAGGGTGCCGAAAAGATCCTGACACCGGACGCCCTGGCGTTCATCGAAGAGCTGCACCGCCGTTTCCAGCCGGAGCGGAAGGCACGGCTGGACGCCCGGGTGGAGCGCCGCAACCGCATTGCCGCCGGCGAGAGCCTGGATTTCCTGCCGGAAACCGCGCAGGTCCGCGAGGGGAACTGGACCGTGGCCCCGGCACCCGCCGCCCTGTCGGACCGCAGGGTCGAGATGACCGGCCCCGCCTCGCCCGCGAAGATGGCGATCAACGCCCTGAACTCCGGAGCCAAGGTCTGGCTGGCCGATCTGGAGGATGCCCACACCCCCACCTGGCACAACGTGGTGGACGCCCAGGTCAACCTCTACGGGGCGAGCCGCGGCGAGCTGTCCTTCACCAGCCCCGAGGGCAAGGAGTACGCCCTGCGCACCGACGCGCCACTGGCCGTGATGGTGACGCGCCCGCGCGGCTGGCACCTGCCGGAGAAGCATGTAGTGGTCGACGGCGAGCCCGTTGCCGGCGCCCTGGTGGACTTCGGCCTGCACTTCTTCCACAATGCCGCCACCCTGCTGGAGAACGGCGCCGGCCCCTACTACTACCTGCCCAAAATGGAGAGCCACCTCGAGGCCCGGCTCTGGAACGACATCTTCACCTTCGCCGAGGACTACGTCGGAGTCCCGGCCGGCAGCATCCGCGCCACCGTGCTGATCGAGACCATCCCCGCCGCCTTCGAAATGGACGAGATTCTCTACGAACTGCGGGACCACGCGTCCGGGCTGAACGCCGGCCGCTGGGACTACCTGTTCAGCATGATCAAGGTCTTCCGTGACGCCGGGAAGGCCTTCCTGCTGCCGGACCGGGCCGATGTCTCCATGACCGCGCCGTTCATGCGCGCCTACACCGAGCTGCTGGTCAAGACCTGCCACCGCCGCGGCGCCTTCGCCATGGGCGGCATGGCGGCCTTCATCCCGAACCGCAGGGAGCCCGAGACCACCGCCCGCGCCTTCGAGAAGGTCACGGCAGACAAGACGCGGGAAGCCAACGACGGCTTCGACGGCTCCTGGGTGGCGCATCCGGACATGGTGGCAACCTGCCGCGAGGTCTTCGACTCCGTCCTTGGCGACAAGCCCAACCAGGTGGACAAGCAGCGCGACGACGTCGCCGTCACAGCCACGGACCTGCTGGACGTCACCACGGCCGGCGGCTCGATCACCGAGGCCGGCCTGCGGTCCAACCTGTATGTCGCCGTCGCCTATACCGCCGTCTGGCTCTCCGGCAATGGTGCCGTGGCCATCCACAACCTGATGGAGGATGCGGCAACGGCAGAAATTTCCCGCTCCCAGGTCTGGCAGCAGGTGCGTAACGCGGTGGTCCTGGAGGATACCGGCGCCACCGTGACCGAGGCCCTGGTGACGCGCCTGCTGAACGAGGAAACCGAGCGCCTGCGCAGCGAGGTCCCGGAGGAAATGTTCACCCGTTACTACGCTCCGGCCAGCGCACTGATTGCCGACATCAGCCTCGCCAAGGAGTACGTGGACTTCCTGACGCTGCCGGCCTACGAGCTGATCGACTAAAGGTCCCGCGCACGGGACGGATCTTTGGCAAGATGGCAGCATGACCCAGAGCCCCCTGAAGACTCCAGCGCTGCCGGCCGCCGAAGTGCGCGCCCTGTCCCGTGCCCTCTCCGCAGGGGATGTGACCGTCTTTGTGGACGGCACTGCCCTGCGGCTGCCGGCGGCGGCCCGTGATGCGGTACTGGATCTGCTGGCCCGGCTCGCCCGCGGGGAAGCGGTGTCCGTTGCTTCCGCGGCCGGCGATGATGCCGGGGCCTCTGCCGCCCCGGCACCATCGAGCTCCCCGGCGGCGTCCCGCCCGGCGCCCGGCGCATCGAAGATTCCGCTGCTGACGACGTCGCAGGCTGCCGCAGCCGCAGGGATTTCCCACACCTACCTGCGCAACCTCACCGATGCCGGGATCATCCCCGTGGAGTACCGCGGCACCCACCGCCGGATCCGGCTCTCCGACGTCGAGGCATGGCTGGAACAGCAGGCCGCCAAGGGGACCCGGACCGGCGGAGTGCAGGGCCCGGGCGACTCCTGACCCGCCCTCCCCTATGCTGGTGGGAATCCGGCGGTTCGCCGCCGCACCTGCGATGCAATGGAGCAAGTTGTGATTATCGGTGTCCCCAAGGAAATTAAGAACAACGAGTTCCGCGTAGCCATCACGGCTTCCGGAGTTCATGAGTTTACGACGCGCGGGCACGCCGTCCTGGTGCAGGCCGGCGCCGGTGCCGGGTCCAATATCAGCGACACGGAATACGCCGCTGCAGGCGCACAGATCCTCGACTCCGCCGACGATGTGTGGAGCCGGGCGGGGCTGGTCCTGAAGGTCAAGGAACCCATCGCCTCCGAATACCGGCATTTCCGTCCGGACCTGGTGCTGTTCACCTACCTGCATTTGGCCGCCGAGCCGGAACTGACGCGGGCCCTGATGGACTCCGGCATGACGGCCATCGCCTATGAGACCGTGCAGGAAGGCCGCCTGCTGCCCCTGCTGGCACCGATGTCGGAGGTTGCCGGCCGGCTGTCGGTACAGGTCGGCGCGCAGTGCCTGACCTCTCCGGCCGGCGGGCCGGGCCTGCTGCTCGGAGGCGTGCCCGGGGTCCGGCCGGCGAAGGTAGTGGTGCTGGGTGCCGGGGTGGCCGGCACCAACGCGGTGGCAGGCGCCGTCGGCTCGCATGCCGACGTGTCGGTCCTGGACATCAACATCGACCGGCTGCGGGAGCTGGATGCGATGTACGCGGGCCGGATCCGGACCGTCGCCTCAAACGCATTCGAGATTGAGCGTGCCCTGTTGGATGCCGACCTGGTGATCGGCTCCGTGCTGATTCCCGGCGCCCGGGCCCCGAAGCTGGTCAGCAATGACATGGTCTCGCGGATGAAGCGTGGCAGCGTGCTCGTGGACATCGCTGTGGACCAGGGCGGGTGCTTCGAGGACACCCGCCCCACCACCCATGCGAACCCGACCTACCAAGTGCATGGTTCCCTGTTCTACTGCGTGGCAAACATGCCCGGCGCGGTCCCCAACACGTCCACTTATGCGCTGACCAACGTCACGCTGCGGTACGCGGCGGCATTGGCGGACCACGGCGTGCGGGGCGCCTTTGCGGCATCGCCGGCCCTGGCCCGCGGGCTGAACATCGCCGCCGGCCAGGTGGCCCATGCCTCCGTGTCCCAGGCCCACGGACTGGACCTGGCTCCGGACTGGACGGAACTGGTTCCCGCCTGAGTCCCCGTGCCGGCTAGTGCGGCGCGGGGACCTTGGCTGCTTCGGCCCCGCGCAGCACCGGCGCACCCAGCATCGAAATGACGACGGCGCCCAGCGCCATCGGGATCACGAAGAGGAAGTACAGGTCGCCGGGAGTCCAGCCGCCGTCGATCAGCGTGCCGGCCAGGATCGGGGAGACGATCGCCCCGACCCGGCCCATGCCGATGACCAGGCCAAGCGCCGTGCCGCGCACGTTGGAGTCGTAGTAGGTGGGGCTGATCGCGAGCATCCCGGCGATCGGCGCGTTGGAGCCGAACCCCACAAGCGCAGCGGCAAAGAGTGCCAGTGACAGCGAGCCGTTGGTGGAGTTGGCGAAGACCACGAAGGTGGCAGCGCCGATGACGAAGAAGACCGCCAGGACCTTCCGCATGTTGTAGCGGGCGCCGAAGATGCCCAGGGCCACTGCTCCGGTGATTGCGCCGACGCTGAAGAGCACACCGGCGGTAATGCCGTCCTGCGCGCTGAAGCCCGAAGCGGTGATGAGCTTCGGGGTCCACGAGTTGGCGAAGTAGAAGCTGGCCATCAGGATGAAGTAGGCGAGCGAGAGCAGGATGGTGCGGCGGGCGTTGACGCCGGTAAGGACCTCGGCGAACCGGGACTTCCCGGCCCGGGCCACCGGCTCAGGCAGTGCCGATACCGGCTCCTGGCCGATGCTGCGGAGGGTGTTGTTGATGCGCTCCAAGGCATTGGGCGGGCGGCGTTCGGAGAGGTAGTCGATGGATTCCGGCAGCACCTTCAGTACCAGCGGAATCATGCACAGGGTTGCCACGGCCCCGAACAGGAAGGCGTACCGCCACCCGAAGGACGCGATCAGCAGGCCCGTGACAAGCCCGCCGAGGACGCCGCCGACCGGCTGCCCGATGCTCACGATGGACAGGGCCGTGGACCGGCGCTTGGCGTTGGAGAACTCCGAGGCAAAGACATTGATGGTTGCCTGCAGCGTGCCGATGGCCACGCCGGTGATCAGGCGCAGGATCAGCAGGACGGTGTAGGACGGAGCGAAGACCGAGCCGAGCATGCCCAGGGCGACAATGCAGACGCCGATCAGCAGTGTTTTTTGCCGGCCGATGACATCGGCAACCGTCGAGACGAAGATCGAACCGACCGCCATCCCCACCAGCGCCGCGCTGAGCAGGAATCCGAGTTCGGCGCCGTTGAGGTCCCATTCCTTGGAGACGTCTGCGGCACTGAACGCCATGACCAGGACGTCGAAACCGTCGATCATATACAGCGCGGTACAAATGGCGATGATGCCGACTTGCCGTCGGCTCAGGGGAGATTCTTCGATCCGGTCTTTGAGGTGCATTCCTCAAATGTTAGGGGAGACGAATGACACACCGTGATTTGCATCCCGTCCGTGTAGCTCCATGACGTGGTGCCGCGGCGTTGATTAGGAGGGCAGCGGCCGGGCGGCGTAAAATTGCCGGCCGCTCTCCGCCTTCCTGACCCGTCGGGCACGGATGAATCGCTGACCGAACTCCGCCTCAGCCGCGAACGCACGGCAATCCTGGGGGTTCTGGCCCGCGCTCAGGCCGACGCGGCAGCCACGGAAAAGGGGAGCCCGGTGGCGGTCGCCGCCGGGCTCCCCTGAGCGTCCTGCCGCCCCGTCCTTGCCGGAGTCAGCTGGTGCAGACCGCTTACGCGACCGCGGTGGGGAAGCGCTCCCAGACGCGGTGCTTGGCCAGCAGCGCAGTCAGGCCGGCGGCTACTTCGGCACCGCCGCCGACGACGACGCCGGGTGCGTCCACGGGTACGCCGGCCGCCTGCAGTACGGCAGCGCCGTCACCCCAGGCGCCGATGGCCTTGGAATGGCGGAATGCCTCGGCCAGCAGCAGGGTGATGCGCGGATCCAGGGAAGGGTGCCCCTCAGGGTTCCCGGCCTTGGCGTCCAGGCTGTCCACGGCGTCGGTGGCCGCAGCGCCGGAGGCCGCCACCACGACGGCGTCGAATTCGGTGGAACGGGCGGTGAGGTAGGTCCGCTGGATCGGCACCCCGCCGCCGAGCTTTCCACCGTGCGGCGCGATGACCAGCGGCACCATGCCTTCGGCGTCAACCGCAGCCATCACTTCGGCGAGCGTGCCCAGGTCGGTGGATTCATCGGCAATGACGCCGACCATGCGGCCGGCCACCGGCCAGGATCCGCCCAGCTGGCTCAGGGCCGGGCTCGGTGCCGTGTCTTCGACGACGACGGTGGGCAACGGTGCCTCCAGGCCCAGCCCGGTTGCCACTTCCGAGGCCAGGCGCTCGTCAATGTTCGCCAGGGCCTGCAACTGGCGCAGCCGGATGTTCTCCTCGTAGCACTTGCCCAATTCAAACGTGTAGGCCTGGACCACGTGGTCCTGCTCCACCGGTGTCAGGGAGCGGAAGAACATCCTGACCTGGCTGTAGTGGTCATCGAAGGTGGCGGGGTTTTCGCGGACCTTGCGGGCCGCCGGGACCTCGGCGGGAACATCGATGAAGGCACCCATGTCCGCACCCGCCATGAACGGGCAGCCGCCGTCGAGCGAATTGGGCTGGTAGGGAGCCACGCCTGAATGGTCCGCATCCTGGTGGAAACCGTCGCGGAACATGTCATTGACCGGTGCGTGCGGCCGGTTGATCGGAATCTGGCTGAAGTTCGGCCCGCCCAGGCGGGTCAGCTGGGTGTCGATGTAGGAGAACAGCCGGCCCTGCAGCAGCGGGTCGTTGGTGACGTCGATGCCGGGCACCAGGTGTCCCGGGTGGAAGGCCACCTGTTCGGTTTCCGCGAAGTAGTTCGTGACATTGGCGTTCAGGGTCATGGTGCCGATGATCTGCACCGGAGCCAGTTCCTCTGGGACGAGCTTGGTCGGGTCCAGCAGGTCGATGCCCTCGAACATTTCGTCTTCGGTATCCGGGAAGACCTGGATGCCCAGGTCCCACTGCGGGAAGGCGCCTGCTTCAATGGAGTCGGCCAGGTCCCGGCGGTGGAAGTCGGGGTCCATGCCGTTGATGATCTGCGCTTCTTCCCAGACCAGGGAGTGCACACCCTGCCGGGGCTTCCAGTGGAACTTCACCAGCGTGGTTTCGCCCTTGGCATTGACCAGACGGAACGTGTGGACGCCGAAGCCCTCCATGGTGCGGTAGGAGCGGGGAATCCCTCGGTCGGACATGTTCCACATGGTGTGGTGCTGCGCCTCGGTGTGGAGGGAAACGAAGTCCCAGAAGGTGTCATGGGCACTCTGGGCCTGCGGAATTTCGCGGTCCGGATGCGGCTTGCCCGCGTGGATGACGTCCGGGAACTTGATGGCGTCCTGGATGAAGAACACCGGAATGTTATTGGCTACCAGGTCATAGTTGCCCTCGTCCGTGTAGAACTTGGTGCTGAAACCGCGGGTATCGCGGACTGTGTCAGCTGACCCGCGTGAGCCCAGGACGGTGGAGAAGCGGACAAACACCGGAGTTTCGGTGCCCTTGGCCAGGAAGCCCGCGCGGGTTACGCCCTCGGCGGCTCCGTTGGCGACAAACACGCCGTGGGCTGCCGCGCCGCGGGCATGCACTACGCGCTCAGGGATGCGCTCATGGTCGAAGTGGGTGATCTTTTCCCGGAGATGATGGTCCTGCAGCAGCACGGGTCCGCGCCGGCCGGCCTTGAGGGAATGGTCGGTATCCTGCAGGCGGACGCCCTGCGCGGTGGTCAGGTACCGTCCGCTCTGGGCATTGGAGGCCTTCGGCGCCCCGGTGGGAACGCCGGTGGGAGAAACCGTCTCCGGCCCGTCCTGATCCGGCTTGGGCGGGAGCGGCTCACGCGGCTCCACCGGCTCGGCCAGCTCGGGCGGCTGCGGCGCCGGAGCGCCGGGGATGGGCAGGTCGGGCACGGATGCGCTCTTTTCAGACATGAAGCCTCCATCATTGTTCGGACCAGTCAGCCGCCCGAGTGCGACGGCCAATAACCACCCTACTAAATTAGTAAGCCTGCTTACACATTTATCCTTCGAGGCGGGTCGTCCCCAGCAGCACCGACCACCGATGACACCAGCCCCACCCAGCCGTCGATGATCCTCTCGAGCGACATGCCTGCGCCGCGGTGCAGGTGCAGCAGCAGTCCGGCTTCCAAAAAGGCCTCCAACTGGTACGCGGACAGTTCGGGATCGCGGACTTCCGGCACCGCGGACAGGAGCATGGTGAGGTGGGCCAGCTCCAGCCGGCGGACGGGATGCCGATAGCTGCCCGGACCGGCGACGTCGGCGGCCCGCCGCAGTTCACCGGTGATTTCCACTGCCTGGATCCGGGCCATACCGAAGGCATGAAGCCGCTCCAGCGGCGGCGCCCCCGGACCCAGCGGCGCGGGGCCACTCATGTAACTCTCCTGGAAGTCACGCTGGGCGTGGTCCAGCAGGGCCTGCATCAGCCCGGCCCGGCTGCCGAAGCGGCGAAAGACCGTTCCCTTACCCACGCCGGCCCGGCGGGCAAGATCGTCCATGGTCAGGGCGTCGGCGCCCTGTTCGGCGACGATGCCAAGGGCCGTTCCCAGCAGCAGCCGGCGGTTGCGGGCCGCGTCGAGGCGTTCGCAGCCGCCACCCTGGTTCTCGCCTCCGCTCTCATGCATGCGGGCAAGTCTAACCTGCCGGGAATAGAAGCGGACTACGGTCCGTTTATAGTGGAAGAACAAACGACTCTGCCGTCACCGGCAGCGTCCCGGATAGGAGTTTCATTGAGTACCAAAGTACTGACCTTGGTCGGCAGCCTGCGGGCGGGCTCGGTTAACCGCCAGCTGGCCGAAACAGCGGCCCTGATTGCCCCGGAAGGTGTCGAGGTCGAGATTTTCGAGGGTCTCGGCAGGATTCCGTTCTACAACGAGGACATCGACGTTGAGGGCTCGGTTCCCGAAGCCGCCGTCGCCCTGCGTGCCGCCGCGGCCGGCGCCGACGCCGTCCTGCTCGTGTGCCCGGAGTACAACGGGACCATGCCCGCCGTCCTGAAGAACGCCATTGACTGGCTCTCCCGCCCGTTCGGCACCAGCGCCATTTCCGGCACCCCCGCCGCCGTTATCGGCTCGGCCTTCGGCCAGTTCGGCGGAGTGTGGGCGCACGACGACGCGCGCAAGTCCCTGGGTATTGCCGGAGCCAGCGTGGTCGAGGACGTGCGGCTCTCCATCGGCGCCTCGGTGACCCGCTTCGCCGAGATCCACCCGAAGGATGACGCCGAGGTCGTGGAACAGATCCGCACCGTGCTCGAGACGCTCGCCGACAGCTCGGCCGTCGCTGCGGCTTAGCCTGCCCTGCACTCTATTACTGCAGTGTCACTGCAGTAATAGAGTCAAGACAGTAAAGAAGGCCCAAACACAGCAAAGAGGGCGGACCCGCCTGCCGAGGCAACCGGGTCCGTCCTCTTTGTCGTTGTCTTCGGTTTGATGTTGTCTTCGGGCTGGTTCCGGGTCTGCGGCTAGCGCCAAGGCTCGGCAGCTAATGCCAAAAGCCTCCGGCCCAGGCGGCATCCCGCAGGTAATCGCGGGCCGGGCCAACATTCCACAGCTCTCCGCGCGACTCGACGATGCCCATGTCCCGCAGGTCTTCCACCACATCCTCGGAGCACCCCAGGACTTCCGAAAGGTCCCGGGAGCTGGCTGCTACAACTACTTCGTCGCGGCTTGCCACAACGGCAGCCTCCTTTCAGTGGGTCCTGGGAATGTCATGCGGGTTCAGTATTTGGGTGCGTCCCAATGTGGCGTCAACGCCTGTCCAGGAGGAGGGCCTCCCGATCCGTACTCCAACTCCGCGCGTAGAGGCCCAGTGCCGCCTCTTCGCGCAGTGATAGTCCAAGCCGGTTCAGCAGCATGTGGGCCTGGTAGACCGTCAGGTGTTGTGCACTGCGGCTTAGCCGCGCCTTGTCTGCCCGGTACAGGTAGGTGTCTATGGTCCGGAACCAGCGGCGGCGCCAGTTTTCCACCGCCGATTCTGCAGCCGTGGCCGCCATCAGCCGTTGGGTGGGTGCCACTTTGGCCGCAACCTGGACCGTCATGGCCTGCCGGACGCTTTCTGCCCGCGGACCGAAGCCCGCCGTGCAGCTGCGCAGGTGGCTGTCCCAGTAGTAATCCCAGGACACGCGCCGGCGGTCGGGCCAGCTGGCAGAGCGGGGCCCCCTCATCATGCTGCGCGCAGCGTCAAAAAGGAGCAGGGAACCCAGTGCCCACCGGTTTTGGACCTTGGGGAAGCGCGCCGTCGCCCAGGCCCCCAGTTCAGAGGAAAGCTCAAATACTTCCTCGGCCAGCGCGAGTCCCTCAACACCCCCGTACTTGGCCAGATCCGCTTCAACGCGGGAGCTGTGCTGCTCCATGCCTCCGGGTCCCATCCGGTCCGCGACCGGCTGGCTGAACTGATGCGTCACCTCCAGATGGCCGATGACGCCGGAGGCCTGCTCTTGCAGGGCCCCCAAGAGGGACTGGAGCCTCTCGATGATGTCGGGGGCGGCAAGCAGCCGCAGGCGCACGTGGGCATTTGCCGGCTCCGAGCACCGTGTGTAAAACCAGCGCTGGGCTCCCAACGCCTGGGCTTGTGCTGCCAGCGGGGTAACCAGCTCTCCAATGATGCCGTCCGCTACATCGAAGCCGCCCGTATATATCGAGAGTGTCCACCACTGTCCTGTTGAGTGAGTCCGCGAGGCGTTTCGAACTGCTGTCAACTGACTCATGGCGTGCTTCCCCTCCGGGGTCCGTGCTTGGTTACCGCCGCTGGCGGGACTAACTGTGTGTTCATCAATGCTGTTGACTTGTGTAGCTCGTCTGACTTGTGTAGCTCGTCTGACTGTGCAGCTCGCCGTTCCCCCTGCGGGGCGGTGGCTAGATCCAGTCCCAAACCTTGGTGGTCATGTTCAGTCCCCCTCCTCTGCCTGCGGCCCTGAAGCCTGGTGCGATTGATTGACTCCGAAAGCTTCCCCCGCTGCGCAAGCCTTCGTCTACCCTTTCGGATGCCCTGTTGCTGACATGGCCTGTTCCGCCCCCGGGGGGCGCGCCGGGCAAGGGCCCGGGTTCCGCGGAACTGCCCGGATCCCCGCGAAATATGGCGTGCGCATGGCCTGATGGCGGCGGCTGGGGCATAGTGTCATTAAGCGGCCATGTCAGCTAGTCCCGGGCCGCCGGTTCCGGCTGATGCCGGCAGCAGAAGTTCCTGCTTAAGTCTCGAAAGGAGCGGTGGTGTTGGACCAGTCCTCCCTGGCCGTTTACCGGTACGCAGTCAGCCATCCCGGATGGACGGTCTCCGACGCGTCCGAGGCACTTGGCCTCACCACCCGGTCCCTTCAAAAAGCTATTGCCCAGTTGACCGAACGCTGCTTATTGGTTCCGGCCGGCGGGGATCTGGCGGGCTACACCGCGGTGTCCCCCGACGTCGCCCTCGCCGAGCTCGTCGACCCGGATGAGCGTGCCCTCCTGGATCTGCGCTCCCGCATCGGCGCCAAGAGACGTGAACTGGCCGGCCTGATTCCGACCTTTGCCGCAGCCAGCCGGCAGGCCTCCACGGATTCGGCGGTGGAGGTGCTGGAGGACCCTGACCGGGTGATGCGGGTCCTGATTGAATACGCACGCTCTGCTTCCGAATGCGTCCTGATGTCCCGTCCCGGCCCCGGGGCGAACGCTGACACCCAGGAGGAAAGCGTCCAGAAGGACATCGACCTGCTGCGGCAGGGGGTCCAGCGCCGCACCCTCTACCACGCCAGCATCCGGGACCATGTGCCCACCCGCCGGGCCGTGGAGGCCGTCACCGCCGCCGGCGGTGAATTCCGCACGCTGCCCCATATGCCCCTGCGCACCGTGATCTTCGACGGCAAGGTTGCGGTTATCCCGCGGGGGCGCACCCCTGACGACCGGGCCGGGCTGGTCATCCGCGATCCCAACCTGGTCCAGATCTTCGTGCGCATGTTCGACTTTGCCTGGGAGCTCGGGGAGCCCTTCCTGGCCGAGGAACCGCAGTCCAACCAGTTGACCAGCACGCAGCGGTCCATCCTGCGCGCCCTGGCCGCCGGAAATCCGGACGACGTCATTGCCCGCCGGCTGGGAATCAGCGTGCGGACCTGCCGCCGGCACATCGCCAAGATGCTGGAGGACCTGGGGGCCGAGAGCCGGTTCCAGGCCGGTATCAAGGCTCACCGCGCCGGGTGGATTTAGACAACATTCGTTGCCTACTGGTGAATACACCGGGCTAGGATGTGGACATGACTTTCGAGGAGAACTCCGCTGACATCCTGCACGCGGACACCCAGACCGCGCTTGACCGGGCTGCTGCCTCCACGCACCGGCACGAGGCCCTGTTCTCGGACCGGGCCTTCCACATCAAGCAGTCGGCCGTGCGGGACGTCTTCGACATTTCCATCCGGCCGGGGCTGGTGTCCCTCGCCGGGGGCAGCCCCTACCTGCGGTCCCTTCCGCTGGCGGACCTGGGCGAGACGGTGCGGCGGATCGTGGCGGAGCAGGGGCTGGAATCCCTGCAGTACGGAGCCGGCCAGGGCACTGAGGAGCTGCGGCGCCAGGCGTGCGAGGTCATGGCTGCGGAGGGAATCACCGACGCCGATCCGGCCGACATTGTCATCACCACCGGCTCGCAGTCAGCCCAGGACGTCGCGGCCAAGGTGTTCTGCAACCCCGGCGACGTGGTGCTGTGCGAGGACCCCACCTACGTGGGGGCGCTGAACGCCTTTGAGGCCTACGAAGTGGAACTCCAGCCGGTGCCGATGGACGCAGACGGGCTGGTTCCCGAGGCGTTGGAAGCATGCATCGCCACCCTGCGGGAGCAGGGCAAGTCCATCAAGATGCTCTATACGATCCCCAGCTTCAACAACCCCAGCGGCATCACCCTCGCTGCCGGGCGCCGGCAGCGGATCGTGGATATCTGCAAGGCTGCCAACATCCTGATCCTGGAGGACAACCCCTACGGGATGCTGCGCTTTGACGGCATGCCGCTGACGCCGCTGCGCGCCGGGAATCCGGACGACGTGCTGTACCTGGGCTCCTTCTCCAAGATCTTCGCTCCCGGCGTCCGTGTGGGCTGGGCACTGGTGCCCCGGCACCTGCACCGGCGCTTTTACCTGGCCTGCGAAGCGGTGGTGCTCTGCCCATCCCCGCTGTCCCAGATGCTGGTCTCCGCCTACCTGCGCGACTATGACTGGATGGAGCACATCCGCGCCTCGCGCCTGTTGTACGCCGCGCGCTGCGCTTCGATGCTGGCCGCGCTCACCGAGCACCTGCCCGACGGCGTGAGCTGGACGGTGCCCGACGGCGGCTTTTTTGTCTGGCTCAGCCTGCCCGAGGGCCTCGATACCTATCCGCTGCTGTACGAGGCAATCGACGCCGGAGTGGTGTTCATCCCGGGCGCCGCCTTCACGCCGTCGGACGAGCCGTCAAACAAGCTGCGCCTGGCGTTCAGTGCCGTCCCCGAAGAGGACATCACCGAAGGGGTGCGCAGGCTCGCTCCCGTGCTGCGCCGGGCCGTGGACGCCGCCGGACACTGATCCGACGGCCGTCGGTCCTGAGCTAGCGGTTCCGCCGGTTCCGGCGGCGCCGTTCAAGGAGCGGGAAAACCACGGCAAACAGGCCGATGATGATCAGCAGCCGCCAGATGGTCCCCAGGCCCGGGAACAGGATGATCAGCAGGCTGGAGATGATGAACGCCACCGCCAGCAGCATGAGGGTGCGTTTGATATCGATCTGCGGGGCGCCGGAGCCCTGGCCCTGAAGGCCGCGTGGAGTTCTCATAGTCCCTGATCGTATCCGGCGCCCGCCCGTCCGTCAGTCCAGGAGCAGCGCCGGCTCCTCCAGAATGGAGGCAACGTCGGCCATGAACCGCGCGGAGAGATCGCCGTCGACCACACGGTGGTCGAAGGAACCGCCGAGCGTGGTCACCCAGCGGGGAACAACGGCGCCGCCCACAACCCACGGCTTTTGCTTGATGGTTCCGAACGCCACAATCGCCACTTCGCCGGGATTGATGATCGGGGTGCCGGTGTCAATGCCGAGCGCACCGATATTGGTGACCGTCAGGGTGCCGCCCTGCATGTCGGCCGGCGGCGTCTTGCCGGCGCGTGCGGTGGTGGCCAGGGAATTGAGCGCAACCGCCAGTTCCTTCAGGGACAGGTCCTGGGCGTCCTTGATATTGGGCACCATCAGTCCGCGCGGCGTCGCGGCCGCAATGCCGAGGTTCATGAAGTGCTTGACCAGGATTTCCTCGCCCGCCCAGGTGGCGTTGACGGACGGGTTGCGGGCCGCGGCCCAGATCACTGCCTTGGCCAGGATCAGCAGCGGGGAGACCTTGATGCCCTCGAAGTCGCGGGACGCCTTCAGCCGCTGCACGAATTCCATCGTCCGGGAGGCATCCACGTCCACGAAGATGCTCACATGCGGGGCCGTAAAGGCACTCTCCACCATGGCCTTGGCGGTGGCACGGCGCACTCCCTTCACCGGGATGCGCTCGATCCGCATCTCCTGGGGCTTGCGTGCCGGCTTCCAGAACGTATCCGCGGCGGCCTGCTCCGACTCCCGCTGCGCCTGGTAACTGATCAGGTCCTGTTTGGTCACTTCGCCGTCGACGCCGGTGGCCGGGACATCGGCGAGGTTGATGCCCAGGTCCTTGGCGGCCTTGCGGACCGGCGGCTTGGCCAGCACGCGCTGCAGCAGCCGGTTCAAGGATTCCTGCACCGCAGCGCCGGCAGCGGCTACTCCGGGGACGCGGGATTCAGAGGCTGCGGCGCCCGGAACAGTGGTGTCCGGAACAGTGGCCGCCGCTGAGGCAGGTTCGGCCGCCGTCCGGGGCAGCGGGCCGGGGCGCGGAACGTTGGTTTCCGGGACCGCCGCCGGCGCTTCCCTGCCCGGCGACGGCCGCTGAACCCGCGGGCGGCGCTTGACGGCGTCGGCCTTGGGTCCGGTGCCCGTGAGCGAGGCACTGGGCTGCTCATCGTCTGCAGCCGGCGCCGGCACCGGAGCCGGAGTCATCGGGGCGCCGGGCTGCGCGATGCCCGGTTCGGCCTGCGCACCGGCCGAAACGCTGATAATCGGCGCTCCCACCTCCACGGTCTGGCCTTCCTGCACGAGCAGGGCGGAGACCGTGCCGGCGTACGGGGAAGGGAGTTCGACCAGCGACTTTGCCGTTTCAATTTCGACAATCACGTCATTGACGGCAACCGTGTCTCCGGTCTTGACCTTCCAGGAGACGATGTCGGCCTCGGTCAGGCCTTCTCCAACGTCGGGGAGGTGGAACGTTCTCAAAGTCATGGTTTCTCAATCTTCGTGTGCAGCGCGGCGTGGACGGGGCCTTCGGCGAGCCCGGTCAGTAGGCGAAGGACCGGTCCAGGGCGTCCATCAGCTTGTCGATGTCGGGCAGGTAGTGCTCTTCGACCTTGGCGACGGGATAGGGCATGTGGAATCCGCCGACCCGGATAACCGGGGCTTCGAGCGAGAGGAAGGCACGCTCGCCGACGCGGGCCGCGATCTCGCCGCCGATGCCGCCGAAGGTCGGCGCCTCGTGGGTGACGATGAGCCGGCCGGTCTTCCGGACCGATTCGGTGATGGTGTCGAAATCGATCGGCGAGATGGACCGCAGGTCCACCACCTCGATGCTGCGGCCGTCTTCCTCTGCCGCCTTGGCCGCGGCCAGGGCCACCGGGACCAGCGGCCCGTAGGCGACGATGGTGGCGTCAGTGCCTTCGCGCAGCACGTGGGCGCGGAACGGATCGCCGCTGGGCTGCTCAGTGTCGACGTCGCCCTTGAGCCAGTAGCGGCGCTTCGGTTCGAAGATGATCACCGGGTCCTGGCACGTCATGGCCTGCTGGATCATCCAGTAGGCGTCCTGTGGATTGGACGGAGCGAGAATGCGCAGGCCGGCGGTATGGGCAAACAGCGCTTCCGGGGATTCCGAATGGTGTTCGATGGAACCGATGCCGCCGCCGTAGGGGATGCGGATGACCACGGGGGAACGAAGCGTCCCTTCACTGCGGGAGTGCATCTTGGCCAGCTGCGTGGTGATCTGGTTGAACCCGGGGAACACGAAGCCGTCGAACTGGATTTCACAGACGGGCCGGTAGCCGCGCAGCGCCAGTCCGATGGCGGTCCCGATAATGCCCGATTCGGCCAGCGGGGTGTCCACGACACGGCTGGCGCCGAACTCAGCCTTCAGTCCTTCCGTGACGCGGTAGACGCCGCCGAGGTCGCCGATGTCCTCCCCCATCAGCAGGGCCTTGGGGTTATCCGCCAGCCCGGCGCGGAGACCGGCGTTGATGGCCTTGGCCAGGGTCATGGTGCTCATGCTGTGGGCTCCTGGGAGTCGGCGAAGCCGGCCTCGTAGCGGCGGTGGAAGTCCAATTCCTCTTGGATCAGCGGGTGGGCCTCGGCGTAGACATCGGTGAAGGCGTCCTCAAACCCGGGAGCCTTCATGGCCAGCACGTCTTCGCGGAGTTTCTCCGCCATGGCCTGTCCGTCCGTGACGAGCGTTTCGAAGAACGCGTCATCGGCCAGGCCGGCTGCCCGCAGGTGTTTCTCCAGCCGGATCAGGGGATCGCGCGGAAGCCAGGCCTCCTCGTCGGAGCTGAGGCGGTACTTGGTGGGATCATCCGCCGTGGTGTGCGCGCTCATCCGATAGGTGAACGCTTCGATCAGTACCGGGCCCTTGCCGGAACGGGCATGTTCCAGCGCCCAGCGGGTGACCGCATGCACGGCGATGACGTCATTGCCGTCTACGCGGATGCCGGGGAAGCCGTAGCCCTTGGCCCGGTTGGCCAGCGGAATCCGTGACTGCACTTCGGTGGGAACGGAGATGGCCCAATGGTTGTTCTGGCAGAAGAAGACCACCGGCGCGTTGTACGAGGCGGCGAAAACCATAGCCTCATGGATGTCGCCCTCTGAGCTGGCGCCGTCGCCGAAATAGGCCACGGTGGCGGCCTCGGGAAGCGACGGATCCAGCACCCGGTCCCGGGCCATTCCCATGGCATAGCCGACGGCGTGGGGAACCTGTGCGGCCAGGACCAGCGTGTAGAGGTGGAAATTCGCCTCGCTCGGGTTCCAGCCGCCGTGCGAGATGCCGCGGAAGCGGCGCAGCAGGTGGGCCAGTTCCAGGCCGCGGGTCAGTGCGACGCCGTGCTCGCGGTAGGTGGGGAAGACGTAGTCCTGGGCCGCCAGTGCCCGGCCGGAGCCGATCTGCGCGCCTTCCTGCCCCGTGAGCGGAACCCACATGACGAGTTCGCCCTGGCGCTGCAGCGCGGTGGCCTCTTGATCGAACCGGCGGATGGTGAACATGTCGCGGTACAGTCCGCGCAGCTCATCGGGACCCAGTTCCGCCGCGTATGCACCGTAGGCCGCATCCTGAAGCAGCTCCCCCTCGGGGCTGAGCAACGACACCATGTCGACTCCGCTGCCGGAGCCGGCACCGCCGTCGTGTTGGTGGCCGGGCAGAGCGGAAGCATCGGCGGCCTTGGTAGGGGCCGGCAGGTGCTTGAGGTCCATGCGTACTCCTCGCCGGGCAGTCAGCAGACGGGCCCGCGCTAGATATATGCCGAAGGGGGAATAGATCGTCGATCGGGCATATATGTGGAACTTACTCCACCCAGCCTAACGAGGGTCCGGCCGCTGCCCGCACTTAGGACCCGCTAGGAAACGAGGGGACCCTTTGTATAAGTTGCACATATTGCCAGGAACCTGGAGTTGGCCTCCGGCTCGCCGATGGTGACCCTGACACCTTCGGCACCGAACGCCCTGACGGCCAGCCCCTGCCCTGCCGCAAGGGCCGCAAACCCGGGGGAATGCTCCCCCAGGGCGAGCCATACAAAGTTCCCCTGCGCCTCCGGAATCCGCCATCCGAGCTCTCTCAGGCCCTCGACGACGCGTGTCCGCTCGGCAACGATTCCTTGTATTCTTTCCACAAGTTCGCCGTGGTGCTGCAGTGATGCCACAGCGGCTGTTTCCGCGAGTTGGGAGACCGCAAACGGGACGGCTGCCACGCGCAGGTAGTCGGTAACCGGAGGATGTGAAATGGAGTACCCCACCCGCAGGCCGGCGAGCCCCGCCCCCTTCGAGAACGTGCGCAGGACCACAACGTTTGGATACTTGCGGTACATCCCGATGCCGTTGACCACCTCCGGGTCGCGGACGAAATCCTCATAGGCCTCATCAATCACCACAATGACGTCGGCGGGAACCTTGGCGAGGAAGGCCTCAACCTCGGCGGTTTTCAAGGCCGGTCCGGTCGGGTTGTTGGGCGTGCAGAGCAGGATGATGCTGGTCCGCTCGGTCACTGCGGCCGCCATGGCCTCCAGATCGTGGGTCCCGTCCCCGCGCAGCGGCACCTGGACGCTCGCTGCCCCCGCCAGGCCGACGCTGATCGGGTACGCCTCGAAGGACCGCCACGGGTAGATGACCTCGTCCGGGACGCCGTCGTCGTTTTGCCCGGCGAACGCCGCAAGCAGCTGGTTAAGGGCCCCCAGGCTCCCGCCGCCGGTGACGATGTCCTCGGCCGGGACGTCCAGGAATGTGGACAGCTCGTTGCGCAGGGTGGTGGACAGCGGATCCGGATACCGGTTGATGTCCTGGAAGGCGCTGATCACTTCCAGCACCGAGGGAAGCGGCGGAAGGGGGTTTTCGTTGGACGACAGCTTGTAGCCCTGCAGTCCGTCGATGGCTGCCGGCGGCTTGCCTGCCACATAGCGGGGCAGTTTCGCCAGGGCGCTGCGGGGGCGGATGTGCGGGGCCGGATCGGCAGCTGCCGCGGTGTCCTTCTCGGTGGTGGTCATGCCTTAACACTAATATCCTTCCCCGCGTCAGTGATCTGTGACACCGGCACGGTACCCGCCTCGCCCGCGCCACGCTTGGGGCCGGTGGGCGGGTGTGCCAGCATGGGGGCATGCGCTTTCTGGTTCGGATCCTCATCAATGCCCTGGCTGTCTGGGTGGCAGGCCTGCTGCTGCCCGGGATCGCAATCACCGAAACCGCCGGTGACGTCACCGGTGACCCCACGTTCGATTTGGTGCTCGCCTATCTCTTCATCGGCCTGGTCTTCGGACTCGTCAACGCGCTGATCCGGCCTGTCGTCAAGTTGTTGTCACTGCCGCTGACCATCCTGACCCTCGGCCTGTTCACGATTATCATCAATGCGGCCATGCTCATGCTCACCTCCTGGCTGAGCAGCTTCACGCCGGTGCATCTGGTGGTGGACTCCTTCTTCTGGACCGGAATCCTGGCGTCGATCATCATCTCCCTGGTCTCGCTGGTGGCCGGATCATTGACCGGGACCCGAAAGTAACGGCCGCTCCCCTGGGACACCGGCTCCCTTCCGGGCCGGCGCACAAACACCCGCCGGCGGTACAGGAACTGCTGGTGCAGGAACTGCTGGTGCAGGAACTGCTGGAAGAAGCCTGGCCAGCCCCGGCGGCCGGGACCGGGAGAGCTGGAAAAGACTCCGGGACGCCACAGCCCCCGGCCCCACCAGCTGCCCCAGCTGCCCCAGCTGATCCGTCAGCGACGGATCGGTGCTGGCATCGGCCGCCGCTGCCAGATCGAGGTAGCTGTCCAGGGAATGCGCAGGCCCCAGGCCGGGATCGACATCCGGCAGCAGCGGCACAGGTGCGGTTCCGGTAACCGTAATCCGGTCCGGGGTGTCCGGATTGGATGACCCGTCCGCGCCGGCCACCCAATCCCGCGTATGTTCCAGGTGCAGCACCTTGACGCCGTCGGGCACGTCCCGGTCACCGCGCGGCGCTCCCGCAGTGAGGATCATCCGCACGGAGAACTCTCCGGTCTCCACCAGCCTGGCCCCGGTGTTGACGGCATGGATTCCGCCCTGGCTGTACCCCACCAGGATCACTGGGTCCTCGGCCGCGGCACCGCCCTGCCGGAGTGCTTCGGCCACTGCGTTCGCCACGTACCGGCTGTCCTCTGCCCGGGCCTCCGCGTTGCCGTAGGCATCAAAAGGGTTCGCGCCAACCATGACGGATCCGGGCTGGGTTCCGGGCAGGGTGACGATCCGGACCTGCCGGCCGTCGCGGTTTATCGTCAGGATCTCGATGACGCCCGGGTCCTGGTGCTGCAGTTCACGGGACCGGCCCAGCAATCCGCCGGCGGTGCCGGAGAGCGCAACCCGGCCGTGGTTTCCCTCCAGCGCGACGACGTCCACGTGGCGCAGCCCGCCTACCACTCCGGAGGCGAGCGCGGTAAAGAGGGAAATAATGGCCTCGTCGTGCTGCGGAACCAGCAGCTCCGTGACCCGGCGGCCCGGATATCCACCACCGTTGTTTTTCCAATCAAGGACGGCAAGTCCCAGCGAACCGGGCACCTTCTTCAGCGCCGATTCCAGCCGCCCCTCGGTGTCCAGATAGTTCCGGCTCGCTTCCCGCAGGCCCCGGGCAGCGCCCGTCAGGTCCTCGATGTCCGCCCGAAGCTCCCGCACAGCGGTCTCCACCGCTACGGCTGCATGGCTTGCGTCTTCCGGCGCAGCGCTTAGCCCATAGAGCCGGTTGCAGTGGTCTGCACCGCGGAACTGCAGGTCCCGGAGCACTTCGAGCTTTTCCTCCAGTTTTCCGGCCACGGCCTGCAGCTCCTGATACTCCACGGTCAGCCCCTGCGAGCCCCCTTTAACGTGCAGCCCGGCACCGGCCTCCGTCCGCCCGGAGAATGCCCCTTCCTCCACTAGCCATCCCCCTGACCCGGCATTCCCAGCTCCGTTTCATACCGGGCCAGGGCCACCCTGGCAGCCTCAAACTCCTCCAGGGTCTGTCCGATGCTGAGCCCACAGCTCTCCATCAAGGATGAAAACTCATCCGCTGCCTGGGAGCGCCAGTCCATCTGCACCATACCGGGCAGCATGTTCTGCAGGGTTTCCAGATTCGTTATGACCGAGCTCACGTACCCGGCCGCGGCAGCAGCGTCCGCTGCGCCGGGGGGATTTGCCCCGTGCCATGCTTCCACGTCCACCCTCCCGCCTGCCGGTCCGGCCCCGCCTATTTCCGGCCCTGCCGTATTCCGGCCCCGATTCGGCCGCCCCGGCCACCCCTGTTCTCTCATCTGGCCCCGGGCGGCGGAGGAGCCGCGGTCCCGGCTGGGGAGGAGCAGCCCGGCAGGGCCCGGACCGCCTGCCGGTTGAGGACAGGTCTCGCGGGTGCGGACACGCGCGCGGGTCCCGCCGTAGCAGGTCACAGAGCCGGGGACGGGTGCGGAACATGAAAGAATTGCCGCATGGCTGAAACCGCTGCTCCCCGCGTCCCCCTTGCCTCCGTCACACCCGCGATCGCGCTGGGCCCGTTGGACGGCCGCTACCGCGGCGCCACGGCACCGCTCGTGGACTACCTCTCCGAAGCCGCACTGAACCGCGACCGGACGCACGTGGAAGTCGAGTGGCTGATCCACCTGACGTCCAACGCGGTGCTTCCGGGCACCTCCCCGCTCAGCGATAAGCAGCAGGCACAGCTGCGCGAAATCGTCACCGGCTTCAACGGCACTTCCATTACCGAACTGGCCGAGATCGAGCAGGTCACCGTCCACGACGTCAAGGCCGTGGAGTACTACATCGGCCGCCGGCTGGCAGCGATCGGCATCGAGGACCTGACCGCACTGGTGCACTTCGGCTGCACCTCCGAAGACGTCAACAACCTCTCCTACGCCCTGGGCGTCAAGGGTGCCGTGGAAAACGTGTGGCTTCCCGCCGCGCACGACCTGGTGGACCGGATCACCGTCATGGCCGAGGAAACCCGTTCCGTACCGATGCTCTCGCGCACCCACGGCCAGCCCGCCACGCCCACCACGCTGGGCAAGGAACTGGCCGTCACGGCCCACCGCCTGACCCGCCAGCTGCGCCGGATCGAAAAGACCGAGTACCTGGGCAAGATCAACGGCGCCACCGGTACCTATGCCGCCCACTATGCCTCGGTGCCCGGCGCCGACTGGCAGCAGGTGGCCCGCAGCTTCGTGGAGGGCCTGGGCCTGGCCTGGAACCCGTTGACCACGCAGATAGAATCCCATGACTGGCAGGCCGAGCTCTACGCCGACGTAGCCCGCTTCAACAGGATCCTGCACAACTTCTGCACCGATGTGTGGAGCTACATCTCCATTGGCTACTTCAAGCAGATTCCGGTGGCCGGCGCCACCGGCTCCTCCACCATGCCGCACAAGGTCAACCCGATCCGCTTCGAGAACGCCGAGGCGAACCTGGAGATTTCCAACGGCCTGCTGGATACCCTGGCCTCCACCCTGGTGACCTCCCGCTGGCAGCGCGACCTCACCGACTCCTCCTCGCAGCGCAACATCGGGGTGGCGTTTGGCCACTCAGTGCTTGCCATCTCCAACGTGGTGAAGGGCCTGGAACGCCTGGACGTGGCCGACGACGTCCTCGCCGCCGACCTGGACACCAACTGGGAGGTGCTCGGCGAAGCGATCCAGATGGTGATGCGCGCCGAGGCCATTGCCGGCGCCCCCGGCCTGGAAAACCCGTACGAGCGCCTCAAGGACCTGACCCGCGGCCAGCGCGTGGATGCGGAGCGGATGCGGGAATTCGTGTCCGGGCTCGGCCTGCCCGCCGACGCCGAAGCCCGCCTGCTGGCGCTGACCCCGGGCAATTACATCGGGATCGCCGATGCCCTGGTGGATCACGTCACCAAGTAGCCCCGAACAGACGACGGCGGGAGGCCGGGTTTCGCACCCGGCATCCCGCCGTCGTCATATCCATAGCCTTAGGCCCTGCCGGTACGCCTAGTCCGCGGCAGCCAGCTGGCCGCAGGCGCCGTCAATCTCCTTGCCGCGGGTATCGCGCAGCGTGGTCGGGATGCCGGCGTCGATCAGATGGTTGATGAACTCGCGCGTCACATGCGGTTCAGGCGAGGTCCAGATGGAGCCGGGGGTGGGGTTCAGCGGAATCGGATTCACGTGGACCCAGCCGCGGCCGCGGGCGTTGAGCTTCTTCGCCAGCAGGTCCGCACGCCAGGGATGGTCGTTCATGTCCTTGATCAGGGCGTACTCGATGGACACGCGGCGGCCGGTGACGCGGTAGTAGTTGTATGCGGCGTCCAGCGCCTCGTCCACCTTCCACCGGCTGTTGACGGGAATCAGCTCGTCGCGCAGCTCGTCATCGGGGGCGTGCAGACTGAGCGCGAAGGTGACCGGAATGTTCTCCTCGGCCAGCTTGTTGATCGCCGGGACCAGACCCACGGTGGAGACGGTGATGTGGCGGGCGCTCATGCCCAGGCCCTCGGGGACATCGGCGGCCATGCGGTGCACGGCGTTCATGACGCGCTTGTAGTTGGCCAGCGGCTCCCCCATGCCCATGAAAACGATGTTGGTGACGCGCTCGGCGTCGTGGCCGCCGTCGTTGCGTTTGCCGCCCAGGCCGCCTTCCTTGATCACCCGGTTGGCCTGGACAATCTGGTCCAGGATTTCCGCGGTGGACATGTTCCGGGTCAGGCCGGCCTGGCCGGTGGCGCAGAACGGGCAGTTCATGCCGCAGCCGCACTGGCTGGACACGCACAGGGTGATCCTGCCCGGGTAGCGCATGAGGACGGACTCCACGAGGGAGCCGTCGAAGAGGCGCCAGAGGAACTTAATGGTGTCGCCGTTGTCCGTGGTCAGGCGCTTGACCTCGGTCAGCAGCGTCGGGAACATCTCCTTGACCAGATCGTCGCGGCGCTCCTTGGGGAGGTCGCTCATGGCCTCGGGGTCCGTGGTGTAGTGCTGGAAGTAGTGCACCGAAAGCTGCTTGGCCCGGAACGCCGGCAGGCCCAGCTCCTTGAGCTTGGCCTGGCGCTCGGGCAGCGAGAGGTCCGCCAAGTGCTGCGGCGGCTGGGAGACGCGCGGCGACTTGAACTGCAGCAGCGGGCGGCCGTCAGGCTCCTTGGCCTGTTCCCAGCCCTCCGTGGCAGGACGGACCTGCGCCTTCCGCGCCTGCAGCTGCGCCTTGGAGGTACCGACGGGCCTGGTCGGGGTTGCGGAGGAAGTATCGAGGGAAGTCATCCCTTCCATTTTTGCACGCATCCGGCATCTCTGCTTTCTGTTTGCCAGCTGGCCACAGCATTGAAACACCGTTGAAACGGCAGGCTCCTAGGGTGAGGAAAAAGCCCGCTCCGGCGCGCTCACCGCACAGGAGGTCCCATGCTTGCCGACAAGCCACCGCACCTGACCATCCGTGAAGTGCCCTGGTCCAACCCGGTGGGGGCAGATCTGCGCGCGGCCCAGCAGGCTGAACTGGATTCACGGTTCGGGAGCTTTGACCACGAGGCGGATCCCCCGTCCGCCGAGGACACCGCGGTGTTCCTGGTGGCCTACGACAAGAGTTCCGGGCAGCCCCTTGGCTGCGGCGGCCTGCGCCGGCTGGATGCTGCCACCGCTGAGATCAAACGGATCTACGTATTGCCGTACGCCCGCGGTTCCGGCGTGGCAACCGCAGTGCTCACCGCGCTGGAATACCGGGCCCGGGCCGCTGGCTATGCGGTGATCAAAGCCGAGGCGGGTTCGGCCCAGCCGGACGGGCGCCGGTTCTACCAGCACGGCGGGTACAGCGTGGTGCCGAACTACGGGCCGCACGCCGGACGGGAGGAATCGGCCTGCTATGCCAAGCGCCTCGGAGAAGAGACCCGGGCACCGGCCCGGCCCGGGGCGGGCAGTACCCGGCCGGAAGCGGGGCGGCTGCCCGGCCGGACTCAGTAGTCGGTGCGGCGCTCCGCGGCATTCCAGGCGTTGAACGGAGACATGGCTTCGCTTCCGTCACCTTCGGTCAGCTGCGAAACCGGCATAAGGCTGGCCGCGGCGGGAGCCTCGAAATACTCGTAGAACGCGGCGTCGTCGAACCCTGCACCAGCGGCGTCGTACCGGTCGGCAGCGAAGACCACCCGGCTCACACGGGCCCACAAGGATGCCGCAAGGCACATCGGGCAGGGTTCGCAGCTGGTGTAGAGGACGGCGCCGCTGAGGTCGAATGTTCCCAGCTCCGCGCAGGCGTTGCGGATGGCGCTGACCTCGGCGTGGGCGGTGGGGTCATTGGAGGCGGTGACCCGGTTGACGCCGTCGAACGCCTTTCCTTCGGCAGTGACGACAACCGCTCCGAACGGCCCCCCGTTGTTGGCCACGTTGGCGGTGGCCAGGGTTACGGCCCGGCTGAGGTATTCGGCGTCGCTGGTAGCCATGTCGCTGGTAGTCATATGGGCGTCTCCTTGGAGCTTCGATTCCGGCACCTGGGAACAGCGGTGAGCCGGAAGGATCGTAAGGGTCTGCCAGGTAGATAACGCCCGCGGGCGCCCGCCTTCGGCAGCATGAGACTAGCACCGATGCCCTTCCGGCCGGGACTGTGACGCCAGGGCTGGAGGCAGTGCTTCACCATGGCAGGCAGCCATCCCGCCGGCGGCTGGCGCTCCACGCTCATGGCAGGCAGCCATTGAAACCACCCGCCGCCGGTGGCACTGTGAACAGCGTGCACATTCTGTGTCGCAGGTCTCATTGAACATCCTACAAGTGCAATACCTGGCGCCGAAAGGACACGATCATGGCCCGCATGATTCTCCCCAACCTGCCCGTCGCAGACCTTCAAAAGTCCACGGAGTTTTACCTGGGTCTGGGCTTTGTAAAGAACCGCCAATTCAGCAACGACGAATGCACGGCGGTGGTCATTTCCGACAACATTTCTGTGATGCTGCTGCAGCAGGACTTCTTCCAGGGTTTCCTTCCAAAAGGTGACAGCCCGCATCTTGGCTCAGCCGGCAAGGAGATCATCAATGCCCTCACCTGTGACAGCCGCGAGGAGGTGGACACGTTCCTGGCAAACTGCGCCAAGGGCGGCGGGGCCCTGTATCAGCCGGCGACCGAACAAATGCCGGGCATGTACTCGGGGTCGGCCGCGGACCCGGACGGACACATCTGGGAGTTTTTCTGGCTGGATCCGTCCATCCCCACCACTGTGGTGGAGGAAACCTCCTAAGGAAACCTCCTAAGGAAACCTCCTAAAGAGGCATCGGCTGCAAAAAGAAGCGGCGGCGCGACCCGGCGCGTGCCGGACCATGCCGCCGCTGAGCCACGGGCCGATACCGTGGCCGGCCCTTCTGGTCAGGGCCGGGCCTGAATCTCCGGAGCCGGAGAGCTGCTTCAGGAACAGCGCCTTCAGGGTGCGCGTCCGCTTCCGGGGGAACAGCGGTGCGGGCACAGGCGCCAGTGGATGCGCGGCGTTTTCCCGGCCGTTGCAGAGCCGGGAACGGCCGCACAGAATGAAGCAGGACCTGCGCCCAAGGCGCGAGGGCAAGGAACGGAGATGGACATGTCCACCACTGCGCAGATGCGCCGGGCGGCCCCGCACGTGGCCGACCGGCAGGATGTGATCCGGGTGCAGGGTGCCCGCGAGAACAACCTCAAAGATGTCACCGTAGACATTCCCAAGCGCCGCCTCACTGCCTTCACCGGCGTCTCCGGCTCCGGCAAGAGTTCCCTGGTCTTCGGCACCATCGCGGCGGAATCCCAGCGGCTGATCAACGAGACCTACAGCGCCTTTGTGCAGGGCTTCATGCCCAACCTCGCGCGCCCGGACGTGGACCGGCTCGAGGGCCTGACCACCGCGATCATCGTCGACCAGGAGCGGATGGGCTCCAATCCCCGTTCCACGGTCGGAACCGCCACGGACGCCAACGCCATGCTCCGCATCATTTTCAGCCGCCTCGGCCAGCCGCAGATCGGCTCGCCGAACGCCTATTCGTTCAACGTCCCCTCGGTGAAGGCCAGCGGCGCCATCACGGTGGAGCGCGGCGGGAAGACAAAGGCGGAGAAGGCAACCTTCAACCGGCTCGGCGGCATGTGCCCGCGCTGCGAGGGCATGGGCTCGGTCACCGATTTCGACCTGAGCGCCCTCTACGACGACAGCAGGTCCCTGAACGAGGGCGCCCTGACCATCCCCGGCTATTCCATGGAGGGCTGGTACGGGCGCATCTTCAGCGGAACCGGCTTCTTTGACCCGGATAAGCCGATCGCCAGGTTCACCAAGCGGGAGCTGCACGACCTGCTCTACAAGGAGCCCACCAAGATCAAGGTGGAGGGCATCAACATCACCTATGAGGGCCTGATCCCGAAAATCCAGAAGTCCATGCTGTCCAAGGATCCGGAGGCCATGCAGCCGCACATCCGGGCCTTTGTGGACCGGGCCATCACCTTCACCACGTGCCCCGAGTGCAACGGCACCCGGCTTGGCCCCGAGGCCCGGTCCTCGAAGATCAACGGAATGAGCATCGCCGATGCCTGCGCCCTGCAGATCACCGACCTGGCCCAGTGGGTCCGCGGCCTGAAGGAGCCCTCGGTGGCGCCGCTGCTGGCCGGGCTTCAGCACCTGCTGGATTCCTTCGCTGAAATCGGGCTCGGATACCTGAGCCTGGACCGGCCCTCCGGCACCCTCTCGGGCGGAGAATCCCAGCGCACCAAGATGATCCGCCACCTCGGTTCCTCCCTGACGGATGTCACCTACGTTTTTGACGAACCCACCATCGGCCTGCATCCGCACGACATCCAGCGGATGAACGGGCTGCTGCTGCAGCTGCGCGACAAGGGCAACACCGTGCTCGTCGTCGAGCACAAACCCGAAGCCATCGCCATTGCCGACCATGTGATCGACCTCGGCCCCGGCGCCGGAACCGACGGCGGCACCGTCTGCTTCGAGGGGACAGTGGAAGGCCTGCGCGCGAGCGGAACGATTACCGGGCAGCACCTCGATGACCGGGCACGGCTGAAGCCGGCGGTCCGCGCGGCTTCGGGCGCCCTGGAGGTCCGCGGCGCCGCGACGCATAACCTCCGCGATGTCGACGTCGATATTCCGCTTGGCGTGTTCTGCGTCCTCACGGGCGTGGCCGGCTCCGGCAAGAGTTCACTGATCAACGGCTCCGTGGCGCGCCGCGACGGCGTGGTGGTGGTCGACCAGGGGGCAATCAAGGGGTCGCGGCGCAGTAATCCTGCCACCTATACCGGGCTGCTGGAGCCGATCCGCAAGGCGTTCGCCAAGGCCAACGGGGTGAAGCCGGCCCTGTTCAGTTCCAATTCGGAGGGGGCTTGCCCGGCCTGCAACGGCGCCGGTGTCATTTTCACCGATCTGGGCGTCATGGCCACGGTGGAATCCACCTGCGAGGAATGCGGCGGCAAGCGTTTCCAGGCCGCAGTACTGGAATACACACTGGGTGGGCGGAACATTGCCGAGGTACTGGGCATGTCCGTGACCGAGGCCGAGGTCTTCTTCGGCAGCGGAGACGACGGCAGCGCCCCCACCCCGGCGGCGCACAAGATCCTGGGCCGGCTGGCCGACGTCGGCCTCGGCTACCTGCACCTCGGCCAGCCGCTGACCACCCTCTCCGGCGGCGAACGGCAGCGCCTGAAGCTGGCCGCGCAGATGGCCGAGAAGGGCAGCGTCTACGTCCTGGACGAGCCCACCACCGGGCTGCACCTGGCCGACGTCGAACAGCTGCTCGGGCTGCTGGACCGGCTGGTGGATTCGGGCCGGTCGGTGATCGTCATTGAGCACCACCAGGCGGTGATGGCGCACGCGGACTGGATCATCGACCTGGGCCCGGGGGCAGGGCATGACGGCGGGCGGATCGTTTTCGAGGGCACCCCGGCGGAGCTGGTGGCCGCCCGGTCCACCCTCACCGGCGAGCACCTTGCGGCCTACGTGGGAGCCTGACCGGCCGGCTCCTCGGCCGGACCGGGCGGCTCAGCCGGCAGGCTGGACGCAGATGGTGTCCATGGTGAGCGTGACGGCGCCGTCGCCGGCGTCGGCGGTCAGCGTCACCTGGATGCCGCCGGTCTCCGCCAGGGACTGCGCGTGGGTGCCGCCGCAGGGGATGTGAACCGTACCCTCGGGCAGGTCCACGGTCCAGCGGCGCAGGTCGGTGAGGCCTTCGCCGTCGCACTCGATCCGCACCTTCGCACCGGTGGCGGTCCAGTCCGCGAGGATTGCGTTGATGCCTGCTTCGGCAGCAGGCAGGTCCTGAAGCAGCGCCTCCGGCATGAAGCCCTTGCGCCGCAGGGACTTGCCCAGCCGGTAGACGTCGGTGGAGCCATGCTCGGTGATGGTGGAGGTCTCGATGGCCAGCGCATCAAAATTGGGGTTCCCGGCGGCGTCTGGTTGAACGTCCTTTTTCCAGGCCCCGGCCAGCTGCCGGTTCAGCGCCAGCGAGGCCAGGTGGCAGGCGGTGTGTCCGGCCGAGAGCGCGGCCCGGTAGGCGCGGTCCACCTCGATCCGCACCGGCTCGCCTTCAGCCACCGAAGCGCCGGCGGGCAGCAGGTGCGCGACGGTGAAGGCCCACCCCTCGGTGCCCTTTTTGACCGGGATGTCCGCGCCGAGGAACAGTGCGGTGCCGTCGGTGGCGGCGACGACGGCGTCGAGGAGGCCGTAAGCGGTTCCGTCCGCCGCAGTGAGTACCGCGCGGTCAGCGCCCTGGTCCGGCCAGCCGGCGTCCACGGGATGAACTGCGGTGGTGTCCAGCAGCACGGCGCGTGTGCCGTCGGGCAGCTCTTCAACGTGGAGAACGATGCCGGTGGACTCCACGGCGCCGGAGGGATAAGTGACGGTTGTATCTACGGTAGGCAGGCTCACCTGTCCACCCTAGCGGCTGATTCAGGAGCCGAATGGTGACGGCTGTCACTGGATTCTTTATCCGGGCGCACATGGGGGTACAGTTCTAAGTACGACGCGGGGTGGAGCAGTTCGGTAGCTCGCTGGGCTCATAACCCAGAGGTCGCAAGTTCAAATCTTGCCCCCGCAACCAAGAAGATGGTCCTGACCGGTGAAAACCGGTCGGGGCCGTTTTGTTTAAGCCGCCCTGGGTGTCCCGGGCCCCACCATTGGGAGTTTCTCAGGGCTGGGGAAAACCGTCCCGGGGCCACCACCCGGGCAAAAGGCTCGTCAGGGACGCCAGCCAGGCTTCGACGTCGTCATCCTCCCCGGAAACCCACTGCGCAATCCACGATGCGTACGCCCCACCGAGGAATGCGGCGGCAACCTCGCAGTCCAGGTCCGGGACCAGCCCATACCCCTGCCAGGCATACAGCGCCAGGAGGAACCGCGGGCGCAGCCCGTCCGCCAGCACCGCATGGAACGTGCCGGTCTGGAACAGGGCACGGTAGACCCGCCGCTCCGCGAAGGTGTGCTCCAGGATCCGGCGGAGGGCATCGGCATAGAGGACGCCAACCTCCAGCTGGGTCTTGCCCGTTCCGCGCTGGTCCACGTCCACCGCGCCAAGCCCGTTCACCACGTTTGCATAGACCGAGGCTGCGAAGTCGATGATGTTGCGGTGGTGGCCGTAGAACGTGGTGCGGTGCACGCCTGCCTTCCGGCAAAGCGCCGAGACGCTGATGTCCGCCAGGTCATGGTCCCGCAGCAATTCCCACAGCCCGGTTTCGAGCGCGCAGCGCGTGCGGGCGATCCGGGGCTCGACCGCGGGGGCCGCGTCGGGCGGGAGGGAAGGAACTGGTGCAGCCATGCCATCAATCTTCGCAGAACAAACGACAAAGGGCCCCGCCGAAGCGGGGCCCTTGGCCGTGCGCCGGCGCAGGGGGACGCCGGTACCGAGGCGTTCTTGGTTATTCAACACCTGTAGAAAAGAGTCTAGTGCAGAGCGGGCCGGCTCCGGCGCACCTGACCTTCCGGGCGTGTTGACCGGGGATGGACGGCGTGGGCCGGATCCTGAGCGGGCACTCCCCCCGCTCAACCGGCCGGTGCCGGCCGCGGCCGGCCGCGCGGCGGCAGGGGAATGATGGGCGAGGTGCGGCGCTGGTACTGGACATAGTCCGGATATCGGGACCGGGAAATGCTTTCGGTGAACAGGGTCGAGCCGGCAAAGAGCAGGGTCAGCGCCAACGCGCCCAGGATGGTCCAGTGCAGCCAGGCGCCGGTGGCCGCCACGGCAAACCCGTAGAAGATCCACCACTGCGCCTGCTCGCAGAAGAAGTTGGGGTGGCGGGAGAACCGGAACAGGCCGGATTGCAGGAATCCGGGTTGCGGGGTGCGGCCGGCCGCCCGCTCGGAGGCCTTCCACCGGTGAAAGTCCCACTGCTGCTGATCAGCGGTGGTTTCTCCCGCGAGGGCGGCCAGGAACAACACCGCCAGAATCCAGTCTGCCGGGTTGAGCGGACCCGGGTTTTGGTACACGGTCAGGGCCGGCAAGGTCATGCCGAAGATGATGAGGTTCTGATAGACGCTGATGAACAACAGATTGAAGACGGCGAACTGCCACGGCTTCAGGCGTTGTCTTAGGATCGACCACCGGTAGTCCTCACCGCCGGGAGCGTAGCCGCCCTTACGGGCGAAGTTGAACGTCAGCCGGGCTCCCCACAGGCTCACCAGCACCGCCATGAGCACCAGCCGTGGTTCGAAGCCCGACGCCGCAGCGAACACCCAGACGTAGGCCAGCGGCACCAGGGACCAGATGCGGTCCGTCCAGGAATACTCCCGCGTCATCAGGGAGAGGACCCAGGTGCCGGCGCAGGCCGCGGCAAGGATCCAAAGGCACACCAGAATCGGGGACATGTTTGGAGGATACGTCCGGTGCCAGCTGCGGGGAATGCTGCTGGCAGCCTCGGCGGCTGGCGGTCCCCAGCTAGCGGATGCCTCCAGCGGGAACCAGCTCAACATCACGGCACACGGACAGCCGCCCCAATGCAGCTGCAATCCCGACGCTGAGCCCGACGACTCCCCCGAAGGGGTCGAACCCGAACACTGCCCACAACACGGCGGAAGGCACCGCAAAAAACACGGCTACATGAATCCACTGCCGCCGTACCGGACGCAGCAACAGCCCCATCACCAGCCCCATGGGCACCCCCACCAGCAGTGACAGCCCGCCGAAGACGACCATCATAAAGAGCCACAAGCCGAAGGGGTTGAAGTCCGATCCAGGCTGCTCCTGCCCTTGAAACAGAAGGACAACGTACAGAAACGTCGCTGCCGCCAGCCAGAGTCCCGTGGCCACGGCAAGGCCCTTGATCAGGGCGTAGTTACCCAGCACCACCCGGCCGCTTCCGGCCAGGCCTTTTCCTGCACGCATCCGGGGCCGCTATTCCCCGGCCCCGGTCAGGCTCACTTCCAACTGCCCGCCCCGGACCCGGGTGCGGAACACCGGCTGCGGAGCTGTTGCCGGGCCATGGATCACTTCGCCGCTGGCCACTGAGAAGGTACTTCCATGCCAGGGGCAGACCACGCACAGCTGGCCACGGACTTCTTCCAGGTGCCCCTCTTTCAGGGGGCCGCCCAAATGCGAGCACGTGCCCGCCAGCACCGAGACGCCGTCGTCGGCCGCCACCGTCCGCAGCACCATCAAGGGAACACTGCCGAGCTTGGCTGAGGCGGGCTGGCCCACCGGGAAACCGTCCACCGGGCCCAGCGAATGCCAACCGTCCGGGACCTCCTCGGGCAGGTCCTCATTGCGGTTCACGCCAGCGCCCTGCCGGTAGGACAGGTGCCCGCCCAGGAAGCCGCCGATCCCCGCAGCGGCCAGCCCGGCAAAGGAGAGGATTTTCCCGAGGCCCTGGTTGCCCCGCCTCCGGGCTGCCCACGAGCAGGCGTACAGGGCGGTGGCCAGGACATTGGCGGCCTCGTGCACGATCCCGACCCGCTGCTGCTGCGTTTCAAGCTGCGAGAAGTCGGTGACACCGGTCAGCGCGGTAGGAAGTGCTGCCAGCGCACCGAAGCCGACCAGGGTCCGGGCGGCCCGCTCATTGCCCGGGAGCAGATCCAACACTGCGGCGGAAACCCATGCGCCCAGGGGCACTGCCACCAAGCCCGGATGCAATGGATGGCCCAGCGGAACCCCGTGCAGCAGATCCGTCACCGCGGGCTGCCCAGGCATGTTTTTCCTGACACTGCCGGACACTGTACTGGCGGCCGGATCCAGCCAGGCTGCGTCCTCGAGCTTGTCAACGACACTGACCAGGGGCAGACGTGGCATGGTGTTCTCCTCAGACGGGACCGGCAGGTCCTGAACAGGGTAGCCACCAAGCCGATCGGGCACCACAGTAAGCGGCCCGGTCTGGGCTGCCGGACCCGCCTAGTACCGGCTGCCCTCCGGCTGCGGCGCGTTGTCCAGCATGGCCAGGTCCTCATCACTGAGCATGAGGTCAGCGGCGGCAACGTTTTCACGCAGGTGCTTGGGCGTCTTGGTCCCCGGAATCGGGATCACCCGGCGGCCCCGGGCCGCCACCCACGCCAGCGCCACCTGCCCCGGCGTCGCGCCAACCCGTTCAGCGACGTCGCGCACCCGCTGCACGATGGCTAGGTTGGTTCGCAGGTTCTCCTGCTGGAAACGTGGCAGCCTGCGCCGCATATCGTCGGCAGGCAGGTCCTCAAATGAGGTGAAGCGGCCGGTCAAAAATCCCCGTCCCAGCGGCGAGAAGGGAAGGAAGGCCAGACCGTTCGCCTCACAGTAGGGCACGACGTCGGACAGCCGGTCCCGGGTCCACAGGGAGAGTTCCGATTGCACTGCGGTCACCGGGTGCACCGACTGGGCGAGCTGGATCTGTTCCACGCTGGCTTCGGACAGTCCGATGGCGCGGGCCTTGCCGTCCTGGACGGCCTGGGCCATGGCACCCCAGGACTCCTCCAGCGGCACCTGCGGATCCACCCGGTGCAGGATGTACAGGTCAACGTGGTCGGTGCCCAAGCGGCGCAGGCTCCCGTCGATGGCTTCCCGGATGTGCTCGGGGCGCCCGTTCTTCACCAGCCCGGGCATGGTCCCGGCGGCGGGAGCCGCGTTGCTGATTTCCAGGCCCACCTTGGTGGAAAGCACCGCCTGTTCGCGGAAACCACCCCTCAGCGCCCGTCCCACCAGCTCCTCATTGGTGTACGGACCGTAAACGTCAGCCGTGTCGATCAGGGTTGCCCCCAGCCCGATCGCTCCGCGGATCACGGAGACGGCGGTCTCGTCGTCGCGCTCGGCCTGCATGTCGTAGGCGTAGCTCATGCCCATGCAGCCGAGCCCGATGACGCCGACTTCGGGGCCGTTGGTCCCCAGTGTGGTTGTTCGCATGTCCGGTTCCTCCTGGTTGCCTGCTGCGTTGCCGCCCTGTTCAGAAACGGCTTCCACTGACCAAGGCTAGAAGGGGTGCCGCGTGTTCGGGAGGGAAGCCGGGGGTTTAGGGTCCAGCCGGCCCGTGTGGCAGGGTGGTGGTCATGAATTCGGGGGAACAGCCGCCAGCCACCACGTTCCGCACCCGCATACCGGTCAGGTACAGGGCTGTTCTGGGCGTCCTGGGGCTGACCGCCGCAGGCGGCAGCGCTCTTGCCGCCCTCGAGGCCGGCCCTCTGCCGCTGGTCACCGGCCTGCTGATCGCGGCCGTTTTTGCGCCGATCCTGATGATGACAGCCCGGATTTCGGTTGGGGAGGACGGTGTGCAGATCCGGGTGGCGGCCCTGTTCTCAACGCAGATCCGGTACCGGGAAATAACCGGCATCTCGGCGGGACCGGTCACCGGGCTCCGGGAAGGCATGGGCCTGCGGATCCTGCCCGACGGAACGGGGTACCTGGTGGGCGGTCCGTCAGTCCGGATCGACTGCGGCAGCACGGCCGTGGTGGTCTCCTGCACCGATCCCGAACGGCTGCTCGCCTGCCTCGGCCCACGCCTGGAGGCGGCGGCAGGGCGCTAAACCGTAGCGCCGCAGGATAGCCGGGCCGGACCTGAGGTTTAACGGACGGTGCCGCCCTCCTCCGTCACGGGAGAAGAGCGGCACCGGCGCTGTTTCGGTTCAGCTACCCGGTTCGCGTCAGCGGGCAGACGCGCCGTCCACACCGGCCACGGCAGGGGCGGAACCGGCGTCATCCGCTTGAACCTCGGCGTGCGGATGGCGGCGCTCCAGCGACGCGCCTTCCACATCGACGTCGGGCAGGATCTTGTCCAGCCACTTCGGCAGCCACCAGGCCTTGTCCCCGGCCAGGTGCATCAGCGCCGGGATCAGCAGCATGCGCACCACAAAGGCGTCCAGGAGGACACCGAAGGCCAGCGCGAAACCGATCGGCCGGATCATGGTGCTGTGCGAGAAGATGAAGCCGCCGAACACCGCGGCCATGATGATCGCCGCGGCGGTCACCACTGAGCGGCCGGCCCGGACGCCCTGGGCAACAGCCAAACGGGCCGGCGCTCCGTGGGCGTAGGCCTCGCGCATGCCCGAGCCCAGGAACAGCATGTAGTCCATGGCCAGGCCGAAGAGGATACCCACCAGGATGGTCGGCAGGAAGCTCAGGATCGGGCCGGGGGTCTCCACGCCGAAGACGGCGGAGAGCCAGCCCCACTGGTAGATCGCCACGACGCCGCCCAGGGCTGCGAAGTAGGACAGGATGAAGCCGAGGGTGGCGATGACCGGAACGTAAAGGGACCGGAATACCAGGATGAGGATCAGCAGCGACAGGCCCACCACCACGCCGAGGTAGATCGGCAGGGCTTCGGAGAGCTTCTCGGAGATGTCGATGTTGCCGCTGGCGGAGCCGGCCACGCCGATCTCGTATTCGCCGTTCAGCGGAGACATGTCCCGGAGCGTGTGCACCAGGGTTTCAGTGGATTCGCTGGTGGGGCCCTCTTCCGGGATGACCTGGAAGGCGGCCACGGTGCGGTCCTCGGAGGAACCGATCGGCGCAATTGCCGCCACGTCCTGCGCCCCGAAGATGGTCCGGGCGATTTCGGTCTGGGCCGCCAGCGCTTCTTCCTCGGTGGGCTCGCCGGGGATTTCAGCCACTACCAGCAAGGTGCCGTTCTGTCCCTCGCCGAACTTCTCGGACACTGCGGCGTAGGCCTGGTACTGGCTGGAGTCGTGCGCTTCGGCTGAACCGTCCGGCAGGTTCTGCCGCAGGTCCAGGGCCGGGATGGCGATCAGCAGCAGGCCGGCAATGGCGGCGACCACGGTGAGGATGGCCCGGCCGGTGCCCATGGGCTTGGCCTGCACGCTTTCGGGACGGCCGTTGCCGGCGGCACCGGTTGAAGCGGCAGTGTTATGAGCGTCGAGGGCAGCCCGCTCCTTGCGGCTGAGTACGCGTATTCCGGCGAGTTTCAGCAGCGCCGGGGTCAGCGTGACGGCGATGAGCACAGCGATGGCAACGCAGGCTGCACCGACGGTGCCCATCAGGCCCAGGAAGGGGATGCCGGTGACGTTCAGGGCCAGCAGGGCGATGAACACGGTGGCACCGGCGAACACCACGGCATTGCCGGAGGTGCCGTTCGCCAGGGCGATGGATTCCTGCAGGGTGTAGCCGGCCTTGAGCTGGCGGCGGTGCCGGTTGACGATAAACAGGGCGTAGTCGATACCCACGGCCAGTCCCAGCATCAGTCCGAGCACCGGGGTGATGGAGGCCATTTCGACGACGCCGGAGAAGGCCAGCGCGCCCAGGGCGCCGATACCGACGCCGATCAGAGCAGTCAGCAGGGGCAGCCCGGCGGCGATGAAGCTGCCGAGCATAACCACCAGCACGACGGCGGCGACCACCAGGCCAACCACCTCGCCAATGCCGAAGAGGCTGGGGACGGCGGCGGAGATCTCTGCGGAATAGTCCACCTTCACGCCGTCGATCGACGCGTCGTCGAAGGCCGCCACGACGGCGTCCTTGGTCTCCTGAGTGATTTCCATCTGGGATTCGCTGAAGACAACGTTCACCACTGCGGCGCTGCCGTCCTCGGAGACGGTACGGATTTCCTTGGCCATCTCCAGCAGCTCGGCGCCCTGTTCGGCAGGCAGCGCCTGGGCTTCAAGCTCGGCGGTCCCTGCCTCCAGGTCCGCACGGCCGGCATCCAGCTGGGCCTGCTGGGCATCCAGGGCGGCGAGCATTTCCGCCGGTGCACCGGCCGCCTCGGCCTGCGCCCGGGCGGCGTCCAGCTGGGCCTGTCCGGCGTCGAGCTCGGCACGGGCCTGGTCGAGCTGGGCGCGGCCGGCGTCAATCTGCGCCTGGCCGTCGGCCAGCTGCTGTGCCTGCGCCGCACGCTCTGCCTCGGTGGCAAAGGGGTCGACGACGTTTTCGACGCCGTCGATTTTCGCCGTCTCGGCGACCAGTGCGGAAATGTCCCGCTGCTGCTCCTCTGTAAAGGCCGAGCCGTCCTCGGTCTGGACAATGACCGAACCCGATCCGCCCGACGCCGCCGGGAGCTTTTCCTGCAGCCGTTCGGTCACCTGCGTGGTGGGGGTGTTCGGGATGGAGAAGGAAGTGGCAAGGGTGCCGCCGAAGAGCGTGAAGGCGACCCCGGCGATCACCAGCACTGCGAACCAGGCCGCAAGGACGGTGCGCGCGCGGTGCGCCGCCGCCCGGCCGAGCCGGTAGAGGAATTCAGCCATGAGAGTCCTAACAGGGAGGAAGGGTAAGTGGAAGGGCAGGTATCAGTGCAGAGGCTGCGGTGGGGATTCGTTGCCGTGCCCGTCCCGGACTGCCGCTATCAGGCGTTCCAGGAGCAGGGACCAGACACGACGGGATTCGGGGGTGTCCACTGCGCCGGTTTCTGCGGCCCAGTGGTGATAGAGGACGCCCACGCCGCCGGCGAGTGAGCCGACCAGCAGGTGCACGGCCAGCTTGTCGGCTTCCGGCCGCCGGGCCAGCATCTCAGCCAGGAGCCGGTCGCTTGCCTCGGTGAAAACACGCAGCGTCATCAGGGCCTGCCGCGGAGACGGGTCCTGCTCGGGGCAACCCAAGACCCGCGTCAGGTAGGCCATGGGGGCAACCAGATCGGCAGATCGGAACGCGGCGGCCATTTCCTCCATCATGGTGGCCTCGCCGCAGTCGCCTGCCGGCACGGCGGCAAGGCTTTCGATGACGGAGCTGAGGACATTGCCGCACGCTTCCGTGACGACGTCGTCCACCGAGGAAAAGTGGTTGAACACCGTGCGGCGGGAAACATCCGCGCGCTCGGCCAGCTGCTCGACGGTGAAATCGGTGCCGGACCGTTCATTCATCAGCTCCGCCGCGGCATCAACGATGGCCTGCCGGTGACGGGTCTTCAGCGCCACGCGGCGGTCAGCGGGAAGGTTACTCAGCACGCCTTTACACTAAGTGCACCGATGCACTTCGTGCAATTCGGCGCAGAGTAACCGGGGCCGTAGGTTGGACCGCATGCAGAACAACAGCGGAACGGACAGTACTTCCGAACGTGTTACCGTTCCGGTGCCGGCAGGCGGAGCCCTCACCGGCACCTTGCGGCAGCCGGCGGGGACCCCGCCGGTTGCAACCGTAACCATTCATCCGGCGACCGCCGTGGCCGAGCGGCTCTACAACGGTTTTGCCCGCTACCTCGCGGATCACGGTTTTGCCGTCTTCACTTACGACTACCGCGGAACCGGCGTCTCGGGTGCACCACGGGAGAACCGGACGCTGCGCATGCGGGACTGGATGAGCCAGGACGTTCCAGCCGCAGCGGACTGGATGGCCGCCCGGTTCCCCGAACTGCCGCACCTCGCGGTGGGCCACAGCCTTGGCGGGCAGGCCCTGGTACTGGGCAACGCGACGTCGCATTTGGCCGGTTTCGTCGCCGTCGCCTCGCATGCCGGCGTGGTCGCCGCCATCGAGGACCGGCCCGAACGCCTGCGGGCGTCACTGGTGCTGCACGTCCTTGGTCCGTTGACGGCCCTGTTGCTGGGTTTTGTGCCCGGGCGGGGCATGGGCCTGGGTGAGGACATGCCGGCAGCGGCGATGCTGGAATGGAGCAGATGGTCGCGCCGGCCGGGCTACTTTTTTGATGACCCCGGCATGCGGGCGGCGGAACGTGCGGCAACCGTGTCCACGGAGGTGCTCGCCGTCGGCCTCACCGATGATCTGTGGGCCACGCCCCGGCAGATCGACGGGTTCTATGCCCACCTGGTGAATGCCCGGGTGGAGCGGCGCACCTACAGCCCGGCCGACGGCGGCGTCCCGGCCATCGGGCACATGGGCTTTTTCCGCAGCGGTGTTTCCGCTGCCCTCTGGCCTGAACTGCTCGCCTGGCTGACGGAGAAGTCCGGGGCTGCCCGCCAACCCCGCGCTGAAAGCTAGCCCGCCGGCGCTGCCGGAACGATGTTGTGGTTGCGGCGGAAGAGGTTCTGCGGATCGTAGGCGCTCTTCAGGGCGGTCAGCCGGGCGAGCTTGTCCGGGCCGTAGACCGACGGGGCCGTACCCTGGGCCACCGGATCCTCGGCACCCATGAAATTCACGTACTGGGCGCCGGAGGAAAACGGTTCCATGGCCGCCGCCAGCCCACGGATAAAGGCCGTGTGGGCGGCGTCATCCGCCGGGTCCTGCCAGTAGCCGTAAATGTTCAGCCAGTACGGGGCGTCCCGGGTGGGAAACGCGGTGGCTTCTTCGGCCACCCGGCCATAGGCGCCGCCCATGTGGTGGATGTCGAAGCCGGTCCCCCGCCGGGTCTGCTCGCATCCGGCACGCACCAGGGCGTCGATGACGGCGTCATCCAGCCGGTCGATGGAAGAGTTTTTCCAGTAGGCGCGGGAGCCGCGCGGAAAGGTTGAATCCATTGCCGTCTGCCAGGTGGCCCAGGGCACCGCTTCCACTGCCTCCATGTCAGGTGGAGCCGCCGACGTAAGCTGCCGGATCAGTTCGGCCCCCGCCTCCTGGTCCGGGTCCGCCCAGGCGAGCCCGATCAACAGCAGCGGCTGGTCCCCCATCTCCCATTCCTCGATCGGTATCAGGCAGGAAACGATCGTGGTCATTTCGTCGGGCAGACCGGCGGCCCACGCGTCGTAGGCGCGCAGCGCGGCGTGCCAGTGCATGTTGCCGTAGGCCAGGGTCCCGGTGAGGACCTGCTCCGGCAGCGGGTGAGCCTGGAAGGTGAAAGAGGACACGACGCCGAAGTTCCCGCCGCCGCCGCGCAGCCCCCAGAACAGCTCGGGGTGCTGATCCGGGTCGGCGCGCACCTCCTCGCCGTCGGAGGTGACGACGTCAGCCGCCAGCAGGTTGTCAACGCTCAGTCCGTGCGCGCGCGTCAGCCAGCCGACGCCTCCCCCCAGGGTCAGGCCGGCCACGCCTGTTCCGGAGACCACCCCCATCGGAACGGCCAGGTTGTAGGGCGCCGTCGCGGCATCGACGTCGCCCATGGTTGCCCCGGCCTGCACCGTGACGGTGCCGGTCCCGGGGTCCACCGAGACCTCGCGCAGCCCACCCATATCCAGGACCACGCCGTCGGCTACGGTGCCGTTGCCGGCCACATTGTGACCCCCGCCGCGCACGGCCAGCGGCAGCCCCCAGCGCGAGGCGAAGTCCAGCACCGGAGCGATGTCCGTGGAGGTTGCTGGCCGGACAATCAGCGCCGGCCGCACGTCGATCATGCCGTTCCAGACGGCGCGGGCATCGTCGAAGCCCTCATCGTCGGGCAGGATCACCGGTCCGGCCAGCGCAGCGCGGAGGTCGGCAAGGGCATGGGGATTCAGCTCGGACTGCATGGGAGGCACCGCCTTTGGCGGCAACCGCGGGACCCGTGGTGGTGTCCGCTCTGACGGCTTTCGTGCCGCTGTTGCTCCAAATTGTTCGCCGCCGCCCCGGGGCAGTCAAGAGACAGCAGCTACGAGCGGCTGCCCGCCGGTGGACTGCCACAGTGCGTCGTAAATCACATCGAAGCTTGAAGCCCGAATGTAATGCAGCTAACATCGGCTGAACGATATGAGAACTCGCCGTTCGAATATAGAACACGTTTTCCGGCGGCCTCTGACACAAAGATCCGGCGGCCTCTGACACAAAGAAGTGAGGAAAGTCCCGTGCAATTCCACCACCACGGATATGTCTCCGGTGACCCGCGCATCCAGCCCGCCGCGGGCGTCGGCATCAACCGGCCAGAGGAGCTCCCGGACGAGGTGGACGTTCTCATCGTGGGTTCCGGACCGGCCGGCATGTTGGCAGCTGCCCAGCTCTCCCAGTTCCCCGGCATCACCACCCGCATTGTCGAGCGCCGGCCCGGCCGGCTGGCCATCGGCCAGGCTGACGGCATCCAGGCCCGCAGCGTGGAAACCTTCCAGGCGTTCGGCTTTGCCGAGGAGATCACCGCCGAGGCCTACCGGATCGTCGAGATGGCCTTCTGGCGGCCTGACCCGGAGGATCCCTCGCGCATCATCCGCACCGGCCGCGCCGTCGACGATGAAACCGGCATCAGCGAATTCCCGCACCTGATCGTCAACCAGGCCCGCGTGCTGGACTACTTCGCCCGCTTCATGGCCAACTCGCCCTCCCGGATGTCCCCCGACTTCGGCTTCGAATTCCGCGGCCTGGAGGTCGATGACGACGCCGAGTACCCCGTCACCGTCACCCTGGCCGCCACCGCCGGACCCGACGAAGGGTCCGAGCGGACCGTCCGGGCCAAGTACGTGGTTGGCGCCGACGGCGCGCGGAGCAAGGTCCGGGCGGCCATTGGCTGCACCCTCGCCGGCGACAAGGCCAACCACGCCTGGGGCGTCATGGACGTGCTCGCCGAGACAGACTTCCCCGATATCCGCACCAAGTGCGCCATCCAGTCCTCGAACGGCGGCAGCATCCTGCTGATCCCGCGCGAGGGCGGCCACCTCTTCCGCATGTATGTGGACCTGGGCGTGGTGCCCGAGGATGACAACGGCGCCGTCCGCACCACCCCGATCGAGGACATCATCTCGCGGGCCAATGACATCATGGCCCCCTATACCCTGGACGTCCGCAACGTGGCCTGGCACAGCGTCTACGAAGTGGGCCACCGGCTCACGGACCGGTTCGACGACGTCCTGCCCGCGGACCTGGGCACCCGCACCCCGCGCGTCTTCATCACCGGCGACGCCTGCCACACCCACAGCGCCAAGGCCGGCCAGGGCATGAACGTGTCCATGCAGGACGGTTTCAACCTGGCCTGGAAACTGGGCCACGTATTGGAGGGCCGTGCCCCCGAGGCCCTGCTCTCCACCTATTCCGCCGAACGCCAGGTCGTCGCGCAGAACCTCATCGACTTCGACAAGGAGTGGTCCACGCTCATGGCCAAGCGGCCGGAGGAGTTCGAGAATCCCTCCGACCTCGAGGACTTCTACGTGAGCACGGCTGAATTCCCGGCCGGATTCATGACGCAGTACACGCCCTCCATGCTGATTGCCGAATCCACCCACCAGGCCCTGGCCACGGGCTTCCCTATCGGCAAGCGCTTCAAATCGGCTCCGGTGCGGCGGGTCAGCGACGCCAATCCGGTCCAGCTCGGCCACCTGGCGCAGGCCGACGGCCGCTGGCGGATCTACGTCTTCGCCGATGCCGCGCCCGCCGGTGCCGCCTCCCCGGTGGCCGACCTAGCGCAGTGGCTCACCACGGCACCGGACTCGCCGCTTGCCGCAATGCCCGAGGGTGCGGACCTCGATGCCTGGTTCGATATCAAGGTCATTTACCAGCAGGATCACCGGAACATCGATCTGGGTGCCGTTCCCGCACTGTTCAAGCCGCAGGTCGGACCGTTCCGGCTCAGCGACCTGGCCAAGGTCTTCGGCACTGAATCACGCGAGGACATCTTCGAGGTGCGGGGAGTGGACCGGGCCGGCGCCGTCGTCGTGGTCCGGCCGGACCAGTACGTGGCCAATGTACTGCCCCTGGCCGCGACGGCGGAACTGGCCGCGTTCTTCGCGCCGCAGCTGGCCCGCAACTCACCGGCTGCCGGCTAGACCGGCATGGCTGACCGGCCGGTGAACGGTCCGGCGTCGCAGACCCTCTCGCGGGGGATCCGGCTCCTGGAGATCCTGGCTGGGCAGACCGAGCCGATGAGCATCGCCACGGCGGCCGCCCAGCTGGGAGTCCACCGTTCCATCGCCTACCGGATTGTCCGCACGCTCGAGGACCACAGCCTGGTGGAACGCGACGACGCCGGGAACCTGCATCTGGCAGCGGGACTGGCGGCCCTGGCGCAGCATGTCGCGAAGGACCTGCAGGCCGCCGCGCGCCCGGAACTGGGTGCCGTGGCGGATGACCTGGGCATGACTGCGTTCCTGGTGGTACTGGAGAACACCACGTGCATCACGCTGCTGAGCGCCGAGCCCCGGGAAGGACCAGGTACGGTGTCGCGCCGGCCCGGGGCCCGGCATCCGCTGGAAAAGGGAGCCTCCGGCGTCGCGATCCAGTCGGCCATGTCCGACGCGGAGCTGACCGCCCTGTTCGAGGGCCGCGGGATCCGGCCGGAGGTGGGACTGGCGCGGTCCCGCGGATACACGGTCAGCCGCAACGAGGTGATTGAGGGCCTGACGGGCGTTTCCGTGCCCCTCATCGCGCCCGGCCGGCCACCGGCCGCGGTGTCGGTTGTCTATATCGCTACGCCCTTTGACAACGAAACCATTGGTGCCCGGCTCCGGCAGGCGGCAGCCGCCATTGCCGCCCGGCTCGGCTAGGCACCCTCCCCGCGACGCTGGCCTTCCTCCGGAAGAACTGCCGTAAATACGGATCCTTCTCCGGGGATGCTGCTGAAGCCCAGGGTGCCGCCGTGGGATTCCATGATGTTCCGTGCGATGACCAGGCCCAGTCCAGCGCCGGGAATGGCCGAGGAGAGCGCGCGGCGGGAGCGGAAGAACTTGGTGAACACCTTCTCCTGCTCGGCCGGTGACATGCCGATTCCGGTATCAGCCACCTCAAGCGTGAGGGCGCCGGCCTCCCGCCGCAGGCGGATGGTGACGGTGCCGCCGTCGGGCGAGTATTTCACCGCGTTGGACAGCAGGTTGTCCAGGACCTGCTCCATCCGCTGCGGGTCGACGCAGGCAGGCATGGTGGCGGGAACCTCCACCACCAGGTCGACGCCGGCAGCCACGGCCCGCGGTGCCGCCGAAACGGCACCGGAACGCACCAGGGCGGCCAGATCCACGGTCCTGCGTTCCATTTTGGTGTTGCCCGACGCTACCGACAACAGATCCGAAACCAGGTCGAGCAAGCGCTCGGCATTGCGCTGCGCCACCGTCAGTGAACCGCTCACCTGCTCCGACAGGCCCTCCTCGTCCAGGGCCAGATCCAGATATCCCAGGATGGAGGTCAGCGGAGTCCGCAGCTCGTGCGAAACGTTGGCCACGAAGTCCTCCTGCGCTGCCACGGCATGCACGAGGCGGGTGACGTCGCTGTAGGAGAGCACCGATCCGCTGATCTCGCCACCATGGACCGGGCGGGCGGAAACGCTCACTGCGGCCTGCTGCTCGCCGGTACCCAGCCACATGACTTCGTCCGAGAACGTCTCCCCGGCGGCGGCACGCCGGATCGGCCACTGCTCCGGCGCCAGGGGCGTGACCCGGTCGGCGCCGAAGGCGGAGTATGTAAAAAGGTCGGTGAGCGCCGCGGGCTGGGTGGGATCCGTGGACTCCGTGCCGGCGATCCGCATCGAGTGCGTGGTGAAGTGTGCATTCGCGAGCATGGGGCTCCCCTCTCCGTCCACCACCAGCAGGCCCACCTGGGCGGTGTTGAGCACGGTTTCCAGCAGCGCCTCCCGCTGCCTGCTCTCCAACAGGTTTTCCTGCAGGATCCGGTCTTTCTCCTCGAGGGCGCGCTGCTTTTCGAGCAACAACTGCTCCGCCTCAGCCCGGGCCGCCTCGGCTGCTTCGGCAGCACGCAGGGCCGCGGCCAGCTCACGCTCCCGGAGCGTGCGCTTGGGCACGCTGAACACGGTCAGGCGGTCCACGGCAGAGTCGCCGGCCCCACTCTCGGCTGGGCAGGAGCGGACGCCGGACACCAGGGCCGGCAGCCGCTCACCGACGGCGTTCAGGAAGGTCACAGCCATCTCCTCGAACCAGCCGGACACCGCCAGCCGCGGCTCGGCAAAGGAGGCATAGACCACCCGGTCACCCACCGGCATCAGCTCCAGCACACTGGTTCCGATCAGGCCCTGACGGGACCGCCCGACCCAGCGTGACAGCGTGAGATTGACGTCCAGGATGGTGCCGTCCGGCCGGAGAACCAGGAAGCCGGAGGGGGCCGCATGGAAATGGGCCTCATAGCCCTGCAGCGCCGGCGTGCTGGTCACGCCGGTCCCGCTGTTGCCGGGTTCTTCGGCAGGCGGCTCAGGAGGCATGGGTGGACCCGGGGAGGAAACCGAGAATGGCCTGGGCGATTTCCGCGGGGGCATTGACGTGGGGCATGTTGCCTTTGGCATTGAGGTGGACAAGCGCGCTGCAGGACAGTTGCTCGGAGAGGTACTGGCAGGAGGAGGCGGGGGTCAGCGGATCTCCGGCGGATTGGAGGATCAGGGCCGGGACCGAAACCTGTCCCAGCAGGTGCCGGACGTCGGCGTGCAGGGTCATCCGAAGGAAACCCAGGACAAAGTCCGGATCCAGCAGGCAGAGGCGCTCCGCCACCTGGCCGCTGAGGGCGGATGGGGCGGATTGCCCCAGCAGCGACGGTGCAACGGAGTCCGCCCAGAGCGGGTGATTGCCATCGACGGCAGCCAGGATCTGGTCCATGTCAGCTGGAGTTAAGCCACCGTCGTACCCCTCGGCCGGCACCTGCCCGTAGCAGGCGGACGTATTGAGCAGAACGAGCCGCCCGATTCTCGGACTGCCGGCAGCGGCGGTGAGAGCCATCATGCCCGCCACGGTATGGCCTACAACGGTGACATCCTCAAGCTCAAGGGCGTCCAGAATGTCCAGGAGATCTCCGGTGTGGCCGGCGAGGGAGGAGTATTTACCGTCCTGAAAATCGGGAAGGTCTGCGCCGCCGGTTCCGACGTGGTCAAACAGCACGATCCTGTGCGTGTTTTCCAGATAGGGCAGCAACCGGTCCCAAATCACCTGGTCACAACCAAACCCCTGCGCCAGCAGCAGCACGGGCCCGTCGGCCGGACCAATTACCCGGACATTGTTGCGGGCCAGGATCGGGCTCGAGGACCTCGGAGCCTGAATGCCGGCGCCGAATAGACGCGGGGACGGAGCGGACATCGGGTGACCTTCACTATGGAGCGGACTGGCAGCCGGCACGTTGACGAGGCAGGGCCAGGCGGAGAATCACCCCGTGCTGCCCCGGCCCAAACGAACGCTAACAGAAAAGCATAAGGAGCCCGGACCGCTTTCCCTGCCGGCCAGCGCCGGGCGGGGCAGCTGCCCCGCCACCGCCTGCTGTGCACAGGGTGTGCAAAGGTAGGAGTGTAAGGAAGGTCTCAACATGTCCATCCGTTTCCACTCTGGCAGGAGCACATCATGGCCACCAAGGACCCGAACATCAATCCCGGCGCCGACGCTATGGAAAACAACCTGGCCGGCACCCGGGAGGAGTTCAACGATGAGGTGACTAAGCAGCTCGTCGAGGAAGCGACCTCGAAACAGCATGACGACGAGCGCCAGGAGCGCGAGGAGCAGCCCGCGCTGGAGACGGATAAGGACAGCCCCGCATCCGAAGCCAAGCCCTCTTCCTAGGCCCCGCAAAAATTTAGTAAGCAGGCTGTCTTTCATGGGAAGGTCTCCGTATTCTGATGGAAACGCGACGAAAGGAGTCTTCCCATGAGCACCAGCGCAGGAGCCGCCGGCCAGCCGGCGCGCAAGCCCAACCGGGCCCGGCCCGCCTCGCCTGGCACCTCGGCCTCCGGTGATTCCGCACGCAGCGGCGGCACGGAAAGCCGCGATCAGATCGTCGGGCGGGAAAAGGAGCAGTTCGGCGGCGTCAAGATCGGATCGGCGTTCTTCGGATGGCTCGCTGCCGCCGGAACCACCGTGGTCCTGAGCGCCATTGCCACCGCATTCGGCGCCGCCCTGGTTGCCAACAATGTGGATGTGGCCGGCGAAGCAGTGGCAAATCCGCAGGGAGCAGGCATCACGGGCGTCATCATCCTGATGGTGATCCTTTTTATCGCCTACTTCTGCGGCGGCTATGTTGCGGGCCGGATGGCGCGGTTCAGCGGCATCAAGCAGGGAGTGGCCGTTTGGGTCTGGGGCATCGTCATTGCGGTGGTCCTCGCCCTCATTGGCGCCATTGCCGGCAGCCAGCTGGATATCAATGCCCAGCTGAACACCTACCCGCAGCTCTCCGGGGACAACACGGCAGCAGCCGTCGTTTCGGCCATTATCGCCGCCCTTGTTGCCCTCGCCGGAGCCATCGTCGGCGGACTGACCGGAATGCGGTTCCACCGCCGCGTCGACAAGGCCGGACTTGGCAACTGACGGCGAAAAACACTCACGGATACTGCCTGGATGGGTCAGACGCACCGGCATCGAAGTGGCCGGATGGACTCTGGTCCTCCTTGGCCTGGCAGCCCTGGTCCTGCCCGGACCGGGGCTGCTGGCCCTCGCGGCCGGACTGGCCGTACTTTCACTCCAGTACCACTGGGCCGGCAGATACCTGCGGCCGCTCAAGGCCAAGGCCTTACATGCGGCCGAACAGGGAGTGTGTACCTGGCCCCGCATCAGCGCCAGCGTCAGTGGCGCCCTGGCCGTCATTGCGGCGGGCATTATCTGGGGAACCTGGACCGAAATTCCGCCCTGGTGGCCCCTCGCCGATACCTACTGGCTGCCCGGCGGCTGGGGAACCGGAGCAGGACTGATGCTGTCGGGGCTGATCGCCCTCACCCTGATCTTCTACAGCTGCTACCGGTTCCGCGGACGGCAGCCGGCAGAACCGGCGGCTGAGCCACCCGTGGCCGATGCCGCCGAAGCGGCATAACCAAGACAGGCTTTCAGGCCCCCTGGTCGGCCCGCAGCAGGGAGTTCAACCGCTGCAGCGGGGCCACCGCGGCGTTCAGGGCTTCAACTTCCTCGCCGGTCAGTCCGGCGAGCGCGCTCCGGATCGGGCCGGCCCAGGCATCCTCGATGGCCTCGTCCTGCGCCAGCGCCACTTCAGTCGGCACCAGCCGGCTGATCCTCCGGTCCGTGGGGCTGCCCTCCCGCGTCACCAGCCCGCGTTCGGTCAGGACGCGGACAGCGGCACTGGTATTGCTTTGCTTGAGGGCCATCCGCCGCGCGAGTTCCGTGACGGTCAGGCCGGGGGTTTCCAGCACATGCTTGAGCACTGCCAGTTCGGTGGAGGCAAGCGGATCGATGCCGCTGACATCGGGAATCCGCCGGTGAATGGTCCAGGCGAGGTCGCGGAGCAGTATGGCCACTTCCCGCCGCCGGGCCGCTGTCTCGCGCTCTTCGGTCATGCGCCCATCTTAACCCATATTTTGACATACATATGTTTGCATATATATAGTGGCTTTCCCCGATTCACCTACGAAAGCCACCATGCCCGACTCCAGCCTTATTCCCCCTTCCACGGGGCGCCGCACCAGCGGCCAGCTCATTCTCCTGCTCGCTCTCCTGACAGCCGTGGGACCACTGTCGATTGACCTGTATCTGCCGGCCTTCCCCGGCATGGCAGGCGATCTTGACACCACTGCCGCCGGCATCCAGCTGACCATGACCACCTTCCTGGTAGGCCTGGGACTCGGCCAGCTGTTCATCGGCCCGCTCTCCGACGGAATCGGCCGGCGCAAGCCGATGCTCGCCGGCACGTTCGTCTGTGCCGCAGCCAGCGTGATCTGCGCCGTCGCCCCCAACGTTGAAGTGCTTGCTTCGGCCCGCTTCCTGCAGGGCCTCGGAGGCGCCGCCGGCGTCGTCCTTGCCCGCGCCATCGTCTCCGATACCGCCCGCGGTGCCGCAGCAGCCAAGCTCCTGGGCATCCTGACCATCATCTGCGTTGTTGCTCCCGTCATCGCCCCGCTGGCCGGCGGCGCCATCATTGCCGCAGCGGGATGGCGGGCCGTGTTCTGGGTCCTTGCCGTACTGGTCCTGGCCCTCTTCGTGTGGGCCGTGTTTGGCGCCCAGGAAACCCTTCCGATGGAAGAGCGCAACCACGGCGGCATCAAGACCACGCTGCACGTGGCCGGAGTGGTCCTCGGCAACCGCAATTACACGGGCTACCTGCTGACCTTCTGCTTCGCATTCGCCGGACTGTTTGCCTACATCTCCGCGTCCCCGTTCGTCATCCAGAACATCATGGGACTCTCCGAGACCCGCTTCTCGCTGATCTTCGCCATGAACGCCCTGTGCATCACCATCGTCAGCGTCATCGCTGCAGCGCTGGCCGGCAAGGTGTCCTACCGCCGGATGATCGCCATCGGCCTCGTGGTTGCCATCCTGGCCGCCGCAGGGCTGCTGACCTTCGCGCTGAACGGCACGCCGATGGTTCCCATGCTGGTCCTGTTCGCGGCCTTCCAGGGCTCGCTGGGCTTCATCTTCGGCAACGCCACCGCCCTGGCCCTCGAGGAAGCCGGCCACCACGCCGGCACCGGCTCAGCCTTCCTCGGCTGCCTGCAGTACGTCCTCGCGGCCGCAGTGGCTCCCATCGTGGGTCTTGGCGGAGAAGACACCGCCGTGCCGATGGGTATCGCCATGGTCGCATTTGCGGTCCTGTCCGGTGTTTCCTACCTGACCCTGACCCGCAAGACCGCGGCACCCGCCGGGACCGAAGCAGACCTGCCGGCCCAAGCGCCTGCACAGCCGGTTTCCTAGGGGCACAGCCGGTTTCCCCAGGGGCACAGCCGGTTTCCCCAGGTCCTGCCCGACCGGGCAGCACACCCACCCGAACCTCTGCCACGCCTCCGCGTCGGCAGTGATTCGGCATACGCCTCCGTGTGCCGTCAAGGCTCCCGGGGGCGTCTTTTTTTCTCCCCCCGGCTTTTCGCCAAGCGCAACAGCCTGCCCATTTTTCCCGGTGATTTCCGGCTAGTACTGGCAGAGATGCGCGGCTGCTGGAAGGATATGAGCCTGACGGCAACACTCCAGCACACGTCACTCACACAGCCGGAAGGAAGTTACAGAACCCCGCTTTTCCTCCTTCAGCCCGGGCCCGGGCAGCAGGACCGCAGGAGGGGTGAGCACGCCCCCTACCTGCCGCAGGACCGCCGCGCAACCAGCCGATGACGCTCCGTTTCCCCGCCGCCCCAGCGGCCCGCTTGGAACCCCGCGCCCCGCCTTTGGCATGCCGCCACCAGGCTTGCGCCACTGCTCCACGTCTTCTCATATCCGCAGGAAAACAACGAGAGGGACCCCATGAGCCAACTAGCCACACAGGCATCCAAGCCGATGTCCGCCGGAGCCGAATGGTGGTCGCTGACCATCGTCCCCGTAAGCGGGGACTGCTGTGATTCAATCCTCGGAGAGATCGTGACGCCCCTGGCCGCCCAGGCAAGGTCCTGGGGTGCCCAACGGTGGTTCCACACCCGTTCGGCCGATCCGGCTCATCCCTTTATCCAAGTACGCATCCTGGCCTCGCCCCGGGTACTGGAGCGCCTGCACTCCCTGATGCGCGCATTGGTCGACCAGTCGATTCCGCATCTGGGGGAACTGCAGACCGCCGACCACCGGGAAGACGCGATCCCGCCGCGGTGGGAGTCGGGTCCGCTGTCCCAGCGGGCAGAATCCGAGGTGGCCAAGTACGGCGGGGCCGAGGGCCTGGCGCTGGCGGAGGAAGTCTTCGAACTCTCGTCCGACCTGGCCTCCTGGGCAACGTCCCGGTTCCCCAAGGCCAATACCCGCTCCTCGCTGGCAGCCCTGCTGCTCTTTGACGCCGGGCACGCCATGATGCGTGGCCCCCGGTCCCCCGTCTGGGCAGACCGCCGGAGCATTTCCTGGGATTACTACTGGGACAGCCACCTGCACAGCTGCACTGCCGCCTCCGGACCGCAGTCGGCCCAGGTGCGAAATGCCCTCACCTCGCAGCTGGCGCCGCGGATTGTCCCGGCACACCGGCTGATGGCGGCGACGGCGTCCGAACCCGCCGTGGACAACTGGCGCAAGCGCTGGTCCCGGGCCATCGACACCTACCTTTACCGGGCCGACAAGGCCCGGGCCAGCCGCAGCGCCCAGCATCTGACCATGTATCAGAGCCGACTCATGCTCAACCGGCTGGGAATATCGGTACGCGACGAGGCGGGGTTGGGACTGTACGCGCGGTCCTGGAGCAAGGAGCGGGAAGCGGACTTCCTGAGCCACTCCTAGGGTGTGGGGCCGCCCGCGCCGGCGGCCCCGGCCGTCGCCGGCGCCATCCCGCCATCCGGCACGCCGTCGTCGTCGGGCACCGCAGCAGCAGCGGTAGCCGACCCCAGCAGCGACTGGTCACGCAGGTAGCGCAGCACCACAATGGCGACGGCGGTGGTGGGAACGGCCAGGAAGGCACCCACGATGCCAAACAGGGTGCCGCCCACCGTGACGGATCCGAGTACGACGGCGGGATGCAGCTTCAGCGTCTTGCCCACCAGGAACGGCTGCAGGATGTTGGACTCGAGCTGCTGGACCACCAGTACGATGCCCAGCACCACCAACGCGGTAACCCAGCCGTGGGCCACCAGTGTCACCATCGTGGCCAGGACGCCGGTTGTCACTGCTCCGACCACCGGAATGAACCCGGCGAAGAAAATCATCACCGTCAGCGCCAGCGCCAGTGGAACGTCCAGCAGCCACAGGGCCAGCCCGATGAAGACGGCGTCAGCCAGTGCCACCGTGGCCTGGGCCAGGATGTAGGCGGACAGGGTCTGCCATGCCTCCTCGGAGACCCGCACGGCGTGGACGAAGGCCCGGTTGTTGGTCCACCGGCTGGCCCAGGGCAGGAACCTGTCCCCGTCCTTGAGGCAGAAGAAGGTGAACACCAGGGTCAGCAGGAATACCAGGGTCAGGGACGTCACCGTGCCCAGTCCGGCTGTGATGCCGGAGACGATGTCGGAGCTGTGTTCCCGCAGCTGGTCCACTCCCGCGTTGAGCAGCCCGTAAAAGTCGATTTCCTGGACGGCGAACGGCAGCCCGGCCACGAAGTCGCTGAGTTCCCGCAGGTTTCGGCCCGCCATGCCGACCAGCTGCCGGGATCCGGCGGAAATGGACGGAAGCACCAGCAATGCCGCTGCCGCGACGGCCGCCAGCAGGCTGGCCAGGGAGAGCAGGGCAGCGAGCGCCTTCGGCAGGACCCTGCGCAGGCCCCGGTTCAACGGCCACAGGATGGAGGAAAGCAGCAGGGCCAACAGGGCCGGCAGCGCGATGGACCAGAGCGAGCGGATGCCGAACCAGAGCACCACCAGGCCGGCGAGCACGATCAGGCTCCGCCCCACCCAGACCGAAGACGCGGCCAGTCCGCGGGCGAAGGAGCCGCGCGGCTTGGGCGCGGCAGTTGGCGGAGTGTCCGGCAGCAGGGCGGCGGTGTCGTTCGTAGTCACCGTTCCATCTTGCCCCACCCCGGGGGCCGGGCTACTCCGCGAACTGCTGCTGCGTTTCGATGAACACCCAGTCGCGTTCCTCCAGGAGGGGTTCCATCACGGGCCCGCCTGCCTCTGCGATGCGGTCCTGGATCTTCCCCGGGATGCCTTCGTCGCGGAGGTTCTCCCGGAGCCATGCCTTGGCTGAGCCATCGAGATACGGCCACCAGCGCTCAATCTGAATCGGTTGCATTCGAGCCCCCTTAACGTGCGGTAGATCAACGGTGCCACCGCACCCCGGCACACGCAAGGGGGCCTGCGCAAGTGCCTGGTTTAGGCCGGGCGGCCGGTGGCCCGGACCGCTAGGGGGTTACCGTGATGCTCTCGATGGCGGCCTGGGCCTGTTCGGCCAGGGGTCCCGGAATGGGTGCGCTCTTCGCGGCGTCCTGCGACGCGGCCTGCCCTTCGCCGCCCACCACGTAGAGTCCGAACGTCTTAACCAGTTCGACCGTCTCGGGATTCTCGTAGCCGCTGCAGAAGATCTGGTAGGACACCAGCACCAGCGGATAGGCACCGGCGGCAGTGGTGGTGCGGTCCAGCTGCAGGGCGATGTCGTGGGGCGCGCGGTCCGGCACGCGGGTGGCCTGCGCGACGGCGATCGAGGCACCGTCGGCGCTGATCGGCACGTACTGCTCCCCGACCAGCAGGTTGGCGGTGCCCATGGAATCGTCGATGACCGAATCATCGGCGTAGGTGATTGCCCCTTCGGTCCGCGTCACGGTGCTGACCACCCCGGAGTTGCCCTGCGCGTTTTCGCCGCCGAGCCCGGCGGGCCAGGTGCCCGACGGGCGCTCCGGCCAGGCCTGGGGTGCTGCCTCATGCAGGTACTCGGTGAAGTTCTCGGTGGTGCCGGAGTCATCGGCCCGGCTCACCGGGGTCACGGGCAGGTCCGGAAGGGCGGTTCCGGGATTCTGCCCGGCAATGGCCGGATCGTTCCACTTCTCGATGTCGCCCCGGAAAATGGCGGCAATGGTTGCAGCGTCCAGGTTCAGGGACTCGATGCCGGGCAGGTTGAAAGCCACGGCGATCGGTGAGATGTAGGCAGGAATGTCCAGTGCCCCGCCGGGACCGCAGACCTCCCTGGCTTCGGCGATCTCCTCGTCCTGCAGGTAGGCGTCCGAACCGGCGAAGTCGACGGCGCCGGCCAGCAGGGCGTTGCGGCCGGCACCGGAGCCGTCCGGGGAATACTGCAGCTGCACGTCCGGGTGCATCACGCCGAAGCCGGCGATCCAGGCGTCCATGGCCGGGCCCTGCGCGCTGGAACCGGAACCGGAGAGGATGCCGGACAGCGTGGAGGTGCTGTTCTCCGCGGCCTCGCGCTGCTCGTCACCCAACGGGTAGTCGGAGCCGCAGGCAGAAAGCGCCAGCACGGCGGCGGCAGCCCAGGCGAAGGTGCGGACGGAACGGGGCTTGGGCACTGGGAGTGTCCTTCCGGGAACTGGAGGTGCGGGTCTGGTTGGTGGCCCGCCGGGGCGCGGCGGGAAGGCCGGGCACCCCTTCAAGGCTAGCGGCCCTTCCCGGTCCTCCGCCAACCGAAAAGACGGCCCTCCCCTTGGCCCGGTCCTGCGCAGGTGGAAGCATGGGAGCACCACGGCAGCGCCCCTTCCACCGCGGCCGCTGAAGCGGCGGCCACCGGACGCGGGCAGCTGTCTTCGGCCACGAGGAGTCATTGTGCTCATTACCGCAGCCGTTTTTGCCGTGATTGCCGCGGCCATCCACCTCTACATCTTTGTCCTGGAATCCCTGCGCTGGACGGCTCCGACCACCATGGCCGTTTTCCGGGTGGCCACCCCGCAAGAGGCCGCCGCCACGCAGGCGCTGGCCTACAACCAGGGCTTCTACAATCTGTTCCTGGGGGTGGGTGCACTGCTCGGGGTAGTGCTGCTCACCGCGGGCAGCCGGGTAGCCGGGCTGACGCTGATCAGCTTCGCCTCGGCGTCAATGGTCCTGGCCGCCCTGGTGCTGGTGATCAGCAACCGGGCGATGATCAGGCCCGCGCTGATCCAGGGCGGGCCGGCGCTCATCTGCCTGGTGTTCACGGTGCTGGGGGCCTGAGCCGCCGGCGCGGGAAGCATCAGTACGCAGCACCGGTCCACAGATGGAACAGGGCGTAGGCCCGCCACGGCCGCCAGGGTTCGGAGAGGTCCCGGGCAGCCCGGGCCGTCGTCACACCCAGCGCCCGCTTGAGCACCAGGTCATCCGCCGGATAGGCATCCCGGTCGCCAAAGACCCGTACCGCCAGATAGTCGGCCGTCCAGGGGCCGATCCCCGGCAGCGCCAGCAGCGCGGCCCGGGTGGCCAGGGGTTCCGTTGCGGCATCCAGGGCCAGTCCGCCCGCCACTGCCTCGGCCAGGCTGATAATGGTCCGGGCCCGGGAGTGGGTGATCCGCACCTGGGCCTGCAGCGCCGTCGGCCCGACGGCGGCCAGCTGCCCGGCAGAGGGGAATGCGCGGAACCCGTGCAGCTCGGCCCCGCCGAAGGACGCCACCAGCCGGGAACCGAAGGTACGGGCGGCCGCCAGGGAGACCTGCTGGCCCAGGATGGTCTGCACGGCGGTTTCGAAGCCGTCCACCGAACCAGGCACCCGCAGCCCGGGATTGGCCGCCACCAGCGGAGCCAGCAGGTCAAAGCCGGCCAGGAACGGATCGATTTGCGCCGGGTCGGCGTCCAGGTCCAGCCAGCGCCGCACGGCAGCCAGCACTGCGGCCTCCTGCCCAGGCACGGCATCCTCGGGGGTTCCGGGAGCCAGGGTGAGCTCGGCCTCCACTATGCCCGGGCGCCCGAACCGGACCCGGACCAGCGCCGGCCCCGCCGGCCCGGACACCAGGCGGCGCACCCAGGCGCCGCCGTCGTCGTGCCCTGTCCCCTCCAGCCCGGGGACGGCGTGCGCGGCCAGCGCCCGGAACAGCGGCTGCCAGGCAAACGGCTCGGCGCAGGGCAGCAGGTGCCGGACGGCCGGGGGCTGCAGGCCGGCGGAGAGCATCACTGCAGTCCGGTCATGCGCAGGGTGATATTGATCCGTCCGGAGCTCAGCCCGGTGTCGGGGTCCGCGGTTCCGGGCAGCGTTTTGGGCACGCCGTGATAGGCGAACCTGGACGGGCCGCCGAAGACGAACAGGTCACCCGAGCCGAGCTCAATATCGGTGTAGGGCTTGGTCCGCGTCGATGTATTCCCGAAGCGGAATATGCACGTATCCCCGATGCTGAGGGACACCACCGGGGCAGCGGACTTCTCGTCCTTGTCCTGGTGCATGCCCATGTGCGCGCCGTGGGCGTAGTAGTTGATCAGCGCGGTGTCGGGCGTGTAGTCCTCCGGTTTCCAGATTTCCGGGGCGTAGCCCGCCTGCCCGGGAGCGGCGTAGGCCTCGGCCAGCGCCCGCCGGCCCAGCTGCACCAGCCAGTCGGGGACGTCGGCCACCCGGCCGCCGCCGGCGTCGTCGGCGGTGCGGGTGTATTTGTAGGGCTGCCAGTGCCAGCCCAGGCAGACGGTCTGCACCGACATCGGATGCCCGCCGGGCAGCACTGCCGCGCGCATGGGCACCGGGCCGATGGCCCACTGCCGGCAGGCGTCGACGATCCCGCGCTGGGTGGAATGGTCCAGCCAGCCGGGAACGTGCACTGCGCCCGGCGCCGGTTCGGAGCGGTCGCGGGGAAAGAGCGTGCCGGTCATGCGGCGGCCTCCAGGTTCAGCAGCAGTCTCTTGGCGGCGGGACCGCCGCGGTAGCCTCCGGGGGTTCCGTCGGAGCGCACCACCCGGTGGCAGGGCACGACGACGGGCAGCGGGTTCAGCGCGCAGGCGGTGCCGACGGCGCGGACCGCCCCCGGACTGCCGGCCAGGGCTGCCACCGCGGCATAGGTGGCCGTGGACCCGTAACCGATGTCCGGCAGGTGCTCCACCACGGAGCGGCGGAAGCCCGCGGTCAGCCGAAGATCCAGCGGCAGGTCGAAGGACTGGCGGGCGCCGTCAAAGTACTCGGCGACCTGGCGCGCTGCGTCCTGCAGCCGCTCGGGCGCCTTCAGGATCCGGGGGCTGATCCGCTGCGCCAGGATTGCCAGCACGGCGTCGTGGTCCTCGCAGGCAAACGAGACCCGGACCAGCCCGGCGGGGGTGGCGGCAAGGAGCAGTTCACCCACCGGCGTATCGATCACGGTGTAGGCGACGTCGAGCAGGCCGGTCTCCGCTGCGGAGGCGGTAAGTCGGCGGTGCAGCCGGGACAGGGCTGCGGCCTCGGCAGCGTCCGGGCCGCACGCCGGCTGCCGTCCCGGTGGCAGTAGTTCTTCCAGCGGCAGGCTCATCGGGAGTCCTCCAGGTTCAGGGCGCGTAGTTTTTTCATGCCGTCCGCCGCCGACCGGCGGCAGGCTGCCTCGGTGCCGCCCAGCAGGACAGCCACTTCGGCGTAGGACAGCCCGGCGAGGTGGTGGTAGGCCAGGGCCTCGCGCTGGCGCTGCGGCAGGGTTTTCAGGGCGGCCCACAGCGGATCGTAGTCCTCGGGTCCGCTGTCCGGGCCGCCGGGAGCTGCTGAGCCGGCGCTGGCAGTGCCGGAACGATCCGGCGGCTCCGGCAGGTCTTCGACGGGCACCGGCCGCCGTGCTGCGGCGCGGTGGAAATCGATGGCCTTGTGCTTGGCAATGGTCACCAGCCAGGCCTGGATATTGGCGCCCGGAGCCAGATCCGGATAGGCACGCAGGGCGGCCAGGAAGGTCTCCGACCAGGCGTCATCGGCGTCCAGTGGTCCCAGGACGGCGCGGCAGACCCGCAGCACGGCGGCGCCGTGTTCCCTGACTATGGCTTCGAACGGTTTCACTTCCACACCCGGTAGACGTTTCCGGACGCGGATTTGTGAGCTTTCCTGTGTGGCTCCCATGCTCTTCTCAAAACAGCGCGTCCTGGATGCGGCGCGGATCCTCCAGCCCCAGCAGGAAATGCTTGCGGGCCAGTCCACCGGCGTATCCGGTCAGGGCACCCGCCGCTCCCACCACCCGATGGCAGGGAATGATGATGGAGACCGGGTTGCGGGCATTGGCCGACCCGACGGCCTGGGCCAGGTTCCTGTCCCCCAGCTGCCGGGCCAGGTCGCCGTAGGACCGGGTCTCGCCGTACGGGATTTCCTGCAGCAGCGCCCAAACCTGCTGCCGGAACGGGTTGCCTGCCGGTGCCAGCGGCAGGTCGAACTCCCGGCGTTCCCCGGCAAAGTACTCGGCCAGTTGGTCCCGGGTCCGAGCCAGGACCGCGGCGGCAGGTGCTTCCCGCCCCGCCACCACTTCCCGCCCGGCCGCAGCGGCGTCGCCCGCGCCACACACGGCGTCGTCGTCCAACTCCACCCGCGTGCCCAGCAGCTCACGCGCGGGCCCGCGCTTGTGGTTCTCCATGTACACGGCCGCGAGGGCGCCGCCGTCGGCCAGCAGCGTCAGCTCCCCGATGGGCGAGGCCATCACGGCATGCAGGGCAGTCATGAGCCGAGCCTAGCCGCCTGCGCCCCCGAACTGGCCGCTGAGCCGGGACCGGATGGTCTCCGAGGATTCGTTCAGGCCGGTGATCCGTGCCGTTTTGCCGTGCCTCCGGTATTTCTCCGTGATGGAATCCAACGCTGCCACGGTGGACGCGTCCCAGACGTGGGAGCCGCTCATGTCGATCAGCACCTCATCCGGATCCAGGGCGTACTCGAACTGGGTGTAGAGGTCGTTGGAGGAGGCGAAGAACAACTCGCCGACCACCGTGTAGGTGACCGCGGCGCCGTCGTCGTCCAGCGTGCGCCGGACGGTGACAAAGTGCGCCACCCGGCGGGCGAAGAGCACCATCGCGGCCAGCACGCCCACCCCGACGCCGATCGCCAGGTTGGAGGTCAGCACCACCACGGCCACGGTGATTCCCATGACGGCGGTTTCGGACTTGGGCATCCGTTTCAGGGTGGAGGGGCGGATGCTGTGCCAGTCGAAGGTCGCGATGGACACGTAAATCATCACGGCCACCAGCGCCGCCATCGGGATCAGGGCCACCACGTCGCCGAGCACCACCACCAGCAGCAGCAGGAACACGCCGGCCAGGAAGGTGGAGATCCGGGTGCGCGCGCCGGAGGCCTTTACGTTCATCATGGTCTGGCCCACGACGGCGCAGCCGCCCATGCCGCCGAAGAACCCGGTGACGATGTTTGCCACGCCCTGGCCCCAGGACTCGCGGACCTTGGAGGAGCGGGTGTCGGTGATGTCGTCCACCAGCTTGGCGGTCAGCAGGGATTCCAGCAGGCCGACAAAGGCCATGGCCACCGCATACGGGGCGATGATCCGAAGGGTCTCCAGGGTCAGCGGGACGTCGGGGAACAGCAGCGACGGCAGGGATTCGGGCAGCTCGCCCTTGTCTCCCACCGTGGGCAGGTTCCAGCCGGCCAGGACGGCCGCGGCGGTGAGGACCACAATGGCCACCAGCGGTGCGGGCACCGCCGTCGTCAGTTTCGGCAGGCCAAAGACAATCACCAGCCCCACGACGGTCACCGGGTACACCAGCCAGGGCACGCCCAGCAGTTCGGGCACCTGGGATGAAAACACCAGGATGGCCAGGGCATTCACAAAGCCCACCATGACCGAGCGCGGGATGAAGCGCATCAGCTTCGCGACGCCGGCCACGGCCAGCAGGATCTGGAACACACCGGCCAGGATGACGGTCGGGACCAGGTACTGCGTGCCGTGTTCGGCCACCACCGGGGCAATGACCAGCGCGACGGCGCCGGTTGCGGCGGAGATCATGGCCGGGCGGCCGCCCACAAAGGCGATGGTGACGGCCATTGTGAAGGAGGCAAACAGGCCCATCCGGGGGTCCACTCCGGCGATGACCGAGAATGCAATCGCTTCCGGGATCAGCGCCAGGGCCACGACCAGGCCGGCCAGCGCCTCGGTCTTCAGCAGGCGCGGAGACTTCAGGGTGCCCAGCACCGACTGCCGGGCGGCAGGTGTAAGGACGGGTGCCGCGGAAGAGGGCATAAGTGTTCCTTTGGGGTCTTCGATGGTGGGCCCGTACGCGCCGGGGCAGGGGCCGCGGGGGTGGATCCAGTTCCAGATTACCGGGCAATTACCGGGCAGCGGGCGGAGCGGCCGGGGTGCAGGCGGGACCGGGCAGCGGGCGGCGCTGGGACCGGGGTGCAGGCGGGGCCGGGAGCGGGCGGAGCCGGGACCGGGGTGCAGGCGGCCACCCTCCGGTTTGCGGCATCCCTCCGGTTTGTCGTTATCCCTCCGCTGCGCGCCGGAGCGATTGTCACAAAGTGGGGGGGAATCAGTGGTGGCACGCGCCGGGCGGGAAATTCCCCTGCGACCACCCATCCGAACGGGTACAGCCGGGGTTACACTGCATACATACCGCTCAGTATGTGATGCTGGTCACGATCCATCCAGCCGCTGTCGGTTGGCGCCGCTGACCCCCCGTTCATGTCTGATCAAAGGAGATCTTCATGCAAAACCTCGCCGGCATTCTGACCGATACGGCCGCCCGGGTTCCTGACAACACGGTCCTGAAACTGGACTCCACCGTCATTTCCTATGCACTGCTGGATGCGATGAGCGCCAAGGTGGCCGGAGTGCTCCGGGACCTCGGCATCGCGCCGGGAGAACGCGTGGCGCTGATCATGCCCAATATCCCGCAGATGGCGTTCGTCTATTACGGGGTGCTTCGCTACGGTGCGGTGGTGGTGCCGATGAATCCGCTGCTCAAGGCCCGCGAAGTGGCCTACCACCTCTCCGATTCCGGCTCCCGCCTGGTCTTCGCTTGGGAGGGCATCCTGGCCGAAGCCCTCGGAGGCGCCGAAGAGGCCGGCGGCATTCCTGTCATCCCTGTGGACGCCGGCACATTCATGCAGCTGCTGGCCGACACCGACCCGGCCCCCGAGGTGAGGGAGGTCGACGGCGGGGACGTCGCCGTCATCCTCTATACCTCCGGCACCACCGGACGGCCAAAGGGTGCGGCTCTGACCCACGACAATCTGCGCAGCAATGCCGATATTTCACGGAACCTGCTGCACACGCTGGAATCCGACGTGATTTTCGGCGGCCTCCCGTTCTTCCACGTGTTCGGCCAGACCTCGGCGCTGAATTCGGCAGTCATGGTCGGAGCGTCGATCAGTCTGCTGCCGCGTTTTGACGCCGGCAAGGCGCTGGAGATCATCGAGCGCGACGGCGTGACCATCTTCGAGGGCGTGCCCACCATGTATGTGGGGATGCTGCGTCATCCGGACCTGGCCTCCACCGAGGTGTCCACCCTGCGCGGTGCCATCACCGGCGGGTCCGCGATGCCGCTGGAGGTCCTGCACGAGTTCGAGCGGGTTTTCGGCACGCAACTGCTCGAAGGCTACGGCCTCTCCGAAACGTCCCCGGTGGTCTCCTTCAACCTTCCCGGGCCGGACCGGATGGCCGGCTCCATTGGCAAGCCGGTGGAGGGGATGGAAGTGCGGATCGTGGATCCGGAGGGCGCCGAGGTGCCGGTGGGCGACGTCGGCGAGCTGGCGGTGCGGGGCAGCGGCGTGATGAAGGGGTACTGGAACAACCCGGAAGCGACGCAGGCTGCCATCCCGGACGGCTGGTTCCGCAGCGGCGACCTGGCCCGTGCCGACGAGGCGGGCAACCTGTACATCGTGGACCGCAAGAAGGACGTCATCCTGCGCGGCGGCTACAACGTCTACCCGCGCGAGGTCGAGGAGGTGCTGTATGAGCACCCGGCTGTGGCCGAGGCCGCTGTGATCGGGGTGCCCGATGATCTGCACGGCGAGGAAATCGTGGCGGTGGTAGGTCTCAAGGAGGGCGCCCTGCCCGACGCCGACGACGCCCGGGACGCGCTGCTGGCCGAAATCCGGGACTTCGCGAAAGACCGGCTGGCCGCCTATAAGTATCCGCGCCGCGTGGTGCTGACCGATGAGCTGCCCAAGGGCCCGACCGGGAAAATCCTGAAGCGGGAAATCCGGGTGGACATTCCGGCAGGGGAAGCCGAGACGGTGTAGCGGCCCCGGCCCCGGGTTCCCGTGCCGTGAGGCAGGGGTATCCGGGAAAGCCCGGGCGGGTCAGGCTGTACCGGTCTCCGCCGCCGGCAGGCCCGCCGCCTTGTCCGACCTCACCAGGACAACGCCCAGGACAATCAGGGCACCGCCGACCAGTTGGACCGGGCGTGGCAGCTCCGCCAGGAGCAGCCACGCCCACAGGACGGCGAACAGCACCTCGGTCAGCGAAACAAAGGACGCCACGCGCGAGCCCAGCCGGCGGGCAGCAACGATGCCGGTGACATAGGCCAGCACCGTGGAGAACAGAACCAGCCCCGCCAGCGGCACCCACCAGGCGGTGCTCCAGCCCGCCAGAACGACGTCGGACGTGCTGAAGCCGGTGGGCAGCACGCCTGAGGCTCCCAGCGCCAGCATGGTCGCCGCACCGACAATCATCCCTCCGGTGGCCAGCACCAACGGTGGCAGGGACTCGTTCTGCCGGGCGGTAATGAAGAAGTAGATCGCCAGGCACACTGCCGCGGCCAGGCCCCAAAGAACGCCCAGGGGGTCGACCCGCACGTTGCCGGTAACGTCCAGCACCAGCACCAGGCCCGCGACGGCGGCGACGGTTCCGCCGATGGTCCTGATCCCGGGCCGGCGCCTTGTGGCCAGCCAGATCCACAGCACCATCAGCACGGGAGCCAGGAACTCCAGCAGCAGTGCCACACCTACCGAGAGCCGCTCCACCGCGTTGAAAAAGAAGAACTGGCAGCCGGCCACGCCAATGAAACCGAAGGCCAGGATCGTTCTCCAGTTTTCCCTCACCTGGTGCCAGTTTCCCCTCAGGGCGATCAGCGCCGGGACCAGCAGGACCAGTGCCGCGCCGCCCATGCGGACGGCGACGGCGGTGGTGGAGGTCCAGCCGGTCTCCAACAGGGATTTGGCAAAGGATCCGGAGAGCCCGAACACCGCCGAAGACAGCAGGGCGACGGCCAGCGCGGACGCCCCGCCGGGCACTCTGGCAACGAGGGAAGCTGCATCGGGAGCCGGCAGCGGGCGGGGAGGCGGGGTGGGCACTGGAATCTCCGGGAGCAACAGAAACGGCGTCCCGACGGGACCTGACAGGACCATTATGTGTTCTAGACCATTACCATGGAAGGACTTACAGCTACTGTCAGGGGTCAACATGGTTTTAGCTCATGACACAACTGCGGCACTAACCACCGCGGCGGCCTTCATCAACACAGGCGTGGGCAGCCCGGATACCCTGCGCACGCCCGCAGACCTGGACCGATTCCTGGATGAGCAGCAGTTCAGCGGCTCCCGCGCCCACACTCTGGGTGAGCTGCGGGCCGTCCGGCACCTGCGCGCGCTCCTTGCGCAGCTGTGGACGGCTGACGAGGTGGCGCTGGCCGACGGCGTCAACCAGCTGCTGCGAAACTCCCGGGCCCTACCCCAGGTGCTCCGGCACGACAACTGGGGCTGGCATCTGCACTGCACCTCGCCCGCTGCACCCCTGGAAGAACGAATGGCCACGGAAGCAGCCATGGCCCTCGCCGATGTCCTCCGCGGGGGCGAGTTGGGCCGGCTCGGCATCTGCGACGCCCCGGACTGCTCTGCCGTGACCCTGGACCTGACCCGCAACCGATCCAAGCGCTACTGCGACACCGGGAACTGCGGCAACCGGGAGCACGTTCGTTCCTACCGGACCCGGCGGGCGGGACGGGAAACAAGCCCCAGGCCCGCAAAAGGACCCTAAAGACCCGGAAACCGTTCGGGCGGGGGCTGGGCTACCTAGACTGTTGGGCGTCGAGCAGACGGCACTTAGGCCCCTCCCCCCAGGATTTTCGCCATGGACCAGAAACTGCAGTCCCTCTTTCATTCCGTCTCACCCCGCACCGCATGGATCACCATGGGCAGCTGCGTGGCCTTGTGGGTGCTGTGCCTGAGCGGGGTGCTAACCCCTCCACTCTCTGCGCCGGCGAGCATCACCCTCTTCTGGTTCTACGCGATGCTGATGCTGGTGTTGGCTTCCGGCGTGGCGGTCATCGGTGCTGCAGCAGCCTTGCTGGTCCGGCGCCGCCGCGCCCAGGAGAGTCCGGAAAGCCAAGAGAGCCAGGAGAGCCCGGAAAGCCAGGATCCTGTGCCGCACCAGGACGGGCACGCCGGGCAGGGTCAGCAGGACGGGCAGGACCAGCTCGCCGACCTCGGCCGGATGTTGGACGACCCCGACCGCGGAGCCCGGTAGGCGCCGGAACCCGGTAAGCACTTCCAGGCCCCGTCCGGCTGCCGGGCCGGAGAGCCTATACCTTCTGCTCCGCGGGGACGTAAAGCCCCGAACCGCATTTTCCTTTCCGCCGCCCTTGAAAAACCATCGGTGCTTCTGGTTCCCTGAGGGGGCGGTCCAGCAGGGGGCCCATCAGCAACGACGAAGAGCTGCCTGATGACGCCTCCTGACCTGCCACCCCACGACCTGCCACAATTCGAAAAAGCCCGCCGCGCCCGGGGGGACCTGCAACAGGCGCTGCACAACGAACTGGTCCTGGCGCACCGCGACCTTGCCCACCGGGTTGCCCTCTCCTACGCCGGGCAGGGCCGTGACCGCGCCGACCTCCGCCAGGTCGCCTATCTGGGGCTGATCAAGGCCGTCAAACGCTTCGACCCCGCCGTGGGCGTGCATTTTCCGGCGTTTGCGGTGCCCACGATCCACGGCGAGCTCAAGCGCTACCTCCGGGATCAGTCCTGGATGGTGCGTCCGCCGCGGGAGGTGCAGGACCTGAGAACCAACATTGCCAAGGTCTATCCGGCCCTCGCCCAACGCCTGGCCCGGGAACCGTCCGTCCCGGAACTGGCCGAGGAACTGGGACACGGGGAAAAGATGGTCGCCGAGGCCCTGAACTGCCAGAGCAGCCTGCAGCCCGATTCACTCGACGCGGCGTTGGACGGCGATTATCCCGCCGATCTCCCCGCCGGCATTGACACGCGCCTGGAGCAGGCAGAGAACCTGGCCATGCTTGCACTGGCCATCCGCAAACTGCAGGACAGCGAAAAGGACCTGCTCTTCCGCCGCTATTTCCATGAAGAGCCGCAGCAGGTGATCGGCGAGCGCCTGGGCATGACGCAGATGCAGGTCTCGCGGAAACTGGCGCGGATCCTGGTCAAGCTCCAGCACGAAATCCTCGGCCGTCCCGCCCGGGCCGCAGGCAGCGAGGCCGCCAGCGCCTAGAGCGGTTGCGCCTGAAACCGTTGTGCCAGAAGCGGACCCGCCCCTAAAGGACCTCCAGTTTCTCCGCCGCCGCCAGCACATCCGCCACCGTGACCGCCAGCAGCGCCGGATCCGGATCCACGGCAAAGGTATCCCCCACCCGCACCGTCTCATCCGTCAACGCGATATGCGGCCCCGCGGGCGGGCCCCACTCCGTCACCGGCGCCGGGCCGAAGATCACCACCGAGGGACGCGCGTAGGCCGAGGCCAGGTGGGCGGCGCCGGTATCCGCCGACACCACCAGGGCCGCACCGGCCACTACCGCGGCAAACGCCTGCAAGTCCAGCTCCCCCGCCGCCACGGAACTCTCCGGCAAGCCCGCCCGCCCGGCGACGGCCAGCGCCCGGGGACGCTCTGAGGCGCTGCCGGTCAGCAGCACCTGGCGGCCGGTGCGGCTGAACTCGGCTGCCACTGCGGCGAACCGCTCCACCGGCCAGAGCCGGCTGCCGTACGCCGCACCCACGTGCAGCACCACCGCCCCGGGCGCCGGGTTCGCGGCCCGCGGCGGCAGCAGCAGATAGTCCAGCGGATCGGCCGCAATCCCGTGCCAGCTCAACAGCCCCGCCCACCGCTCCCGTTCATGGATGCCGTGGCGCCATTCCGGCCCGGGCAGCCCCGGCGCGGCGTGTCCGATCAGCCGGCGCGGCGCCAGCGCCTCCAGCCGTCCGGTGCTCTCCGGGCCGCTGCCGTGCAGGTTCACCGCCACGTCGATCCGGCCGGGAGCCAGGTCGATCGGCACATCCAGGCCGTGCAGCGGCAGGAGCGCATCAACACTGCCCACCAGCTCCACCGCCGGAGCGAGCCACTCCTGGGCGGCGTAGAGGATCCGGTGCTCCGGAAACTCCCGGCGCAGGGCCCGCAGCGCCGGGACAGCCACCAGCAGGTCGCCGAGTTTCAGGGCGCGCAGGGCCAGCAGTTCCGGTTGCTCCCGCAATCCGTTGATGCTCGCCATCAGATGCTTCCCATCTCCGTGTCCTTCCACCCCGGTCCGTCCCTGCCGTCCGCGGCGCGGGACGAGTGGTCATCATCCTGCCAGAGCGCTTCCCGCAGCTTCAGCACCGTCTGCGCAGGAACCAGTGGAGAAGAAGAAGTAGCAGCAGCAGTGTTTAGGAGCGTGACCGATGGGGAACATGTTCGTTATGGGATCTTCGGACTTCGCACCGCCCCGCGCCGTGCTCTTTGACCGTGACGGCACGCTCGTGCGCGATGTCCCCTATAACGGCAACCCTGCGCTGGTGGACCCCTTCCCCCAGGCCGCCGCCGTGCTGCAGGAACTGCGCAGCCGCGGTATCCGGACGGGCGTGATCAGCAACCAGTCCGGCCTGGCCCGCGGGCTGCTCACGCCCGCCCAGGTCCAGGCGGTCAACGCCCGGGTGGAGGAGCTGCTGGGCCCCTTCGATGTCTGGGAAATCTGTCCACATTCCGCCGAGGACGGATGCCCCTGCCGGAAACCGGCGCCAGGCATGATCCACAGCGCCTGCGCCCGGCTTGGCCTGCGGCCGGCCGACACTGCGGTGATCGGCGATATCGGGGCCGACGTCGAAGCCGCCGCCGCCGCCGGGGCACGCGGCGTCCTGGTCCCCACGTCCGTGACGCGGCCCGAAGAAGCGGCCGCCGCCACCCTGGTGGCCGCCGATCTGGCCGGCGCCGTGGACCTGCTGCTGGGCAGCCCATGACCCGCCGCATCCTGGTGGCCCGGCTGGACAGCGCCGGGGACGTACTGCTCGCCGGACCTGCGGTCCGCGCCGTCGCCGCCGCCCCGGCAACCCGGGTCGTGCTGCTCTGCGGACCGCAGGGGACCGAGGCCGGACACCTCCTGCCGGGGGTGGAAACGGTGCTGACCTGGACCGGGCCCTGGGTGGCGGACCCGGCGCCGCCGGTCACCGCAACCGCGGTTGCTGAACTCTCGGATGCCGTGCGCCGGGCAGCCATCTCCGAAGCGGTCATCCTCACGTCCTTCCACCAGTCACCCCTTCCGCTGGCCCTGGTCCTGCGGCTGGCGGGAGTCCGCCGGATCACCGCAGCGTCCGTGGACTACCCCGGATCGCTGCTGGACACCCGCCTCACGCCCGGCGAGGACTTTCCCGAAGACCAGCCCGAGGCCGAACGTGCCCTGCGGATCGCCGCAGCCGCGGGGTTCCGGCTGCCGCCGGAGGACGACGGGAGGCTGCGGCTGCGCGGCACCCCTCCGGCCGGGGAGTTGGCGGGCGGGGGCCCCTATGTCGTAGTGCATCCCGGCGCAGCGGTGTCCGCCCGTGCCTGGCCTGCCCTGCACCACGCCGCGGCCGTTGAGCTGCTGACCGCCGCCGGCTACCGGGTGGTCGTTACCGGCGGCCCGGCGGAAACCCGGCTGACCGCCACCGTGGCCGGAGTAGCCGGCCTGGATCTGGGCGGGCGGACCGACCTGCGGACCCTGGCCGGGGTGCTGGCCGGGGCGTCCGCCGTCGTCGTCGGCAATACCGGCCCGGCGCATCTGGCCGCGGCGGTGGGAACCCCGGTGGTGAGCCTGTTCGCGCCCGTCGTGCCGGCCATTCGCTGGGCGCCCTACAAGGTGCCGCTGGAGTTGCTCGGTGACCAGAACGCAACCTGCCGGCTCAGCCGTGCGCGCATTTGTCCGGTGCCCGGCCACCCCTGCCTTTCCGGCGTGACCCCGGAGCAGGTGGTGGAGGCCGTCCACCGGCTGACCACCGGCGTGGCATCGCTGGGGACGCGGCGAGGAACACGCAGCGAAACGAGGACTGCATGAGGATCCTGCTTTGGCACGTGCACGGAGGCTGGATGGAGGCCTTTATCCGCGGGCCGCACCAGTACCTCCTTCCGAAGACTGCCGCCGGAGGCCCCTGGGGGCTCGGGCGGGGCGGCCGGAACTGGCCCGCATCCGCCGTCGAGATCGCTCCGGAACAGCTGCGGGACGCCGACATCGACGTCGTCGTGCTTCAGCGTGTCGAGGAGATCGGGGAATGCGTCCGGCTGATGGGACGCCGGCCGGGCAGGGACCTTCCTGCGGTGTACCTGGAGCACAACACTCCCAAGGGGAACGTGCCGGCGGCCGTCCATCCGCTGGCCGACCAGAGCAACATCCCAATCATCCACGTGACCCACTTCAACCAGCTGTTCTGGGACAGCGGGCGGGCACCGGTCCGGGTCATTGAACACGGCGTCCCGGACCCCGGCTACCGCTACACCGGAGAGCGGGAACACCTGGGCGTGGTCATCAACGATCCGGTCCGCCGCTGGCGGGTGACCGGAACGGACCTGCTGCCTCGTTTTGCCCGCGCCGCAGCGTTGGAAGTCTTCGGGATGGGCGCGGACGGGCTGGCCGAAGCCACCGGCCTGGGCGCTGACGAACTCACCGTCCGCGGCGACCTGCCCCCGGAGGACCTGCATGCGCAGCTCGCGGGCTGCCGGGCGTACCTGCACCCGATGCGCTGGACGTCCCTGGGCCTGTCGCTGCTCGAGGCGATGCATCTGGGCCTGCCCGTGCTGGCGCTGGCGGCCACGGAGGCCGGCCGCGCGGTGCCGCCGGAAGCCGGAGCCATCTCGACGGACATCGGGGAATTGGTCCAGGCCGCCGCGCAGCTTGTGGAAGACCCCGACGACGCCCGGAGCCGCGGGCGGGCGGCCCGGGATTTCGCCCTGGAGCACTACGGACTGGACGCCTTCCTGGCTGCGTGGGACACCGTCCTCTCGGATATTGCGGACGGCAACGTCACGACGGGACCGGTGTCCGGGGGCACGGGATCCGGGGCAGCCGGAGGGCCGCCGATGCGGGAAACGGAACTGTCAGGAGCTGCAGGAGGGGGCAAGCAGTGAGAATCTCAATGGTGTCGGAGCACGCCAGTCCACTGGCGGCGCTGGGCTCAGTGGATGCCGGCGGGCAGAACGTGCATGTCGCGGCACTGTCGGTGGCGCTGGCCCGCCGCGGGCACACGGTCCGGGTCTATACCCGCCGTGACGACCCGGACCTGCCGGCAGTGGTGCCGGTATGCCCCGGCCTGGACGTGATGCATGTGGACGCCGGGCCGGCGCGGTCGCTGCCCAAGGACGCCCTGCTGCCCTACATGGGCGAACTGGCTGCCGGTATTGCCTCCGATTGGGGCACGGCGCCGCCGGACGTGGTGCACGCCCACTTCTGGATGTCCGGTGTGGCAGCCCTGGATGCCTCCCGCCGGGCCGACACCATGGGCTATCCGGTGCCGGTGCTGCAGACATTCCACGCCCTTGGCACGGTGAAAAAACGGCATCAGGGCCGCGACGACACCAGTCCGCCGGAGCGCACCTGGCTGGAACCGTCGGTGGGCCGCAGCGCGGACCGGATTATCGCCACCTGCTCCGACGAGGTCTTTGAACTCAAGGCGATGGGCATCCCGGGCAACCGGATCTCCGTGGCGCCCTGCGGCGTGGACCTGGAACTGTTCGGCAGCCAGGGCCCGGCCGAGCCCCGCGGCCGCACGCACCGGATCGCCGCCGTCGGCCGCCTGGTCCCGCGCAAGGGCGTGGATCTGGCGGTCCAGGCCCTGGCCCTGCTCGCGGAGGAAGGAATCGACGACGTCGAACTCCTGATTGTCGGCGGTGCCTCCGATTCCGCCGGGCTGGAATCGGACCCGGAGGCGCGGCGGCTGCTCGCACTGGCGCGGGCGCTCGGCGTGGCGGACCGGGTGCTGCTGCGCGGGCAGGCACCGCGAGAGGCGATGCCGGCCGTGCTGCGCAGCGCCGACGCCGTGGTCTGCGCACCCTGGTACGAGCCGTTCGGCATTGTTCCGCTGGAGGCCATGGCGTGCGGGGTGCCGGTGGTGGCTTCCGCCGTGGGCGGGCTGATCGATACCGTGGTGCACGGCAAAACCGGGCTGCACGTGCCGCCGCGGGATCCGGAGGCCCTCGCCGGGGCGCTGGCCGAACTGCTGCAGAACCCCGGCTACGCCCGGCGGCTCGGCGCGGCCGGACGGCAGCGGGCCCGGGCCCGCTATTCCTGGGACCGCGTGGCGGCAGACACCGAAAAGGCCTACCAAATGACGGTTGGCGGCAGCGCCGCTGCACGGCGGACCCACCTGCAGCCCCTGGGAGGGAAGGCATTGTGACACCCGACCAGGCAACCGCTGCCTCAGGCGCTGGGGCCGGAACGCTGCTGAGCGATGTGAAGCCGTCATCCGGTCCGGCAGACGTGGAGTCCACCGCCCACCGGGCCGTCCTGGAGCATCTGGCCGGGCTGGGGCCTGCCCTCGCGTCGGTTCAGTCCCAGGCCCTGCGGCTCACCGGTTGGGGCGTGGAGCTCGCCGGGCGGCTGCTGGCCGGGCAGCGGCTGCTCGCGGCGGGAAATGGCGGGTCCGCTGCCGAGGCCCAGCACCTGACCGCTGAGCTCGTGGGACGGTTCGACGGCGAGCGCCGGGCGTTTTCCGCGATTGCCCTGCACGCCGACACCTCCACGGTGACCGCCATCGCCAACGACTACGGCTATGACCAGCTCTTCGCCCGGCAGGTGGCAGGCCACGGACGGCCCGGGGACGTGCTGATCCTGTTCTCCACGTCCGGCCGCAGCCCCAACCTGCTGCGCGCCGCAGAGGCCGCCGGGCGCACCGGCGTGAGAACGTGGGCGGTCACCGGCCGGGGTCCGAATCCGCTCAGCGAGGCCTGCGACGACGCGGTGTGCATCGACGCGGGCGCCGCCAACGCCCAGGAAGCCCACCTGATCGCCCTGCACGCACTGTGCCGGGCCTTCGACGCCGAGGTATCCCGCCGCGGCACAGAGGAGAGGCCATGAACATCGTGGTGGTCGGCGACGTCCTGCTGGACGCCGATATCAGCGGCAGCGCGCAGCGGCTGTCCCCGGACGCACCGGTACCGGTGGTGGACGTGGACGACGTCCGGCACCGGGCCGGAGGTGCCGGACTGGTGGCCCGGATGCTGGCCCGGGACGGGCACGCCGTACAGCTGGTGACCGTATTGTCCGACGACGGCGCCGCCGCCGTCCTGCGCGAGGCACTGGCCGGAATCGTTGTTACGGCCGGTCCGTCCGGGGCCCCGACCCCGGTGAAGACCCGGATCCGTGCCGGCTCCCACGCCGTGGTGCGCTTCGATGAGGGCTGCGCTCCCCCGCCGCCACCCGTGGCGACCGACGAGATGCTGGCCGTCCTGGAGACGGCAGACGCCGTCGTCGTAGCGGACTACGGCCGGGGGCTGACCGGTGACCCGCGCCTGCGCCGTTCGCTCGCTGCCCTGGCGGGGCGGATTCCGGTGGTGTGGGATCCGCATCCGGCCGGGACGGACCCGGTGCCCGGGGTGGCCGCCGTGACACCGAACCTCTCCGAAGCGCTGCGCGCAGCCGGCCCTGCCGACGACGCAACGGCGACCGGGGACGGGACCGGCGGCGGAATTCCCGCAGCCCTGCGCGCCGCCGAAACGCTGCTGGGCCGCTGGCAGAGCCGGGCAGTGGTGGTCACGCTGGGTGCCCTGGGCGCGCTGGTGCTGCCCGCCTCGGGCCTGCCGCAGATGATCCCCGCCCCGGAGGCCGCCGCCGGTGACACCTGCGGTGCCGGAGACCGCTTCACCGCCACGCTGGCACTGGGACTGGAGCACGGAACGGCCCTGGAACCGGCCGTCGAGAAAGCCGTGCAGGCCGCTGCCGCCTTCCTCGCCGCCGGCGGCGTGGCATCCCTGCTGCAGGCCCCTGCTCCCCGGCAACTGCGCAGTGAAAGCCTCGATGCGCTGCGGGCGGCGGAGCAGGTGCGCCGCCACGGCGGAACGGTGGTGGCAACCGGCGGCTGTTTCGACCTGCTCCATGCCGGGCACGCCCGCACCCTTTCCGCAGCCCGCCGGCTGGGCGACTGCCTGATTGTGGTCCTCAACTCGGACAGTTCCGTGCGCCGGCTCAAGGGCGAGCAGCGCCCCATCATCGGCCAACAGGACCGCGCCGAACTGCTGCTGTCCCTGGGCTGCGTTGACGGGGTGCTGATCTTCGAGGAGGACACTCCGGAGGCGGCACTGGACCGGCTGCGCCCGGACATCTGGGTCAAGGGCGGTGACTACCGGGAGGACCAGCTGCCCGAGGCCCGCCTAGTCAAGACCTGGGGCGGGGAAACCGTGACCGTTCCGTACCACCCGGCCCGTTCCACCTCCAGGCTGGCCGCCGCGCTGGCCAGGGTCGGCTAGCAGCGTCCACGCATCCCCTTTTCCACCGAACCCCCGGTACAACCCGTGAAAGGAACACGCATGTCACTACAACTATCCAGCCCCGGACGGGTGCTCGTCACCGGCGGCGGGTCAGGCCTGGGCGCCGCAGTGGTCCAGGCCGTCACCGAAGCCGGCGGCACCGCCGTCGTGCTGGACCGCGATATCAGCGCGGTGAGCGCAGCCAAGGCGATCGAAGTGGATGTTGCGGACCGTGCCGCCGTTGAAGCGGCCGTGCGGGAGGCCGCCGCGTCACTGGACGGGCTGGATGCGGTGGTCACCGCAGCCGGCATCGACCGCTGCGGGCGGCTCGAGGACGTCGCCGCCGAGGAATGGGAAAAGGTGATCGGCGTGAACCTGCTCGGCACCGTCTCGGTAATCCGCGCGGCACTGCCGTATCTGCTGGACAGCCACGGCCGGGCCGTCACCATTGCCTCCAGCCTGGGCATCAAGGCAGTCGGGGACGCCACCGCGTACTGCGCCTCGAAATTCGGGGTGGTGGGATTCAGCCGGGCGCTGGCCGCCGAAACCCGCGGCCGCATGGGCGTCACCACCATGATTCCCTCCGGGATGAAGACACACTTCTTCGATGACCGCACGGAGCAGTACAAACCGCAGGACGACTCGCGGCTCAACGATCCGCTGCGCGTCGCCGAAGCGATCCTCTTTGTCCTGCACCAGCCGCGCGGATGCGAGGTCCGGGAAATGGTCATCTGCCACGAGGAGGAGGAATCCTGGCCGTGATCCAGGGTTAGGCGGGCGGTGCCGTCCGCAGCGCAGCCACGTCCGCTGACACGGCCGCCGGATCCACTGCCGCCACAAACGAATCGTCGTGTTCACAGCGTTCGGCGGTCCATCCGACCTGGGTGACGTCGACTCCGCAGACCGGGCAGGCGGAGACCCAGGACATGTGCACCCGGTGCCGGGTGCGGCCCATAGCGCCGGCATTGATGACATTGCCGAACCAGTAGACCCCCACGGTGGGAGTGCCGACGGCCTGGGCCAGATGCCGCGGCCCGCTGTCATTGCCGACCATGACGGCGCTGGCCTGGAGCAGCGCGGCCAGCGTGCCGATTTCCAGCTCCCCGGCCACGGAGCCAATGTCCGCCCCGGGAGCAGCCGCCAGGGCGAGCGCGACGACCTGCTCCGCCAGGCGGCGGTCGCCGTCGTCGCCCACCACCAGGACCCGGCAGCCGTCGGCCGCGGCCTGCACGGCCACGGCGGCGAAGGACGACGCCGGCCAGCGGCGCCGCGGATCGGTGGCGCCGGGGTGCAGCGTCACCAGGTCCATGCCCGGCACCAGATGGGCGGCAGCCTTTTCCTCCTCGACCGGCAGCACCGCCAGCTGCGGTTCCAGGGCGACCGGAACGGCACCGGCCAGCCCGGCGACCTCCAGGGCGCGCAGCACCTCGTGCTGGTAGTAGATGTAAGGGATGGTCCGCTCCAGCTGCGCGGCATCCGGGGTCCGGGTGCCCACGGTGTGGGCCGCTTCCAGCCCCAGCAGGAAGGGATTGGAATTGCGTCCGCCGCCGTGGACCTGGACGGCCAGGTCAAAGCGCCTGGCCCGCATCCGGTCATGGAACGCCGCCACCGCTGCCGGGTCTTCGGCGCCGGGCCGGATTCCCGGCGCAAACGGCAGGATTTCCACCCGGTCCACCGGGCCGGGACGGCCATCGAACAGGGCAGCATGCAGCGGCATGCCCAGCAGGGTGATCTCGGCGTCCGGATAGGCGGCCGCCAGCGCGTCCAGGGCCGGGAGCGCGAACAGCAGGTCCCCCAGCCCGCCGCCGCGAAGCACCGCTATGCGGGATACTCCGGCGAAGGGCTCCAGCACCGGCCCGATACCGCGGCGCAGCACCCCGTCCCGGCCGCCCGGCGTCTTCCTCATGGCCCACCCTCCCCCTTCTGCCCGGGCGGTTCCCCGGGCCTTCCGTGGCCGGCGCCGTGCCCGGTGGTCATTTTCTGTGCTTCACCCTAGGGCCTGGAGCGGCCGAACCCAACCAGTGGTCACGGGTCCAAAACTTCCGCCGTCGACCTGTGTAAGAGGAGCGCAAACGGGGTAGGAAACCTAGACGAGAGCCAGCACTCCAAACCGATCCGAGGAAGTCCATGTCCCCCAGCGTCTCTTCCCCCGCATCCTCGGCCGCCAATGCCATCAATGCCGCCGCCCCTGGCCCCGGCGACACCGCAACCCTGCTGACCGTGCACAATCCGGCCGACGGCACCCTGGTGGGAGAACTCGCGGCAGCAAACGGGCGGCAGGTGGCCGCAGCGGTGGCGGCGGCCCGGCAGGCGGCCGGCGGATGGGCATCCACCGATCCTGCCGACCGGGGAAAGGCCCTGCGGTCAGCCGCTGCAGCCCTCGCAGCGCGGGCCGGCGAAGTGGCGGCGCTGAACCACCGCGAAACCGGCAAGCCGCTGCCCGAGGCCCTCGGCGGTGTGGCCGCCGGCGTCGCTACCCTGGAGCAATACGCCGAACTGGGTCCGGTGCACCGCGGCCACAGCCTGCGCGGGGCAGCCCTCGCCGCTGACTACACCGTGATCGGGCCGCGCGGAGTGGCGGTGCTGCTGACCCCCTGGAATGATCCGGTGGCGGTGGCCGCCGGGCTGATCGGCGCTGCACTGGTCACGGGCAACACCGTGATCCATAAGCCCAGCGAACGCTCTCCCCACACCGGCGCGCTGCTGGGGGACCTCCTGTCCCCGTTCTTCCCGTCCGGCGTGTTCAGCACTGTGACCGGAGCCGCGGACACCGGTGCCCTGCTGACCAGGACCGATGGCGTGGATGTCCTCGCCCATGTGGGCTCCAGTGCCGCGGGCGCCCGGATAGCCCGGGCGGCTTCATTGTCCGGCGCCCACGTGATCCGGGAGAACGGCGGCAACGATGCGCTGCTGGTGGACGCCGGCGTGGACCCGGAGTGGGCGGCCGGGCAGGCAGCCGCCGGCGCGTTCAGCAACAGCGGACAGATCTGCACCGCCATCGAACGGATCTACGTGCACCGCGACGTGGCCGGAGAGTTCTGCGACGCGCTGGTGCGCGAAGCCCGGCGGCGCAACCGCGAGGCGCCGCTGGCGCCCCTGGTTGATACCCGGCTCCGTGAGGCAGTCCATGCCCAGGTGAGAGACGCTGTGGCTGCCGGAGCGCGGCTGGCCGAGGGCGGCGTCGTTCCGGACGGGCCGGGCGCCCACTATCCGGCGACAGTGCTGCTGGACTGCGCAAGGCCCATGGCCGTGTTCACGGAGGAGACCTTCGGCCCGGTGGCAGCCGTCCAGGTGGTGGACAGCTTCGAGGAAGGCCTGGCTCTGGCCGCCCACGACAAATACGGGCTGGCCGCCACGGTACTGACCCCCGGTATCGAACCGGCGCACCGCGCAGTGGCGGCCCTGCCCGTGGGTACGGTCAAGATCAACGCGGTCTTCGGCGGCGCCCCGGGCGGGTCGGCCCAGCCGCGGGGTGAGAGCGGCCGCGGTTTCGGCTACGGACCGGAACTGCTGGACGAATTCAGCCTGGTCAAGGTGGTCCATGTCGGATTGCCCCGGGTCCGGGGGCAGCTGTGAGCACGCCGCAGGACCTGAGCCGGCTGCGCAGCCTGGCGCCCTGGCTGCCCGGCCGGCTGGCCGGGCACGCCCCGCGGATCGCCGTCATCGGCGACGTGATGCTGGACGGCTGGTTCTCCGGCACCACCGACCGCTTCTGCCGGGAGGCACCGGCGCCGGTAGTGGATCTGGTCCGGCGGGACTATGCCCCCGGCGGAGCAGCCAACACGGCCATGAACCTGCAGGCCCTGGGCGCACGGGTGCAGTTGGCCGGACTGGTGGGCGAGGATTCGGCCGGGGAGCGGCTGCGGCGGCTGCTCGGCGCGGCAGGCATCGACGTTGGCCTCCTGGCCTCGCAGCCCGGAGCGCGTACGGCCACCAAATACCGCATCCTGGCCTCGGACCAGGTGCTGTTGCGACTGGACGACGGCGGCAAAACGGTACCGCCCGACGCCCAGGACCGCCTGGCGGCGGCGCTGCCGGCCTGGCTCGCGGACACCGATGCCGTGGTGGTCTGCGACTACGGCAGCGGGCTGCTGCATGGGCCGGTCCGTGACGCCCTGGCTGCCCTGGCCGGGGGCAGGCTGACCGTGGTGGACGCCCACGATCCGGCGCTGTGGAAAGCCCTGGCCCCCGACGTCGTAACCCCCAACGCGCAGGAAGCGGCCAGCCTGCTGGGCCTGCGGCTGGGCCCGGACAGTGACCGCGCGGAGCTCCTCGGCAGCCGCGGCCCGGACCTGCTGCGTGCTGCCGGCGCGCGCGCCGTCGTGGTCACCCTGGACCGGGAAGGAACCGTGCTGCTCACCGAGGGCGGCAGCCACCGCACCTGGGCGCGGCCGGCCACCGAGAAGCAGGCCTCCGGTGCCGGTGACACCTTTGTAGCGTGCCTGACCGTGGCACGGGCCGCCGGGCTGCCGCTGAGCACCGCCGCCGACCTGGCCCAGAATGCTGCGGATATTGTGGTGCGCCGGGCCGGGACCTCGGTCTGCACCACCCTCGACCTGGAACTGCACCTGACCGCCCTGGCAGACACCGCCCTGTCCCCGTCGGAGCTGGCTTCCCGGATCGCCGCGGACCGGGCCGCCGGCAAACGCATTGTGCTCACCAACGGATGTTTCGACGTGCTGCACCGCGGCCATACCCGTTACCTGAACCAGGCCAAGGCCCTGGGCGATGTCCTGGTGGTGGCGCTGAACGGGGACGCGTCAGTGACCCGGCTAAAGGGCCCGGGCCGGCCGATCAATCCGGTGCACGACCGCGCCGGGGTGATTGCCGCCCTCAGCTGCGTGGACTACGTGACGGTTTTCGACACGGACACGCCGATTCCGCTGATCGAGGCGCTCCGCCCGGACATCTACGCCAAGGGCGGTGACTACTCCCCCGAAATGCTGCAGGAAACCCCGGTGGTGCGGGCCTGCGGCGGAACGGTGCGGATCCTCGACTATGTGCCGGACCATTCCACGTCGGCGGTGGTGCAGCGGATCCGGGCGGCGCAGGGCCAGGAGGGGAACCCCGGAGCTGCCGCGCGGCGGCCGCTGTCCGGTCCGGAAGAGGAAGCCGGGACGCGCAGATGAGCCGGCGCTGGTCCGGGGATTGGGGCGCGGAGCCCGACGGCGGGGTGCCCGCGGAACGCGGGGGCACCCCGCTCCCCGTTGAGGTGTTGATTCCCACCCGGGAACGGGGTGCCGAGCTGGCGGTCACACTGGCGGGCCTGGCCGCACAGGAGGAGCCGGACTTCGGAGTGCTGGTCAGTGACCAGAGCCCGGCGGCGGCGTCCTGGGAGCATCCGGCGGCAGCCGCAATGGTGCGGGTGCTGCGGGCGCAGGGCCGGCCTGTCCGTCTGGAGCGCAACCTTCCCGTGCGCGGGCTGGCCCAGCAGCGGGCGCATCTGCTGGAGGGCTCCCGCGCCCCGATGGTGCTGTTCCTGGACGACGACGTCTGGCTGGAACCAGGCCTGCTCCGCCGCCTGGCCGGGGCGCTGGCAGAAAGCGGCTGCGGTTTTGTCGGCTCAGCCGTGCAGGGGCTCTCCTACCTGCAGGACCGGCGCCCGGATGAAGAGGTGTCTTTCGAGCCGTGGACCGGGCCGGTGGAGCCGGAACGGATTCGGCGCGGAGATCCGGGATTCGAGCGCTGGCCCCTGCACAATGCGGCGAACCTGGCGCATCTGGCGGCACCGCTGGAGCTGGAGCCGGGCTCCTGGCTGCTGTACAAGGTGGCGTGGGTGGGGGCCTGCGTGCTCTTTGACCGACGGAAACTGCTGGACTGCGGCGGATTCGGCTTCTGGACCGACCTGCCGGAAGGACACTCCGGCGAGGACGTGGCAGCCCAATGGCGGGTCATGGAACGCTACGGCGGTGCCGGGCTGGTGCCTTCCGGGGCAGTGCACCTGGAATCACCCACGACGGTCCGGGACCGTTCCACAGACGCTGCCGAGCTGATGTTCGGGCAGTGAGCGGTTTCCGCCGTGCGGAACCCGCCCGGTCGGCTAAGCGGTACGGCCTGCTAGGCGGTCGGGTCGGTGGGGCGGGAGTCCGCGCCGGGTACCTCTTCGGTGCCGGCTGCGGCCGGGCGCTGGGCAGCTGACCCGCCAATGGTGCCGGCACCGCCGGGAATCTTGGCCGAGCTGCGGTGCACACCGGAGCCTTCGCTGAGGTGGTCCGGGTTCGGCTTTTCCGTCATCAACAGCAGCGAGCAAATCAGCAGCGAGGCAATGAAGGCGATGCCGGCAGCGGTCAGGCCCAGATCCAGGCGCAGTTCCTTGTCGGCGCCGCCGGTGGCGAAAATCGTGGTGGCAACACCCGCAATCACCGCCAGAACGGCGGAAAAAATGAGCGGGGCCTTCACGGAGTTCCGCTTCTGCGGGCCTCCGGATGAGCTGTTCGCCACTGTTCTTCCTCCTGCTGTGTTGAAAATCTGCCGGTTCTACAGGTGGTAGAACCGCAAGTATTCCAGTTTACGGCTTTTGCCGGGCGGTTGTTGCCGGACCTGTTCCGGCCGGTTGGCGGGCATCCCAGCGGGCCCCGAGCCCGGACGTGGCCAGGGCCACGGCGATGATGATCGCGGATCCGCCGGTGACCCCGAGCATGGCATGCGCCCCAAGGCCCATCAGCTGCACGGCGAGCAGGATCAGTGCCGTTCCCACGCCCACTACGCCGGTGATCAGCCAGTCGCGGGCCGGCAGGAACGCGGCACGGGTGGTTTTCCAGAGGTACAGTTCCACCGCGCCTCCCACTACCAGAGCCAGGCCGGCCGCCACGCAGAAGACTTCGGCTGACCGCAGCGCCAGCACCGCAACGCCGGCCAGCGCGTAGAGCGCGGCTTCGAGCAGCACCAGGCTGCGGATCCGTGCCTGCCCAAGGCCTCCCGCCAGGGCCGCCATCGGCCAGAGCACGACGGCGGTCAGCAGCAGATACAGCCCGCCGGCCATGCCGAGCACGCCCTCGCCGGGCTGCTGCCAGAAGACAGTCAGGATGCCGAAGGCCGCCGCCACGGCGGACCGTAGGAGGATGGGTACCCACGGGGTGCCGTGGTTTGATTCGCCCACTGCCGAGCCTCCGCTTTCGTGTTGCACAATCGTGTGGCCGGTTGGCCACCAACCAGCTTAGTCGCTTGGGCTTCCCGGTGCCGCACCGGTGACCATCCACGCATCGGAGCGGATCCGCCAGCCCAGCGTCGCGGCCCGGGCGGCCATGTACGCCAGCGCGAAGGCAGCCCAGAGCCAAGCGATCCCGCCCGGTCCCTCGAGCCCGGCAGCGTGCACCCACCAGAGCAGCGGCAGGTAGGCCAGCAGGTTCAGCACTCCGGTGACGGCCAGGTACCGGGCGTCCCCGGCGCCGATGAGCACGCCGTCGAGCACAAACACCAGCCCGCAGACCGGCTGCGACGCGGCCAGCACCCAGAGACCGGCGGTCAGCGCGGCATGCACCCCGGGGTCGGTGGTGAAGAGGAACCCGGCGAAGGGCGCTGCCGCCGCCAGCGCCAGTCCGGTCACCGCACCGAAACCGACTCCCCAGCGGATCATCCGGCGGGTCAGCTCCCGGGCCAGGGACCGGTTGCCGGCGCCCAGTTCCCTGCCGATCAGTGCCTGCGCGGCGATGGCCAGGGCGTCAAGGGCAAAGGCCAGGAAGGTGAAAAGCGTCATCACCAACTGGTGCGCGGCCAGCGACGCCGGCCCCTGCGCGGTGGCGACCAGCACCGCAGCCAGCACTGCCACGCGCAGGCTCAGCGTGCGCAGCATCAGCCAGGATCCCACATGGGCGGTGGCCCGGATCCCCGGGAGCGAGGGCAGCAGCGACACCCCGGCGCGGCGGGCCATCCGTCCCACCAGCACCAGATAGACGGCGGCCATGCCCCATTGGGTGATGCTGGTGCCCAGCGCCGATCCGGCCACGGAGAGGTCAAAGCCGTACACCAGCAGGAAGTTCAGCCCGATGTTCACCCCGCAGCCGATGCCGGCCACGGCCAGCGGGGTCCGGGTGTCCTGCAGTCCGCGCAGCACGCCGGTGGCCGCGAGGACCAGCAGCATGGCGGTCAGCCCGGGCATCGAGTACTGCAGGTAGTCCACTGCGAAGCGGTGCACCTCGCCGGTGGCCCCCATCGCGGAGGCGAGCGCGGGCGCCGCAAGGATGCCTGCGGTGGAGAGCAGGACGCCGAGGATCAGTGCCAGTCCCATCCCGTCCCGGCCCGCCGCCACGGCCTCGCGGTGCCGGTCCCCACCCAGATAGCGGGCCACGGTGCCGGTGGTGGAATACGCCAGGAAGACCATGAGCCCGACGGCGGTCTGCAGCACCGTGGACGCCAGCCCCACGCCGGCCAGCTCGTTGACGCCCAGGTGTCCCACGATCGCGGAATCGGCGATCAGGAACAGCGGTTCGGCAATCAGGGCGCCCAGGGCCGGGACGGCCAGGGCAAGAATCCGCCGGCCCAGGGCCGGTCCGGTGGTGGGAGATGAAGTGCGCACGTGCAAAAGCCTACGGCGCTTTGAGCGCAGTGCTGGCTGCCGCCGGGCCGGCCTGCGGAGAGAGCACGACGGCGGCTGCCGCGGCCGCCGCGGCCAGCAGCGCTCCCACAAACGTGCTCAGCCCGGCCCACCCCCAGATCTGGAAGAAGATGCCGCCCACCCAGCCGAGCAGGCTCGAGCCGACGTAATAGAAGAGGTTGTACAGGGACGATGCCTGGGCCCTGCCTTCGGTGGCCAGCAACGGGGTCCAGCCCGAGGCGATGGAGTGTGCCGCGAAGAAGCCGGCGGTGAACACCACCAGCCCGGCGATGACGGCCGGCAGCCAGGCGGACAACGTCAGTGCCAGGCCCGCCGCCATCACGGTGATCGACCCCAGCAGCACCGTCCGGCGGCCGCCGCGGGCCGAGAGCCTGCCGGCCAGCGTACCGGCGGCCCGCGAGGACCAGGTCCCGGCCAGATAGGCCAGGAACAATGAACTGGCCACGCTTTGCGGCAGCGAGAACGGTGCTGCCCCCAGCCGGAAGCCCAGATAGTTGTAGACCGCCACAAACCCGCCCATGAGCAGGAATCCCTGCAGGTACAGGACCACCTGCCGGGGATTGCGCAGGTTCGCCAGCAGCCGCCCGGCCAGGCCGGGCCCGGGGTCGGCCCGGCGCAGCGGCGAGAAGCCGCGCTGCCGGGGCGCGGTGAGCATGAACACCACTGCCGCGCCGGCGGCCAGCAGGCTGACCACGCCGACGCCGACGCGCCAGTTCGCCGCATCGGACAGCGGAGCGGCAACAATCCGCCCGGCCAGCCCGCCGATGGTCGTGCCTGAGACGTAGCTGCCGGCGGCCACCGCGGCGTGCATCCGGGAGACCTCCTCGCTCAGGTAAGCCAGGGCCACGGCGGGAATCCCGCCCATGGCCGCCCCTTCGATGAAGCGCAGCACCAGCAGCACCGGCAGGTTGGGGCTGAACGGCACCAGCAGGCCCAGGACCACGGCGGCGGTGATCGCCAGCCGCATCACCGGCAGCCGGCCGAACCGGTCAGCGGCGGCGGACCACGGGATAACGGCTGCGGCCAGGCCCAGCGTCGCGGCGGAAACGGTCAGTGCCGCCGAGGACGCGGAAATGTCCAGGTCCTGCGCCAGTCCGGGCAGCACGCCCTGCAGCGAATAGAGCTGTGCAAAGGTGGCCATGCCCGCGGCAGCCAGCCCGACCAGCACGCCCCGGTAGCCGGGGCTGCCCTTGGCATGGCCGACCCAGGCCTGCCGACGGCCGCTCATACCTCTCCCTTGTGCACAGTAAAACTGTAGGGCCTTACACCGGCGGGACCACGCTCAGGTTCGGGACAGCTGCAGTTCCGCATGCAGGTTCCGGCGGGCGGACTCCGCCCACAGCCGGCGGGCCGCGTCGGTGGAGAACAAGGGGTCCTTCGCCAGCAGCCCCTGCACCACCCGGGCGCGTCCTGCGGCGAAGGCGTCGTCGTCCAGGTGCCGGTACTCCTGGCGGACATCGGCAACGTAACGCCGGTAGGCTTCCGGGCCCCGGCCCAGCACCGACAGGTCCGCGTCACACAGCAGCTGCCCGGCCGCATCTCCGGGAGCGGGATCGTGGGTGGCGGTCAGCCGGACCAGCCGTGCGGTTTCGGTTATCTCGGCAGGGCCGCAGCCGGCCTCGGCCAGCAGGGCGGTGGCCAGGAGGGCGGAGGCCTCCTCGTCGTCGGCGGCGCAGCGGTAGACGGCGTCGTGGAACCAGGCGGCCAGCAGCACCGGCCGCGGCGGCGGACCGTCACTGAGGGCCTCCACCGCCTCCAGGACGGCCAGCAAATGCCGCCGGTCATGGTAGCGGCGGTGGGGTTCGCCCCAGCGGTTCAACAGTTCGGCGCCCAGCACCCGGGTGCCCGGTATCAACGCCTCCCAGCGCATCAACAGCGGATGGACCAGGCTGGCGCTGCGTTCGCGGGCCTTGATCCGCAGCCCGCTGCGGATGAGCAGCCGGACCAGGGTGCCGCCGTCGACCTCCACCGCGCCCCGTTGCACCAGGTCCGCGTAGCGTCGGGCGGGCACGTCGTAGTGATCCAGGTCGAACGCCCGGGCGGCTATCCCGGCATCGGCGGCGAAGCCGTGCAGCTCGGCCAGCGAGGTATCCGAGACCAGATGGGAGAAGAGGGTGTTGTGCGCCGGCCAGCGCGGCGGATCGATGTAGATCATGTTCCATACCTACCGGACCGAACCGGGTATTTCCACGCCGGTCCTCCGGCACCCCTTGTCCGTCCCCGGCACCCGTGGTCGAATGTGGGGCATGGAGAATGGGGACACCGCCGTCCTGGCCATCGGAACCCGCAAGGGCCTGTGGCTGGCGACCAGCGCCGACAGGGCCAACTGGAACATCACCGGCCCGCACTTCCTGATGGATGAGGTGGCCGCCCTCGCTATTGATACCCGCAGCGGGACGCCGCGGATCCTGGCCGGAGTCATGTCCTGGCACTGGGGGCCGTGCGTGGTGCATTCGGATGATCTGGGTGCTACGTGGAGTGAGCCGGAGGACGGCGCGGTCCGCTTTCCCGAAGGCACCGGCGAGGCGCTGACCCGGGTCTGGCAGCTGCAGCCCGACAGCGCAGGACGGCCGGGAGTGGTGTGGGCCGGCGCGGAGCCCATTTCGGTGTGGAAGTCCACCGACGGCGGCGGGCACTTCGAATTGAACCAGCCCTTCTGGGACCACCCGCACCGCAGCGAATGGGGTGCCGGGTTCGGCGGAGCCGCGGCGCACACGGTGCTGCCCAGCCCAGCCGATGACACTGTGCACGTGGCGATCAGCACCGCCGGGGTATACCGGACGGACGACGGCGGCGCCTCCTGGACGCCGCGCAACCACGGCATCAGCGCGTACTTCCTGCCGGACCCCAACCCGGAGTTTGGCCAGTGCGTGCACAAGGCAGCCCGGGACGCCGGTGACCCGCGGCGGCTCTATGTGCAGAACCACCACGGCGTGTACCGCTCCGACGACGCAGGCGATACCTGGATCTCGATCGCCGACGGCCTGCCGGCGGATTTCGGTTTTGTCATGCTGGCCCATCCGAGCCGTCCCGGCACCATTTGGACCATTCCGCTGAAGGCCGACGGTGAGCGGATTCCACCGGACGGGCATCTTGCGGTGTACCGCAGTTCTGATGCCGGAGACACCTGGACGCGGCTCGATGAGGGCCTGCCGGACACAGACTTCAATGCTGTGCTGCGCGACGCTGCGGCGGTGGACACCGCCGAGCCGGCAGGGGTCTACTTCGGTACGCGCGGCGGGCAGGTGTTCGGCAGCGCCGACGAGGGGGACACCTTCTCGCTGGTGGCGGGAAACCTGCCCGATGTGCTCTGCGTCCGCGCCGGCATCGTGCCGACCGGGGCCGTGCCGTCCGGGGCCGTGCCGTCCGGGGCCAGCTGATGCGCGGAACGCCGGTGCGCCTGGTGCTGCCCGCTGCTTTGTCTGCAGCGGCCGGCGGCGCCCGCGAGTTGGAGGTTCAATCCTCGGCCGGGCTGACCGCTGCGGCCTTGCTGGATGGCCTCGCGGTCGAATTTCCCCGGCTGGAACGCCGCATCCGCGATGAGGCCGGCCGGCTGCGCCGCTATGTCAACGTCTATATCGACGGCGAGGAACTTCGCTCCCTGAACGGACTGGCCAGTCCCGTGCCGCCGGGGTCCGAAGTCCTGATCCTGCAGTCCGTGGCCGGCGGCTGAGCGTCCCGGGCCGTGTCCGATAACGGGGCGTTAACGGGGCAGGCGCCCCGCCGGTTGGCGGAGCGCCTGCTTTGCTGCGTTTCCCACGCGCTGACGACTAGGCCGGCAGCTGCAGGACCTGGCCGGTGGTGATCAGGTCCGGGTGGATGATGGTATCGATATTGGCGTTGTGGAGGGCCTCCCAACCGCCTTCGATACCCAGCTTCTCGGCGATGGTGGAGAGCGTGTCGCCGGACTGGACGGTGTAGGTTTCACCGCTCAGGTCCTGCACGGGGGCCTGCGGCACGGCGGCCTCAGGTGCTGCCGCCTGGGGAACCGTGTAGGTCTCCACGGGCACGGTCTCCTGGACCGGGGCCGGGGCGGCCTGGGGAGCCACGTACTCCTGCGTGGCCTGCGGAGCCTGGCTCTGGGTGCTCACCGAGCCGGTGGCACCGCCGGACAGGCCCAGCTTGGCGGAGCAGGCGGGCCATGCGCCCCATCCCTGGCCGGCGAGAACACGCTCAGCCACCGCGATCTGCTGTTCACGGCTGGCGGAGGCAGGGTCGCCGGAACCGCCGTAGGCAGCCCAAGTGCTCGGGGAGAACTGAAGGCCGCCGGAGTATCCGTTGCCGGTGCTGGTGTTCCAGTTACCGCCGCTCTCGCACTGTGCAAGGGCATCCCATGTACTCGGTTCGGCAGCCTGGGACGGTACTGCGGTCAGGGCGAGGCCTGCACCTGAGAGTGCTGCGACAGCGAGTCCCCGGCGCACGTTTCGGCTGATCATAGACTTGGTCATAAAAATCGGCTGCTCCCAGGGGCCCACCGGCGCTCCACCCTTCCCAGGGTTTCCCTACGCTGTCGCCAGCCCCATAGTGAATCGAGGGCATGGTAACGGTGCCTGACGAAGTGGCGACATCTGGTGGCTCGCGGCACCGAGCGTGCGGCTGCACCTGGAGCGGTGCCAGCCTTGCCGGGATTTACGAACACCCGGCGAATGGTCCGGTCTCATTTCGAACCCGGTCCGGTCTCTTCCCGAACCGTTAACCACGCTAAGACACATCCGGCCCGATGCCAAAATGGTATGCAACACATTGAATCGTTATGCATCCGAGATCAGCATGGATAAGCGGATCCTGTATAAGGAATACTTCGCGGTGTGCGAAACCTCATATTGCACCGGCGGCCGCGTTGTGGACACCACCGGAGACCGGGTCTAGGGTTTGTCCACGTGCTCACATTCTTCAATGCGCTGAAACGCATTCTGGTGGGGCGTCCCTTTGGCAACGAACGGCTTTCGCGCACCCTTCTCCCCAAACGCATCGCACTTCCCGTGTATGCCTCCGATGCCCTCTCGTCCGCCGCGTACGCGCCGGACGAAATCCTGCTGACCCTGGCCCTGGCCGGGGTCACCGCCGTGACCCTCTCACCGTGGGTGGGACTCGCCGTCATAGTGGTCCTGCTGACCGTGGTGGCGTCCTACCGGCAGAACGTCCACGCCTATCCCTCCGGCGGCGGGGACTATGAGATTGCCAGCGCCAACCTGGGCAAGCCCGCCGGACTGACCGTGGCTTCAGCGCTCCTGGTCGACTATGTGCTCACCGTGGCGGTATCCATGTCCTCGGCATCGCATTATCTGGTGACCGCCGTCCCCGCCCTGAACGGCCAGCAGGCGCCCATTGCCGCCGTCGGCGTCGCCGTCCTTGTCCTGGTGAACCTGCGCGGAATCCGCGAGGCGGGAGCCGTTTTCGCCTTGCCGACCTACCTCTTCATGGCCTCCGTGCTGGGCATGTGCGCCATTGGCGCATTCCAGGCGGCCACCGGAAACCTTGCCGATGCGCCCTCTGCAGGCTTTGACCTGGTCCCCGAGTCCGGGCTGGACAGTGGCCTGGTGGGACTCGCCGGAGCCTTCCTGCTCCTGCGTGCCTTCTCCTCCGGGGCGGCCGCCCTGACCGGGGTGGAGGCCATCAGCAACGGGGTGCCGAACTTCCGCAAGCCCAAAAGCACCAACGCCGCCAGCACCCTGCTCCTCCTGGGCGTGTTCAGTGCCACCATGCTGGCCGGCATCCTGGCCCTGGCCAGTGCCACCCGGGTCCGTGTGGTCCAGGATCCCGCCACGCAGCTGACCCGCGACGGCGTCCCGGTGGGCCCGGACTACGTGCAGCATCCAGTGATCAGCCAGCTGGCGGAAACCGTCTTCGGTGACGGCAGCATCGCGTTCTTCGTGGTTGTGGCCGCCACCGGCCTGATCCTGGTGTTCGCCTCCAACACGGCATTCAACGGGTTCCCCGTGCTGGCCTCGATCCTCGCGAAGGACGGCTTCCTCCCCCGGCAGATGCGCACCCGCGGCGACCGGCTGGCCTTCAGCAACGGCATCATTTCCCTGGGTGTTGGTGCCCTGGCATTGATCATCATTTTCGACGCCGATGTCACCCGGTTGATCCAGCTCTACATCGTGGGCGTGTTCGTCTCGTTCACCATCAGCCAGCTGGGCATGATCCGGCACTGGACGGCAAAGCTGGGCACGGAGCGGAGCAGGGAGAACCGGCACCGGATGCAGCGCTCCCGGGTGATCAACGCCGTCGGCTTCGGCATGACTGCCCTGGTGCTGCTGATCGTGCTGGTCACCAAGTTCACCCACGGCGCATGGATCGCCCTGCTGGCGATGGGCGGGCTGTACCTGCTCATGTTCACCATCCGCTCGCACTACGACTCGGTGGCGCGGGAACTGGCAGTGGACGACGGCGTGCAGGGTTTGGCCCTGCCCTCGCGGGTGAATGCCGTCATCCTGGTCTCCAAGGTGCACAAGCCGGCGCTGCGCGCCCTGGCCTATGCCCGCGCCTCGCGGCCCAACTCCCTGAATGCCATCATTGTGGACATCGATACCGAGGACACCCGGCGGGTCATGGAGGAATGGGACCGGCTGCAGATCCCGGTCCCGCTGACGGTGCTCTCCTCGCCGTACCGCGAGACGGTCTCCCCCGTACTGGCGTATCTGCGCGAGGCCCGGCGCACGGGACCGCGGGAACTGTTTGTCGTCTACATTCCCGAGTACGTGGTGGGGCGCTGGTGGGAGCAGCTGGTGCACAACCAGACCGCTCTGCGGATGAAGGCGCGGCTGCACTTCGAACCGGGCATCATGATCGCCAGCGTTCCCTGGCAGCTCGCCTCCAGCCGCGACAGCAACGCCACGCCCACGCCCGGGTCCGGACTCTAGCGCCGGCGCCGGTTGCGGCGTTGACTGTCGCGCCGGCGTCGGCGCCGGGACCGGGACCGCGGAAGGCCGGTCAGCGATTGAACAGACGGCCTGCCTGGCGGGCGGTACCGCTCAGGCCTCGGCTGCGCCGCTGTCTGGAACCGGCAATCCCCGGCCGGCGAGGACGGACCGGTAGGCGTACTCGCTCAGGCGGCCTTCACTCCGGGCCTGCTCAACGGTGTCGAAGGACCGCGGGCCCTGCTCGTCGCTGTAGGGGAAGTGGATCAGCTCGGCAACAAGCTCCCACTCCTCGGCGATGGTGTCGATCAGTTCGCCGGGGGTCTCGTCCTGGCCCGGCCCGCCGCCCAGCGCTGTCCAGGATCCTTCGGGAACGCGGTAGGCCTCCAGCCGGTCAAGGTCGGCTTCCAGTTCCTCGAGGGAGGCATACTCGGTCTGGGCCTCGGGTGGCACCGAGCCGTCCGGCGTCGCGAGCTGGCTGACAAATCCGGTTTCGAGCGGATACACGGAGGTGGGCACCGGCTCGCCTTCCTCCAGGTAGGCGGGCAGCTGCGACGGCATCCAGTACCAGGCGTCGCCGTCGAGCGCGCCGCCGGGCTGGCTTCGCTCGCTGATCCAGCCGCGGGCCGTGAGCAGCGCCTCGCCATCATCGCTGGTGAAGGTCGGGGTGTTGCCGAAGAGCAGGTTCGTCTCGTGTTCTGTGCGGCGGGCCTGCTTCTTTTTCGCTGCGGCCTTCTTGCGGGGCTTGGACTTGGGCACGGAATACTCCTTGGGACGAACTGGTCAGGGGGCGGTGCGGCAATTGACCTGTGGGGGATTGACCTGCGGGCTGCAAACCGGCAGTACCGATTCTAGTCGGCCGCTAGAAGCCGGAGCCGCCCTCGACCGCCATGTTGGAGAAGCGGGAGTAGTGGCCCTGGAAGCCCACGGTGATGGTCTTGGTGGGACCGTTACGGTGCTTGGCTACGATTACGTCCGCCTCGCCGGCACGCGGGGATTCCTTGTCGTAGATGTCTTCACGGTGCAGCAGGATCACCATGTCGGCGTCCTGCTCGATGGAACCGGATTCGCGCAGATCCGAGATCATCGGCTTCTTGTCGGTACGCTGTTCGGACCCACGGTTCAGCTGTGAGAGGGCGATGACGGGAACTTCGAGTTCCTTGGCGAGCAGCTTCAGCGCACGGGAGAACTCGGACACTTCCTGCTGGCGCGACTCCACTTTTTTACCGGAGGACATCAGCTGCAGGTAGTCAAGGACCACCAGCTTCAGGTCATGGCGCTGCTTGAGCCGCCGGCACTTGGCGCGGATTTCCATCAGGGACATGTTGGGGCTGTCGTCGATGAACAGCGGAGCGTCGTTCATCCGCCCCATGGTGGTGGCAATTTTGCCCCACTGCTCGTCCTTGATGGTTCCCTTGCGCAGGTCCTGGAGGGCGATGGTGGCCTCGGCGGACAGCAGGCGCATGGCGATTTCGTTGCGCCCCATTTCCAGGGAGAAGAAGACCGTGGTCATGTTGTTCTTGATCGCGGCGGAGCGGGCGAAGTCCAGTGCGAACGTGGACTTACCGACGGCAGGCCGGGCAGCGATAACGATCATCTGGCCGGGGTGCAGTCCCTGTGTCAGCTCATCGAGTTCGTAGAAGCCGGTGGGCACACCGGTCATCCCCTCCCCCTTGTGCTGGGCGGCTTCGATCTCGTCCACCGTGCCCTCGATGATGTCCTTCAGCGGGACATAATCCTCGGCGGTGCGCCGTTCAGCCACCGCGTAGACCTCGGCCTGCGCGGCGTTGACGATGTCGTCAACCTCCATGCCGTCGCTGGAGTAGCCCAGCTGCACGATCTTGGTTCCGGCGTCCACCAGCCGGCGCAGCACCGCGCGTTCGCGGACGATCTCCGCGTAGAACCCGGCGTTGGCTGCGGTAGGCACGGACTGGATCAGCGTGTGCAGGTAGGCGGGCCCGCCAATGCGGCCGATTTCGCCGCGCTTGGTGAGCTCATCCGAGATCGTCACCGCATCGGCCGGCTCGCCTCGGCCGTACAGGTCAATGATCGCTTCGAAGATGGACTCGTGTGCAGGCCGGTAGAAGTCAATGCCGCGGAGGACCTCGACGACGTCGGCAATCGCGTCCTTGGAGAGCATCATGCCGCCCAGGACGGACTGCTCGGCCACCAGGTCCTGCGGGGGTGTCCGCGCAAAATCCCCACTGGAGCTCGGTGCCGGTGAGTCGGTATGCGTGAGCGACACGGTGTAACCCTTTCCCAAGGTACTTCTGTGGTGCGATCCCTGCCCGGTGGCAGTTGATTCAGGTATATCCCGCCGCGGTGACACTTTTGCGGACGGCAGCCGGGCCGCAGGAGGCGGTCACAGGCAACGGCCAGGAGTCGTTTAGAAGGGATTCACCCGCAACCGTAGCCCCGAAAACCGCCGGACCCAAACGAGTTATCCACAGAGCCTGTGGATAAAATGTTCATAACTGGGCGTGTCTTGTGCACAGGTTGGGCATAAGGATGTGGATAACTAATTATCTTTGGCGCAAATACGGCTCTGACTAGGAGAAACGCTAGTCCACACCTGTGTATAGACACTATTTTCCGTCAACATTCAGGCCATGCCTGCAGGTTGACAGGAGCCGTAAATGGGCATAGGGAAGCCGGTTATCCCTAACTCCGGCCCGATTTCCACAACTGATATCCACAGCCGGTCCTGGGCGCTGTGGATAGTGCCGTCAGGTGTCGAGCTCGCGCCCTTCTGCTTCGCCCATTGTCGGGCTCGTGCCCTGTAGATTCGCCCGGTGTCGGGCACATGCCGCTTTCCCGCCCGGATTCCGGCATGATCTCCACACTCGATGCCCAGCGGACCCGCTCCAGTCGCCCAGTGTTGAGCTCGCGCCCTCTGGCTCCGCCGAGTGTTGAGTTGGTGCCCTTCCGCTTCGCCGAGTGTCGAGCTCGCGCCCTTCGGCTTCGTCCGTTGTCGGGCTTATGCCGCTTACGCGCCCGGATTCCGGCATGATCTCCACAGTCGGCGCCAACGGATCCGCACTGGCGCACAGGCGGCCAGGCGTCGAGGCGCCACCCAGGAGCCGCAGGCGTCCGCTGGGCGCATCCGGAGACGCAAAAGCGCCCCCCACCAAGGGTGGAGGGCGCCAAGCAGCACACCGGATGGTGTGCAGGTGGCCGTACTAGCTGGCTACGACGTTGAGGTCGATGACAGCAGCAACGTCGTCGTGCAGACGAACGTTGGCCTGGAAGGAACCAACCGACTTGATGTGCGTCGGCAGTTCAACCTTGCGCTTGTCGATGGTGCCGAGACCGGCAGCCTCGACAGCAGCAGCAACATCGGCGGGCTTGACCGTTCCGAAGAGACGTCCGGACTCGCCGGCCTTGACGGTCAGGGTGACCGGCTTGGCGGAAAGTGCAGCGGCCTGCTTCTGAGCATCTTCCAAGGAAGCGTGCTCGCGGGCGGCGCGGGCAGCCTTGATGGACTCAACCTGCTTCTCGCCACCCTTCGTCCAGGTCAGAGCGAAGCCACGGGGCAGAAGGAAGTTACGTGCGTAACCGTCCTTAACCTCGATGACGTCGCCGGCAGCGCCGAGACCGGTTACTTCGTGGGTCAGAATGAGCTTTGCCATGAGTTAGGTTCCTTTCCTTAGCCGCGGCCAGCGCCGGAGTACGGCAGGAGAGCAACTTCACGGGCATTCTTGATTGCCTGTGCAATTTTGCGCTGTTCCTGCACGGTTACGCCAGTTACGCGACGGGCGCGGATCTTTCCGCGGTCGGAAATGAACTTGCGCAGCAATGCTACGTCCTTGTAGTCGATGACAGTGATGTCAGCGGCCTTCAAGGGATTGGACTTTGGTTTGGGCTTGCGAAGTTCAGCCTTAGCCATCGTGGAGCTCCTTATGTCTAGTGGAGCCCGTGGATCATTCCACGGGATGGGCTCGACGGCGAATGCCGTCTGAGGTTGCGCCCGGAGGCGCAGGGTGAAGGGATGCACTTATCCCCGCGAGGGGAGGTGCCGCTCTTCGGTGGTGATTTAGAAGGGCGGATCGTTGGAATCCGGTCCGTTGCCCCAACCGCCGGCGTTGCCGCCGCCTGCCGGAGCACCCCAGGGATCTTCGGCCGGTGCAGCCTGAGGCTGCTGCTGGCCTCCGCCCCATGCAGGGTTGGAATTGCCGCCGAAGCCGCTGTTCCCGGAGTTTCCATTGTTGCCGCCAAAGCCGCCGCCACCGCCGCCGGAGCGCTGGGTGCGGGTGACCTTTGCGGAGGCGTACCGGAGCGAGGGGCCGATCTCGTCGACCTCAAGCTCCATTACGGTGCGCTTTTCGCCTTCTTTGGTTTCATACGAACGCGACTTCAGGCGGCCCTGGCAAACAACACGCGTCCCCTTGGTCAGGGATTCGGCCACGTTCTCAGCGGCTTCGCGCCAGACAGAAGCCCGGAGGAACAGCGTTTCGCCGTCCTTCCAGTCATTCGACGTCCGGTCGAAGGTCCGCGGAGTCGAGGCAATGGTGAAGTTAGCCACTGCCGAACCCGACGGTGTGAACCGGAGTTCCGGATCATTCGTTAGGTTGCCGACGACGGTAATAGTTGTCTCGCCTGCCATGTTGCCTCCTGATATCGGTTTGGTTTGCAGAAATTACTCTGCGGAAACCTTTGCAGCTTCAGCCTTTGCGGCCTTCTTGGCATCCTTCTTCGAGATCTTCTGCTCTTCCGGGCGGATGATCTTGGTGCGCATGATGGTCTCGTTCAGGCTCAGCTGGCGGTCAAGCTCAGCAGCAGCTGCAGGCGTCGCGGTGAAGTTAACCACTGCGTAGATGCCTTCAGCCTTCTTCTGGATTTCGTAGGCGAGGCGGCGACGGCCCCAGATATCGACCTTGTCGATGGTTCCACCATCGTTGCGGACGACATTGAGGAACTTATCGAGCGAAGGCTCGACGGTACGCTCTTCTACCTCGGGGTCGATGATAACCATCAGTTCATAAGCACGCATTTGTGAACCCACCTCCTTTGGGCTATACGGTCACGGCATTTCCGTAACAGGAGGTTCTTTTGCGTTGTCGTCCCGCCGGTCCTGGGTGACCAGGAGGCGGGAAAGCCGTCGGCAGGGCCGACAGCACAGACTTAGCTAGTCTACCGGACCGGGGAAGGTGCTCCGGACCGGCCGGTCACCCGGTGAAGAACTCTTCGCTGACCGCGGCCAGGTAGAACGGGTCCTGCACACCGGCCATCTCCCGGGCCGAATGCATCGACAGCAGGGGGACGCCGACGTCGACGGTGCGGATACCGAGCCGGGTGGCCGTGAGCGGGCCGATGGTGGAGCCGCAGGGCACCGAGTTGTGCGAGACGAATTCCTGGTAGGGAATTCCGGCGGCCCGACACAGGCGGGCCCAGCGGGCGGCACCGGGAGCATCCGTGGTGTAACGCTGGTTCGCGTTGATCTTCAGCAGCGGCCCGCCGTTGAGGACCGGATGGTTGGCCGGATCGTGGCGGTCTGCGTAATTGGGGTGCACCGCGTGGCCGGCATCGGCAGAGATACAGAAGGACGCGGCAAAGGCCTGCTGCCGGTCCAGCGCTGAACCGCCCAGACCGCCGGAAATCCGGTTCAGCACGTCTTCCAGGAACGGCCCGGCCGCCCCGGAGCGGCTGCCGCTGCCCACTTCCTCATGGTCGAAGGCCGCCAGCACGGCGATGGAGCCGTCCGTTTTGGCTCCGGCGGCAGCGATCAGCGCAGTCAGTCCGGCGTGGACCGAGGACAGGTTGTCCAGCCGGCCGGAGGCGAAGAACTCCTGGTCCGCACCGAAGACGCGCGGTTCCTGGGTGTCCGCCGCCACGATGTCGTAGCCGCCCACCTGGTCAGCGCTGAGTCCCGCCTTGGCGGCCAGCAGCTGCAGCAGGTCTGCGGTCGAGGGGTCCCCCAGCCCCCAGACCGGATTCATGTGCTGCTGCTTGTCGAGCTTCAGGCCCTCGTTCACGGCCCGGTCAAGGTGGATGGCGAGCTGCGGGAAGCGCATCAACGGGCCCGTTGCCACCAGGTGTTCCTCGCCGTCGAGCGTTACCAGCCGTCCGGCCAGCTGCAGCTCGCGGTCCAGCCAGGAGTTCAGCAGCGGACCTCCGTAGACCTCCACCCCGGCCTGCAGCCAGCCCAGCCGTCCGGTGGTGGGGCGCGGCTTGAGCTTGAAGGACGGCGAATCCGTGTGGGTGCCCAGGATGGAGAACCCCGTCTGGGGTCCGGCCCCCTCCGGAATGATCCAGGCGATCAGCGCGCCGTCGCGGACCACAACGTACCTGCCGGGGACCCCGGGCCACGCCTGGCTTTCGTCGAGTTCGCTGAATCCGGCGGCGATCAGGCGGCGCGCACCTTCCCGGGCCGCATGGAAACTGGACGGAGCGGCGCTGACAAAAGCGCCGAGGTCATGGATGTGGGCCATTGCGTCAGACATACCCCGATTCAACCAGAGCCGGAGCGGCCCGCGTAACAACTCCCCAAAGCACGGGACACACCGCGGCTTAAACACGGAAACTCCCCGCTGTGGAGGAGTTTCCGGTGTTGGTGGTGCATCGGCGAAAACGGCGGCCGTTCTTCCGCCGCCTTCGCCGAAATTCTGGGTGTTTCGGGTCAGACGTCCCGGCGCTTGGCGACCACCAGGGAGATGACCAGAAGCGCCAGCGCCCAGGCGGCCATGACCAGCCCGCCTTCCAGGGCGGTGAGCTGCCCCTCGACGGCCTCCGTCACGAACAGCCGGTCACCGGCGTTGCTGGGCAGGAAGCGTGCCGCCTTCGGAATCCAGTCCGCCAGTCCCTGGATCAGGTTCACCACGATCACCGGCAGCACAAAGAACAGTCCGATGGCCGTCACCACTCCCCCGGCTGTATTGCGCAGCAGGGTTCCGATCGCCATGGAGATGACGGCGGTGAGGGCCAGGTAGATGCCGGTGCCCAGAATGGTCTGCGCCACGCCGTCGTCGGTCAGGGCGAACCCGAGGTCCTCGGGCGCCAGGATGGGCTGGATCACGAAGTAGGAAATCAGGGCCGCGCCAGCGCCAATGAGGAACGCGACCAGCGCGATGACCAGGTTCTTGGCCAGCAGCGCGGGAATCCGCTTGGGTACCGCCACCATGGTGGAGCGGATCATGCCGGTGCCCCATTCCGAGGCGATGAGCACCACGGCCAGGGACGCGATGAGCAGCTGCCCGAAGATGTAGCCGATGCCAGGCGTGGAGATGGCAGTATCGCGCAGCTCCTGCACGCCGCCCAATTGGGCCTGCAGTTCCGGCGGGCTGTCCGCCATGAACTGCAGCGAGACGATGAGCTGCCACGCGAAGAGAGCGGCCAGGCCCACCATGACCACCAGGGTGATGGTCAACAGGATCACAGTGGAGGGAACGGTGGTGACCTTGATCCATTCCGAGTGCAGGACGCGTCCGAAGTTCAGGCCCGAGCCGTCCCTGCTGCGGGCCGGAGCCGGTGTTGATGCCGGTGTTGTCTGGGTGCTCATGCTGATGTTCCTCCGCTGCGCGCTGCGTGGGCTCCGGTCTTGCGGACCGGTGCCGGGACTTCCTGCTGTTCCGGGTCCTCCTGCGGAGGCGGGCTGCCCTGGCCTGATGCCTGGCCGACCGGATGGGACTGGTATTCGACCTGGTCCCGGGTCAGTTCCATGTACGCGTCCTCCAGGGAGACCTGCCGGGGCGTGAGTTCGTAGATCAGGATCTGCCGTGCCAGTGCCACCTCGGCAATAGTGCGCGGATCCCGGCCGGTGATTTCCATCAGGTCCGGTCCCATCTCCACGAAGGACGTTTCGCGGTTTTCCAGCTCGCGGCGCAGTTCCGCCGGCTGGTCTGTCCGGACCAGGGTCCGCAGGCGTCCGCCGCCGTCGATAACCTCACCGATGGGGGCATCGGCGATGATGCGGCCACGGCCAATCACGATCAGGTGGTCGGCAGTGACTGCCATTTCACTCATCAGGTGAGAGGAAAGAAACACCGTGCGCCCCTCTGCGGCCAGGCCTTTGGCCAGGTTCCGCACCCACAGCACGCCTTCGGGATCCAGGCCGTTGACCGGTTCGTCGAAGATCAGGGTCTGGGGATCGCCCAGGAGCGCTGCGGCGATGCCCAGCCGCTGGCCCATGCCCAGGGAGAAGCCGCCGACCCGCCGCTTGGCGACCGGGCCCAGGCCCGTCAGCTCAATGACCTCGTTGACGCGCTTCTTGGAGATGCCGTGCGTTGTTGCCAGGGCCCGCAGGTGGTTGTAGGCGCTGCGCTTGGTGTGAACGGCCTTGGCATCCAACAGGGCGCCGACTTCATGCAGCGGCGCCTTGTGCTGGGCATAGGGCTTGCCGTTGACGGTGACGGCCCCGCCCGAGGGGCGGTCCAGTCCGACGATCATGCGCATGGTGGTGGACTTGCCTGCACCGTTGGGGCCCAGGAAGCCGGTAACCCTGCCGGGCTGGACGGTAAAGGAAATGCCGTCGACGGCGGTCTTGCTGCCGTAGGTTTTGGCGAGGCTGTGGGCCTCAATCATGGTGCGTCCTCACGTTGGAGTGGAAGCGGTCAGTCGGGAGTCCGGTTCCGGTTCCCGGTGACGGGCGGCTCCAGCGTTTCCCCAGCTACTCCCAGCCTACGGGCACGCCTGCCGGTGGGCATGGCACCAGGGGATGATGTTGCCCGGATGTTATCCGCCGTAGGGATGAGGCAGGGGGTTAGACGTCGCGCTTCTTTACCACGACGACGGCGGCGGCCAGCAGGACCACCGCCCAGGCAGCGAGGACCAGGCCACCTTCCACCTGGTTGAGCTGGCCGTCCTGGATCAGGGTGGCCACCAGCTGCGTCGATGCATTGCTGGGCAGGAAGCGGGCCGCATCATCCACCCAGTCCGCCAGCCCGGACAGCAGTCCGGCAATGATCGGCAAGACAAACAGGGCGCCCACCAGCGTCACCACTCCCCCGGCCGTGCTGCGCAACAGGGCACCAATGGCCACGCCCATGACCGCAATCAGGGCCAGCACGGTGCCGGTATTGATGATGGAGGGCAGCACCCACTCCGCCTCCAGCCCAAAGCCCAGGTCCTCCCCCTCCAGGATCGGCTGGGACACCAGATACGTGGAGAAGGCCGCGAGGACACCCAGCACAAAGGACATGACGGCTATCACCAGGGTTTTGGCCAGAAGTGCCGGGGTACGGGTGGGAACGGCCACCATGGTGGTTCGAATCATGCCGGTGGTGTATTCGCTGCCCATCAGCACCACAGCCAACGCGGCGATCAGCAGCTGGCCGAAGGGCAGGCCGGAAGCCGGCACGTCGTACGCCAGACTCTGTGCCGAGGCGTCGAAGCCTCCGGGCGGTCCCACTGCGGGGTCACTGACCACTTGGACAGTGCCCCAGGCGACAAGGGCACCCAGCCCCAGCATCACCACAAAACTCACCGCCAGCAGGATGAGCGTGGAGGGCACCGTGACGGTTTTTATCCATTCCGAGTGCAGCACCCGGGGAAAGGTGACCCGGACCGTGTCCCGCCGGCCTGCCGGCGGCGCCGGGGCGGCGGCGGTACTCACGCTGTCCGTCCTTCCTGCGCCGGGACGTCTGCCGGCTGCTGGGACCGGTACTCAAGCTCGTCGCGGGTCAGTTCCATGTAGGCGTCTTCCAGCGAGAGCTGCTGCGGGGTGAGTTCGGTGATGAGGATGCGGCGGGAGAGCGCTGCCTCGGCAATGCTGCGGGCCGGCAGCCCGATGATCTCGAGGTGGCCGGCAGCCAGCCGGCGGATCTCCACATCGGCCGAGCCGACGGCGGTGATCAGCGCTTCGGCGTCGTCGGTCCGGACCCGGATCCTTTCCCTGGCGCTGCCGGCGGTGACCTCGTCCATCGGAGCGTCTGCCAGGATCCGGCCCCGGCCGATCACCAGCAGATGATCCGCCGTCACGGCCATCTCACTCATCAGGTGCGAGGAGATGAAGACGGTCCGCCCCTCCGCCGCAAGGCCGCGGGCCAGATTCCGAACCCACTGCACGCCTTCGGGATCCAGGCCGTTGACCGGTTCGTCGAGGATCAGTGTTTGCGGGTCCCCCAGCAGCGCGGCGGCAATCCCCAGCCGCTGGCCCATGCCCATCGAAAAGCCTCCCACCCGCTTTTTGGCCGCCGGGCCCAGGCCCGTCAGTTCAATGACCTCCGTGATGCGGCGGGCCGGGATGCCGTGCGTGGCTGCGAGCGCCCGGAGGTGGTTGTAGGCGGTCCGCTTGGGATGCACCGCCTTGGCCTCCAGCAGGGCCCCCACTTCATGCAGGGGTGCCTTGTGCCTGGCATAGGGCCGCCCGTTGACCGTGACGGTTCCGGCAGTGGGATTGTCCAGGCCGCAGATCATGCGCATGGTGGTGGACTTGCCGGCACCGTTGGGACCGAGGAATCCGGTGACCTTGCCGGGCTGCACGGTGAAGCTGACATTGTCGACGGCGGTTTTGGCGCCAAAGCGTTTGGACAGGCCTTGTGCCTCGATCATGCTGGGTCCTTACTGTGGCGGGAGCCTGTGGACGGCTACCGGGAGCTCACCGACTCGAACTTCCGGACCGCCAGCGGAATGAACACCAGCAGCATCACGGCCGAGCCGATCAGCACGGTAGCAACTGCGTGCTGCATCGGCCAGGTGTCCGGCACCGGGGTGGCACCCAGGTTGCCGAAAAGCTCACGGGCTGCCTGCACCAGGGCCGAGACGGGGTTCCAGTTCGCGAAGACCTCCAGCGGAGCCGGCAGGGTGGAACTCTGCACAAAGGCGTTGGAGATGAACGTGATGGGGAACAGGATCATGAACGAGGCATTGTTGATCGTCTCCGGAGACCGCACGGACATTCCGAGCAGGGCCATGACCCAGCTGAAGGAGTAGGAGAAGAGCAGCAGCAGCCCCACACCGGCCAGGAAGGAGCCAAACGAGGTGTTGACCCGCCAGCCCACCAGCAGCCCGGTGGCCATCATGATCAGCATCGAGATCGCGTTCAGCACAAGGTCCGAATTGGTCCGCCCGATCAGCACCGCGGACGGACTCATCGGCAGGGTCCGGAAACGGTCCACGATGCCCTCCTTGAGGTCCTGGGCCATCGCCGCACCGGAGAAGGTGGAGCCGAACACCACGGTCTGGGCGAAGATACCGGCCATCAGGTACTGCGTGTAGTCGGTGCCCGCCACGGAGATCGACCCGCCGTAGACCTGGCTGAACAGCAGCACGAACATGATCGGCTGCAGGACGGCGAAAATGATCATGTCCGGGGAGCGCTTGATCTTGATCAGGTTGCGCCAGGTAACGGTCCAGCCGTCACCTGCCCAGTTGGCTGTGGCTGATGTGCCGCGGCTTCCGGCCGCGGGCAGCCGTGTTGTAGCGGCGCTCATCGCCGGGCTCCTTCCTTGCTGGCGGCCCCCTCGGCCGCCCCGGCATCCGGATCCTCTTCGGCCGGCCGGCCGGTCAGCTGCAGGAACACGTCGTCGAGGGTGGGCCGGCGGATGCCGGCGTCGTGCAGTGCAATGTCCGCCTCCTGCAGGTCCGCGAGGACCAGCTGCAGGGTGGCCGGGCCGTTCTGGACAGCGACTTCCAGGGTCCGTCCGTCGTCGGCGGTATGCGGTTCGGCGGCGCCGTGGCGGGCGAGTATGGCGCGGGCTGCGCCGGCGTCGTTCCCGTCCACCAGGGCCACGGCAACACTGTGGCCGCCGATCAGCGACTTGAGCTGGTCCGAGGTGCCTTCGGCAATCACTGCCCCGCGGTCGATCACTGCCACACTGTCCGCCAGCTGGTCGGCTTCCTCGAGGTACTGGGTGGTCAGCAGCAGGGTGGTGCCCGCGGCAACAAGGTCCTTGATGACCTGCCACAGGGCCAGGCGGCTGCGCGGGTCAAGCCCGGTGGTCGGTTCGTCCAGGAACAGCACCCGGGGGCTGTTCACCAGTGCGCCGGCCAGGTCAAGGCGCCGGCGCATGCCGCCGGAATAGCCTTTGACCGGCCGGTTTCCGGCGTCGGTGAGCTCGAACATGTCGATGAGCTCCCCGGCCCGGGTCCGGGCCTCCCGGTCCGGGAGGTGGTAGAGCCGCCCGACCATCCGCAGGTTTTCCGTGCCGGTGAGGTTCTCGTCCACTGCGGCGTACTGGCCGGAAACACCGATGATGCGGCGGACCTCCTTGGGGTCAGCCAGGACATCGATGCCGTCGATGCTCAGCTCGCCGGCGTCGGGCTTGATCAGTGTGGTGAGGACCTTGACGGCCGTGGTCTTTCCGGCCCCGTTGGGTCCCAGCAGTGCCATGACTGTGCCCTCGGGAACTGCGATGTCCAGGCCGGCCAGGGCGTGGACCGGACCTGACTTGGACTTGTAGACCTTGGTGACTCCCCGCGCCGATATCAGCGGAACGGACCCGCGGTTGTCGGCAGGAGGGGTTGGGGAATTGAACATTGGTCGAAGATAGACCCGGCGATCCTGCTCCGGTACCCCCATTGCGGACACGTCCGGTCCGCGGCTCGCGGCGCCCCTCCGGGCCGCGGCTCCCGGTGCAGCTCAGGAGGCGGCCGATACTGCCCTGTCCTTGTCCCGTTCCGCCGCCGCGGGGGCAAACAGGATGGAAAGCAGCATTGCGGCACCCACCAGCAGCAGCGCGTTGCGCACGCCCCACAGCTCCCCGACGAAACCGAGCACGGGCGGGCCGACGAAGAACGCCATGTAGCCAATCGTGGACACCACTGACACGCGGCTTGCCGCGTGGGCCGGATCCTCGCCGGCGGCGGACATGCCCATCGGAAAGCCCAGCGCGGCACCGATGCCCCAGAACACCGCGCCGACGGCGGCCAGCAGCAGGTTCGGCGCCAGCACGAACAGCAGGAGCCCGGCCAGCGAGGCACTCATGCAGATCCGCAGGGCGGGAACCCGTCCCAGCCGGTCAATCAGCCGGGCACCGAACCAGCGGGTGACGGTCATCGCCGCCACGAAGATGCCGAACATCAGCGCGCCGGCGGTTTCGCTGGATCCCAGCCCGTCCACGGTGGCCTTCGCCACCCAGTCGTTGGCCGCTCCTTCGGTGAGGGCAGCGCCCAGCACCACCACCCCGATCAGCAGCGTGCGCCCCTCCTTCCAGGCCGCAAACCGCGACGGCGCCGCGGCCTGTGTGCCGCCGTCGTCGTGCGCTGGCACCGGATCAGGCAGGAAGTTCCGCGGCACTGCCAGCACCAGAACGGTAGCCAGCGTGAGGATCCCCAGCAGGTGCAGCGACAGTGAAATCCCGGCGGCGGACAGCCCGGCGCCAATCATGGCGCCGATAAATGCGCCGCCGCTGAAGGCCGCGTGGAACTTGGGCATCACGGTGCGGCGCAGGTGCCGTTCCACCTCCGCGCCCTCGAGGTTCATCGCCACGTCCCACAGCCCGATGCCCGCCCCGAACAACAGCAGGCCGCCGGCTGCCAGCGGCACGTTGGGCCAGAACAGGGAGGCGGCAATGATCAGGGACGCGGCCGACGTCGTCAGACCGCCCACGCGCACTGCGCCGGCGGTGCCGATGCGCTGGGCTACGGATCCGGCCAACGGCAGTGAGCAGACCGACCCCACGGCCGAGAACAGCAGCAGCAGCCCCACGCCGCCGGCACCGATGCCAAGGGATTCGGCCGCCGCCGGGATGCGGGCGGCCCAGCTGGCGAAGATGAGGCCGTTGAGCGCGAAGATCACGAAGACGGACATCAGGGCACGATCCAGGGAGCTCTTCACGCCACCATTGTGCAGGGAATCCGGGCCGCAGCGGAAACCGGACGCGCGGGCGCACCGGCCGGCGCCGGCCAAAAGCAGCGGCCGGCGAATAGCCGCTTGCCTGCCGCCGGAGCGGCTTAGCGGGCGCGGACGACGCGCTTTTCGTCCCAGACCGGGGTTTCGGACTCGTAGACCTTTCCGTCGGAGCCGAAGACCAGGAACCGGTCGAAACTGCGGGCGAACCAGCGGTCGTGGGTCACGGCCAGCACCGTGCCCTCAAACGCGTCGATGGCCTTTTCCAGCGCTTCAGCCGAATGCAGGTCCAGGTTGTCGGTCGGTTCATCCAGCAGCAGCAGGGTGGCGCCGGAGAGTTCCAGCAGCAGGATCTGCAGCCGGGCCTGCTGCCCGCCGGAGAGGGAATCGTATTTCTGCTCCGAGGACGCAGCCAGCCCGTACCGGTCCAGGGCGCCGGCGGCTGCCTCCCGGCCCAGGCCGGAACGGTGGTCGTCGCCGCGGTGCAGGATGTCCAGCAGGGTTTTGCCGAGCAGGTCCGGGCGCATCATGGTCTGCGCGAAGAAGCCGGGACGGATGCGGGCGCCGAGCTTCACCGAGCCCTCGTGCGGAACCGGAGCGATTTCCACCTCCGACACCGGCTCGTGTTCCTTCTCCGGATCCGTGCCGCCAGCGGCCAGCAGCCGCAGGAAGTGTGACTTGCCGGAGCCGTTGGAGCCCAGCACGCCCACCCGGTCGCCGAACCAGATTTCGGTGCTGAAGGGCTTCATCAGGCCGGTCAGTTCGAGCTTCTGCGCGACGACGGCGCGCTTGGCGGTGCGTCCGCCGCGCAGCCGCATCTTGACGTTCTGCTCGATCGGCAGTGCTTCGGGCGGGCCCGCCTCGAGGAACTTCGCCAGCCGGGTCTGCGCGGCCTGGTAGCGGTTGGCCATGTCGGAGCGGAACGCGGCCTTGTTCTTGTACATGTTGACGAGTTCCTTGAGCTTCAGGTGCTCCTCGTCCCAGCGCCGGCGCAGCTCCTCGAACCGGGCGTTGCGGTCCTCGCGGGCGGTGACGTAGCTGCTGAAGCCGCCGCCGTGGATCCAGGCCGAGGCACCGTTGATCCCGGGCTCCAGGGTGACAATGCGGGTGGCGGCGTTATCCAGCAGTTCGCGGTCATGGCTGACGAACAGGACCGATTTTTTGGATTCGGCCAGTTTGGCCTCCAGCCAGCGCTTGCCGGGAACGTCGAGGTAGTTGTCCGGCTCATCCAGGAGCAGCAGTTCGTCGGGGCCGGAGAACAGGGCCTCCAGGACCAGCCGCTTCTGCTCGCCGCCGGAAAGGGTGGAGGCCTTGCGGTACTGGGCCCGGTCAAAGGACAGCCCCAGGGCTGCCATGGTGACCTCGTCCCAGACCGTCTCCTGCTCGTAGCCCCCGGCGTCGCCCCAGTCCGCGATGGCGGTGGCGTAACGCATCTGGGTGGGTTCGTCGTCGTGCTCCATCATGGCCAGCTCGGCGGCATCCACGGCCCTGGCCGCGGCGGCCAGCGCCGGCGGTGCGGCGGAGACCAGCAGGTCCCGGACGGTGCTGTCGTCGCGGACCTGGCCCACGAACTGGCGCATGATGCCCATGGACCCGGATTTGGCCACGGTGCCTTCGTCCGCCTTGATGTCCTCGGCAATGATGCGCAGCAGCGTGGTCTTGCCGGTGCCGTTGGGCCCGATCAGGGCGGTTTTGTGCCCGTCCCCCACCTTGAAGCTGACGCCGTTGAGCAGCTGCCGGCCGTCGGAGAGGAAATAGTCAATGTTGGATACGTCGAGATGAGCCACGCTCCTATCCTCCCATCCGCCGCGCGTGTGAACGGTGGCGACGGCGTGGGGCAGGCGGGCGGGACACGGCGGGCCGCGGCGGGCCGCGGGCGGCACCCGCGTGGATCCGTGTGGACAGGAGCAGGCGCAACCTGCCTACGATGAAGATCCCGCTGCCTGTCCGGCAGCCGGGCCCCCCACCGCCAGGAGCGAGAATGATCTTCATAACCGTCAAATTCAACGTGCTGCCCGAGTGGACCGAGCGCTGGCCGGAACTGACCGCCGGCTTCACCGCTGCCACCCGCGCCGAGCCCGGCAACCTCTGGTTCGACTGGTCGCGCAGCCTGGAAAACCCCAACGAGTTTGTGCTGGTCGAGGCCTTCAAGGACGACGCCGCCGCCGCCCACGTGCAGAGCGATCACTTCCAGCAGGCAATGAAGGACATGGTTGTTGCCCTGGCCGAAACCCCGAAGATCATCAACACCACCATCGAGGGTGAAGAGTGGTCCCGGATGGGCGAGCTGACGGTGGAGTAGCTGCCTCCTGCCGGGCTACTTCTTGTCCGGCGCGTAGCCGGCCCGCTCAAGCATTTTCCGCAGGTCCACCACGGTCTGCTCGTCGATGTCCTTGCCGTGCGGCACGGACAGGAAGTCGGTCTGCCCGGCCAGCCTGACCTCGTACTTGCCGTTGTGCTCCCGGGTGGTCTCGGCCACTGCGTCCAACAGGGACCGGACGTCCTTCCACTCGATGTTGCCGCTGGAGGGATGCCGCAGGATCTTGTCCAGGGTGTCCCGGTGGTGGTTGTTCAGGTGCTCGGTCATGGGGAACCTCCTCCTTATCAGTTCCCCATGACCTGCTGCGGCGCGCAAGGCCCTCCAAGGCCCGGCAGGCCGGAATGGCTGCTATTTCCGGCTGCCGTTCCGGCGTGGGCCGGAAAACCTAGGCCGGTGCGAGATCCGGTACCGGCAGGCCAAAGACATCCTTCAACGCCAGCTCTGCCGCATGGAGGCCGCCCATGCCGTGCACTCCCGGGCCGGGCGGCGTGGAGGCAGAGCTGAGGTAAACCCCGGGGACGGACGTGCGCCACGGCTTGGCCGAGAGGACCGGCCGGATCAGCATCTGGGCGAGCGTCACGGCACCGCCGCCGAAGTCCCCGCCCACGTAGTTCTCGTTGTAGCGGGCCAGGTCCGCCGCCGTCGTCACCTGTGAACGCACGACGACGTCACGGAAGCCGGGCGCGAAGCGTTCAATCTGCGCGGTGACTGCCTCGGTCATGTCCACCGTGGAACCGGCCGGAACGTGGCAGTAGGTCCAGAGGATATGCCGGCCGGCCGGCGCCCGGGAGGGATCGAAGCTGCTCGGCTGGGACAACAGGACGTAGGGCTTCTCCGGATGCCGGCCCGCAGCAACCTGCGCCTCGGCCGCCGCCAGTTCCTCACGCCGCCCGCCCACGTGCACGGTGCCGGCCTGCCGCACGCCCCCGTTGGCCCAGGGCACCGGGCCGGACAGAATGAAATCCACCTTGCAGGCCGCGTTGCCGTAACGGAACCGTTCCAGGGCGCGGGCATAGCGCGGGACCAGCCGGTCACCGCCGAGCTGCAGGAGCACCGACGGGGAAACATCCAGGATGACGGCGCGGGAGTCCGCCACCTCGTCCAGTGATGCAATCCGGCGCCCAGTGACCACCTCGCCGCCGTGCGCCTGCACGTCGTCGGCCATCGCGTCCGCTATCGCCTGCGAGCCGCCGACGGGAATGGGCCAGCCCACCGTGTGCGCCAGCAGGGAGAGCAGCAGGCCGCCGCCGGCCGAGGGCAGCGAGGGCATCCGCCCCACCGGATGCGCCGCCACACCGGTCAGCAGGGCCGGCGCCCTGGCTCCGGAAAACCTCCGGTTCCACAGTCTGGTTCCCTGTTCGAGGGCAGCCCGGCCAAAAAGGGCTCCGGCCACCGGTTGCCGGTAGGCGCGGAACAGCGGAGACATGAGCAGGTCGGTAATAGCCTCGCTGCGCCGCACCAACGGCCGCATCAGGGCGTCGAAGGCGCCGCCGTCGTCCCCCAGGCCCTGCACGGTCCGATCCAGGTCACGGTAGGCCAGCCCGGCATCGCCGCCGTCGAGTGGATGGGCGTAGGAAATCTCCGGGACGGTCAGCCTGATGCGGTCTGCGAGGCCAAACCGGCGGAAGAACGGCGAGGCCAGGGCCATGGGATGCACCGCGGAGCAAACGTCGTACCGGTGCCCGGGTTCCAGCAGCTCCTTGGTCCGGCTGCCGCCGCCCACGGTGGGTTCGGTTTCAAACACCCGTACCGACAACCCGGCCCGGGCCATGACGAGCGCAGCAGCCAGTCCGTTGGGACCGGTTCCGACCACGCTGACGTCACTCATTGGGGTGCCTGTGGGTCCTTCCGTCCGGCGGTCCTGGCGGCAAGCGCCCTGGCGGAGGCGGGCAGGGCGCGGAGCTTCCGGGGCGCCTCGCGCCGCAGCTTCAGAGCCGTTGCTACCAGAGCGTACCGCTGCGGGCGCAGCGGGATGTCATAGGTGGTGGGAATGGTGACCACGGTCTTGGAAAAATTCCGCTTGAACGTGGTGACGTTGATCAGGCTTGGGTAGTTTTCGCTGACGATTCCGGTGAGGCCGCACGCGGTGTTGCCGGCTTCCTTAAGGACCTTGAATGACTCCCAGAGAAGGAGGTAGGGCGCGTTGGTCTTGCGGGCGTTGTGCGAGCTGGCAGCGAAGTAGTAGACGGAGTAGCCGCGGTACTCGGTGGTGATCAGCCAGGACACCGCCTCCCCATCCATGTAGGCCACCATCAGGCGCAGGTGGTCCCCGAGTTCGGTGAGGAGCGTCTCGTAGAAGGTCGACTCAAAACTGGAGAACCCGTCCCGGGCAGCCGTTTCCTGCATGATCGGGTAGAGCTCGGTGCGGAAGACCTCGGCCCAGCGCTTCCGCTCGATCGGAACGACCTTCACGCCGAGCTTCTCCGCCTTGCGGATCAGGTTCCGGGCGTTGGAGCGGAAGGAGGCGAAGATCGCTTCCGTGTCCGGGGTCAGGTCAACCACGATCTCGCGCTCGTACCAGCCGTGCTCCAGCGGACCGGATACCGGCGCCTGCGGATAGAGCACCTGCATGCGGATGTAGAGCGGGTCAACGGCCGGATCGTCGCGGAACTGCTCCTGCACCGTGGCGACCAGGCGGGCCTCGGCCGTATCGGTGCGTTCGGCGAACCAGGTGGGGCCGTTCACGACGACGAGGGAGGGTCGAAGCCGCCGGTCCGAGCGCAGGTAGCTGGCGGTGGCCACGAGCTTGTCGCCGTCGTAATAGGCCCAGATGCCGTAAGGCGTGCGTCCCAGTTTCCGTTCAAAGTCCGCCCAGTAGGGGGTTTGTTCCAGCGGGATCACCACATAGGGGTGCGCGGCGGCGAGTGCCTCAAATTCTTTCTGGTTAAGCTGTTCGAAACGGTAAGGAACGTGGGACACTATGCTTCTTTCGCCGGGGCCGCGTGCGTTCCTAGGGTACCTGATCTGCTGTTGGTCCCCTCCGCAGCACCCAGCGGTCGGGGGCACCGTTAAACGGCCCTCCCTGGGGGTCGTCGACGCCCCGCCGGCGCACCGGATCCTCTTCCGGGTAGAGGATATCCGTCACGATCCGGGCCATCAGGAATGCGGTCGCCAGGACATGCCCGGCCACGGCCCAGACGTAGTAGGCGGCCTCGATGTTGTGCCGGGCATCCCCGCCCGAAGTCAGCGCCCCGAGGTACATCCACACCGCCCACCAATGCAGTACTTCGAAGAACTGCCAGGCCAGGAAGTCCGCCCACCGGGGGCGGGCGAGCGCCGCCAGCGGAATCAGCCAGAGCACAAACTGGGGTGAGTAGACCTTGTTGGCCAGGATGAAGGCCGCCACGATGAGGAAGGCCAGCTGCGCCAGCCGCGGCCGGCGCTTCGCGGTGAGTGTGAGCAGCGCGATGCCCGCGCAGGCCGCGGCGAACAGGAACCAGGCCCAGAAGTTGATGGCCTCCGGCCCCGCCTCGGCCGCCCCGAGCCGGCCGGCCATCAGGTTCCACGCGAACCAGACCGAGGAAAACCCCGCCGGCCGCTCCTCGGTGTAGGTGAGGAAGTACCGCCAGCCGGTGAAGTCGGAGAGCATGAACGGCAGGTTCACGACCAGCCAGGCGGCCGCTGCGGCGCCAAAGGCCAGCAGGGCTGGCCGCAGGCGCAGCGTGCGCAGGGCCAGGACCAGCACGGCCCCCAGGATCAGCACCGGATAGAGCTTCAGCGCCGTTCCCAGCCCAATCAGCACCCCGGCCGCCACCGGCCGGTCCCGGGCGAAGGCCAGCATTCCCATAGTCGCCAGCAGCACCGCCCAGATGTCCCAGTTGATGAACACCGAGAGGATCATCGCGGGCGCCACCGCCACCATGGCAGCATCCCACGGCCTGCGGTTGGTCATGCGCAGGGTGGCCATCACGGTCGCCAGCCACGCCAGGACGGCCAGGGCCGCGTTGAGGTCGAAGTAGGCCAGGGCGCGGGCGGCCGGATCGCCACCGGCGGGTACCAGCAGCGCGGCGCCGCCGGCCAGCAGCCCCAGCAGCACCGGGTATTCAAAAACACTGCCCGGGGTGAGGAACGGAACGACACCTTCAGACAGGGAGCGCGATTCGAACAGGACCGGCCAGTCCGAGTAGCACGCGGCGTAGAAATGGCCGGGAACACTCCAGCCGCCGCTGCGGCAGGGGGTCTTCACCAGGACGGCCATCACCGCGGCGGCAGTGGTCAGGAGAATCAGCACCCGCGCGATGGTGAAAAATCCCGGGCTGACGATGCCCGGAGCAGTGTGCCGGCCAAGCGGGCCACCCACGCCCGCAGTGAGTTTTTTCAGCAGTGGATCATTGCGGCTGGGCACCACAATCCGCAGCGGCCGGCGACGGGATCTGGGCTCCATCGCTACAGTATGACGCGTAAGACCGTGGTCACGGACACGGCGGCATGGGGCCGCTCACAGGTTGCACCGGATGTGAGGCAGTAGACTAGGCCGACTTTGCCGTCGCTGAGACGGCTGACACATTTAGACATTCTTCAAAGGAGAACCGTGGCACAGAACCCCATTCGGGTCGCAATAGTTGGCGTCGGAAACTGCGCAGCGTCGCTGGTCCAGGGCGTGCAGTACTACCGCGACGCCGACCCGGACCTGATCGTCCCCGGCCTGATGCACGTGAAATTCGGGAACTACCACGTCAACGATGTGCAGTTCGTGGCGGCCTTCGACGTCGACGGCAAGAAGGTCGGCCTGGACCTGGCCGAGGCCATCGGGGCGAGCGAGAACAACACCATCAAGATCGCCGATGTCCCGGCCACGGGCATCACCGTGCAGCGCGGCCACACGCTGGACGGCCTCGGCAAGTACTACCGCGAAACCATCGAGGAATCCCCCGCAGCACCCGTGGACATCGTTGAGGTCCTCAGGGCCGAGGCCGTCGATGTCATGGTCTGCTACCTGCCGGTCGGCTCGGAGCAGGCAGCGAAGTTCTATGCCCAGTGCGCCATCGACGCCGGCGTCGCCTTCGTGAACGCCCTGCCGGTGTTCATCGCCGGCACCAAGGAGTGGGCGGACAAGTTCACCGCCGCCGGCGTGCCCATCATCGGCGATGACATCAAGAGCCAGATCGGCGCCACCATCACGCACCGCGTGATGGCGAAGCTGTTCGAGGACCGCGGCGTCATCCTGGACCGCACCTACCAGCTCAACGTGGGCGGGAACATGGACTTCAAGAACATGCTCGAGCGCGAGCGTCTTGAGTCCAAGAAGATCTCCAAGACCCAGGCCGTCACCTCCAACACCTCCGCCGACCTGAAGGCCGACGACGTGCACATCGGCCCGTCGGACTACGTCGCCTGGCTGGATGACCGCAAATGGGCCTTCGTCCGCCTGGAGGGCCGCAACTTCGGCGACGCGCCGGTGTCGCTGGAATACAAGCTCGAGGTCTGGGACTCCCCCAACTCCGCCGGCGTGATCATCGACGCCATCCGTGCCGCCAAGATCGCCCTGGACCGCGGTGTCGGCGGACCGATCCTCTCGGCCTCGAGCTACTTCATGAAGTCTCCGCCGGAGCAGTACAACGACGACCTCGCCAAGGAAAAGGTGGAGCAGTTCATCCGCGGCGAGGTGGAGCGCTAACCAGGCCGACCCCGCACTCCGCAGGACCTGCCCCTAGGACAGGCCCTGCGGGGTGCCGTCCGGGGAGACGTCCATGGCCAGCGCGGCCGGCGTCTTCGGCAGTCCGGGCATGGTCATCACGGCACCGGTGAGTGCGACGACGAACCCGGCCCCGGTTTTCAGGATCAGGTCCCGCACGTGCAGGGTGAAGCCGGTGGGCGCTCCGAGCAGCGCGGCGTCGTCGGAGAACGAGTACTGCGTCTTGGCCATGCACACCGGCAGCGAATCCCAGCCGCCGGCGGTGATCTCCGCCAGCCGGCGCAGCGCCTGGGGTGAGAATTCGACGTCGTCGGCGCCGTAGATCTCCCGGGCCACCGTGCGGATCTTCTCGGCCACGGGCAGCTCCAGCGGATACAGGTGGTGGAAGTCCACCGGCTCCTGGAGCGCAGCCAGGACCAGGGCGGCCAGCTCGTCGCCGCCGGGCCCGCCGCCGCCCTGGGCCCAGACATCGGCGGCGGCTGCCTGCACCCCCTGCGTGCGGCACCACCGCAGCAGCCAGTCCAACTCGTCCTGGGTATCGGTGGGGAACCGGTTGACGGCCACCACCGGTTCCACGCCGAATTTCCGGATGTTTCCGATGTGCCGGCCCAGGTTCGCGGTTCCGGCCTCGAGTGCGGCGGGGTCCGGGCGCCCCAGTTCGGTCCGCGGCACCCCGCCGTGCATTTTGAGCGCCCGGATGGTGGCCACGAGGACGACGGCGTCCGGGGCCACGTCAGCTGCCCGCGCCTTGATGTCCATGTACTTTTCCGCGCCCAGGTCAGCACCGAAACCCGCCTCGGTGACCACCACGTCAGCGACATTGCGGGCCAGCTCGGTGGCGATCACCGAGTTGCAGCCATGGGCGATGTTCGCGAACGGCCCGCCGTGGACCAGCGCCGGCGTCCCGGCCAGGGTCTGGACGAGGTTCGGCTTGATCGCGTCCTTGAGCAACAGGGTCAGCGCGCCCTCGATGCCCAGGTCCGCCACCGTGACCGGCCGCCGGTCGTAGGTGTATCCCACGGTGATCCGGGCGAGCCGGGCCTTGAGATCGGCGAGGTCCCGGGCCAGGCAGAACACAGCCATGATCTCCGAAGCCACCGTGATGTCGAAGCCGTCCTGGCGCGGCGTGCCCTGGGTCGGTCCACCGAGGCCGATCACGATGTCCCGCAGCGAGCGGTCGTTCATGTCCATGACCCGGCGGAAGGTGATGCGGCGAGGATCAATGCCCAGCAGGTTGCCCTGGTAGATATGGTTGTCCAGCAGCGCGGTCAGGGCGTTGTTGGCCGTGGTGATGGCATGGAAGTCGCCGGTGAAGTGCAGGTTGATGTCCTCCATCGGCACCACCTGGGAGTAGCCGCCGCCGGCGGCCCCGCCCTTCAGGCCCAGGACCGGGCCCAAAGACGGTTCCCGCAGGGCGATGACGGTATTGACGCCGGCCTTGGCCAGGGCGTCCCCGAGCCCCACGGTGACGGTGGATTTTCCTTCCCCGGCCGGAGTGGGGCTCATGGCGGTCACCAGCACCACCTTGCCGCGGGTACTCCGCGGGGGCACCAGCAGCGGATCCACCTTGGCCTTGTGCCGGCCATACGGTTCCAGTGCTTCCTCGGGGATTCCGGCGGCGCGGGCGATTTCAGCCATGGGCCTGAGCACCGCCCGGCGGGAGATTTCCAGATCGCTGGGCATGTCGGGGGCAGTGCGCATCGATGCGTTCCTTCCGATGACCGTCGACGGCGGTTCCCCATCAACGGTGCTGAGGTGCTTAAGGTGATGCCAAGCTATCAGCGGACGGACTGTGTGGAGAACTGCTCCGCGGCCTGTCGGTAGCTTTGATTCGTTAGTTGCGCGGTCCGCTTCCAGCCAAACGCGGAGGCATGGACGGCGGCGCCGTAACCGAGTGCCCGGCGCAGCCCGGCGTCGTCGTACAGCCGCTCCAGTTCGGCGGACCACCGCGCGCTGTCGTGGCCGTCCACCAGCAGGCCGGTCCGGCCGTGGCTCACGGCCTTGGGCAGTCCGCCCACGTTGGCCGCGAGCACCGGCGTGCCGCAGGCCTGGGCCTCCAGTGCCACCAGCCCGAAGGATTCGCTGAACGAGGGTACGGCGACGACGTCGGCGGCACGGAACCAGTCCGCCAGCACGGCGGCTTCAACCGGCGGATACAGGGCAACGTGCGCGTTCAGGCCCAGGGAATCCACCAGCGGCTGCAGTTCCAGCACTTCGGAGCCGCTGCCGGCGCCCAGGATACTGATCCGCAGCGGGATGTCCGGCCGTCGTGCCTGCAGTTCCGCCGCGGCCCGGACCAGCACCTGCGGGCCCTTCATGGGCTGGATCCGCCCGGCAAAGACGATGTGGAAGACATCGTCGGGTATGCCCAGTCGGGCGCGCGCCGCGGCCGAGCCCCGGCTGGAGAACACCTGCAGGTCCACGCCGGGAGCCACCACGTCCACCGCCCGCGGATCAGCCCCGTAGAGCGATTCGAGTTCACCGGCCTCGGTGCTGGTGTTGGCGATCAGGCGGGTTGCCCCGTCGACGATCTCCTGTTCCCCGTCGATCCGCACCTGCGGCTCAAGCTTTTCGCCGGGCTGAAGCTGCAGGTTTTTGACCCGGGCCATCGTATGCATCGTGTGCACCAGGGGCAGGTTCCAGGCCCGGGACACGGCCAGCCCCGCGGTTCCGGACACCCAGTAGTGGGAGTGGATGACGTCGAAGTGGCGGTTCGCCAGGAAGGGGTGAAGGTCGGCGACGCCGGAGGCCAGTTCCGGAGCCAGGCCCGGGAGCGACTCCTTGGCGATCCTGCGCCGGGGACCCGCGTCGATGTGCCGGACGGTGACGCCGGGAGCAAGTTCCACTGCGGCGGGCTGCGCCGGATCCCACGCGCGGGTGAAGATCTCGACCTCCACGCCGGCTTTGGCCAGTTCCATTGCCACGGAACGCACATAGACGTTCATGCCGCCCGCGTCACCGGAACCCGGTTGCTCCAAGGGTGACGTGTGCAGGGAGAGCATGGCGACACGCTTTACCTGAAGCAACAACACTCCCTTCATGGCCGGCTGCTGACTTTTTCCCTACTGACTTTATAACGCCAAGGCCCGCGGCGTGGTTTCCGCCGGCCCTCCGTTGCGCGGATCACGCTGCGGCAGCACGGCGAAGAGCCCGCGCCGTACCCACTTTCCAGTACAGCGCGGGCTCCCCGGTTTTTGTTCCCCCGGCAGCAGGGGTGACCTGTCTAACGCGGGCGGTTACTCGCCCAACGAAGGGCTGCTACTTCGCGGAGTAGGTGTAGTGCGCCAGCATGTGCCGCTCCGGGCCAGCCCAGAAGTCATCCAACCTGGCTTGGTGGACCGCTTCGGCCCGGGCAAATGAAGCGTGCAGGCGGACCAGCATGCTGAACACGGAGATCCTTTCCTTTCTGGGTTTCATGGACGCCGTTGCCGTGGTGGCAACGTCCGACGGCGGGTGCTCCTGCGCCGGGTGCGTCTGGTCCGATTCGGGCAGCGGGGTGGTTTCGCACTCCCCCGCGGCCGGGAGGTGCGGGGAGGGTTCGATGGAAAGGGAGGGCAGGTTGAAATAACGCACAATAAAGCTCCGAAAGAATGGCGCGCCTGTTTTTGGGTGCGCAAAGGGAAGGTGTGGCGAAAGAAAGGAATAACCCTCAACAAAAGAGGGATCATTAAGGCAGCCGTGCCGCGTTCGAAATACGGCATACGAAATGCGCCATTCGAAACGTGCAGGTCCGGGAATAAGGTGCCCATCCTGGGCACCGTGCCCGGGATAGGGCGGAAGCCCAGTACGTCGCAGGGGTTTCCGGGATGCCTTTAGCGGGTCCCCGTAGGCGGGTCCATACCCGGCCCCCTCCAGGACCGCCAAAGCCACGGCGGCAAAGCCACCCGAGGTGACCGCGGAGCGGACCTGGGCGCTTCAATAGAGCGGGAGGACGGGCAGGACCGATGGCCTACCGGGGACTACCAGGAGGGTTCGGGACCCGGGACGGCGGGTGCGCGGTTAGTCGCGCCCGCCCATTCCGTGCGGGGCCCGGACACTGCGTCCCGGCGTGCCGGCCATCCGCCAGCCGACCGGCATCAGGGCCGGCCGTGCAGTCGAAGGGATGGACGTGATTCGCTGCGGGCAGGAAACCGTCGAGGCAGTGAGGAATGCGTGGAAGTCCATAACCCCACCTCCCTTTCATGAGTGCGTGGACTGGCGGATGATAGCCGGTGAATAAAGTTCTGCCGCCCGAAAGGCGGCTGCAGGAAAAACATACAACACCCCCGGGCACCCTGCCAAGGCCTTTGTGGAACTTTCCTTTATTTTATTCCGGACCTAATAATTCCAGCGGACAATGGCCGGGGTGTGCTTGTCCCAGCCGAGGGTGCAGACGGCAGCCGTGCCAAGGACGAAATGCCGCCCCTGGTCGGCGGGAAGTCCCAGCCAGCGGGCGGCCAGGATCCGCAGGAAGTGCCCGTGCGCCACCAGGAGCACCTTCTCCACCGGGGTCGAGTCCGGGCTGCGGTCCATCGGAGTGCCGCATCCGGCCTGTACCAGCGATACGATCCGGTCTGCCCGTTCGGCTACCTGGTCCAGCGTCTCGCCGTTGGGGACGCCGTCGTTCCAGATGATGTAGCCGGGGTTCTCGGCGCGGACCTGGGTGCTCTTGCGGCCCTCGTTGTCCCCGTAGTCCCACTCGTGGGCATAGGGCAGGATCTGCGGATGGGGATGGCCCACCAGTTCGGCGGTGCGGCGGGCACGGATCAGTGGGGAGGACAGGACGAGGTCAAAGTCGACCGCACCGATCTTTTCCTTGGCGGCGAGGGCCTGGGCTTCGCCGTCCGCGGTCAGCGGGATGTCTGTCAGGCCGGTGTAGTTTCCCTCGCGGGACCACTCGGTCTCGCCGTGGCGCAGCAGCCACAAGCGGGGCAGGCGGGTGCCTGCCGGCGTCGTATCCGGAACTGCCGGACCGAAGTCCTCAGCGTCGCTCATTTACTTCCTTCTCCTTCTCCGGACTGCTCCCCGCCCGCGGCCGGGGCCTCCCGGCTTTCAGGCTGTTCCTTCCACCAGGCGCGGAGCAGTGCGGCTGCTTCGGCGTGGGAAACGGGTCCGTTTTCCATCCGTTCCTCCAGCAGGTAGCGGTAGGCGCGGCCGACAACGGGTCCGGGCCGGATGCCCAGCAGCGCCATGATCTGTTCCCCGTCCAGGTCCGGGCGGATCGCTGCCAGCTCCTCCTGCTCGGCCAGCGCCGCGATCCGCGCCTCAAGGTCGTCGTAGGCGAAGGCCAGCCGTTCGGCCTTGCGCCGGTTCCGGGTGGTGACGTCGGAGCGGGTGAGCCGGTGCAGCCGCTGCAGCAGCTCACCGGCGTCGTTGACGTAGCGGCGGACGGCGGAGTCGGTCCACCCGGCGTCGCCGTAGCCGTAGAAGCGCATGTGCAGCTCAACGAGCCGGGAAACGGCCTTGATGGTGTCGTTGTCGAAGCGCAGTGCCTTCATCCGCTTGGCGGTGAGCTTGGACCCCACTGCGTCGTGGTGCAGGAAGCTGACCGAGCCGTTGGGCTCGAACCGGCGCGTGGCGGGCTTGCCGACGTCGTGCATCAGTGCCGCGAACCGCAGGACGAAGTCCGGGGCTGGAACATCGCCGTCGGGCCCTGTCTCGTGTCCGCAGGCCTGGCGCAGCACGGTCAGTGAGTGCTGGTAAACGTCCTTGTGCCGGTGGTGTTCGTCGATTTCCAGCTTGAGGGCAGAGACTTCCGGGAGCACATGCTCGGCCAGCCCGCTTTCCACCAGCAGGTCGATCCCGGCCCAGGGTGCCTTGCCGTTGATCAGCTTCACGAGCTCGTCGCGGACCCGTTCGGCGGAAATGATCGTGATCCGCCCGGCCATGTCCTTCATGGCCTCGAACACCTCCGGCGCCACGTCCACTTCCAGCGCGGAGGCGAAGCGGGCGGCGCGCATCATCCGCAGCGGGTCATCGGAGAACGACGTCGACGGCGCACCGGGGGTGCGCACGAGGCCCGCCTGCAGGTCCTTGGCCCCGCCAAAGGGGTCCACGAGTTCCATCGACGGCAGCCGCAGCGCCATCGCATTCATGGTGAAGTCGCGGCGGAAGAGGTCGTCTTCCAGCTTGTCGCCGAAGGCAACGGCGGGTTTGCGCGAGTCCGGGTCGTAGGCATCGGCGCGGTAGGTGGTGATTTCGATCTGGTATCCGGCCTTGCGCATCCCGATGGTGCCGAACGCGCGGCCGATTTCCCAATAGGTGTCGCACCAGCGGCGGATGACGGCGATGATGTCGTCCGGCCGGGCGTTGGTGGTGAAGTCCAGGTCCGGGGAAACCCGGCCCAGGAAGAGGTCACGCACCGGCCCGCCGACAAGGGCCAGCTCGAATCCTGCGTCCCGGAACAGCTCCCCGAGTTCACCGACGACGGAGGGCAGGGGAGTCTTCAGGGCCGAACTATCAAAAAGGTGCACCATAGTGCTTTAAGCCTGCCAGATAAAAGGGCCGAAGATGCACACCGGGCAACGCCGGAGGTGCGGACACGCCGACCATTGCCGCTTCCCCTCCGGGGTGCCGGCAGGCAGTCATCATCGCCGGACAAAGATCGTTAGAGTGGTCGTATGGCCCATCCCGTACCGAGCGCACCCAAGCGAACCCCATTGACGGCGTCAATGGGCGGCGCAGGTGCGCATCCGGTGCATGCCTCGCTGCCCACCGTGGAAGAGGTTTCCGCGGGCGGAATTGTGGTGGATGCCTCCTCATCGGAGCTGCCCGTGGCGATTATCGCCCGGCTGAACAGGGGCGGGCGGCTGGAATGGTGCCTGCCCAAGGGCCACCCGGAAAACGAGGAAGACAGCCGGGAAGCGGCGGTCCGGGAGATCGCCGAGGAAACCGGCATCGACGGCCGCATCCTGACCGCGCTGGGCAGCATTGATTATTGGTTCACGGTCAGCGGGCACCGGGTGCACAAAACGGTGCACCATTTCCTGCTGCAGGCCACCGGCGGGCAGCTGACCATCGAGAACGATCCGGACCACGAAGCCGTGGACGTCGCCTGGGTTCCGCTGGCCGAGCTCGGCAAGCGTCTTTCCTTTCCAAATGAGCGCCGCATCGCGGACCTCGCCCGCGAGATTCTTCCCCGCTACCTCTGAGTCCCTGGCCACCGGGTTTAAGCACTGCCCGGTTGGAGTGAGAGCATAGGGACACCATGGCCGAAAAGAATATTGCCCCCAGTACGGCGCGTTCCAGCGCGGTGATGGCCGCCGGAACCTTGGTTTCCCGCGTCCTTGGCCTTGTCCGCACGGCCCTGCTGGCGGTGGCCATCGGCAACACCGGCCTGGTCACTGACATCTTCAGCTCCGCGAACGTGTTGCCCAACTTCATCTACCTGCTGCTTGCCGGCGGCGTGTTCAACGCCGTCCTGGTCCCGCAGATCATCAAGGCCAGCAAGCAGCCGGACCGGGGCCGGGAGTTTGTCTCCTCGATCATGACCCTGAGCCTGCTCGGACTTGCCGTCCTGGCGTTGGCCGCCACCCTGGCCGCCCCGTGGATCCTGCGGCTGGTCACGTCCCTGAATGAATCGCAGCTTCCGCTGGGCACGATCTTTGCCTACTGGCTGTTTCCGCAGATCTTCTTCTACGGCGCCTACGCCGTCATCGGCCAGACCCTTAACGCCAACGGCCGCTTCGGTGCCTACATGTGGGCACCGGTGGTTAACAACATCATCGCCATCGCCGGCATCCTGCTGTTTATAACCCTGGTCGGAACGCAGGAGGCCAACAGCTTCTCGCCGGAGAACTGGACCTCTACGGCAACCCTGGTCCTGGCCGGCAGCACCACCCTGGGCGTGGTGCTGCAGGCGGCCGTGCTGCTGATTCCGCTGCGGAAGCTCGGCCTGGGGCTGCGGCCGTCCTTCCGTGTGCGCGGAGCCGGACTGGGGCAGACGGTCAAGGTCGCCAAGTGGACAATCATCACGATGGTGGTGGGCAACGGCGCCTACCTGGTCTACACAAAGGTCGCCACGATCGCCTCCGACGCCCGTCCCACCTACGCGGCGATGAATCCGCCCGAGATCATTGCCGGGCACCTGAACCTGGAAACGGCAACCATGTTCTACATGATTCCGCACTCCGTCATCACGCTGTCCCTGGCCACGGTGCTGTTCAACCAGCTCTCCCATGCCTTCACCGAAGGCGACCTGGACGGGGTGCGCAAAACCATGTCCTCGGGGCTGCGGGCCATCGGCGTGGCGACGGTCTTCTGCTCGGCGGTCCTCGTGGTCCTGGCCGGACCCATCAGCATGTGGTTCAGCGGCGGGTCGGTCGCCTCCGCCGCAGTACAGGGCCAGGTCCTGGTGCTGCTGGCCATCAGTACGCCGTTCCTGAGCGCCACCTTCCTGATGAACCGCGCCTTCTACGCGGATGAAGACGGCAAGACCCCGATGATCATGCAGCTGATGCTCTCAGCCTTCGGGATCGCCCTGGCCATCGGCGCCGCCGCCCTGCCGGCCAATCGGATTGTCTTCGGGCTGGCCATCGCCTACTCCCTCGGCAACCTTGCCAGCGTGCTGGTCAGCCACATCTTCCTGACCCGGAAACTGGGCGGCTACGGTGCCGGTGAAATCTTTGACGCCCATGTCCGCATGGCCATTGCCGCCCTCGGCTCCGCCGCCCTGGGCTCCGCTGCCCTTGGCCTGCTCGGCGGGTACTCCGCGGACGGCTTTGCCTGGCAGTCCCTGGTCGGCTCGCTTGTCTCCCTGGTGGTCTGCGGATCGCTGATGGCGGTTTCCTACTTCTATATGCTCCGCCTCCTGCGGGTCCAGGAGCTGGATGCCTTCCTCGCCCCGCTCGTCGCGAAACTGCGCCGCTGACCGGCGCCGCCAACTCCGGGTTTGCCAATCCGCGCAGGTAGCATGGGTAATAAGCGGGCGATTCAGTCTCGTCACCAAACACAGCAGGATAGCCAGCAGTCAACAAAAACGCAGTACTTGCCGTTCCATGGGAGGAACACGTGCCACAGCCGGTAAACGCAGGCTCAACGCTTGGGGGCCGCTACAAAGTGACCGCCCAGGTTTTGGCATCAGCGGAAAACGACCTGGTCCTCGACGGGGTGGATCAGGTCTTGAACCGCTCCGTCAGCATCCTGCTTGCCGCTCCGGAGAACACCGACCAGGTCAGCGCCAGCGCTCGGGAGATCGCCACCGGGGAGCGTGCCAGCAACGTCCAGATCCTGGACATGGGCGTCAGCGACGGACGCACCTACCTGGTGACCAGCACTGCCAGCGCGGCAGACCTCCTGGACCTTGTCATCGAACGCGACGCCCCGTTTGTTGAACCCTTCTTCACCGACACGCTGGGCTCCGAGATCTTCGGCATGCCGCGGTCCCGGGAACCGGAAACGGTCGAGGACGACACCTACGTCGACGAACCTGCCGAGCGTGCGCCCCGCAAGCCCCTGATGTCCGGCCGTCCCCTGCCGAAACTGCCGAAGTTCAGCCGCCCGGCACCGTTGCCCGCGGCAGAAGAAGCTGCGGCGGAGCGCGACCTGGAGTTCGGCGGCGCGTCCCATGCACCGGCTGAAGCCGCCACCGGGGCAGCAAACATGCCGCCCCCGCCCGTTGTCCGCCCGCAGGACAGCGCCCCGGCCGCCGGCCAGACTCCGCGCGTCTCGCGCTGGACCGAAGACGAATACGCCCACTCCCCTGCCGGCCGGAATGCCGACACGGACACCGCTGCCGCCCCCGCCGCGCCGGTCCGGGAGGCCGGACGGCCGCCGTCGAACTTCCCCAAGTCAGCGGTCACGGCGGGCTCTCTTGCCGCAGCAGATTACGACGAGTATGAGGACGAAGACGACGACGACGCGCCCGGCGGCAACCGCACCCTGGGCCGCGTCCTGGTGGGCGCAGTACTGAGCCTGGTGCTGGTAGCCGCCGTCGTCCTGGCCGTGGTCCGGCTGGGCAGCGTCGCCGACGACCCCGCGCAGGCCGGAGCGGAGACCAGCGCAACGGCCAGCGCCCCGGCAGCGGATGCCTCCGTGGACGCGGCGCCGTCGGTGCCCTCGCCTGTTCCGGCTGGCGTTACCCGGCTGGTACCGGCAAATCCGGCCCTTGACGCTGAAAACGACGGCGCCCTGCCGCAGATCCTGGACGGCAATCCTGCCTCTTTCTGGTCGAGCTACGAATACGCCAATGACACCTTTGGCGGCTATGCCCCGAACCTGGCCCTCGTCGTCGAGCTCGAAGAGGAATCGGCGATCAATAAGATTGATATTGCCCAGCTCAACGGCACCGGCGGCAGCTTCTCCGTCCTGCTTAATGACACGCCCAGCCTCGACGGTGCGGTGCCCGTGGCCGAGAGCGGTTTCACTGGCCCCACCATCAGCATTCCGGTGCCCAAGGCCGAAGGCGGTGAGGCGCCCACCGCGAAGTACGTGATCGTGAACTTCACCCAGCTGCCGCGCCTGACCGGTCTGCCGTCCGCCTTCCCCTGGGGGCTGCGGATCGCTGAAATCGGCGTCTCCTAGCGGGACGCCCTCCGGGATCGGCCCTGCCGGGCCCGGGGGCGGCCCCTGCCGTGTGCCGGATGCGCCAGCCGGAATAAGCTGGGGGCCGTAACGGTTGTGCCCAGTGATCCGGGGGTCAGCAAAAGGGCCGGAATTGCTGCCGGATCGACAGAGTTTTCAAAATGAAAGAGGAACACCTAACCGTGAGCATCGAAACCCCCGCAGCAGCCGACGTCCGCGACGTCATCATTGTCGGTTCCGGTCCGTCCGGTTACACCGCTGCCGTCTACACCGCCCGCGCCAACCTCAAGCCGCTGCTGATCGCCAGCTCGGTCACCGCAGGTGGCGAGCTGATGAACACCACCGATGTGGAGAACTTCCCCGGCTTCCCCGAGGGCGTCATGGGTCCGGATCTGATGGCCCAGTTCGAGAAGCAGGCCGCCCGCTTCGGCACCGAGATCCTCTTCGAAGACGTGACCGCCCTGGAGCTCGACGGCGAGATCAAGAAGGTCACCATTGGCACCGGGGAGACCTTCCTGGCGCGTTCAGTGATCATCTCCACCGGATCGGCCTACCGCGAGCTGGGCCTGGACGATGAGAAGCGGCTGTCAGGCCGCGGCGTCAGCTGGTGTGCAACCTGCGACGGCTTCTTCTTCAAGGGCCAGGACATCGCCGTCATCGGCGGCGGCGACTCGGCCCTGGAAGAGGCCCTGTTCCTGACGAAGTTCGCCGCCAGCGTCACCGTGGTGCACCGCCGCAGCACGCTGCGCGCTTCGAAGATCATGCAGGACCGCGCACTGTCCCACGAGAAGATCCGCTTCGTCTGGGATTCCGAGGTTGTCGGCATCCACGGCGAGGACAAGGTCACCGGCCTGCGCCTGCGCAACACGGTCGACGGTTCCGAGTCAGATCTTGACGTGACCGGCGTGTTCGTCGCGATCGGCAACGATCCGCGGACCGATCTGGTCAAGGACCAGCTGGAGCTGACCAGCGAAGGCACCATCGCCGTCGCCGGCCGCACCTCCAAGACCTCCCTGCCCGGCGTCTTCGCCGCCGGAGACGTCATCGACCCGACCTACCGCCAGGCGATCACCGCCTCGGGTTCGGGCTGCGTTGCCGCGATCGACGTCGAGCACTACCTGGCCGATCTGGGAGACGCCGTGCCGACCGCCGCCGAGGTTCCCACCCCGCCGGCCGAGGCCGTCTCCGAAAACGCCGTCCTCTAAAGTTCAGAACCTGTTAGGAGCAACAACATGAGCAACGCAAAAGATGTCACCGACGCTTCATTCGGTGCCGATGTCCTCACCGCCGACAAGCCCGTCATTGTGGACTTCTGGGCCGAGTGGTGCGGCCCGTGCCGCATGCTCTCCCCCATTCTGGACGACATCGCCGCGCAGTACGCGGACAAGGTGGATGTCGTGAAGGTAAACGTGGACGACAATCCGGCGATTGCCGCCAAATACGGCATCACCTCGATTCCCGCCGTCTACGTCTTCCAGGGCGGTGAAGTCGCTGCCACCTCCATCGGCGCCAAGCCCAAGCAGGTCCTGGAACAGGAATTCGCGGCCTTCCTGAAGTAGGCCATTGACCATGCACCCGGCAGGAGAAACCCTGCGGAGGATGGATGCCAGCCGGCGTGTGGTGACGCTTCGTGAAGCGTTGCTGCGCGCCGGCATCACCATGTCGTATCTGGCCCCGGACTCCGTTAACGACCCCACGGTTTTTGACGACCATGTAGACGCTGCCGTGCGCTCCTTCCAGCAGAGCCGCGGCCTCATTGTCGACGGCGCCGCCGGTCCCGACACCATGCGCGCGCTGGCCGAAGCGCAGTACCGGTTCGGGGACCGCACGCTCGCCTTTGTCGAGGGTGCTCCTCCCGCGCGCGGGGACGACGTCGCCGAACTGCAGCGGCACCTGTCCCACCTCGGTTTCTACTACGGCCACATCGACGGCGAGTTCAATGTGCGCACCCGCTATGCCGTTGCGGAGCTGCAGCAGAACCTGGGCATCCCCGGCACCGGGGTCTGTGATCCCGACACCATGCGTGCCATGTCCCGGGTCAACAGGGCCATCACCCCCAGCCAGGCCTTTGCGCTGCGCGATTACGAGCGGCTGGACCGCTCCACTGCCGCGCTTCGCGGCCGGCTGATCGCGCTGAGCACTGGTAAGTCCACGACGGCGTCTCCGCACGCCGTTGAGCGCCTGACCTCCCGTTCCCTGACCGAAGAGCTGGTCGCCGGCGATATCGCGGCACGCGTGGAACGGATCCTGCGTGAGTTCGGCGCGGGCGTGGTCACCGGAGCCTCCGGGTTCTCCCGCGGCACGGACGGCCGCGATGCGGTCCCCAGCCTCCGCCTGGACCTGCACTGTGACTGGCTCGACCAGCAGGCAGCCTCCGGCATTGCAGCCTTCTATTGGGGGCTTCCGGGAACCAGTGTGCCCCGCTCACCGATCGGCCACCGCGCCGCGATCCTGCTGATGAAGGAACTGGCGGTGCGCACCGGTATGGACAGCCTGGGCGTCCACGGCCGGACCTGGGACACCCTGAAGCTTTCCGGTATTCCCTCGGTGGGCCTGGATCTGGGGTACCTGAGTAACCGCGACGATGCTGAACGGCTGGCTGACCCGGTGTTCCGGCAGACCGTTGCCGACTCCATCGTGATCGGCATCCAGCGCCTCTACCTGCTTGAGGAGGAAGACCAGCCCACGGGCACCCTTGCCCTGGACGATGTCTCCCGCTTCAATCCCGTCGACGAGCCCGCAGAACAGCGGGTGGGCGGGCTCTAGACCCCGCTCCACCGCACGGCACGGCGACGGCGGCATCCCGAACAGGGGTGCCGCCGTCGCCGTTTTTCGTGTGCCCCGGAAACGCCTGTGCCCAGCTGCCGGCAGTGCCTACTACCTATCCGCACTTTACCGGCCGGCATTTCAACAGGTGTCGCGCTGCGAGTTACCGGGCATAGAACCAGTACCAGCTACGCGTGCCGCTGCCAACCCCTTTTCCTAGCCTGAACAGGTCAATCAGGACACCAACAGCGCAGCTCCACCAGAGCGGCTGTGAAACGCATCCGGAGCTCAGGGTTCCGGCATGCGCTATGCGTCGCCGCATCCTTTAGCTCCAGGCACTGCCTGCCGCCTCGGAAGCCCCGGCCGGTGCCGAGTGCGGGTTCACCCGCTCAGGTTCCGCGGTTCTCTCGCCGTGGATTTTGGACCACAACTACAAACAGCTTTTCCAGACCAGACAAGGGGGGTCCGGCCGTGACTCTGCAGGAATCTCGAATCCATTTGCCCGAAACTGCCGCAAACAAACTGCGTGGCGCCATGCACCAACGAACGCCGGCGGGAAGCCCGGCAACCGACACTATGTTCGAATTCGACGTCGCGGTCGTGGGCATGGGTTATGTGGGGCTGCCTACGTCACTGGCATTCCGGGAAGCCGGTTATCGGGTCCTTGGAGTGGACGTCAGCGAACACCGGCTGCAGACCATCCGGGACGGACGGGCCGATCTCTTGGAGGGTGACCGCGAGCGGTTGGGCCGGGCCCTTGAGGACCCGGGCTTTGAGCTCACCTCCGATGCGGCGCGCCTGTCCAACGCGGCCGCCGTCGTCATAGCCGTGCCAACCCCCGTGGATGAATACCTGGTCCCGGACCTTTCCATCCTCCGCAGCGCCTGCGCCACAGTGGTGGAGAACGCCGTCAGCGGGCAGCTCGTGGTCCTCACTTCCACCAGCTACGTGGGATGCACCAAGGACATGGTGGCGCTGCCGCTGACGGCTCGGGGACTGCTGCCCGGCCTGGATGTCCACGTGGCCTTCAGTCCCGAGCGCATCAACCCCGGCGTGGATGACTTCAGCCAGGAAGAGGTACCGCGCGTTGTCGGCGGCATCACGGAGGCCTGTGGCCAGCGCGCTGAAGTGTTGCTGGCCAAGTACGTTCCCAAGGTCCATCTGGTACCGACGGCAGAAGCCGCTGAAATGACCAAGCTTCTGGAGAACACCTTCCGCGCAGTGAACATCGCGCTGGCGAATGAGTTCGCCGACATCTGTGGAACGTTGAACATCTCGGTCATGGATGTCATCGATGCCGCGGACACCAAGCCCTTTGGCTTCATGCGCTTCAACCCCGGCCCCGGCGTCGGCGGGCACTGCATTCCCTGCGACCCGCACTACCTGCTCTGGCAGCTGCGCCGCAACCGGATGAATGCACCGGTAATCGAACAGGCCATGCAGGATATCGCCGCCCGGCCGCGCCGGGTGGTGGACCGGTCCCGGAAGCTCCTCTCCGACCGTGACCAGGGCCTGGCCGGTGCCCGCGTGCTGCTGGCCGGCGTGGCCTATAAGCCGGATGTGGAGGACGTGCGTGAGTCGCCCGCGCTGGAGATCATTGCCGGGCTTGCGGCCGAAGGCGCCACGGTGGGCTACATCGATCCCTTGATCAGCCGTATCAGCAGCAAGGGCATCGAACTTGACTCGGTGACCGATCCGGCAGGCTTTGCGCCCGATCTGGTCATCATGCACACCTCACACGCCGGATTCGACCTTGGCTGGCTGGACGCAGTCCCCACCGTGCTCGACACCACGTACAAACTCCCGGCAGCGCCCAACACCATCCAGCTCTGATCTCTGAGCACCCACCACTTACCCGTAGGGAAAACGAAAACCATGAAAACAGCTATCACCGGCGGCGCCGGTTTCATCGGCAGCCACCTGACCGAATACCTCCTTGCAGCCGGCGACGAAGTCGCGGTGCTTGATGACCTTTCCACCGGTTCCCTGGACAACCTCCAGGAAGCGTTCAAAAACCCCAACTTCCGTTTCGTTGAGGGCACAATCCTGGACCGGGCCGCCGTCGACAGCGTTGTGGCCGGAGCGGACCGTGTGTTTCACCTGGCCGCCGCCGTGGGCGTCAAGCTCATCGTCGAAGACCCCCTGACCAGCCTCCGGACCAACATCCACGGCACCGAGGTGGTCCTCGATGCCACCCTGGCCGCCGGTGCCGTGCTGCTTCTGGCATCCACATCGGAGGTGTACGGCAAGAACACCTCCGATGCGCTTTCCGAAGAGTCCGACCGCATCCTGGGGTCGGCCCTGAAATCACGCTGGACCTATGCCGCAGCCAAGGGCATCGATGAAGCCTTTGCCTACGCCTATTGGAAGGAATACGGGCTGCGTGCGGCCATCGTCCGCCTCTTCAACACCGTCGGGCCGCGGCAGACGGGCCGCTACGGGATGGTGGTGCCAAACCTGGTGGGCCAGGCTCAGCGCGGCGAGGCGCTGACGGTATTTGGGGACGGCCGGCAGACGCGCTGCTTCTCCTATGTCGCTGACGTGGTGCCGGCACTTGTGAAGATCGCGGAGAACACCGAGGCCTACGGCAAGGCCTTCAATCTGGGTGGCACGAACGAGATCTCCATCCTCGACCTCGCCGAGCGCATCGTGGAACTGTTGGACAGCCCCAGCACCATCAGCCTGGTGCCGTACGAGCAGGCCTACGCGCCCGGATACGAGGACATGCGGCGCCGGGTGCCGGACAACACCAAAGCCCGCGAACTGGTGGGATTCAACCCCAAGACCACGATCGACCAGATCATCGCCAATGTTGCCCAAGGAACACCCGCTGGAATGGTCAGGAGCAGCAGTTCGCCCGAACTCGCCGGGGCCTGATCCGGCCCGCACCCTTTGAGCTGACGAACCGATCCGACCAGAAAGCACGTGACCATGGGCACCACAGACGACGCCTCCGGGCCTCAACCTCCGCTTCCGCTCCACCCGCACCGGAAACCCCGGCGGTCCCTGCAGAGGATCGCTGCTCTCCTGGTACTGGCATTGCCTACCGCCTTCCTGCTCTTTGGCGGGCAGTGGTTGGCTGCGGCAGGGCTGGGACCGGCTGATACCGACACCCGGATCGTGACGGGGACGGCCGACCTCAGCAAGATGGAGGCGGAGAAGGCCGAGACACTGGCGCGTGAGGCGGCGGCGGCTGAACGGCGTGCCGCCGCCGCCGTCAAGGTTCCCGAATACGTTCCTCCCGCCGCCTTTCCCGTCGTCCCCGGCCAGACGGTTGTCTCCCTGACCTTCGACGACGGGTTCAGCGGGCAGGCCAGGGCAGCGGAAATCATGTCGGCCGCTGGCATGGACGGGACTTTTTACCTAAACTCCGGACTCATTGATGAGAAGGGGTCCGTGACCCTCCGGCAGGCAAAAAACATGGCCCTTGCCGGCCACGAAATAGCCGGCCATACCTTTTCCCACCCCGACATTGCCACTCTTGACGTTAGCGAAGCTGAACGGGAGATCTGCCAGGACCGGGCAAACCTGCTCTCCCTTGGTTTCCAGGTCACCAACTTTGCGTATCCCTTCGCATCCGGTTCCACGGTCGCATCACTCGTCGAAGGTTGCGGTTACAACAGTGCCCGGGGACTGGGTGGAACCCTGGATGAAACCACCTGCATAGGCTGTCCGCCCGTTGAATCGTTGGCTCCTGCCGAGCCGTTCCTGCTGAAGGCGCCCTCCCAGGTGGAGCGTGACTGGACGCTCCAGGATCTACAGGACGCAGTGACCGCCGCGGACGGGACCGGTGGCTGGGTGATGCTGACCTTCCACGGGATGTGCCCCTACCAGTGCGAGTGGATTGATATTGATGAAGCCCTGTTCAAGGAGTTTGTCGCCTGGCTCGAGAACCGGACCAAAACCACCAACACCGTGGTCCGGTCGGTTCAGGACGTCATCGGCGGGCCAAAAGCGGCGCCGGTCACGGCACCGCAGCCCGCGGTCGTTGCCCGGGGCGAAAACGGCATTAAGAACGCCGACCTGGAGCAGTGGTCCGGGGACGTGCCGGTGTGCTGGGCGCAAGCAGACTACGGCACCAACAAGGCCGAATTCGGCCGGGCAACGGGCAACCAGAAAAGTACTGGCTCCACTATTACGGTCACCAAACACCGGGACGGTGATGCCAAGATCATTCCGAAGCGGGACTTGGGTACCTGTGCACCGCAGGTCGCTGCCGGCCACCGTTACTCTCTCCGCCTCTGGTATTCCTCGGACACCCGAACCCAGTTCAGCGTCCATTACCGGGACAGCTCGGGTGCCTGGCACTTCTGGGTGGCCAGTCCTTTCCTGGACCCCAGCAGCGAGCTGGTAGCGGCCGAATGGACCACGCCGCCGGTTCCGGACGGTGCCACAGCACTGAGCTTCGGTCTGGCGCTGACCTCCGACGGAACAGTTGTCACCGACGACTACGGTCTCTATGACGTCGAAGGTGCACCTCCGGCACCAGGACCCAGCCGGCTTCCGACACCGGCGGCCCTCCCCGGCCATGAAGACGGCATCGAATGACCATCCAGCAGAGGCGGCGCCCGCGGGCCGGAGGGAAGGGCCTCATCGTTTCGACGGTCTTGGCCCTCGGGTTGATGGGTGCCGCCTGCGCACCCCAAAGCGGCCAAGGCGCCGCGGCTGAGGACGACCCGGAGTATCCCTGGCACACGGACATCACGGCCACCACCTTTTGGGTCGGGGAGATCCACGACCCGGACGCAGTGGATGGCAGCCAGGTGCAGTCGGCCTACGACAGCTTCTGGCTGGAGAGCTACGGCGGCTGCGACGGACAGTTGGTCGAAGGGGTTTGCCAGACCGAGGAACGGTTCGAAGCCGACAGCTGGCTTCCCGGCAACATGACACCGAAGGAAAACCCGTTCTATCTGGACCTGCCGTTTGACGACGTTAACAATCCCCGTGCGTTTGCCATGCGGGGCGATGTCATTCCGTGGGCCGGCAAGCCCGGCTACGCGGGGCGGGAAACGGACAAGTCCTTCAGTTACATGAAGAACCGCTGGGTCCGGATAACCAAAGGCGACCGCGAATGCTACGGCCAGATCCAGGATGCGGGACCCTCGATCTACGACGACGACGCCTATGTGTTCGGTACCGATGACACTCGTCCCGCGAACACCCGGTTCAATGGGGCCGGCATGGACGTGTCTCCGGCATTGAACGGTTGCTTGGGTTTCAGCTCCCTCAACGGCGCCACTGACCGGGTCAACTGGCAGTTCGTTGACGACGAGGACGTTCCGGACGGGCCATGGCTTGAAATAGTCACCACCCGCCAGGTCCAGCACGGTTAGCACCATCAACAACTTCAATACCTTCTGGGGGTAGGAAAAATGGAACCATGGACCATATTGGTCATCGGGCTGTTGATACTTGGTATCAGCACGCCCCTCTGGACTACGGTCGGACTGCTGCGCCGCATCGGGGAACTGCAGAACGCGAGCTCCCCTCGCCACCTGGCCCGACGCGCTGAGAACCCGGTTACGCCCAGCCAAGTGGCAGTGCTCATTGCAGCACATAACGAGGAGCTGGTGATTTCAGAGACGATAGCCTCGGCGCTGATGCTGGTTCCCGCCGGCAACATCCACGTCGTCTCGGACGGATCCAGCGACAACACCGCAGACATCGCCAACGCCGCAGGCGTGAACTGCCTGGAGCTGTTTCCCAACCGCGGCAAGGCCGGTGCACTGGCCGCCGGCATCGAGTACTTCGATCTGGTCAACAACTATGAAGTGATGCTGCTGCTGGACGCCGATACCCGTCTGACACCGGATTACCTGAAAACGGGCCTGCCGCTGTTTACCGCCCCCGACGTCGTTGCCGTGGCCGGACGCGCGAAGTCACTGCCGGATCGGGGGCGGCGCAATCCGGTGGCACGGATTCTCCTGACCTACCGGGAACGGCTCTACACTGCCGTCCAGCTGCTGCTCAAATACGGGCAGGCCTCAGGGCCGGCCAATGTCGTAAACATCGTTCCGGGCTTTGCCAGCATGTACCGGACCCGGATCCTTCCTGAGATCGATGTCGCTGCCCCCGGCCTGCTCATCGAGGATTTCAATATGACCTTCGAAGTTCATGCCAAGAAGCTCGGACGCATTGAATTCCATCCATCCGCGGCCATCGCCTACACGCAGGACCCCGACAACCTCGGCGACTACGTCCGCCAAATGCGCCGCTGGCAACTGGGATTCTGGCAGACGGTCCGCCGGCACGGAATGCACCGCGGACTTTTCTGGACTGTCCTGCTCCTGCACATCGTGGAACTGATTTCGGCCAGTTTGGTATTGATCCTGGCCATCCCGATCGTCATCTTCTCCCAGCTGACGGATATCTCCCTGCTGCGGCCGCAGGATCTCCTCATAGGCGTCATGTTGCCCGATTATCTGCTCACCGTGTTTGCCGCCTGTTTCCTGCGCCGTCCGAGCATGCTCCTGTGGGGCCTGACCTACCCGCTGATGCGGCTCCTCGACTCCTTCATCTGCCTTGCCACCCTGGCCCAAGCATGGACACGCACCACCACCGGAACGTGGGCCAGCCCTACACGCAGACTGCAGCCCAGCTGACGGGACTCCCCATTCCGAAGCGCCCTCGGGCAGTTCTACAGTGGGGGCATGAACGGCGTCCGGGTCCACCTTGCGGGGCCACCTTTCCTCGAGCACGGCACGGGGAACGGACGGCAGCCGCATGGCCGCAAGGCCTGGGGGCTGCTTGCCTACCTGGTGCTGCACCACGCTCCGACCCCACGTGCCCAGCTCGCCGCCATGTTGTTCCCCGACGCAGAGGATCCGCTCGGCGCCCTCCGCTGGCACCTGTCCGATCTGCGCCGTGTCCTCGGCTCCGACGCCTCGCTGCAGGGCGACCCACTGACCCTCCAGCTCCCCCCATCATCGTGGACCGATATGGAACCCGGCACCCCACTCCCCTCAACCGGTGATCATCCATTGGCCGCGGGACTCATCGAGGGTATGGACTTCTCCGACTGCCCCGGGTTTGACTCTTGGCTGACGATTGAGCGCCATCGCCTGCGCCACCGGGTGGAGACCGCAGCCTATGAGGGCGGACTGTCCGCACTGGCCGGCGGCGACACGGCAACCGCGGTACAGCTGGCCGCCCGGGCGCTGGAGCTTGACCCCCTGAATCCTGATTTCCATGCTCTTCTGGTCCGGTCCCTGGTTGCCGCAGGCGACCGTGCCGGGGCACGGGACAGCGCCGACAGGTGCGCCGCCCTGTTTGCTGAGCAACTCGGCGCCGGATTACCCGCGGAGGTTCAGCACGCACTCGCGGCTCCGGATACCGGAATCGGCACTTTACCTGCGACGAGGGTAGCCGTGAGGTCCTATCTGGAGGCGGCCACGGCTTCGCTGGCTGCGGGTGCCACCGGTTCAGCGCTCACCCAACTCCGTGTAGCCGGCGGATTGGCCGAACGCACCGGTATCCGTGAACTTCAAGCAGAAGCCCTGCTTTCGCTGGCCGGGGCATTGATCCACGGCGCCGGAGGACGAGGAGCCGAAGTTTCAGATTTGCTGCACCGGGCAGCATCCCTGTCCCGCGGCGGACCACCCTCCCTTCAGTCCGCCGCATACCGGGAGCTCGGGTTCCTCGCCGTACAGCGGGGTTTTCCAGCCAGCGGGCTGCATTGGTTAGGGAAGGCCGAGGCCGCGGCCGCGGGTCTTGACGACGAAACGGCCAAGACGCTCGGGGTGCGCGGGATGCTGGCGACGGACACTGCGGATTACCCCACCGCGCGGAGCGCTTTGCAGGAATCGATACGACTCAGCTCCCAAACCCGGGCCGTCCGCCAAGAGGCATTCGCCCGCACGATGCTCGGACGGGTGCACCTTCTGACTGGTCAATTGCAGTCTGCGGCCCTCGAGTTGGATGCAGCTCTCACCCTTGCCGGCCGCGACCATTGGGTTGCTTTCCTCCCTCTGGCAGAAGCGCTCCGCAGCGAGGTCCATCTGCTTTCAGGACAGGATTCGATGGCTGTGGAAACGGCCGAGCATGCCACCGCGCTTGCCGCAGCATTCGGGGACAGGTGCTTCATCGACGCCGCCGCCCATGCTAAGGCAAAAGGCCTTCTAGCCGCCGGGCACATGGATGCAGCCGGATCGTGGATCCTCAGGGGCCTCGGCCGGAATCCTTGGTACCGCTGGTTCCGCGGCCGGAACCTGGAACTGGCGTGTGCTGCCGACCTTCGGGACAATCCGCAGCGGGCCCTCGGTTATGCCAGGGAGCTGGGGGAACTCTCCAGCCGGTACGGCCATGATGAGCTTACTGTCCGGGCATACTCTTTCCTGGCACTCCTGGGAGATGGTGCGGTGGGCGCCGCAATTCCCGTCCTTGCCGGGCGGATATCCAACCCCCTGCTGCATGCCGAACTCGCTCTCCGCAACCAGCTTTGACCCCCCTCTCATGGCCGCCCCCCTAGTAGTCGGTGCCGCCGGCCCTCCGCACACGCCTCCGCACACGGCTGGCACGCATGCTGTTTGCATCCGCCTCGGCAGGCGGCCCAGCCGTTCCATTGAGAGGATCGTGACACCATGAGCAATTCTTCGTCAGCCACCGTCGAAGCCGACCGAGAGCTGAAAGCCAAACACCGAGCTATGTGGGCGCAGGGCAACTACACCGCTGTTGCTACCGAGGTCATACCGAGCCTGGGCCCGATCCTCGTAGAGGCCAGCGGCGTCAGCGAGCATGACCACGTCCTGGACGTGGCAGCCGGGACCGGCAATGCCTCCCTCCCGGCAGCAATAACGGGTGCTGGGGTAACCGCGTCCGACCTAACTCCCGAACTCCTCGAATCCGGGCGACGCCTCGCAGCAGCCCAGGGCTTGAGCCTGGATTGGGTCCTCGCTGACGCCGAGGCTCTCCCCTTCGGGGACCAGACTTTCGACGTCGTCCTCTCCTGTGTTGGCGTCATGTTTGCGCCGCACCATCAGGAGGCAGCAAACGAACTGGCCAGGGTGTGCCGCACCGAGGGGAGGATCGGGCTGATCAACTGGACGCCGGATGGCTTCATAGGAAGGATGTTTGCAACGATGAAGCCCTATGCGCCGGCCCCACCGCCTGGCGCACAGCCGCCACCCTTGTGGGGTAGGCCCGATCATCTGGAAAGCCTCTTTTACGGACAGGTGGGCGATTGGCAGACCGAACGCCGTGTGTTGCACGTGGACCGCTTTCAGGATCCCGAAGACTTTCTCAGCTACTTCAAGACAAACTACGGGCCGACCATCGCCGTCTATAAGTCCCTTGCGGACACGCCGGAACGTGCGGATGCCCTTGATGAAGAACTGATGTCATTGGCTGCCGGCTTCGGCTTTGGCAGCGATGCAGGGATGGACTGGGAGTACCTGCTCGCAACAGGGCGGAGGTCCTGACTCAGTCTGGTGACGAGCCGACGAGCTTCGTCGCCCTGTCCCTCGGCCGTCGAACTTCGTTTCACGTGAAACAGGGGTCTGCAATGCTGGAGCGCAGGGGAAGATGCGGGCGCCTTCCGGCCCCAACGACGTCCGCATAACTGCCTAGCCTGGGCGGGGTCCCTGTCCAGGACGGCCGTTTCTTGCGACGTTTCACGTGAAACGCGGGCCGACCCTGAGCCATAAGGCGGTTCGGGCGAAGGGCCGGGAGCAGCACAAGGGTATGGTGGCCCACCCCGACCCATGGCGGTCCGGCCGCGCCAGGACAGCTGGCGGGAGCAGGCGACAGGAGGCGGGCAGGGGCGGGCAGGCGGCGGGCAGGCGGGCAGGCGGGCAGGCGGGCAGGCGGGCAGGCGGGCAGGCGGGCAGGCGGGCAGGCGGGCAGGCGGGCAGGCGGGCAGGCGGGCAGGCGGGCAGGCGGGCAGGCGGGCAGGCGGGCAGGCACCCGGAGTTTAGCCGCTGCGCGCACCTATGATCATGATGACTGCGAAATGCGGCTCGTCATCTTTCGATATGGGAGTAAAAAGTACACGGTAACGACGGAGGCACCCTTGGGTTAATGTCGTCCTGCGACCTCCTGGTGCAGGACCGGAGGTTAGCTCAGCAACGTCATCACCGTGGCGCAAGAAGGATTGACGCTGACTTATCTGCTTTCAACGCCCGGCCATAAGGATACTGGGCTCCGTCCCTGGCTCCACGGAGACGGATGCCTGGCCGGCGACACGAGGTGGAGGTGGGCCTCTCTCTCATGCATCAGGCGGCCTTCTACCCGGACCCCGCGACACCAGTTCCCTCGTGTTTCACGTGAAACGTGGTCTATGCCGGGACGGGTCGGGTCATGTAGGAGCAGCCCCAGGCTTGGCGGGCTCAGCCAGGTCAGAGTGCCATGAAACGAAATCCTCTGTGGAACAGGGTCGAAGTCCGTGGACCAATTGCACCACCACGACCCGCCTCTTCGTCTGCTCTCTCCTCTTCGCGAATCGTTCCCCGCAAAGATCCCCCTGAAATCCAGGCCAATTGAAGCATGCAGGATCGGCGAACAGAACACCGAGCCGGGTGGTCCACACCCTAAAGCGGCCCGGACAAGTAATACCGCCTTGTTGGCAAGGCCGCTCATGCCCGCACCAGGAGATGCCCTAAGAATCGTGTTTCACGTGAAACAGCGGCCCATCGAACTGGTGAATGCCCCCACAGAGGTTTGCGGGTGTCGGCTGCACATTGTAAGGCAACCATCCATTGGCGATCGATGCCTAGTATGTGGTTCGGGATAATGCCGGAGCCTCGACAGCACCGCCAAACGCCCGGCTGCGGCGTAGGGGGGGTGGCAGGGATGAGCCCTGAGTTCAGATCAAGATGGCTGTGGCAACCGTTCGGTCCAGATCACGAGGCCGACACGCTTACCCACCACATCCGCAGCGGAGTTCGGGCCGGGATGCAGCCGCGGCGAAGGAGTTTCACGTGAAACATTAACGGAAGCCGCATACCTCTGCCCAAGCGGATCGGTCATCTCTAAACAAGCGAATTACCAACCCGCCTCACAGTCGCTCAAATTTCAGCCCGGCAACCCGCGATCAGGGAGAATCCTAAACGTGATCCGTTTGCGAGGCTTGACAGCCACCCAGGCGTCAGCGCTTCCCAAGGGAACCGAACAAAAGACGTGCGGCCGGTGTTTCACGTGAAACACCGGCCGCACAAATGGTTCCAGGGCTAGCTGGCGGGTGGTGTCAGCACACCCATGATGCGATTTAGATCGTCGACGCTGGCGAACTCGATGCTGACTTTGCCCTTGCGGGCGCCCAGTGTGATCTTCACGTTTGTGTCCAAACGGTCCGAGAGCGAAGTTGCCAGGTAATCCAGGCGTTCATGCCGGGCCCCAACCTTCGGCTTGGACTCCTTGGGAGGACGCCGCAGGCCACCACTCAAGGAGACGATCTCTTCCGTCGCGCGTACAGACAGGCCTTCAGCAACGATCCGCTGTGCCAGCTTTTCCATTTCTGCAGCGTCTGCCAGGCCGAGGAGTGCACGTGAGTGGCCCGCCGACAAAATGCCCGCCGCTAGCCGGCGCTGCACCAGCGGAGGCAGCTTCATCAACCGCAACGTGTTGGTGACCTGCGGGCGCGACCTGCCGATCCGGTCCGCCAGCTCCTCATGGGAACAGCCGAAATCATCCAGAAGCTGCTGATAGGCAGCGGCCTCTTCCAAGGGATTGAGTTCACTGCGATGCAGGTTCTCCAGCAAGGCGTCGCGCAGGAGATCCACGTCCTGAGTGGACCGGATGATCGCGGGCACGGCATCGAGGCCGGCCTCACGGCTGGCACGCCAGCGCCGCTCACCCATAACAAGCTCATAGGGGTGTTCGGGGTCATCCTCCGGCGAGGGGCGAACCACGATCGGCTGGAGGACACCGATCTCCCGGATGGAATGCACCAGCTCGGCCATATCGTCTTCATCGAAGACCGAACGGGGCTGCTTCCGGTTGGGATGTATGGAATCGATCGGCAGTTCGGCAAACGTCGCCCCGGGTACCGGAACCAGGGTTTCACGTGAAACATCGGTGTCTTCCCGCGCCGACGAAACGCCTCCTGCTTCGCCGTCCACCACGGGAACCGCTGCAGGCCGGGAATCCTTGACCTTGGGATCCTTGACCATGCCGCCCTGCTTGGCGGAAGCCTGGCGCCCCTTGGGAGCCCGGGCAGCCTTTGTTGTAGCGGAACCCTCGGAGGCGTGGTCGGGGCTGTGAGCGGCTGACTTGGCCGATTTGGAGGCAGGCTCCACCTCACTGGCAGGCTTGGCCTCAGCGGCGTCTACGGCGGCGCCGGCCGTGTCTAGAGCGGCCTCTTGCTGTCGGGCCCGCGCAGCACCCTTGGGCGCCTTTGCAGCGGGTCCACGCAGGGCATCCTTGTTGATCCCAGCCCCTCTGCGCGGACCGGTGCCGGGGCGCGTGGGAGTGACCACGTCACTAGCGGAGGGAAAGAACAGGTCGACCGGACGTCCCGCCCGCGCAGGCGCTGCCGGAGCTTCCTCGACATCTGCACTGCTGGGAATCAAAGCTCCCAGTCCCCTTCCCAAACCACGACGCTTTTCGGTCACGGGTAAGTCCTTCCCTTATGCACACAGCAAGCGGCATGGATTGATTGGTGACTGTATTCTACGATTTTGCACATCATAAACGGTGCAGGCCGTGCCGGGTGTCTAGCCGCGCTGCGCGATTTCCGCCGCAGCTTCAAGATACGACAGAGCGCCACTGGAAGAAGGGTCATAGGTCATGACCGTCTGCTGATAGCTGGGCGCCTCGGAAATGCGGACGGATCTCGGGACCACGGCGCCGAGCACCTGTTCGGGGAAATGCTCCCGGACCTCAGCTGCCACCTGGGCGGCGAGATTGGTGCGGCCGTCGTACATGGTCAACAGAATGGTGGAAACAACCAAGTCTGCGTTCAGGTGCTTCTGGATCATCTCGATGTTCTTCAACAGCTGGCTGAGTCCCTCCAATGCGTAGTACTCACACTGGATGGGAATGAGCACCTCGCGGGCAGCCACGAAGGCGTTGACCGTCAGAAGGCCCAGGCTCGGCGGGCAATCGATGAAGATGTAATCCAGGCGCTCCTGACCCATCCGCACGCGCTCTGCGGCATAGGCTTCGATCGCGCGGCGAAGCCGCTGCTCGCGTGCCACCAGGGACACGAGTTCAATCTCTGCGCCGGCGAGGTGGATGGTGGCTGGCGCGCAAATGAGGTTTGAGATGTCCGGGCACTGGGCCACCACATTCGCCAGCGGAAGGTCGTCGATCAGGACGTCGTAAATACTCTCCACCTCGGCCCGATGGTCGATGCCAAGGGCGGTGGAAGCATTCCCCTGCGGATCAATGTCGATCACCAGTACGTTGAGGCCTGCGCTGGCCAATGCGGCGGCCAGATTGACGGTGGTGGTGGTCTTTCCCACGCCGCCCTTCTGGTTGCTGACCGTCATAATCCGTGTTTCCGCCGGTCGAGGGAGAACACGACCGCGCAGCTTTTCGCGGCGTCGGCTTTCATTTGCCAGTTCCCGGGCAAGCGGGGTGCTTTCGTCCATCAGGTCCATAACGTCTACCGACGTCGACGGAACTACCGCCGCGTCAGATACACCACCTTCGCTAGCCTCGGGGTCCGGGGCTGCGTCAGCCACGGCTTGCAGGGGGACAGTGCTGTGTTGTGTTTCACGTGAAACGGCAGTGCCAACAGGTGCAGATTCGGACTCAACGACCACGTACTCCGGCGTAGCAGGCAGCGCCGCAGCCGGCGGGATTACGACCTCGGTTGAAACCTCAGGCACGGGAGGTGCTGTCACAGTGGCCGGCTGCGCCGGACGCAACTCGGGACCCTCACCGGACAGAGGAGCGGGTTCATGGTTGCTTGCAAACATTTGGGGTTGGATCCTAGAAAACTGCGCGGAGAGGGCAGAACCCAAGGCTGCAAAAGGGGGAATCCGTTTTGCGGCGGAATCGCGGCGCGCACTCACCTGGACATGCTCACTTTCCAAACATAGGCATTAGTCCATCTAGCCTATCCGGTGACCGGCGAATATCCCGGATCGAAGCCGGTGTGTGCACAACGGGAAATAGTTGGGCCAGCCTATCCGACGGCGATCCGGACCACGGTGGTGTGCTCTTCGAGCAGGCCCTCGCCGGCGGTGAGGATGGATGTGTTCCGCCCGCCCAGCTTGCGGATGACCTTGGCCGCCTTCTGGATCTCCTCTTCGGCGCTGCGGCCTTTGATGGCCAACACAACGCCTTTGCCCTTCAGCAGCGGAATCGTCAGGCCGGCCAGAGTGGACAGGGCCGATACTGCCCGGGCCGTCACGACGTCGGCGTTCACATCCGCGACAACCTGTTCAGCCCGGCCCCGGATAACCACGACGTTGTCGAGGCCGAGATCGGCCACCACTTCGTTGAGCCAGATAACCCGGCGTTCCAGCGGCTCGATCAGGGTCAGCTGCAGGTCCGGGCGGGCGATGGCCAGGCACAGGCCTGGAAGTCCGGCCCCGCTGCCGACATCGGCGACCTTGGCGTTTTCATCGATCAGATCAGCGACAACGGCGCAGTTCAGGACGTGCCTGCTCCAGAGCCTGGGTACCTCGCGCGGGCCCAGCAGACCCCGTTCCATGCCGGAGGTGGCGAGGTGTTCGACATAGCGCTCAGCCAGCCCCAGTCTGGCGCCAAAGATCTTTTCCGCCGCTGTTCGTTCAGCGGGCGTTGTTTCAACCACGTGGTGTTTCCTTGTCTGCGGTGCAGTTTTCCTCGCGTTTTGCCGGCCTAGGAGGACGGCAGGGACACCACAATGTGGCGTGCGGCCCCTTCACCTTCGGACTCGCTGACGAGTCCAAGGCCGGCAACGGCGTCGTGCACGATCTTGCGTTCGTAGGCGCTCATTGGCTCCATGGCCACGTCCTGGCCGCTCTCCTTGGCCTGCGCGGCAGCCTCCTCCGCAAGGATCTGCAGCTCGGCACCCCGGGCCTGGCGGTAGCCGGTGATGTCCAGCACGAGCCGTGAACGGTTCTCTGTGGAGGTCAGGACCGAGAGCCGGGTGAGCTCCTGCAGGGCTTCGAGCACCTCACCCTCGGCGCCGACCAGGGACTGCAAGCCGCTGCTGTCTCCGTCTTCGGCGACGATGGAAATGTAGGTGCGGCCGCTGCGGACCTCAATGTCGATGTCACCGTCAATATCGGCGATGTCGAGGAGTTCCTCCAGGTAGTCGGCTGCGACGTCGCCCTCTTCCTCAAGGCGCCCTGGCCGGCTGGTCTCCTCTTCCTCAGTTACGTCAGCAACAGTCTCCGAGGCTTCCGCAGCGGGCTCCGTGGTCATCGCTTTTTCCTGTTCTTCCGCTGGGGCTGCTGACGCTGGGCCTTGGCAACCGGAACCGGTTCGACGGCTTCGCCCTTCTTTTCGCCGAGCAGTGCCGCCATCGGCAGGCCCTTCTTCGCGCGGCGTTCAGCCAGGGCCTTGGCGGCGGGAGAGCCCGGAGTGGGCATCCGGCGGATCACGAAGAACTGCTGACCCATGGTCCACAGGTTGGTGGTGGTCCAGTAAATAAGGACACCGATCGGGAAGTTGATGCCACCGATACCGAAGACGAGCGGCAGGATGTAGAGCATCATTTTCTGCTGCCGCATGAAGGGGCTGGCGAGGGCTTCCTCGGACATGTTCTTCGACATGATCTGCTTCTGCGTGATGAACTGCGAAGCGGTCATGGCGATGATCATGATGATGGAGAGAATGACGACGGCGACCTGGTTGCCGCCACCACCGTGCAGCAGCGAGGCGGAGAGCGGGGCACCGAAAATGGTGGCGGCGTCGAACTGCGCGATGGCATCGGCGGACAGGGCACCGATGTGGATGCCCTCGTCACTGGCCTTGGCAACGCCGCTGAGCACCTGGAACAGGGCGAAGAAGAAGGGCATCTGGATCAGCATCGGCAGGCACGCGGCAAATGGGTTGGTGCCGTGCTTCTTGTAGAGCGCCATCTGCTCCTGCGTCATTGCCTGACGGGAGAGCTGGTCGGTCTTGCCCTTGTACTTCTGCTGGAGCTTCTTCAGGTCCGGCTGCAGGGACTGCATCCCGCGCTGGGCCTTGATCTGCTTCACGAAGACCGGAATCAGAGCGGCGCGGATCACGATCACGAGACCGATGATGGACAGCGTCCATGTCCAGCCGGATGCGGCATCCATCCCGAGGAAAACAAAACCCTCGTGGAAGATCCACATGATCCAGGACACTACCCATTTAAAGGGGAACAGTATCGTATCGAAGAAACCCATTTACTCTCCTAAGCCGCTTCGCGGCTGTCTTCGTCGGCTGGAATCACGGGATGATTCAGCACAATAATCCTCGGAACCTTTTCCTGGTCCCAAATCCTGTGTCCATGCGGAACATGGTCCACGCCTCCGTCGTTCCACGGGTGGCAGCGGACCAGCCGCCGCGCGGCCAGCCATGTGCCGCGCACGGCACCGTGGACAGTCACGGCTTCAAGAGCATATGCGGAACAGGAGGGGAAAAACCTGCAGACCGGTCCGTATAGAGGCGAGATGGTTTTTCGGTAGGCCATCAGCAGGCCCATGAGAAGGTAGCGCGGGAGATTCCACACGCATCGGGCAATGATCTGGACAGCCCTGACCGGATCGGTACCGGAGCGGCTCATCAGCAGATCACCCCTTCTGGCTAAGCAATCGGGTGCGGTCGACTTTACCCGCACAGGTACGCAGCGCACCCATGTAGTCCGTGCGGAGTTCCTGCCAGGTTGCTGTCGCTGCCGGCGGCAATGCACGGACAACAACATCGAACCCGGTGGGGTACTCGCGCAGGCTTTGGGCAGCTGCTTCTCTCAGTCTTCTCTTAACGAGGTTGCGTGTCACGGCGTTCCCAACGGATTTCGCGACAATGAAGCCTACGCGGGTTGGGTTTTCGCCGGTTTTCACCGCATATAAGACTACGTTCCGGCGCCCACTGCGGGCACCGGAACGTACAGTATGAGAAAAATCCGCCGACTTCCGCACCCGGTTCCCTACGGCCAGCATTCAGACCACCTGGACTCGGAAGCGGAGCTGCTGGTAGGCAGCATCGACAAATTTAAGGCTATTTACGCCGACAGTTCGGTGCGGCCCTTGGCGCGGCGTGCGGAAAGGATTCCACGGCCGGCACGGGTACGCATGCGAAGGCGGAAGCCGTGCTTCTTGGCACGACGGCGGTTATTCGGCTGAAAAGTCCGCTTGCTCACGGTAGTTACTCCAAGACAATCTGAGTTGCGCTGGCTTGCTACGACAAGGGGGAAGAACAAGCGGCGCTTATTTCATGTGTCTGACTGCTCTCAACCCGGACCTGGACCCTGATTCCCAGAACCCTGATGGGCATGAATG